>JBFGLM010000004.1:0-146864 GCA_041576165.1 Acidimicrobiia bacterium
GCCACCGACAGGGCCCTGCCAGAGCACTCGTGGCTCGAGCATCATTCCAGACGGATCATTGATGAACGGGAAGAGGCCGGTGTCAGGATTGATGTCCTTCGGCTTTGTGCCGGCCTCGTAGATGGTTACTTGGTGAAAGCCGTCTACGTTGAACGTCACCTCCCCGCCGGCCGAGATAGCCACGGCACCCGGGACAATTCTGTCTACCGCGTGGAAGGACGCGTCGTCGGTACAGCCAAGTCCTGGGTTGCAGCCCGTGCCGAGATCCGGCCGCCCGAACTGCATGGTGGCGGTGTCTGGTGGGCCCGCCCCGACGGGCATTGCGGTCAAAGCGACGAGCACGAGGGTGCTCGCCAAGACGGTGATCACACGCCTTCGCATTGACGTGACCTCCTTTGTCCCCCATGTGGCCGACGGGCGTCGGCCGCGAACGGCTCAAGCTACACGTGGAGCGCTGCCCGTGGGACAGAGCGCATGCACGTCGCCGGCTCCGATGAGGGGGCCCGATAGCGCCTGAGCAGGAGCGCGGCGTTCAGGCACAACGCGAAACCAGCCACGCCGGAGAGACGGATGCCCGGATCGTCGCCGGTGTTGCGACCGAATGTGAACCGCATGGAGAATGTCGCCACCCGGCCGTCTGGCCCATCGTGGCGCGAGGTAGCTAGACGCCCGGCACCGGCGGCTCGGGCGGGCGGGCCTGGTGGAACTCGGATTTGGCGTTCTGGACCTGGGCGATCAGCTTGCCAAACAGCGCCTCGAGGTATTCGAGACGCTGATGAGCGAAATCTTCGTTCTCGAGCCGGATCTTGCGCGCCTCGCCCTCTGCGCGCCTTACCAGCAGGTTGGCCTCCTCGACCGCTTCAGCGATGATGTGGGATTCCGAGACCAACTCCTCGGCCTTGCGTTTGGCTCGGTCCACGATGCTGCGGGCCCGCTCGTTGGTCCGGGCGACAAACGCTTCCCGTTCCCGGATCATCCACCTGGCCGCTTTCATCTCATCGGGAAGACGGTCGCGCAGCGTCATGAGCATCGACAGCATCTCGTCGCGGTCCACCATCACGTTGCCGGACAGCGGTACAGCTTTGGCTTCCTCGACAGCAACGATCATCTCGTCGATCAGCTCTTGCAGCTCGCCCACCGTCGGCACCTTCGACGCCGATTCCTGGGGCTCCTCACCGTGTTCGGTGTCCATGATCACAGTTCCAATCTTTCGACCAGGCGCTTCCACACCGACGCCGGCACGAGCTCTTCCACCCGCTCACCTCCCAGCTGCGCCACTTCTTTGATCAGCGAAGACGACAGGTAGCCGAATTCGGGGCTGGTGGGGATGAACCAGGTGTCGATCCCGGAGAGATGTGTGTTCATCTGGGCCATCTGCAGCTCGTACTCGAAATCCGAGGCAGCCCGCAATCCTTTGACAATTACATCCACGCCGCGTTCTAGTGCGAAGTCGACCAGCAGCCCTGTGAAGTGTTCCACCCGAACGCCGGGCGTCTCGGCAAACAACTCGGACAGCATGTCAACCCGCTCCTCTGCCGTAAAAAGCGGGGTTTTGGACGGGTTGCGGATGACCCCCACCAGGACGTCGTCGAATACGCCGACCGCCCGGTGAATCACATCCACATGACCGAGCGTCGGCGGATCGAAGCTGCCCGGACACAGCGCCGTCGTCAACCGTTCTCCTTCTCGTAGCGCCACAGCTGAGTCGTTCCGTACGCCCGCTCGCCCGCCGCCTCCAGCCCGGGAATTTCGGGTCGCTCCTCTCCACTGCGCCGGTGAAGAACGACCAGCGCCGCCGGCCGGAGAATCCGAACAAGCGAGCACATGATGGCACCTATGGACGCCAATGACGCGGAATACGGCGGATCGACAAAGGCCACATCGTATGGACCGGACGGGCGTTCCACGAACGACTCGACCGTCTCGGGCACTACGACTCCGCCGAGGTCCAGTCGCTCGATGTTGGTGCGCAGCGTCGTCAGGGCAGCCCGATCCGCCTCTACGAAGGTGGCCGATGCCGCCCCCCGGCTGAGCGCCTCCAGTCCCAAGGATCCGGATCCGGCATAGAGATCAAGCACGTCAGCGCCCGGAATGTATTCGGCGATGGCCGAGAACAAGCCTTCGCGTGCCCGGTCGGTCATCGGGCGGGTGGTGGCGTGGCCACGGGGCCCGTCGATCCGGCGTCCCCGGGCGGTCCCGGCGATGATCCTCATGAGATGAACAGCCACTCGACCGCATCGCCGAGCAGCGCCCGGACCTCGTCCCTGATGGCCGGGTGACGATCCAGGCTGGGGTCGTCATCGATCAGTGCAAACGCTTCGCGCCGCGCCGCGATCAGCGTCTCCGCATCGCGCAGGATGTCGGCTACCCGCAGGTCCGAGAGCCCCGACTGACGTGCCCCGAACACGGTCCCCTGTCCGCGTATGCGCAGATCCTCCTCTGCCAGGCGGAATCCGTCGGTGGTGGCGACCATCGCCGCGATCCGCGCCTTACCCTCCTCGGTGGTGGGGTCGGCAATCAACACACACTGGCTCTGGTGCTTTCCCCTGCCCACCCGGCCCCGCAGCTGATGTAGTTGCGACAGGCCGAAGCGGTCCGCGTCCTCGATGACCATGATCGCGGCGTTGGGAATGTCGATGCCCACCTCGATGACGGTGGTCGCCACCAGCAGATCCAATTTCCCGTCACGGAAGGCGGCCATGGCTTCGTCTTTGTCCCGGGGGCTCATCTGGCCATGGAGCAGGCCGACTGCCATGTCGCTGAAGACGCGGGAGAGACGGGCGTGCTCCGCCACCGCCGACGAGGCCTCGACCTTGGGTGAATCCTCAACGAGCGGGCAGACGACATAGCCCTGACGTCCGGCCGCAACTTCCTCGCGCACAACCCGGTACACACGCTCTAGTTCTGGGTCTGAGCCGCCCACCGCCCAGGTGTTGATCGCGATCCGCCCCGGAGGGAGCTCGTCGAGGATGGAGACGTCCAGGTCGCCGTACAGGGTCATGGAGAGGGTGCGGGGAATCGGGGTTGCGGTCATGATCAGCAGATCGGGATCGGCCGCATCGCCTTTCTCTTTCAACTTCACCCGCTGATGGACGCCAAAACGGTGCTGCTCGTCCACGACCGCTACACCCAGCTGGTCGAAATTCACGCCCTCCTGGATGAGGGCATGGGTGCCGACCACTATGTCCACTTCGCCGGCCGCCACCAGCTCCAGCAGCTCGGGCCGGGTGATCGAGTCCTTGAAATTGGCTCGGGCACTGTTGGAGGTGAGCAGCGCCAGCCGCACCTCATGATGACTGCCCTCCGTCTTCGCCGCCTCGAACAAACTCACCATCCCGCGCGGGTCGGGCCAGGCGTCTGGTGTCATGCCGGCCAGGTCTAGGAGGTCGGCGATCCCACGGAAATGTTGCTCGGCGAGGACCTCGGTGGGAGCCATCACAGCCCCCTGGTAGCCGCCCTGCACACCGACAAGCAGCGATGCCACCGCCACCACTGTCTTGCCCGAGCCAACCTCACCCTGCAGCAGCCGGTGCATCGGTTCGGGCCCGGCGAGATCGCGGCGGATCTCCTCCATGACCCGCACCTGGGCGCCGGTCAACGTGTACGGAAGTGCACCGATGAACTCGTCGAGGACTGAACCGTCGGTTTGATGCCGAATGCCGACTGACTGACTGGCATTCCACCGCTTGGTGAGAGCCAGCGCAACCTCGAGGCGGAAGAACTCATCGAACGCCAGCCGAGTGCGGGCGGGGGCAACGTCGTCCAGCGCGTCGGGAAAATGGATCGAGCCGAACGCCGTGTCTCGCGCCCCCAAGCCCAACCTGGCAACCATGTCTGCGGGCAGCGGGTCGGCGATGGGACGGGACCGAGCCAGAGCATTGTGCATCGCTCGGCGCAAGTAGCCGGGACCCGCGGCGCCCACTCCGGGATGGATGGGGACCACCCGCCCGGTCACCAGGCTCTCGCCGCCCGACTGCAGCACGTCCACGGCCGGACTCTTCATCTGGAGCCGCCCCCGGAAGCGCTCAACCTTCCCGGACAACGCAACCTCGGCCCCCTCGGACAGCTGGCGGGCCCGGAAACCCTGGTTGAACCACACGGCTTTCACGGTTGCTGTGCCGTCCGAGAGCTGGGCTTCAACGATCGTCAGGTTACGACGGGGACGGCGGGTCGACACGTTCTGTACCGTTGCGAGAACGGTCACCTCTTCCCCGACCGGGACGGCATTCAGATCGACCTTGGTGCTGCGGTCGATGTAGCGACGGGGAACATGCATGAGAAGATCAGCCACGGTCTTGACCCCCGCCTCGGCGAGGTCGGCGCCCCGCTTGCCACTGAGGCCTTTGACCTGTTGTACCGGAATCCCGGCCAGGTACGCCAGCGTCCGCCCGGTCACTCGATCGAGGCGAGGTAGGGGTACAACGGCTGCCTCCCGTTCACGCTCACCACCTCCAGGTCTGGATACTCCGCAGCCATCAGCTCCGTGAACGCTTCAACGGCAGTCGGCTCGTGTCCGTCGCCCAGAAACAGAGTCACCAACTCGGCCTCAGGCGTCACCGCATGGCGGGCCAGATCGCGCAGTGCGCTCATCTGATCCGCCGCGACCGCGGCGATCTTCCCCTCGACGAGCACGAGCCAATCCCCTGCCGAGACCTGCCCGGCGGCCGTCTCGGCATCCCGGACCGCTTGGGTGATCTCGCCGGTGACAACCTCCCCGGCGGCCCGCTCCATCCCGGCGACCACGGCGTCTGGATCTCCCTCGGGCAGATACCCGAGCATGGCTGCGATCCCCTCCGGAATCGAACACGTCGGAACAACGTAGACCGACTTGGTGCTCAGCTCGTCCAGGCGGCCCGCCACCGGAACGATGTTCTTGTTGTTTGGCAGGACGACCACGACGTTCGCCGGGATCTGCTCCACTTCAACGAGCAGCTCCTCGGTAGAGGGATTCATCGACTGTCCACCGCCGACGACCGACTGGACGCCTAGCTCCCGGAATACCTCGCGCAGCCCGTCGCCTGCCGCCACCGCCACTACCCCAAGCGGTGCCTCAGCGAAAGCCGGCAGCGGCTCGAACCGGTGGTGGGATGCGTCGGCGCTCTGCTCGAGCAAATCTGTGACACGGATGTCGTAGGGGCGCCCGGCCCTGATCCCGGCCTCGATTGAGCGCCCGATCTCGTCGGTGTGTATGTGACAGTTGTACGTACCGTCGCCCCCAACCACGACTATCGAGTCGCCGATCTCGGACCAGGCGGTTTTGAGGTCGCCCACGTTCTCGTCCTGCGCCTCCAGGAAGAACATGACTTCATACCGCAGATCGGCCACTGCTGGGGCTTGGGAGGGATCGACTTGTTCGCGAGCCACCGCCGCCGACACGATCGGCTCGGGCAGCGGCGTCTGCACGCCCGTGGTTTCTTCGACAAACGCCCCGAACATCAGCAACAACCCGGCGCCGCCCGCATCGACGACCCCGGCCTGTTTCAAGACCGGCAACAAGTCGGGCGTCTGCTCCAGCGCTTGCAGTGCCCGGGCATACACAAGCTCGATCAGCCGACTCAAGTCCTCGGCCTGGTCGGATTCTCGGGCTCCGCTGGCCGCCTCCCGGATAACTGTGAGGATGGTGCCCTCGACGGGGCGCACCACACTCTCATAGGCGGCTTCCGCAGCACGGCTCAAGCCCTCGATGAGCTGGGCCATACCCACCCGGTCGCCTCCACCAAAGGTCTCGGAGAGGCCGCGCAGGATCTGGGACAGGATCACGCCGCTGTTGCCGCGGGCGCCCATGAGCGACCCGTGCGCAATGGCCGCGGACAGCTCCGCCATCGTCTTGGTGCCTTCACATGCGGTCAGTACCGAACCGACGGTGAGTGCCATGTTCGTGCCCGTATCGCCGTCGGGCACCGGATAGACGTTGAGACGGTTCAATACGTCCCGATGCTGGACCAGGCCCTGGTAGTAGCGCTCCATCACGCGTTTGATGTCATGGGCATTGAGCGTCATCGCGGCCGAGGATATCGGTTTGCATCCCGGATCCGGACGATCCGGGGAATCGGGCCCCTGCGTCGGTCCGATCTCGCAACCTGTCTATGCTCACCGCCACCATGCAAGGTGTAGTCAAGATCTACGACCCCAGCACGGGTGCGGGCGTCGTCATTCGCGACGACGATCGGGGAGAGGTTTACCTGCGACCCGGTTCGCTGAAGGGAAGTGTTTTCCGGCTTCTGCGCCAGGGTCAGCGCATCATCTTCGATGTGGAAGAAGCCGAGGGCCGCTTGTTCGCCCATTCTATCCGGATGGGAAGCGACGGTCGCTAGGCCGAACTCTCCCGGTCCCGCCCGCCCGCCCCAATGCCCGATCGGTATAGTCAGGCGATAACGATCGCCGAGAGGAGAAGTCGTGGTCCAAGCTTATGTGCTCATCCAGACGGAAGTCGGGAAGGCAGCGCAAGTCGCATCGGCCGTACGGGACATCGACGGTGTAGACACGGCCGATGATGTGACCGGACCGTATGACGTCATCGTCAAGGCAGAGGCGTCGGATGTGGACCAGCTCGGCAAGCTCGTGGTGGCGCGCATCCAGGCCATCGAGGGCATTACACGCACGCTGACGTGCCCGGTGGTGCACCTCTGAACCGAGTTCCTGCTCGGAACCTCTCGGGAGAAACGGAGGGCCGCTCGCCTCTCACGGGAAAGAAGCCCGGCGCCGCTTACGTCGAAGCTCAGTCGGCGGTTCTCCGATAACCCGATCGCCGGCGGTGGCGATCGAACGCATACTCGACCAGTTTGGTGATCAGCTCGGAGTAGCTGAGCCCTTCGTATTCCCATAGCTTGGGGTACATCGATATCGGCGTGAAGCCGGGAAGTGTGTTCACCTCGTTTACAAGGAGGTCACCGCTGCCGGTCAAGAACAAATCGACCCGGGCCAATCCCTCAACCTGCAACGTTCGGTAGGTGGTCAGCGCCAGCTCCCGGGCAGCGGCCGTAGTGGGCGCCGTCAGCGGTGCCGGGATCAGCAGCTCGGCCTGGCCCAGGACGTATTTGTCTCGGTAGTCGTAGAAATCCTGGCTGGGCACGATCTCTCCCGGCGCCGAGCTCTGCGGGTGCTCATTGCCCATCACTGCCACCTCGATCTCGCGACCGGCCACAAATGCCTCGACCAGAGCGCGTTCACCGTAGTCCAGGGCGGCGCCCACGGCCTTCAGCAGCGCATCGGAGCTGTCCACCTTGGCCACCCCGACCGACGACCCCTGGGCGGCCGGCTTCACGAAGCACGGAAAGCCGAGTTCTTCCCCGAGCCGCTCGGCCTGGGCCGGCGTGAGGCCGGGGCTGTCCACCGTCCGGAAAACCCCCTGGGGTATCCCCGCGTGGTGCAGCACAGCCTTGGCCATGTCCTTTTCCATGCACAATGCCGACGCGAGCACGCCGGCCCCGACGTAGGGGACACCCACAACGTCAAGGAGGCCCTGCAGAGAGCCGTCCTCGCCAATTGTCCCGTGGATCAGCGGGAAGACGACTGCCTCCGAGCTGTCGCCGAACGCCTCGAATAGCGGGGCCGGGAACTGCGACGCATCTCCAAGAGCATTGGGCGATGGCAGTTGCGTGGCATCGGGTAAATCGGCCAGCGCGTCGGTGGCATCTACCCACTGACCCTCACGGGTCACACCGACGATGCGCACATCGAACTGATCCTGATCTGCGGCGCGGCTGACGTGGAAGGTGGAGACGCACGACACTTCATGCTCCGCCGATGGGCCCCCGTAGACGAGCACCAGCTTGGTGTACCCGTTCATGGCCACGCAGCATAGGTACTGTGACCCGGACTTTCGATGATGCTCCCGCCGGCCGCGGCCGGCTCGAACGAACGGGAGACATGCGGTTCACCAGCGAAGAAATCGCCAAGATCACCGGCGGCGATCACAGCGGCCCGCCGGCCGCCGTCCTGCGTGCGGTCATAGACAGCCGCATCGCCCGAGAGCACGACCTCTTCATACCGGTGCGAGGTGAGCGAGATGGGCACGACTTCATCCCGGCTGCCCTCGACGCGGGCGCTGCGGCATACCTGACGGAGTACGAGCCGGTCGGGGGGACGGCCATCAGGGTGGAAGACACACTCCGGGCACTGCATGATCTGGGCCGCGCCGCCCGCGATCTTGTGCCGGATCTAGTGGTGGCCGTGACGGGCTCGGTGGGCAAGACCACAGTGAAGGAACTCTGCCTGGGCGCCTTCAGGCATTTCGGCGTCGTGGAGGCCAGTCCGGCCTCTTACAACAATGAGCTCGGCGTCCCGCTGACCCTGATCAACGCCATCGTACCGATCGATGCGCTGATCGTTGAGATGGGGGCACGCGGGCAGGGACATATCCGCCACCTATGCACCATCGCCCGCCCAAAGGTGGGGATCGTCACCACCGTGGACGCGGCCCACCTCGAGCAGTTCGGGACACTGGAGGAAGTTGCCCGCGCCAAGGGCGAACTCGTTGAGGCGCTGCCCACCTCCGGGCTGGCGGTGCTCAACGGCGACGACCCACTCGTCGCGCCGATGGCCGCCATCACCGACGCTCGAACCGTTACCTTTGGGTTGTCGAGCTCGGCCGACGTCCACGCTCGTGATATTCGCATGGACTCCGACCTGCGCGCTCGCTTCCGGCTCAGTTCGCCGTGGGGGTCGGCCGACGTCTGCCTGGCGGTGAACGGCCGGCATCAAGTGGCGAATGCGCTGGCGGCGGCCACTCCTGCCCTGTGGGCCGGCCTTGTTCCCACTCAGGTCGCCGATGGCCTGGCCCAAGTCAAGCCTCCGGATGGGCGCATGGCGATCAGGCATGCACCATCTGGCGCTGTCATCATCGATGACACCTACAACGCGAACCCCGCGAGCGTGCGAGCTGCTTTCCAGTCGCTCGCTGCTCTGCGGGTAGAGCGGAGGATTGCGGTGCTGGGCCTCATGGCTGAGCTGGGCGACACCAGCCAGGCCGCACACCGCGCCATCGCCGCCGACGCAGAACAGCTCGGCATCGAGTTGGTCAGCGTCGATACCGACCTCTACGGGATTATGCCCACCCCGATCGGCGACGTTGCCGACCGGATCGGGCCGCTCGACGACCGTTGCGCGGTCTTGGTCAAGGGAAGCCGCGTGGCTGCGCTGGAGCGGGTGCTCCCGCTGCTCCAATGAGCGGTGTGCTTTCCCTAGCCACCGCCGGCGGCCAAGATACGGCTGCGGGAGGCTCGTCCAGTCGGCAAGTCTCCTTACTCCAGGCCATAGACCTGCCGATGATTCATCTACCGACCTGAACCAGTAGCAGACACCAGGAACACAGCGAGGGCCATGGCAGGACCTGCAGCCCCCATCGAAAGCGCTCCGAGCGGATTCCGCGCGCGGGCTATTCGGCTTGGGCTGCAGTTCTCCGGCGGTGCGCTCCTGCTGGTGACGGTCGACGCGGTACTGGCCGGCATCGAAGCGACCCCCGACCTCATCGGCACCGTCTCCCTGGCCGCCGTCAGTCTGGCCGCGCTGGCGATCGTCGAGTGGGAGGCCGTCGCGCAGCGCCGGATCGGTTCCGTGCTGCTGTGGTTGTGGAGCTCGCTGATCCTGTTCCTGCTGGCCCGGGCGCTGACGTTCGAAGAGCTGATCGTCCCGATTGTCGGCCTATCGATGGTTGCCATCGTCGTTGTGGCCGTCATCGGCCAGACCTTCGGCCTGGTCCTCTTCGCTTCGTTGGTCGCTGCGGCCAACATCGCCATCCCGTGGATGACGCACGACGACCCATCTTCAGTGACCCTGATGATCACGATCGCCGCGTTCGCGGCCGTCGCCATCATCGCCCGGCTGCTGACCGCTGCCTACCGCCGCGAAGTAGTGCAAGCACGAGCCAGCCTGGCCGCGCTGGCCCGCCAGGAAGCGAATTTCGAGCGCCTCTACGAGGTGTCCCGAACCATCGCCGCCGGCGACAGCCTGGCCAACGTGGTTCCTCAGCTGGTCGGGCGCATCGGCACCTACCTCGCTGCTGAGGTCGGTGTGGTGATGCTGCGGGACGACACCGGCCTCTCGCTCGAGGTGCTGTCGCCAATCTGGGCGGCCGGCCACACTCTCGACCTGGCCGGGTATCGGGTTCCGATCCAGGCCGACGACCTTCTCGCCGAGACGTACCGTCTCGGCGAGGCGCGTATCTTCCGCAAGCTCGACCGCGCCGCCTTCGACTCGGGCCTGCTTGGCGAGCTCGGACTTACTTCAGCGATGGTCGCACCGCTCCGAGTGGGCGGGCGCTCGATGGGCCTGATCATCGTCGGCGACAAACGGGGCGGCCTGTTCGAGAGCACCGACCTAGAGGATTTGATCTCCTTGAGCGCACCGGCGGCGCTTGTCCTCGCCCAGCTCGACCGCTACCAGGAGGCGGCGGAAACCAGCCGCCGCATGGAGGAGCTTGCCCGGATGAAGACCGACTTCGTGTCGGTGGTCAGCCATGAGCTGCGGACCCCGCTGACGTCGATCATCGGGGCCCTCGCCACGCTGGCCCGACCCGAACTGGCCCCTGAGCGGCCGGCGGCCCAGGAATTGCTCGGCTCGGCCCGGAACCAGGCCGATCGCCTGCGCCGGCTGATCGAGGACCTGCTGATGGTCTCACGCATCGAGAACCGGGCGCTGCCACAGCAGCCCGAAAAGATCAAAGTCGAGGTGCTGCTGCGCGACGTCATGGCGACCATCCCCGACGCGGAATCGCGGGTGAGCCTCCGGGTCGACGAGGACGCATCCGAGATCGAGGCGGACGCCGATCACTTCCAGCGCATCGTCATCAACCTGATCGAAAACGCATTGAAATATGCGCCGAACTCACCAGTCGAGGTCGTCGCCACGGCCGTGCCCAATCAGACGATCTCCATTTCGTTCATCGACCACGGACCCGGTATTGCCCTCGAGGCCCGGGACCGCGTCTTCGAACGATTTCAGCAGTTGGAGCCGTCCGCCACCCGGTCTCAGGGCGGCACCGGCTTGGGGCTGAACATCGTCAAAGGCCTCGTGACGGGCATGGGAGGCCGCATCGAGCTGTCCGAGACCGAGGGAGGGGGCGCGACCTTCACCGTCTTCTTGCCCAAGGCACCGGGATCGCTGTCGCAGCGGATCACCATTCTGTGACAGCCGGGCTGATACAGCCGGTGCCGGCCCGGCATCCCGGCTCCTCAGCTGGGGGGCGCCACGGCGGCTGCCGCCGCGTGAAAGCCGCCATCGACGTGTATCACCTCGCCGGTGGTCTTTGTCGCCCAGTCCGACAACAGCACGCACACCATTCGGGCCACCGGCTCGGGGTCCGTCACATCCCAGCGGAGCGGCGCGCGTTCGTCCCAGACGTCCTGGAAAACACTGAAGCCCGGAATCGATTTGGCAGCGACCGTGGCGAGTGGCCCGGCCGACACGGCGTTGACCCGGATGTCGTCCGGCCCGAGATAGGCCGCGAGGTAGCGCGTGACCGAGGCCAGCGCCGCTTTGGCGACACCCATCCAGTCATAACCGGGCCAAGCCTGAACGCCGTTGTCGAAGTCGAGCGAGACCAGCGACCCTCCGCCGGCCGCCCGGAGCAGAGGCAGCAGACCGGCGGCCAGCGCCTTCAGCGAATACGCCGAGGTCGTGAACGCCATTTGGGCGGACTCGGGAGGCGTGGTGAGAAATGAGCCGCCCAACGCATCTTCCGGCGCGAACGCAATGGCATGTAGCGCTCCGTCGATTCCCCCCCAGCGCCGATCGAGCTCGCCGACCAGCGACTCCATGTGCGCGGCATCGTTGATATCCAGTTCCACCACATCGGGTGTGTCGGGCAGTCGCTGGGCGGCCCGCTCGGTCAACCGGATGCCGCGCCCGAACCCTGTGAGAACGAGCTGGGCCCCTTGCTCCTGCGCGAGCTTCGCGCTGTGCCAGGCGATCGAGCCGTCGGTGAGAACCCCGGTTATGAGCAGGCGTTTGCCTTCGAGCAACATGGCGTTCCCTCCGTCTGCGAGCAGCGGACTGTAGCGAGCCGGGCGCATTCCATGCCGGGGCCGAGGGGGATTGACGGCGCCTGGATCGGCCACGCCGGGCATTCAGAAGCTTGCCCCGAAATTGGCAACCCCTCGTAGCCCGAGACCCATCACGAACAGGAGAATCAACCCCCACCACAACCTGGGTCGCCGGCGGATCTGGGCGCGGTAGATGTAGACGAATGTGAACGTGAAGAGGATCACAAAGCCATAGAACATGTGGATGCTTCCGGGTTCCTCGCCCTGTCCGAACATGATGAGGCCGATCCCGATCTGGCCGAGCATGGCGACCACAGAGCCGGCCACTACCCCTTTGAAGAATCCATCGATCGGACGCTTGACGATCTCGTATCCCAGTGCCACCAAGCCGCTCGCGCCGGCGACGACAATCGCGACCCAGGCGAAGGTGGCGTGAAATGCGGCCAACTCAACCGGCCTCCAGCTGCGCCATCTCGGCTCGGGCCGACGTGACCATGGCTTCGACGATCGGCTCGGATGCTGGGCCTTCCCGCAGGTCAGCCGTCAACTCAATCTGCACCCCGCGTCCCGGCGGCAGGTTGACCGGATTGCGGGGATGTACGCCCCGCAGCGTGCGTGGCATCTCTTCCAGGTCGTCGATGACGCGGGTGGAGGGGTGTTTGCGCATGACGGTTGCCATCCGGGCTGCCATTTCGCGGTTGCGCCCACCCAGCAACACTGTCTTCTGCATGCCCGGCCGCCCGAAACCATGCAACGACACGGCACAGGTGACGTGGTGTATGAACCGGCGAAGCCCGTGCGAATCAGCCGGATCGAAGTTGGTCGACGGTACGTGCCACCACAGATCCTCCGGCTGCTCGACCACGTAGAGAGACGCTCCCGCGCGTTGCGCGGCCCGCCGGGCCAGCTCGGCAGTGCCGGTTTCGATGCCCCCATGCAACGCCATGAAGCCCACTATCCCGGACAGCGACACATCCTCGACCACGCCGTCGTGCGCGAGGAGGTCAGCCAGCATTGCAACGAGGGTAGCCGGATCGGGGTAGTTGCCTCTGGCCGGACGGGGAACGGGTGAGTCTCGCCGCCTACGGCACTTCGATCAGCTGGCCGGTGCGCAGGTCCAAGACAAACTCGCGGTCGGTGGTGGAATCCGCGATCCACTGAGCCAGCGCCGAGCCCGGTTGGCGCACGATCCACCACGCGTAACGAGCAGAGCCCGAGCCGTTGCGAAACACGTCGCGCGCCTTGCGAGCGTGCTCGATCGCGTCGACCTCGGTCTCAAACGTGCCGATCACTGTCTCTCGCGGTGGGGGGGCTGGGCGGCCCGGTTGAAACGTCAGCTCTATGAATTCAACTGCCTCAAATGACATGGCTCAGTTCGCTTCCGCGGTTCCCCCTTGCACACCGGCACGATGGCACCAACTGGCTGCGATACCATCGCATTCCGCGCCGGCGTACCGCGGGACTCCCCGGCCGTGCCCCACATGCTGGCCCCAATGTACACGCTGACACTTGCAAAGGAAGCGAATCATTCGCGCCATGAGCGTCCGGGCTCCCACCTTCAGTGGGGTATGACCCTCGGAAATCATCCAGGTTTTGTCACATCGGCCACAATGGCATCGAAACATTCCACGAGGTCGGAGGGTGCGAGGTGGATCGCCACCCCGTGCTTGCCTCCCCCCAACGACACTTCGTCGTGCTCGAGCACCGCGGCATCGACGATGAGCGCCCAGCCTCCGGTGGCGCCGAAGGGGGTGACGGTCCCGCGGACGTAACCCGTGACTGCAGCGAGCGCGTCCTCGTCGGCCATCGACACCCGGCTGACGCCCAGCTGCCGCCGCACCTTCGGCCAGTCGATCACCCGGTCGCCGCCGATTGCCACCAACCTGTAGTCGTCGCCGGACAGCCGGAGCACCAGCGTCTTGACCAGCGCCGCCAGTGGAACCCTGCGCGCCCGGGCGGCCTCTTCGGCAGTGTCGACCTTGCCGTAGGTGACGACTCGATGCTCGATGCCGGCTCGAGCCACCGCCTTCGTCGCCGGCGTGTCGGGGACCATCAAGTGGTGAAGACGTCCGAGTACTGGTCGCGAACCACCTTCTTGTCGAACTTGCCCGTCCCGGTTTTGGGGAGCTCGTCCACAAAGACGTACTCGTCAGGGAGCCACCATCTCGCAACCCGATCCGACAGGAATTGATTCAGCTCCTCTCCCGAGACCTCCGCATTGGGTACGGGCACTACCAGCGCCAGCGGGCGCTCCTGCCATTCGGGATGTTTGATGCCGACCACCGCCGCTTCTGCCACGTTGGGGTGCGCCATGATCGTGTTTTCGAGATCGATCGACGAGATCCATTCACCACCAGATTTGATGACGTCCTTGGCGCGGTCAGTGATTCGGACGTAGCCCTCGGGAGTGATCTTGCAAACGTCACCGGTACGGAGCCAGCCGTCGACCATGGTCTCTGAGCTGCGCGCATCTTTGTAGTACTCGGCGGCAATCCACGGGCCCTGGATCAACAACTCCCCGAAGGCTTCGCCGTCGTGAGGTAGCTCGTTCCCTTCCTCGTCGACGATCTTCACCCGCAACCCCGGAATCGGAAGGCCGGCCGTTTCCAGAAAGTCGAGTTGGCGATCCCAATCCCAATCCTCCATGTCCGGCTTGAGGAGGGCAACGGCGGCAACCGGGTTGGTCTCCGTCATACCCCATCCCTGGACGACCTTGATGCTGCGGTTCTTCCAATACCAGTCGATCATGGCCCGGGGAACCGCCGATCCACCGCAGAGGAATGAGTGGATGCTGGAGATGTCCCGATCGGGGTGGTCGGTCAGGAACTGCTGGATCCCGAGCCAAACCGTGGGAACTCCTGCCGAGAACGTCACCCGCTCGCTCTCGATCAGATCGACCAGACCGGCGGGCGAGAGGTCGGGCCCAGGATACGTGATCTTGGCCCCGGCGGTGGTGGCCTGGAATGGATATCCCCACGCAGCGGCGTGGAACATGGGAACCACCGGCATGAGATTGTCGGCGGATGAGATCGGCTTGAAGGCCATGCCCGATATGGTGTGCAGGTAGGTCGAACGTTGCGTGTAGGCGACGCCCTTGGGATTGCCGGTAGTGCCCGACGTGTAACAGAACATCATCGGTGAGCGCTCGTCCAGCTCGGGCCATTCGCCGTGCGGTGCAGCGTCAGCGATCAGGTCCTCGTAGGCGATGGCATTGGGCAATGTCGTGTCCGTCGAGTCACCCATCACGATGAACTGCTTGACCGTGTCCAACTCGGCCGCGATCGGTTCGAGAGCGGAGACCAGATTCGGATCCACGAACACGACCTCGTCCTCGGCGTGGTTGATGATGTAGGTCAGCTGATCCGGGAAAAGGCGGATGTTGAGCGTGTGGCAGATGCGACCCGTGTTCGCAGTCGCCCAATACAGTTCGTGATGCCGCTGGTTGTTCCAGGCGAAGGTGCCCACCGCATCGCCCCGCTCCACTCCGAGGCCGGCGAGTGCGGTTGCGAGGCGGCGGACCCGACTGTCCGTTTCGCCGTACGACGTCACCTGCCTTGACAGGTCGGGTTCCACCGACACGATCTGCTGATCCGGATGAATGCGGACGGCGCGCTCGTACAGCGTCGACAGCAACAGCGGATAATCCATCATATGCGGGGGCACCCGTACCTCCTCTGCCTGATCGCCATGACCTAGATCTCGTCGAGGAGTTTGCGCTTCTTCGCCTCGAACTCTTGGTCGGTGAGCACGCCATCCCGCCACAGGCGAGCCAGCTTCTCGATCTCATCGGCCTTCGACAACGGTGCTCCGCCTTCGATGGCGAGCAACCGCGATTCGCGATACTGGTAGATGAGCGCCTGTGTCTCCTCCGGACTGGGGATGTCGGCATACCGGCTCTGGCCGCCCTCACCCGCCGACTCGATGATCAGATCGCCGGACCGCAGTATCCGTTCACCGACGGTCTGCGAATAGGAGACGTTGTCGATGCGCTCCAGCGGGATCTCTTTGCCCCGGCGGGCGATCACGCCCTCCCGGATGATCAGGCGCTCGTTGGTGATGATGTACTTCGTGAACAACCACGAGACCCACTGCCGGGCGCCAACGAACAGCCCGGCGAGGAGGGCCAAGCCGGCTCCGATGAGCCGAACGGTGCCCTCGAGTGTCGTGAGCAGGACCACCGCCACGACAAGTCCCACGATGAAGGCGACGATCGGGATGATCAGCACCTTCCAATGCGGACGAAACTCGGTCTCGACCCGTTCACCGGGGCTGAGCAGTCGTTCCGGATACGCCATGGGCGGATGATAGGCCAGGCGGCATTCGCCGGCGCCGGCCACAGGGCGCCGTTCTTGGCTCAAAAACCATGGGCCACCGGCCATCGTTGAAACGCGAAAACAATCATTGGCTCGCGAAAACGAACCAACGCTGTCGTTTGCCCGGGTAAAGACGCGGTCGTAACGTGCCGCTCGCCGCATAGAGGAGACTCTCAGCGGTGCCTCGGAAACGAGGCAGGCAACCGGACGGAGACGAACGGTTGCCGAACCCGGACGGTGCTTCGGCACGGGACGGGAGCTCGGAGGTCGCGGATTCGTCCGTGAGCAATGAGTACGGCAGGCAGTGGGCCTCGCTCACCAGCCGCCGTCTCGGCGCCGGCTGCGGCTGGCGTGGAGAATTGCTCGGACCGGGTTTCGGCCCGGAGCGAGCGAACCGGTGTCGCCGGCGCTTCGGCGACGGTGGCAGCGGACAGAAGCGGTTGAGAAGGCGCTTCGCACGTCTCGGACGGAGACCGGCCTTCGGGTCGGGTCGCCGAAAGGGACACTGAAACCCCGAGAGGGTGCTGACTTCGGTTCGTACTCGCTCGGGGTTTCGCTATGTGCGTTGCGGTGCAGCTGTAGCCATAGCCACAGCCGCGTCTGGCCACAGCTGGGGAGCAATAGAGCGGGGAACGGAACAGCCCCAAACGCGGAAAATCCCGAGGGAGTTCTGGCCGAAACCATCACCCTCTCGGGACTTCCACACCCTGCAGGTGCTCCAGTGCCCGAAGGTACTGTTCCCCCTGCGGGGCTTCCAGGCCGACCTCTCGGTCTGCCCTTCCCTGCCCCGGGTCACCCCGGTGCAGTACGTGGCAATGTAGAACGCTGGCGCCTGCGTGACAACCCCAAACCGCACCTTTGTTTTCGCGTCCTAGCAAAAGATTTCGCGATACCGGCGGGGCCGCCGCAATCGCTGCGAATGTCACAGCCTCCCCGTATAGTTACACGCATGTCATTGGACACGTTGTCGCCGAGCCGGGCATCGGATTTCAAGCTCTGCCCGCAGCTGTTCAAGTTCCGGGCCATCGACCGGCTGCCGGAGCCGACCACTGTCTATCAGGCTCGCGGCACGACGGCACACCTGGCGCTCGAGTGGCTGTTCGATCTGCCTCCCGATCAGCGCCGGCCCGAAGTCCTATACGACCTCTTCCGCAAGGCGTGGACGCAGCTGCGGGGCGACGAGCAGTTCGCCGAGCTGTTTGCGTCGACTGATGATGAGCGGGAGTGGGGTGTGGAGAGCATGCAAGTACTCGCCAACTACTTCGCGCTGGAAAACCCGGCCGGTGTCGTGCCGGTGGACCGGGAGCTCGACATGATGGAGGAGGTCGGACAGCTGACGATCCGGGGAATTCTCGACCGCATCGACGAAAACGGGGACGGGGAGCTGGTCATAACCGACTACAAGACCGGCAAGGCCCCACCGGAGCGTTATGCGCTCGGTGCCTTCTTCGCCTTGAAGATATATGCGTTGCTCATCCGCAACCGAATGGGCCGTACCCCCCGCCAGCTGCGCCTCCTGTACCTCGGGAATTCGGTGATGTATCAGATCCGGGTGGACGACGCCCAACTCGATGCCATGGAGCGGCAGCTGTCAGCCTTGTGGTCCGCCATCAACCGTGCCATCGAGGAACAGCGCTTTCCCCCCCGCCCCTCCCGGCTGTGCAACTGGTGCTCGTTTCAGTCTCGCTGCCCGGCCTTCACCGCCGAGGCCCCCGGCGGCCCCGAGCAGCTGCGGCTCGCCGCTACCGGTTAGCCAGCGCGGGGTTCGTCGATCGGCTCAGTGCTCCACGACGAGGAGCCCGGAGCGCACCTTGGGAGCGAACCACGTCGATTTCGGGGGAAGCCAGCGACCAGCATCCGCTACGGCCATGATGTCCTCGATGGTGGGCGGCTCCAGCAGGAACCCGATCGCAAGCCGGCTGGTCTCGCGCTCGAGCATCGTCACCGGATCGCTATCCACCCGGTAGTCGATTCGATGCTCGTCATACACTCCGAGACCCGTTTGGATGATCTCCTGGTGCACGAGCGAGACGTCGAGGCGGTCAACCTGGTCCAGCGGGCGATCCCCCACGCGCTCGAGCCGATACCACCGGCCGCCCATGCACAATCCGACGACACCCGGTGCAGCTCGAATGTCGCGGTCGGACGGAGAGACGCGCCAGGTAGGCCCGATCCGGTCGAAGAAGTCGACGGGAGCCTGCGCGTTCACCACCCGGTGATAACCGAACACCTGCATCTCGGCGGCCGGGAAGGCAACGATCAGAATGTCTATCTCGGGTTCGCCCGCCATCGCAGCCGCCATCCTGTGGTGGCCATCGCTGATATACAGACGATCCATCTCCTGGATTGGGACCGGAAGTTCTGCATCGGCCACACGCCACACCCGGTGGGCGATTCCATCATGACCGATGTACTCAACGACCGGCGGGCCGGTCGCGGCCGCGGCGGTGGCTTCGCCGGCGGATGCGTCGGGCCGCCACATCACCGAGATCGGGCTGGGGTTGATCCCGGTCTCCGCATAAAATCGGGCAAGCGCCGCTACTCGCCGGTCCAGCACCCGCTCGTGTCCCAGAATCCGTCCAGCATCGGACGGCCGGATCGAGGCGACCACACCTCGCTGGCAGTGCCCGTGATCGGACATCTCGTAGACGTAGAAAGCGGGCGGCGCCGGCGGGGTGAAGTAGTTCTCGAGCAGCCGGGCGAGCTGGGCGCGGGAGCGGCGGCCGAGTTCATCTGGATCGAGGTCGGGATCCGGCATGTCCTCCGGAGACAGAATCACCGTGAGGAAGTTGTCCGGGTGGGCTTGGGCAAATGTGAACCGTTCTTCCGGCCGCAGCGCGTCATAGGGCGGCGCCACCACGGTCTGGACGGCTTCGGGTAGCGGGAGCCGTGCCGATATCGGATGAATCACTCGTGTCCTCTGACACTCAGGTCAACAACCTGGGGCAGTGCGCGGATCGAGTTCTGGGTATCTGTGGAAGGCACCGCCGACAGCGACAGGCGGGCCACAGCTCCAATGCCGCCGGCAAAGATACGGTTTTCCATGTCCTGCACATTGATGCCGGCCCGGCGGACCTCAGCCAGGATCGCGGAAAGTACACCGACCACGTTGTGATGGCGGACGACCATGCTGGCCCCGGCCGACGCCTCGAGCAGATTCACCGCATTGCGAGGCCGGCCCGCATGGTGCTTGCGGAGCACCTCCAGTACGGCCGCCGCGACCGCTTCCTGCGCCTGTTCGGTCGAAGCGCCAATGTGGTGGGTGCCGTAGACACCCGGGTGCTGGGCAAACTTCGAACTGAACTGCGCGGTGCCTGAGCCCGGCTCGTTGTGGAATACGTCGACGCCCACCCGTAGCCCTCGGTTGTCTATCGCCGCCACCAGATCTGACTCGTCGGCCACCAGCTCCCCGCGTGATGTGTTGAGCAGGATTGCCCCCGCACGCAGGTGCGACAGGAGCGAAGCGTTGATCATGCCCTTCGTCGCATCCGAGAGGGGAACGTGAAACGACAGCACGTCGGATGCGGCTGCCAGCTCCTCCAAGGAATCCACCAGCCCCATTCGCAGACGGGTCAGCAGCTCACTTGCCCGTGGGGACCGGTTCGGCCGGTCGAGCGTGACGATGTGCATCCCGAAACCAGCCACCCGCTGCGCGACCTCCTGGCCGATCGAACCCAGCCCAACCAGGCCGAAGGTGCGGCCGTAAAGGCCCCTGGCCCGGCTGAAGCGGCGCTTTTCCCAGCGTCCCTCGCGGAGCGCTGCCACGTTGTCGGGCACGCTGCGATCGATAGCCAGCAACAAGGCCAGAGTCAGCTCGGCCACTGCGATGGCGTTCTGGCCGGGGGCGTTGGACACGGTGATCGCTGCGTTGGAGGCAGCCGCGACGTCGATCGTGTTGGTGCCCGCGCCCGCCCGTACGATCAGCGCCAGCCGGTCTGCCGCTGCAATGGTCTCGGCCGTCACCCGGGTGGAACGCACGACCAGCGCGTCGTATCCGCCTATCGCACCCGGCAAGCTGTCTTGGGTCAGATCCGCAGCCTCTGTCGCCTCCCAACCCTCATCACGGAGCGCTTCCATGAAGGACGGTGTCAGCGCATCGGCCACCAGAACTCTCATGGCAGGGACGATACCGGTTGCTCATGCTCCCAACGAGCCAGCCGGTCACGTCCGTGGGGTTGGACGACCGCGACAGTCCAGGCCTTCACCGGGCCGGTAGGTGGCGAACACAGAATCCGCCACCACCTGGCCGTCGGGATAGACGCGCTCACGGAAGGTCTCGACCCGAGTGCAGGCGCCGAGGGAGCTCACGGCCTGGCCGGTCTGGGCGACTGCGGTGTGCGGCGTCGAATACATCTGAACCGTGATGGACGTGTCGGTGTACGAGGTCCAGATCAGGACGTGGTACGGCGTCGTGTTGTGGATGACGAGGTCGGGCACCGGGAACGAGACGGTGGCTTCTCGACCGTACGGATAGCGGCTGATGTAGATGCTGTGGCTCTGGTATTCGGGAATGTCCAGGCCGGCAAAGAAGGCCGCGTTGAACAACGTGGTGGCGAACTGCGAGATACCGCCGCCAACGGCGTCGTCGAACCGGCCCGATTGGATGACGCCGGCCGATACGAAACCATTGTCCCTGGTGCGCCGGCCTACGTACTCGTTGACCGAGAACACCTCGTCGGGCGCAATCACATATCCCCGAATGATGTCGGCGATCCGGTGAATATTGGTGACCCGCGTCTGACAACAGGCGTGCTCGGTCGTGAACTCGCCGACCAGATCCGTCACGCCCAGCTTGCGAGCCACCAGCAAGCTCTCGTCGTTGCTGGGCGGACGCAACGGCGCCTCGATCGGCTGCGGTGTATCACCCAGCACCACCGCCTCGAGCATCGGGACGATGGTCGAAGCGCAGCAGACCGTACGCGTGTCACGCAGGTCGGCGAACACCGGCCGGTCGTCGACCACGTCGAAGGTGGGTTCCAAGTCGCCTACCCATACGTCGGCGAACAGCGATTCGACGTACTGGAGGGCCTCCGAACCATCGAACTCCAGCTCCAGGTGCCCGCGCTCGCTGGTCGTGCTCATCCACGAATAGAGCGGCTTGGGCGGCACCCAGCGGGCGGTGTCCCCGATGGTCACGATTATTCCGGCCGCGACCCGGTTCTTGATGCCGGCCACCAGTGACTCGGCCTCACCGAAGAGGATCGGACTGGGTATTTCCAGCCATGCGCCCCGGAGATGGGAATAGTCGCCCGTCGCAACCCCATTGGCGATCGCACCTACGATCTGCTCCACGTCCAAACCGCGCCCCGGCGCTCCCTCGACGGCGACGAGAACCTCGCCGTTGAACGTGGCCGAAGGATCGACCGGCTGGCGGTCGATTGCCAGCGGGTGGCGGGCCAGCAGCGATCTGGCCGCATCGGCGTCGAAGGTGTGGACCACGTCTACCCGGCGGCGGTCGTCGAGATTCACAGCCCACCCATGAAACTGTTCCCACAGCGAACCCGCCCGACCCGCATCGAGGATGGCCGCCCGGGTGGCGTCACTATCGATCCCAACACCCAGCTCCCCGGCCAGGAACTCGATCGTCTGGTCGCCAAGGTCGATCGTTACCGGGCTCGACTCCACCCGCTCCGCAGATGCAGCGAGCACCCCATTGAGGTCGGCCTCGCCCATGCCGCCCACGAGACGGTCTTCCAGCGAAACGTTGCGCAACGCCGCACCGTCGTGCAGGCGCGTGTCAACCAGCCACGCCCCGACTGCCAACCCGCCGGCTATGACCAGCAGCGCGGACGTGAGCAGCGGCTTGTTCCACCAGCGTCCTACTAGCCACACGGCGGAAAGCATACGAAGGATGAGCCGGTACCGCGCGGAATGTCACACCCGATTCGTACTGTGAGTGCCAGAAGCTCACTACGGAGGATCGACATGCAGATCACAGCAACGGAGCCGGTCCCACTCCGAGTCGAAGCAGCCGGCCTGGGCATTTCAGATGCCGAGGAAGCGCTCGCCGCGGCCGGGATATCGTTCATGACCCAATTCAGCGCGCCGGCGGATCGGTGCGGATGGTGTGCGAGCCGGACCGTCCCGGCGGCCGCCTGACGGCGGAGCGCCCATGGCCTACGCTCCCGCCGTGGTCGACTCGCACATCGAACCGGGAGCGTGGGATGCCGCCATCGCTCGCGTCGACGGCCCGCAGCTGATAGTGGCCGGTCCCGGCACCGGCAAAACGGAGTTCCTCGTCCGGCGGGCGGCCCACCTCATCGATGACCTGGGAATCGCAGCAGACCGCGTGTTGCTCCTCACGTTCTCGCGCCGGGCCGCTGCGGACCTGCGCCGCCGGGTGGAGGATCGAATCGCACGCTCGACCACCGGAATTCCTGCTTCGACCTTCCATTCGTTTGCGCTCCGTCTCCTGGAACTGCACGCCCCGGCCGTCCTCGGCTGGTCATCGTTGCCCACCATCCTGACCGGACCGGAGCAAGTGGCGCTGGTAGCGGAGCTGCTGGCCCAGGAAACGGAGCAGTCATGGCCGGCCCCGTTTCGCGCGATGCTCACCACCCGTACGTTCGCCGCCGAGGTTGCCGACTTCGTGATGCGGAGCCAGGAACGGCTGCTCAGCGCAGAGACCCTGGCCGCGCTCGCCGCACAGCGAGCCGACTGGCGGGCCCTTCCAGACTTCGTGCGGCGGTACCACGAGCGGCTGAAACGCGACCACCGGATCGATTACGGTACCCTCCAGGCCCAGGCAGTACGGTTGCTCGGCGATCTGACGGTGCGGGCCCAGGTCGCAGAACAGTATCGCTTCGTGCTGGTCGACGAATACCAAGACACCACAGTCGCCCAGGCCGGCCTGCTGGACGGCCTCACCGCAGTGCGCCGGAACCTCACCGTCGCCGCCGACCCCTATCAGTCCGTGTACTCGTTCCGAGGCGCCGAACTCGACAACGTCGCCGAGTTCCCTCACCAGTTCCGGGACCCGACCGGCGCTCCTGCCCGCCGCGTGGTCCTCAGCACATCGTTTCGGGTGCCCGCTGCGATCCTCGGAGCGGCTGAGCGGCTCACAGCCGGCGAGCTCCCCGGTGGTGCCGGGCCGGTGCAGCCGGCCGCGCACCAGGGCCGCGTGGACGTCCACCTGTTCGACCAGCTGTCCCATGAGGCGGACTGGATCGCGGAAGAGGTGCAGCGCCTCCACCTAGAGGAGGGCATCGCGCTAGACGACATGGCGGTGCTGGTACGGACCAAGCGCCGGATATTGCCCGAGCTCTCCCGTGCGTTGGAACGGCGGTCTATCGCTCACGACAAACCGGAGTCGCGCCTGGTGGATCATCCGGCCATCCGGCCGGTCTTCGATTGCGTGGCGCTGGCCATGGACGACGGCCCGATGACCGACGCGTCGGCCACTCGACTGCTGCTCGGTCCGCTCTTCCGGGCGTCGATCGGCACGCAACGTGACCTCGATCGAATGCGGGCCCGTACGGGTGCCTCGTGGCGAGAGCTGTTCGCAGACCATGTCGCTGGGGGACGTCCCATGGCCCTCCTGTTGCAGGATCCCGCCTGGGCGGGTGAGTGGCCGGCCGCCGACGGCTTCTGGCACCTCTGGACCTCCCTTCCCCAGTTCCCGACCATCGTGGCTGATCCCGACCTGGCCGACCATCGAACGGCCTGGACATCCTTTTCCCAAGCACTGACCCGCCTGGCCGAGCGTGATCCCAGAATGACGCTGGCGACATATGTGCAGCTGGCAGATGCCGACGACTTCGAAGCCACCCCCATGCTTTCGTACCGGCGTCCCAACGAAAAGCGGCTCACCCTGACCACGCTCCATCAGGCCAAAGGCCTCGAGTTCGAAGTCGTGTTCATCGCCGACGCCGTGGAGGGCGTGTTTCCCGACCTCCGGCGCCGGCGTTCGATCCTGCAGACGGAACGCTTGTCGAACCAAGCGCCGGAAGGCGCCCGGCGCCGGCAGCTCCGCGAGGAGATGCGCTTGGCCTACGCCGCGATGACCCGGGCGCGGCGCCGCGTGGTGTGGACGGCGACAGAGGCCGGTCTCGACGAGGGCGAAAACCGGCCGAGTCGTTTCTTGCTGGCGGTCGCCGGCACCGACGATCCCAGTGCCACCCGGGCGCCTGACAGATCCGGCTCTCCGGTGACGATTGCGGAAGCAGAGGCGCTCTTGCGTTCAACCCTGGCCGATCCTGCCGCGGCCATCCCGCTCCGCCTGGCGGCGGCGGCAGTGCTGGTCGCCCGCCCACATCCGGAGTTGCGCGACCCGCGCTCGTTTGCACTCACTCGCCGTCCCGGCCCGGCCACGGGCGTAGTGCAGTTGCCGCTCCGTATGTCGCCCAGCCAGGCCGTGGCGTACGAACAGTGTCCCCGCCGCTACGTCCTGGAGCGGCGTCTCCGGATCGGGAGCGAACCAAGCGTCTACATGGCGTTTGGGTCCCTCATCCACGCCGTGCTCGAGGCGGTGGAGCGGGTTGCGGCGGGCCGCCAGGCCCGCTCTACCCTCGCGGAGGCGCTGGCGGCGCTGGACAAGCGATTTGCCGACTACGACTTCGGGCCCGGAGCGTGGCGCGACGCCTGGTACCGGCGGGCCCAGCGATGTTTGCGCAATCTGTATGAACACTGGCCCAGACCCGAGGACCGCGCCGTGCTGCTGGAACACCGCCTGAGGCTCCAGCTGGGCGGCGTGGACTGGCACGGTATCGCCGATCGGATCGAGACGGCGAGCGGCCAAGACGGTCTCCGGATCGTGGACTACAAGACAGCCACGCAACCTCCCCCGGCGGCGGAAGCTGCGGTGTCGCTTCAGCTTGGGTTCTACTTGCTGGCCGCTCGAGCCGACGAGGTCGTCGCCGAGTTCGGCGAACCACGAGAAGCGGAGTTCTGGTACCCGATGAAGACCTCACGGCCGGACAAGCCGATCGTGCTCGACGCGGCCCGGATCGAGGAGGTGGAGTCCCGGCTGATCGCGACTGCGGACTCCCTGGCACAGGAGGACTGGACACCGCGGCCGAACGAGCGTTGCGACCGGTGCCGGGTCCGGATTCTGTGTCCCGAGTGGCCCGAGGGTCGCGAGGCGTTCGTCCGATGACGTCCTTCGTTCCAACACCCGAGCAGCGCCGCGTCATCGAGTGGCCACTGGCGCCTGTGCGGGTGGCGGCGGGTGCGGGGACCGGCAAGACCACCACTCTCGCCTACCGGGTGGCAGAAATGGTCGATCGCTACGCCATCCGGCCCGACCAGGTACTGGGGATCACATTCACCAACAAGGCCGCCGGCGAGCTGGCCGCCCGCATTCGCGAGGTCCTCGGTATCCGTTTGGAACCGGGCGACGCCGTCGACGTGTTCACCTACCACGGTTTCGCCGCCCAGCTGCTGGGCGACTACGGGCTCCGGGTTGGGGTCGAACGAGGGTCGGCCGTGGTGACGCCCACCTTCGCCCGCCAGCTGCTGCTTGACGCCGTTACGGTCGCGACGTTCGAGCAAACCGACATCACCGCCCGCCGCAAGGTGATCAGCGACCTCGACAAACTGTCCTCCGATCTCGGCGACAATCTCCTCACCCCACAGGATCTGGCGGACTACATCCGGCGGTCCGCAGCCGCCGCCGGGGGGGACATTCCCCAGACAGAGCTCGAGGCAAAACGATCCGAATACGCCACGGTTCTCGGTCACTACTCCGTCCGTAAACGCAGCTTGGACGCGCTCGATTATGCCGACCTCATTCGTCTCGGCTACGAGCTCGTCCGAGATCATCCCGATACCGCCGCGGCGATCCGCGAGCAGTACCGCCTGGTGCTGCTCGACGAGTATCAGGACACCAACGCGGCCCAGCGGCGCCTGCTGCAGGCCGTATTCGGCGGAGGATTTCCGGTCACTGCCGTCGGCGATCGCGACCAGACGATCTATGAATGGCGGGGCGCGTCCTTGGAGAACTTCGCCCGGTTCCAAGAACATTTCCCCCAGGAGGACGGAACCCCTGCCGGCAACGCAGGGCTGACGTTGAATCGGAGAAGTGGCGCACGCATTCTCGATGTGGCGAACATCGTTCGATCCCAGGTACGGGGTGAACCCGTCGATCCCCTCCGGCCCCTGGACGACGCGCCGGCGGGGACGGTGTCGGTGGCCTGGCATCGCACCTCCCGACTGGAAGCCGATGCCATTGCTGAGGAGGTGGCGCGCCTCCACCGCGAAGAAGGTGTCCCGTGGAGAGAGATGGCCGTCCTCTTCCGCAAGAACAAGGACATCAGCCTGATCAGAGATGCTCTGGAGGATCACGGCGTACCCATTCAGGTGGCCAACCTGGGCGGACTCCTCACCGTTCCCGAGGTCGTTGAGGTGCATGCCTGGCTGCGGGTGCTGGCAGATGCCGACGACACACCTGCCCTGGCCCGGCTGCTCATGGGGAGCCGGCATCGGGTCGGGATGAGCGACATGCGCAAGTTGGCAGATTGGGTACGGGCCCAGGATGACGACCCCGCTGACGAGGATGAGGCACTCCCGCAGCACACACTGGTGGAGGCTCTGGAACACCTCGACCGAGTCGAACTCAGCGACGACGGGCGGGCCGCCGCAGTTGCATTCGTAAACATGTTCCGACGACTGCTCGCTGCGGCCCAAGGCAGTTCGTTGGTCGAGCTGGTTCAGCACATCCTGGCCGAGACCGACGCGTGGCGGGACGTGGCCGCGATGCCGGAGACGGCCCAACTGTCCGCGCGCCTCAATCTCTACCGGTTCCTCGACCTGACGGAGAGCTGGAGCCCGTTGGAGGGACGGCCGTCGCTGCACGCCTTCCTCGCGTATCTGGAACTCATGCAGGAAGAGGACATCGAAGAGCTCGACACAGCCCGCATCTCAGATGACGACGCCGTGACGCTCCTCACCATCCATCGGGCCAAGGGCCTCGAGTGGGATGCAGTGTTCATTCCGGCCGCGTACCGCAACAACTTTCCGAGCGGCGTGCGGCTCTACGAAGACCCATACGTCCAGGCCGCAATCCTGCCCTATGAGCTACGCCTCGATCGGGCGGACCGACCACCGATCAAGGCGGAGATGACCCAGCGCGACCGCCAGGCGCTCCTCAAGGATCGCCACGCCGACCAGGAATGGCGGCTGGCGTACGTAGCCGTCACCCGGGCTAGGCGGTATCTCTACCTGAGCGGGGCAGCGTGGACGGGCACTCCCCGGCCCAACAAGACCCCGGCCAAACCCAGTGCGTTGCTCGAGCTGGTTGCCGGCCTCCCCCACGTGTCGCGAACGGCGTGGGTGGACGATCCGGGTGAGCGTCCGGAAACGCTGCGTTACGGGCCCATGGACGCCAGCCCGGACCCCCTTTTCCCCCAAGGTTGGGACGCAGCGTTACGGGCCGCCATTGAAGATCCCGGCACCGTTGTCACCTGCGCCGTCGAGCACAGCACGGTCGAGGCGTACCATGCCAAGGTGTCCGAATTCCAGGAGATGCTCTTCTCACTGCCGGACCCCGTGGACGACAGTCCCGAGCCGGAGCCACTCCGTGCCTCTGTGACAGGTCTAGTGACGTACGCCACCTGCCCCCGGCGTTACTACTGGGCCGAGATCGATCGACTGCCCCGCCGCGCATCACCGGCGGCCCGACGCGGCGTCGATCTGCACCGCCGGATCGAGATGCACAACCGGGGGGCAATTCCGTTCGATGATCTCGAACCAGATCTATATGACGTCGTGCCTGCCGAGAACGAAGGAGCGGAAGAAGCCGAGTCGGCGTACCAGCGGTTCAAGTCATCCCGGTTCGCCCAGTCGCAGCCTCGCTTCATCGAGGTCCCATTCGACCTCCGTCTCAACGATGACGCCCGGATTCGCGGCCGCATCGACGCCATCTACGAGCATGGCTCCGACCATTGGGAGATCGTCGATTTCAAGAGCGGCCGGCCCTCGCACGATCCAGCAGCCGTGGTCCAGCTCCAGGCCTATGCACTGGCGGCCCGGCGAGCCGGCTTTGCACCCTACGTACCCGACCGGCTCGATGTGACCTTTGCCTATTTCGGCGGCGGGCTGACTGAGCGGACCCATTCGGCCGACGAGGCCTGGGTCGATGAGGCCGAGCGAGATCTCCTCTCCATCGTGAGGCTCATCGAGACGGAGCAGTTCGAGCCGACGCCGTCCGCCGTCTGTCCCAGCTGCGATTTCTTGAACTTCTGCCCCGCCGGCCAGGCATGGGTCGATGAGCACGCACCAACCACCTAGACGAACCGCCCGTCGCGCGTCTCGAGCAGGATGGTCACCGGGCCATCGTTGATCAGCGCTACGTTCATATGCGCCCCGAACTCGCCGCAGGCAGCAGCAACGCCCGCCTCCTCGATGTGGCGCACCACCACGTCCACCAGTGGCTGGGCGATCTCGGGGGCCGCAGCATCGGTGAACGACGGTCGGCGCCCCTTGCGGGCGTCGCCATAGAGTGTGAACTGCGACACGACGAGGACCGCCCCGCCCACGTCCACCACCGAACGGTTCATCTTGCCCTCGGTATCCGGGAAGATACGCAGACCGAGCACCTTGGCCGCGAGCGCATCGGCGTCTGCCGCGGTGTCGCGATGAGTGGCGCCCACCAGCGCCAACAAACCGTGCCCGATGTCCGCCACTACCCGACCGTCCACCGTCACGGAAGCCCCGGTCACCCGCTGCACCACCGCCCGCATCCCTGGGACGCTAGCGCCGGATAGTCTCGCGGCCGGCAAGGAGGCGAAAACTGCACGGATACCGGTTGCACCGCTGGGACGGCGATCTTCACTGGGACGAGATCACGGTCCCTCGACCGGGAGCCGGTGAGGCGCGTATCAGCGTCGAGGCCTGCGGGATCGGTGGGACGGTCGTCCGGTATGTACATGGCAGCCTCAGCCATGATCACGCACTGCTTCCACGGGTACCGGGCCACGAGCTCGTCGGAATTGTGGATGCGGTCGGCAACGTCGAAACCGACGCGCACCTGGTGGGACGGCGTGTGATGGCGTACTTCTATCTGATCTGCGACGAGTGCGGCCCGTGTAGAACCGACGCCGAGCCGAGATGCGAACGCCTGTCCGGCCGGGTAGGCGTCCATCGCGATGGAGGATACGCCTCGTCGGTGGTGCTCCCCATCAGCAACCTGTTGCCAGTGCCCGACGGCGTCGACCCGGTAGCCGCCACTGTCATCCCTGATGCAGTGGCTACCCCCGTCCACGTACTCCGGCGCACCGGCACCACTGCGTCAGATCGAGTGGTCGTCATCGGCGCAGGTGGCGGGGTCGGCATTCACATGGTGCAGGTAGCGGTGCATGCAGGCGCCGCAGTGGTCGGGATCGACGTCGGGTCGGAGAAAACCGCCGCGATCGCTCGGTATGGAGAGTCCCGCGATGCCTCCCGCGGGTGGGAACGATTGAAGGCCCCATCCCTCTTCAACGGCGAACTGCCGACGGTAGTGATTGATCTGGTGGGAAAACCCGAGACGCTCGACTGGGGATTCAGCGCGCTGGCCTCCGGCGGGCGCATGGCCATACTCGCTTCGTCTGATGACGTGTCGTTCACGCTCGGACCCCGCCGGCTGGTCTTGCAGGAGCTGAGTTTGCTCGGATCCCTCTATGCCTCACGCCGGGAAGTGATGGAAGCCGCCGACTTGATAGCCCGCCGATTCGTACAACCCGTGATCGGCGAGGTGGTGGGACCGGAACGAGTACCGGCCGTACACGCGCAAATAACACACGGCGATCTGATCGGGCGCGCCGCAGTGGTATGGGCCAGGGGCGCCCGATGAAACGTTGTGCGTGGGTCCCAGCGGATGACCCTCTCTACGTCGCGTATCACGACGCTGAATGGGGTGTACCGGTCTATGACGACGCTGGCTTGTTCGAGCTGCTGACACTCGAAGGCGCTCAGGCCGGCCTGTCGTGGCGGACAATTCTCAGCAAGCGCGCCGGATACCGACAGCTCTTCCACGGTTTCGACCCCGCAGCCGTTGCGGCCATGACCCCAACCGACGTGGACCGGCTCATCGAAGACCCTGCAATCGTGCGCCATCGAGGCAAGATCGAGTCGACCGTCACCAATGCCCGGGCGATCCTGGCGCTACCGGACGGTGATTTCGCCGGCTTCATCTGGGGATTCGTCGGCGGCCGCCCGGTGGACGGCAACCGCCGTGCCGTCACCGACCTGCCCGCCCACACTGAGCTCTCCCGCCGGGCGTCGGTAGAGCTGAAGCGCATGGGCTTCCGGTTTGTCGGGGCCACGACCGTCTACTCGTTCTTCCAGGCGGGCGGATTGATCAACGACCACACCCTGGATTGCTTCCGGTACGCCGAAGTTCTGCTGCTATCCGGCGGAGGCTGAGCTGCCTGCATACAATCGACACCGATGGCAGGCCGCACCACCGACGAGCGACGGATGACCAACAGCCCGGAATGGCCGGCGGAACCCGGTCGGCCCGCCGTTATCGTGTCGGACGCGGCCAGCAAGCTGGAGGTCGAGCTGGTTGAGGACTGGATTCGGCGGTCAGTCCCAGGGGGCACACCGACCTCGCTCGTGCGGGTCCCTCCGTCCCGACGGCGCAGGCCCGGCCGGCGCATCGATCCGCGCCTCGCGCCCAACTTGTCCCGCGGCGACAACCCGCTCGTGATCCCGATCCGCGTCGTTTGGACGGCCCAAGAGACCCACGGGCGAAGGAGCTTGGTGTTGCGCGACTTTTTGACTTTGCGCGATCCTCGCGATCCGGATCTGGTCACCCAGCATGTCATTCTTCGACGTCACCCCGAGCGGGTTCACCTCGTCATGGGTGACCCGGCTGGAGCCGGCGAGCTGAGGGAACTGTGGCAGTCCTCCGTGGAAGCCGACGCGTTCGACGAGTTCGTGGCGCGCCGGGCCTGGTTGGCGCTGGAGCGGGCAGAACGGCGCCTGCGCGGCACTCGCTACAAGATCCCCAAATTCGTCAAAGAGGAGATCCTCCAACGCGCCGAGTTCCGGGAGGGCCTGGTCCGGCTGGCTCCCCAGCTTGGGCGACCGATCGAGCAAATGACGCGCAAGGCCGGGCGGTACCTCAAGGAGATCGCGGCCAGCCACAGCCCATTCGTCATCGATCTGGTCGCCAGCGCCATCCGGCTCCTGTACCGCCAGGGATACGGCCGTATCGACTACGACGCTCGCCAGTTCCAGGAGCTGTACACCCTCGGGACCCGGTATCCGCTCGTGTTCTTGCCGTCGCACAAATCAAACCTCGACCACCTCGTTCTTCAGTACCTGCTGTGGGAGAACAACCTCCCACCCAACCACACAGCAGCCGGCATCAACATGAACTTCTTCCCGGTCGGCCCTCTGATTCGGCGCACCGGGGCCTTCTTCATCCGCCGTTCCTTCAAAGACAACGAAACCTACAAATTCGTCCTCCGGTCCTATCTCGAGTACCTGATCGAAAAGCGCTTCCCGCTGGAGTGGTACATCGAGGGAGGCCGCAGCCGGTCCGGCAAGTTGCTGGCGCCCAAATACGGCATGCTCGTCTATGTGGCCGACGCGCTCCGTCACGACAAATCGGACGACGTGTATTTGATCCCGACGTCGATCGCCTACGACCACATCCAGGAGATCGGCGCCTACAGCGCAGAGCAACGAGGTGAACAGAAGGAGAAGGAGTCGGCTGCCTGGATGGTGCGGGCGATCCGATCACTTCGCAAGCGGTACGGCAACATCCATCTCCGATTCGGCGAGCCGCTGTCTTTGGCCAAGGAACTCGATCCGTCGCTGGATGGTGACGCCCGCTACCTCGACATCCAGAAAGTTGCGTTCGAAGTATGTGTCCGGATCAACCGGGCCACGCCCATCACGCCAACCTCGATCGCGACGGCTGCGCTCCTAGCCAACCCCGACCGGGCTCAGACCTCGACCGAGCTATCCGCAGCCATGGGAGAGCTGATCGACGAGATCGCAGAGCGCAGACTTCCGACCACAGTTCCGCTGCGCCACCTGCGTACCGAAGCCGGTATCAAGGACGTCATGGCGGGCCTGGCGGAACACGGTCTCGTCGAGATCATTGCGGACGGTCCCGAGACCGTCTACCGCATCCGCGAGGACGCCCACGTCGGTGCGGCCTTCTATCGCAATACGATCATCCATTTCTTCGTGAACGCAGCGATTGCGGAGTTGGCGCTCGTTGCTGCCCTCGAAGCTGAAGACGCCCCTCTGGATGCCTTCTGGACTGAGGTCTCCAATCTCCGGGACCTGTTGAAATTCGAGTTCTTCTTCCCCGAGCGCGACGAGTTCCGGGAAGAGGTCCACCAGATCCTGAGCCGGATCGCAGACGACTGGCCGGAGCGCGTCGAGGCTGGGCCGGACCCCACCAGGGAGCTCCTGCACCGCATCCGGCCCGTCCACGGACCATGGGTGCTCCGGTCGTTCTTCGAGTCATACGTTTTGATCGGGCAGACGCTGCAGCACGACGCAATCGAAGGTACTTCTGACGAAAAGGGGCTCATTGCCGCAGCCCTCGCTCGCGGGAAGCAACACCAGGTGCAGCGCAAGATCAGAGCTCCGGAAGCGGTTTCTCAGTCACTCTTCAAAACGGCACTGCAGCTGGCCGACAATCGGGGACTTCTCGACGAGTCCGTCCCGGGGATCGCCGTTCGCCGGGCCGAATTCGCAGCGGAGCTGGCCACCCGGCTCGACCGGCTCGACCTGTTGGCCCTGATCAGGGCAACGCGCGACGATCCATCCGTATGAGGAAGCTGTGGTCGCGCCCTCCGACGTTCGAGGACCGGGCGGCCGCCGGACGGGCGCTGGCCGAGGAGCTGGAGGATGCCGCCGGCCGTGATCCGGTAGTGCTCGGCCTGCCCAGGGGCGGTGTTGCGGTTGCTGCCCCCGTGGCCGAGCAATTGGGCGCGCCTCTCGACGTCTTGGCCGTGGCCAAAGTGGGGGTTCCCGGCCATGAGGAGCTGGCCGCCGGGGCAGTCGGCGAGGGCGGCGTCGCGGTCGTGAACGAGGGCGTCGTGCAGCGCTACGGGATCAGCCCTGCGACGTTGGAGTCGGCGATCGCAGCCGCCCAGGCCAAGGTGGAGGCCCGGCTCGCGGAAATCCGGGCCGTGGTGCCCCGGATCGAAATAGAAGGCCGGACAGTGATCATCATCGACGACGGCCTTGCCACCGGCGCGACCGCCCGTGCTGCGATCGAGGTGGCCCGGGCGGCGGGCTGCCCGCACATCGTCCTGGCCGTGCCCGTAGCCCCAGCCGAAGCGATCGAAGGCTTTACGAAGCTGGCCGACGAGGTTGTAACCGTGCTGACGCCGCTCGATTTTCAGGCCGTGGGCATGTGGTATCGCGACTTTTCGCAGACCACGACCGACGAAGTCATCGAGCTGCTGCGTGCAGCCAGATGAATACTCCCCCCGAGGGGCCGCCGATCTCACCCGGCCGGCGCCGGGAGCTCCACTACTGGATGCGGCTGACCCGAACGCTGGATGACCAGATCATCACGCTATGGAAACAGGGTCGGGGCGTAGGTGGCACGTTCAACCAACGTGGGCACGAAGCGATCAGCGTGGGGGCCGGATCGGCTTTGGGACCTGACGACGTTGTTGCGCCCATGCACCGAGATCTGGGGTGCTATCTGCTGCGGGGCATCACACCCGAGCGGATCATGGCCAGCCAGCTGGGCCGGGCCACATCTGTCAATGGTGGCCGGGACGCCAACCTGCACGGATGCGGTGACCTCGACCTGAACATCATCGGATTCGTGAGCCATCTGCCGCAATCCCTGCCGGTGGCAGTCGGAGCCGCGATGTCGTTCACGTATCGCCGTGAACCGCGGGTGGCCATGACGTTCGTCGGCGACGGATCGTCGAACACTGGTTTGTTCCACGAATCGCTCAACCTCGCCGCCGTGCACCAGGCGCCCTTTGTCCTCATTGTCGAGAACAACCAGTACGCCTACTCCACACCGCTCGCACAGCAGATGGCCATCGACGACATTGTGGTACGAGCCGCGGCCCACGGTGTGCCGGCCGAGATCGTGGACGGCAACGACGTCGAGGCAGTGCGCACAGTGGTCGAGATGGCGGTCGAACGCGCCAGAGAAGGCGGCGGCCCAACCATGATCGAATGCAAGACGATGCGAATGCTGGGACACGCCATCCACGACGGGGCCGAATACGTGCCGACCGAGCTTCTCGCCGAGTGGTCGAAGCGCGATCCCATCCTGAGGTTCGAGCGGGTGCTGCTCGAGAATGGCGTCATGACCGAGGCCGATCTTACGGCCGTGGCCAATGAGTGCCGTCAACGGGTGGCAGCTGCTGTCGAGTTCGCCGAGTCCTCGGACTGGCCCGACCCCGCCACAGTTCTGGACGGGGTGTTCGCGCCATGACCGATGGCAACTTTGGATTCAGCGATACCGCCCCGGCGGTGAGCGACGACACCAAGATGAGCTACATCGAGGCTATATCGACGGCGCTGGCCGAGGAGATGCGGCGCGACCCGGACGTGCTGGTGCTCGGGGAGGACGTGGGCGGCACATTCGGTGGAGCGTTCAAGGTGACCAAGGGGTTTGCTGAGGAATTCGGCGACCGCCGGGTGATGAACATGCCGATGACCGAACTCGGCTTCATCGGGGCCGCCAACGGCATGGCGCTGATGGGCCTACGGCCGGTGGTCGAGGTCCAGTTCGCCGACTTCATCAGCACCGGTTTCGATTCCATCGTGCAGTTTGCTGCGACCACCTATTACCGGTGGAAGGGATCGGTGCCGTGGGTCATCCGGGCTCCGGCGGACGGCGGCATCCGGTCGGGTCCATTTCACAGCCAGAACCCGGAAGCATGGTTCGTTCATACGCCCGGCCTGAAAGTTGTGGCGCCCGCCACCCCCGCCGACGCCAAAGGCCTGCTCGTCGCCGCGATCCGCGACGACAACCCGGTGATCTACCTGGAATCGAAACCCCTATATCGATCACTGGTCGACCATGTGCCGGCCGGCGACCACACCGTCCCACTTGGCCGGGCACGGATTGCCCGGAGCGGGACCGACGCCACCGTCGTCACCTACGGGGCCATGGTCCACCAGGTGATCGCGGCGGCGGACTCCCTGGCTGCCGATGGCGCCGAGATCGAGGTTATCGATCTCCGATCGCTCAAGCCGCTCGACATCCCAACGGTGCTCGAGTCCATCCACAAGACTGGTCGGCTCCTCGTCACCCACGCCGCCAACCGGCTCGCAGGGATCGGCGCCGAGATCGCAGCCGTGGTGGCCGAGGACGCGTTCGAGGCCCTCGACGCGCCGATCGCGAGGATCGGCGGGCTGGACGTGCCGGTGCCGTTCTCCCCGCCGTTGGAGGACGCCTACCGGCCCGACGCCCGGCAACTCACGGCCGCGCTGCGCCAGCTCCTCGCGTTCTGAACCACTGGCCGCGCCGGCCTACTTCATGATCTTCAGGTCGACCCAGACCAGCCGGTGATCCGAGCTAGGGAACGGGAAGACCCCGACCAACGCGAAGAGTGGATCATCCGACGTGGGCCAGAAAACCCCGGCATCCAGAACCGGAAGCCGACGCGACGGGAGCACGTAATGCACCCGCAGGTTGCCGGGCGCAGTGTCGGAGGAATCCGCAGTGTCCAGGGCCGGGTCGCCCACATGGTCGTTGTTGAGCCCGCCTTGCATCGCCCCCTGCTCCACTGGACCCGCGCTCTTCGGCATCGGGTCCGAGATGCGGGGATGATCCAGGAGCAGATTGGCCGCCTCGGCCGTGCTGTCACCGTCGAAAGGGTCGGCATTCTGGTCGCCCATGATCACGAACGGATGCCCGGGCACACCGCCAAACCGTCCGGAGTCGTCGTAGATGTATTGGGCGGCACCCGGGGTCACGTAGTCGGCCCAGAACCTGATCTCGTCATGGTTGCGAGTGCCATTGCGGTCCTCGGGGCCGTCAAACACCGGCGGGGTGGGATGGCTGACGAGCGCATGCACGATCTTGCCGCCGATACGGATCGGCACATCCCAGTGGCTCTTCGACGACAACCGAAATACGTCCAGTTCCATCGAGGTGTACCAGTCGGCGGTCGCCGGGCTGTCCGGGTCATCCGGCAGCAGGGCGCCAGGCATGTCCGCCCACAGGAAGTTCTGGAAGGTGCGCACCTTGTTCTGCAGGATTGGATACCTCGACAACAACAACATCCCAAACTGGCCCTCGAAGAATCCGAACCCGAAGGCGTCTCCGGGGCCGCTAGCCACGCCGTCGTTGTCGAGGTCAAACCCGCTCGGTATCCCGGTATTGGACGGCGCCTGGAACACATGCCCCTAGTGAATCGGTTCGGCCCCATTCTGGCTGACGCCGAGGTAGTTCTCCTGGAACAACACGGCGGCCGTTCCGTTGGGATCGAAATCGAACTCGTTGATCAGCAGCACATCCGGGCGGGTGCGCTGGATGATCTCCGCCACCGCCCGAGCCTGAGCGTTGTTTGGGGTGAACAAATCGTTGATGAGGTCGCCTGCATTGAATCGGTTGAGCGAGGGGTTGAACGTGGCAAACCGAACTTCAATCGACCGGGCCCTCGTGTCGGCTGCCGCAGGCAAGGTGAGCGCTGCGATCAGGGCGATTGTCAGCGGCAGGGTGGCCAAGCGTCGCACAGGTACCCCCGAACTCTTGCGAACTGTCACAAAGCTACCGATGTGCGGGACTCCGTGCCGGATCGAAGAGAGCCCGGCCCGACCGTGTCTCAGGCTCGCCAGTCCAAGAAGGCCCCTCCGGCCGCGAGAGTTGCCAGCCAAACGGCGAATGCCAGCACGGGTATTCCGATCGTGATCCACGGTCGGGTGCGCCACCTTCGGATCCCCAACAGCAGCAGCACGGCCCATACGATCAGCATTGCCGTGACCGCCCAGGGCGGGGCCACCAGCCCCGACACCAACATGAAGAAGCCGGCGACCAGGTGCAGGGCCAGGCCCACCAGCGCGTAGAGGACTTTGCGCGGGGTGAGCGGCGGGACCTCGGTAGAAACGGGATCGGTCATGCGCGCCCACTGTAGAGGGCGTCAACCGCAGCGCGGACCAGGGCTGGTCAGACGGTACCCTGAACCGGATGGAGTGCTTCACGATCGACCTCGACGGGCCGGTTTTCGGCGTCGATTACGGCGGGAGGGGCCAGCCGGTGGTGCTCGTGCATGGGCTGGGAGGCTCGCACCACAACTGGAACGCCCTCGCACCGCACATTGCTCATCTCGGGCACGTATACGCCCTCGACCTCCGCGGATTCGGCCGCACTCCCCCGGCCGGCCGGGGAACGACGGTCGACGCCAACCAGCGGCTCGTCCACCAATTCATCGAGCATCTCGATGCCGGGCCCGCCATGCTGATTGGCAACTCGATGGGCGGGATGATCTCGATGATGCAGGCAGCCCGGGAGCCGTCGTCGGTTTCCCGCCTGGTTCTCATCAGCCCGGCCGCTCCCGCCTGGGACCGGGCCCAGGTGAACGCGCGCTGGGCCATCCTCAGCGCCCTCTACCTCGTTCCCGGGGTAGGCCACGCGGCGATGAAACGGTATGAGAGCTCCCGCACGCCGGAGCAACGGGTCCACGAGAGCTTCACACTGGTGGCGGCCGACGCCGGGGGGCTGGCGCCTCTCCGGGATGACCACATCGCGATGGCTCGCGAGCGCCGGACTCAACCCTGGGCCATCCCGGCCGTACTCGATGCCTACCGCTCGATCGTGCGCTATTACCTGCCGCGCGCTCGGTACGACAACATCGTCTCCTCGGTGCAGGCACCGACCCTGCTGGTGCATGGCAAGGTTGACCGTGTCGTGCCGTTTGTCGGCAGCCGGCGCCTGGCGTCTTTGCGCCCCGACTGGACCTTCGCCCCCCTCAACGGCGTCGGCCACGTCGCTCAGATGGAGGTGCCGGATCTGCTCGCGCGGCTCATGGACGATTGGATTGGGGGCGCCGCTGCACTGTCGGCCTGATCAGCGGCGAGCCCGGACCCAGGTCAAGAACCGCTTGCGCGGCCAGGTATTGACGACCAGTGCCGTGGGCGCCCAGCCCCGCTGGGACTGCAAAACGCCGTAACCCATCCGTTTGAGCTCGCCGGTGTGGTGGCTGTCCGTGGAGATCGTCATGTGTACGCCCCGAGACGCAGCTTTGCGGATCACATCAGCCGACGCGTCGAGCCGGTCGAGCGCACCGTTGATTTCCAGGGCCACACCTGTGGTTGCCAGTCCCTCCAGCACGGCGTCGACGTCAAGCTCGATGCCGGGCCGGCGCCCGATGTACCGCCCGGTCAGGTGACCCACCGCGTTGACGGACGGATCCGCAATGGCTTTGAGAATCCGGGCCGTCTGCTGATCGGGACTCAAGTCGAAATGAGAGTGCACCGACGCCACGCAGAAGTCGAACTCCCGCCGAAACTCCTCGTCGTAATCGAGGGAGCCGTCGGGCCCGATATTGAGCTCACAGCCAAAGAGCAACCTCATTCGCGGGTACTGCGATTGCAACGCGACGATCCGGTCGCGGTGAGCGAGCATCTCCTCGCGGGTCGACCCGTTGATAGCGAGATCCTCGCCGTGATCCGTGATCGCCAGGTAGGCATACTTGCGGGCCGCTGCTGCTTCCACCATCTCTTCCAGACTCGATCGTCCGTCGCCCGAGCGATCGGTGTGATAGTGGAGGTCGCCCTTGATGTCACTCGGCTGGACCAGATGGGGCAACGCCCGCTGGGCGGCAGCTTCGATCTCCCCGCTTGCCTCGCGCAACGGCGGCGGGATGAACTGCAGACCTAGTTCCGCATAGATCTCGGTCTCTGACGTACGGGCGACCGGCTCGTCGGTCTCGGCGTCAAACAGGCCGTATTCGTTGAGTAACCAGCCTCGATCCATCGCCCGCTGACGCAAGGCGATGTTGTGGGCCTTCGACCCGGTGAAGTAGAGGGTGGCAGCGCCGAACTCTTCGGGCGCTACGACTCGCACGTCGATCTGCAGGCTTTGCCGGGTCAGAATCGACGTCTTGGTGGTTCCGCTGCCGATCACCTCGGTTGCCGCGCTGTGGTTCGCAACGGCATCCATAACCGGCGCCGGGTCGGTTGATGCGACCGTGATGTCGATGTCGCCGATCGTCTCGGCATGGCGACGCAGACTGCCGCAAAACGCCGTATTCGTCACCCCTGCCAGCTTTGACAGCTCGGCGACGAGTTGTTCGGCGACGGGCATCGCCTCCGCAATCGGCGTGCGCCGGTCTTTGCCGTGGAGCCCAAGACGTTCGATCGCACGCCCGATCTTCTCCTCGGTCGTGGCACCCAGGCCCGGGAGTTCCCGCAGCGCCTCGTTCTCGATCGCCTGTTTGAGATCATCGAGATTCTCCACACGCAGTTCGCGCCGGATCAGCTTCAGAGTCTTGGGACCAAGCCCGGGAACCTTTGTGAGTTCAACGAAAGCCGGCGGGTAGGAGGCCCGTAGTGTCTCGAGCTTGTCGACCTTGCCGGTATCGACAAACTCACGGATCTTGGCTGCGGTCGACTTGCCCACACCCTTTATCTTGGTCAGGTCTGCCGCCGACAGTTCGGTGACGTCGCGGGTATCACCCTCCAGACCATGGAGCGCGTTCTCGTAGGCGCGGGCTTTGAACGACTGCGGGTTCTCTTCCTCCAGCACGGTCAGCTTGGCCAGCTCGGCCAGCATGGCCATGATGTCTCGGTTGGTGACCATCCCGCCAGGTTACGCCGCACGGCCACCGACTCGGCTCGCTCTCCCGGATCTCGCCGGAAGCCGGCTCCGGCGGTAGGTTGTTCCCACAAAACCCGACAGGATTGACTCATGAGCATTGCCAGCGCCGGCTATTCGATCACCATGCGCCTCTACCACCGCACCGATGACGAGACCGCGGTCGGTCGCATCACCACGACCATCGGCGAAGCCGGCGGCATCGTCAGCGCGTTCGACTTCGTCGACACCGAAGGAGACCGGACGACTATCGATGTCACCGCCAACGCCCGCGACGTCGATCACGCCGATGAGATCTCGGCTGCCGTGGACCATGTCGACGGCGTAACCGTTCACCATGTTTCGGACCGGACCTTCCTCATCCACCTTGGCGGCAAGCTCGAAGTCATACCCAAGGTCCAGCTCCGGACACGCGATCAGCTGTCGATGGCCTACACGCCCGGTGTGGCGCGGGTCAGCCGCGCTATCGCCGATCGGCCCGAAGACGCCCGCAACCTCACGATCAAAGGCAACACCGTGGCAATCGTCACCGATGGCAGCGCGGTGCTCGGACTGGGCAACATTGGTCCTGCGGCGGCCATGCCGGTCATGGAGGGAAAGGCGGCGCTCTTCAAACGCTTCGCGGAAGTCGATGCTTGGCCGATTTGCCTGGCAACCCAGGACACCGACGAAATCGTACGCACCGTGGAACTGATCTCACCCGGCTTCGGCGGTGTCAATCTCGAGGACATCGCTGCGCCCCGGTGTTTCGACATCGAGGAGCGCCTCCGCGAGACGCTCGACATCCCCGTGTTCCATGACGATCAACACGGCACGGCGATCGTAGTGCTGGCGGCCCTCACCAATGCGCTGAAGCTGGTCGGGAAGCGCTTCGAGGACGTCACGGTGGCCCTGGCTGGTGCCGGCGCCGCCGGGGTGGCAGTCTCGAAACTCCTCATGGAAGAGAACATTGGCAACATCATTGCCGCCGATAGCCGCGGCATCATCCACAAAGGCCGTGACCTGGCTGACGCGTCCAAACAATGGCTCGCCGAGAACACCAATCGGGATGGAAGATCTGGCGACCTGGTCGAGGCTTTGGACGGCGCGGATGTGTTCATCGGTGTCAGCGCCGCCGATCTTTTCCGGCCGGAGGAACTGCAGCGAATGGCCAAAAGCCCTGTTGTGTTTGCGCTGGCCAACCCCGATCCCGAAGTCGATCCGCGTGGTGCCCAGGAGTATGCCGCGGTGGTGGCGACCGGCCGGTCCGATTACCCCAACCAGATCAACAATGTGCTGGCGTTCCCCGGCGTGTTCCGGGGCGCGCTCGACGCCCGGGCGCCGAAGATCACCCAGGCGATGAACGTGGCGGCCGCTCGCGCCATCGCCGGGGTCGTTGCGGACGATCAAATGAGCCCGTCGTACATGATCCCGAGCATCTTCAACCCGGAGGTCACGACGGAGGTTGCCAAGGCGGTGCGGGCCGCGGCTGCAGTCTCCGCCGACAGGACCTCACACCGATAGCACATCACCGCCTCACGGGGCCGCGGTCTCGTCCTCCTCGTCGTAGTCACGGGGCTCGTCGTAGTAGTCGAGGTGATCGAGCGGCATGACCAGCGACGTCAGGAAGTTCATGATGTGGGCCGTGATGCGTTTCATGAAGCGGTAGTAAAGAGCTCGGGCTACCGCGTCGGAGGCCGTGCCTTCTGATCGGTAGGCGGTACGGACGTGATCGTCGTACTCGTCGAGGAAGTCGTTTGCTTTGTTGATGAGCTTCTGGGCAGTCTCGGTGTCACCATCTTTGAACACGTCGGCGGCATCGGTCATCAGCTGAGCAACCGCGTCCCGATAGTGAGCCAGTTCGGCCTGATCGGGCGCGGTTTCGAAGTCCACCCCGTATTTGGCCAGGTCGTATATGTTCTTCGAATAGTCGCCGATCCGTTCCACGTCTTTGATGACGCTCATGAACGACAGCACCTGTGCAGTGTCGGTATGTGGAGCCACCGAGCTGTGGATGAGCAGGGCCTTGCGCACCTCCTGCTGCGCCGTGTTGATACCAGCGTCGGTGTCTTTCACGACCGCCTTGGTTTGTTTGGATTTGCCGCCCCCGAACACGGCCATCATGGCGGCGTCATAGACGATTCGGCTGTCGAGCAACATCTGATGGATGCGCTCTTCGACTTCCGACATGGTCGAAGGTGAACTGCGGAACCAACTCAGAACCATCTGAACCTCCCTTCTACAGAATCAACACACCCAGCACCGGCACCAGGATGAATGCACATCCAACATACGCGACTGCGACGGTGCGCCGCCGCGTGGCAACGTTCGCCAGGTTTTCTGCCAGTTGCACCGGCACGTAACGGACCGCCGGGATCGTGAAGATCAGCAGGATCCCGGCGAGGTTGAACAACGTGTGGGTGAACGCGATCGTCAGCCCGTCGACGGCCCCGGCACCAAGGGCGGCGAGCAATGCGGTGATCGTGGTACCGACGTTGGCGCCCAGCGTGATCGGATAGGCGTGGCGGACGACCAGAACACCGGACGCAACCAGCGGTATGAGAATCGAGGTCGTGATTGACGATGACTGGACCGAGATCGTGACCAGCATTCCGACCACGATTCCCACCAGGCTGCTACGCGCCAGCGCGGCATTCAGCGACCGCTCGATCCGGGCCGCAACGAGTACTCGCATGTTCTTGGTGATGAGCGTGAGGGTCATCAGTATCAAGCCGATTCCGAGCGCCAGCAGGGCTACCGCAATTGCGCGCTCGTTGGTGAGAATGGCCTCCACCGGCCGTTCGATGACGCCTGCCAGCCATTTCACGGCCGCCTTGATGGGGCTGTCGAAGCTTCCGCCCAGCTCGGTCTGACCTGCAACCAGCTGTGAAATCCGGCTCGCCGTTGAGGACAAAAACCCGGTCATCAGTTCCAGCGGAAGCAACACCAGAACCGCAATCACATTGAAGAAGTCATGCATGGTGGCGGCCGTGAACGCCCGGCGGAAGCCTTCCGTATCGCGAAGGTTTGCCAGAGAGACGAGAGTGTTGGTTACCGTCGTCCCGATGTTGGCGCCCATGATCATTGGGACCGCCGCCTCGACCGAGACCACGCCGGCTGCCACGAGCCCGACGATCGTCGATGTCGTCACCGATGACGACTGCACGAGAACGGTCGCAAGCACGCCCACGAACAACCCCGCTACCGGATTGGCGACATTCTCGAAGAGGGAATCGGTGAAGTCGCTCCCGAGGCCCTTGATGCCGGTTTCGAGCAGCTTGACGCCACCGAGGAACAGGTAGAGGAGTGCCACTACCACGATGGCCCGCAGCGGGGCCGGCATGTTGCGAGCGTGAGTTGATGAGGAGGGTTCCTGCATGGTCGCCGAGAGTATCAGCGCCTGTGCACTGCACCAACCGAGCCAAGCAACGCCGGGTCAGGCGCCGTTGCCACCCTGCGGCAGGAGGATCCGAAACGTCGATCCCTGGCCCAGCACGCTGTCGGCCTCGACGGCGCCTCCGTGCTGTTCCGCAACGTGCTTGACGATTGCCAGGCCCAGTCCGGTGCCTCCGGTGGCTCGCGACCGGGCGGCATCCACCCTGTAGAAACGCTCGAAGATTCGTGGAAGATCCTGGTGGGGTATTCCGACGCCGTTGTCGGCAACTTCGATTACCGCGAGGTGGTCGCGCAGCTTGACTCGCAGGGTCACCCGGCCGCCGGCATGCGAATAGCGAGCAGCGTTGTCCAGCAGGTTTCGAATCGCCAGTGCGATGTCGGCCGAACTCCCCCTTACCGCAACGTGCTCGACGTCGATCACTAGCTTCACGTCCTCGGCGCTGAACCGGGCCGCCTCGTCGCTGGCCACGGCGCCGATATCAAGCAGCTCCATAGGCACCGTTTCCGTCTCGAGGCGCGACAGGTCCAAGAGGTCGGCGACGATCTGCGCCAACCTGGTCGCGTTGTCGTAGATGCGACGCGAGAAGTTGGCCACAGCCTCAGGATCGTCGTGGAGCGCAGTGAGCACTGTCTCAGCAGCCGCCTGGATGGCTGCGACCGGCGTTTTCAGCTCATGGGAAGCGGCGGCTACGAAGTCGCGCCGGACGGAGTCAGCCTGCTGGCGCTGGGAGACGTCGGCAAGCTGAAGGACCACGGCTCGATCGAACGGCAGCGCGTGAGCAGTAGCCTCGACTGTGCGTGCGGGATAGTCGATGTCAAATTTGGCTGAGTGGCTCCGGCCATTCGCAGCCGTCTTGTCGACCGCCTCCCGCACAGCCGCCGGCGCCAGGCCATCCACGGATACCAGGCGCTCCCCGATCATCGACCGCGCAGCCGAGTTGGCAACGACCAGCTGCCCGTCGCGAAATGCCAGGACACCTATCGACAGCGAAGAGAAGATGGCTGCTTGGAGATGGAGTTGGGCATCCAGCTCCGTCGTCTCGGACCTCAGCATCCGGGCTGCGCGGCGGCGGGCGCGATCCACAGATCGTACGGTCAGATTGAGACCAACCACGACGAACAAAATCACGACCAAGCCGGCAAGAGTCACGGCCGGTGAGATGTCCGAGAAGACAATGCCGACCAACGCCAGCAGCAAACCGGCTGCGCCCAGCGCGGTCAGCGAAAAGCGTCGCTTGTTGCCTAGCTCACTGTCCATCGACGAACTTGTAGCCGAGACCCCGGATCGTGACAATACGTTCGGGGTGTGTCGGGTCGCGCTCAACCTTCATCCGCAAACGCCGGATGTGGACGTCGAGCGTTTTGGAATCCCCGAAGAAGGGGCTTCCCCAAACCTCATCAAGCAACAGCTCACGGGTTACCAGCCGCCCCCGCCGGCGCATGAGCGACTCGAGCAGCTCGAATTCCTTGGGTCGCAGCTCGACGGCGTGGCCGGCGACGCGGACCTCATGCCGGCCTACGTCCATCGCAATCTCACCGCTGACTATGAGGTCATCTGAATCCGGTTCCTCGACTCCCCAGTCCTGCACCCTCCGCAGATTGGCCCGCACCCGGGACACGAGCTCGCGCATCGAGAAGGGCTTCGTCACATAGTCGTCCGCTCCCAGCTCGAGGCCGGCGACCTTGTCCGCCTCGGTGTCCTTGGCGGTGACTATCACGATCGGCACAGAAGATTCGGCTCGAAGGCGGCGCAGTATGTCCAAACCCCCCACACCCGGCAGCATCAGGTCGAGAATGACCAGCTCCGGCACGTTCTCCCGCGCTCGGGCGAGAGCCTCGTGGCCGTCTGTGGCCAGGGTGACGGAGTACCCCTCACGCACGAGGTTGTATTTGATGGACTCTGCCAGCGTCTCCTCGTCCTCCACCAGGAGTATCGAGACGCTCGCCTCAGGTCGGTACATCGACGTCGACCCAGCCCTCGGGAAACTCCCGGAACTCGCCGGTGAGCAAGAACGCCACCTGCTCAGCGATGTCGACCGCACGGTCGCCGACCCGCTCGAGAGCCCGACTGACCAGCATCATGCGCACCGCCCACTCGAGCAGCTCGGGATCAGGGCCGCAGCCGGCAACTTCCTTGTACATATTGCGATTCAGCGCATCCACTGGTTCGTCCATCTCCGGCAACCGCAGCGCCAACGACAAATCGCGTTTGGTGAGCGATTCCATCGCGACCCGCAACATCGGCCCGACCACACTCGCCATTTCGCGGATGTGCAAGAGGATCGTTTCGTGTGTCGGTAAACCGTTGGTCACCTCGACCAGGCGGGCGATGTTCGCCGCCTGATCACCGATCCGTTCAATGGAGTGATTACAGCTGAGAATGAGCGACATGAGCCGCAGATCGCTGGCTACGGGTGTGTGCTGTGCCATCACCTCGTGCCAGCGGTTTTCGACCTCCAGGTACACCTCATCGATCTCCTGATCGCGCGCCCGGACCTCAGCAGCCCGATTGGCATCGCCGGCGGCAAGTGCGTCCACGGCATCTACTATCTGGTGCTCGGCCTTCTCTGCCATATCGAGCAGGAGCACCTCGAGGTCGTTCATGGCCGCATGGAAGTTCGAGCGAACCTCTGTCATCCGAACCGCCCCGTGATGTAATCCTCCGTGTCCTGTTCTTTGGGATTGGTGAACAGGTCTGGAGTGCGCCCAACCTCAACGATGTAGCCCGCCCGGTCTGCGTCCATGTTGAAGAACACCGTATAGTCGCTCGCTCGGGCCGCTTGCTGCATGTTGTGCGTGACGATGATGATGGTGTATCTGACCTTCAACTCCTGTATGAGTTCCTCGATCCGAAGCGTCGCCACAGGATCGAGCGCGGAAGTGGGCTCGTCCATCAAGATGACGTCCGGCTTCACCGCGATCGTCCGGGCAATGCACAACCGCTGCTGCTGACCGCCCGACAACGAATATCCACTCTGGTCGAGCTTGTCCTTGACATCATCCCAGAGTGCTGCCTGGCGCAAAGACTGTTCTACCAACTCGTCCATGTCGCCCTTGTAGCCGTTGATCTTGGCACCCCAGGCCACGTTGTCGTAGATGCTCTTCGGGAACGGATTTGGCTTTTGGAAGACCATCCCGATTCGCCTTCGCACCTCAACCGGATCGACATTCTCCCGATAGATGTTCTGGCCGTGGTACAGCACCTGACCGTCCACCCGGGCTGACGGTATCAGATCGTTCATCCGGTTCAGCGCCCGCAGCACCGTGCTCTTGCCGCACCCGGACGGGCCGATCAAGGCGGTGATGTGTTGGTCATAGAAAGTGAGTGACACGTCTTTCACAGCCCGAAAGTCGCCGTAATAGACGCTCATGTCGTGCGCTTCGATAGCAGAAGTGACACTGGTGTCAGTCATTGGTCGTGTTGGTTGTCGTGTATCCATCTGTCCTGGCTCGTTCGAGATTTCGAGCTCCATGCCCTCGGTCATGATCACATTCTCCGTGCAAACCGATTGCGGAGGATCACGGCCGCTGCATTCAGAGTAAGCAGGAGCACGAGCAATACGATGATGGCAGCCGCGGCGATGTTCCTGAACTCATCCTGGGGCCGGCTCGTCCACTGAAAGATCTGGATGGGCAAAACAGTGAACTTGGAGAATGGCCCGGACGGATCTGCGGTGATAAACGTTGAAGCACCCACGACGACCAACGGGGCAGTCTCGCCCAAGGCCCGTGCCATGGCGAGAATGGTGCCGGTCAGAATCCCCGGCATGGCGTTCGGGAGAACGTGGCTCTTGGTGGTTTGCCACTTGGTGGCCCCGAGGGCCAGGCTCGCCTGACGGAGGGAACGGGGTACAGCCCTGATCGCCTCCTGCGCATTGATGATGATGATCGGCAGTATCAGTAGGCCGAGCGTCAACCCCGCTGACACGACCGTGCGGCCGTTGGCGGTGGAGTCGGCGCCTCCCGACAGGAAGGCCCCGCTCGTTAGAAACTGCAGGGTCCGGACGAAGATGGCGAGGCCCAGCATGCCGTAGATGATCGAAGGCACCCCGGCGAGGTTGTTGATGTTGGTCTGGATCAAGCGGTTGAGCCGGTTGTCAGCGGCGTACTCCTCGAGATAGATCGCAGCGCCCACACCTACGGGAAAAGAGAAGAGCAAGGTGATCGCGACCACCCACATCGATCCGAACAGCGCCGTCCGCACGCCGGCGAGGGTCGGATCCGGCGATTGCGGATTGGTGACGAAATCCCACGAGAGCCACGACCGGAATTCGAGAGTGGCGCCCGGAAACTGCTCCCCCGCTTGCCGCTCGACGTCGATCCGGTCGAACCAAGAGTCGAACAACGACCAGGTCCCGAGGACGGTGGGCTGTATCACGCGGTCCACGACAATCCCCTGCACATCGTCCCTTCTGCGCGCGGGCAGGTCGCATCCGGGTGCCGGATCAGCAGATGCACACAACTCGGCATAGACCGCTGCATCCTCATAGACGAGGCCGTCCTCAAAGAAACGCTGCTCCCGTTCGAGGCGCCGGCCAACGTTCTGCGAAATCTCCGTGTTCAAGATCTGAATCAGCTGGCCCTTGTTGAGTGACGCCAGATCGGTATCGGGCGGCAGGCCAATCCGCTCGACGGCCTCAGCTGGGCTGACCACGTTCTCGACGGCCGTCAGACCGAAAGCGCTGTTGATGATGGTGATGAGCAGCGTCAGCAAGGCCAGCACCGCGACCATCAGGGCAGAGACGAATCCCAGCTTCCACAACGCCGCACGCCGGTTGCGCCACCCCACATGGCGCTCGGCTTCGGGTCCCTTGGGGTAGGCCGCTTGCGGCAATGTCCGCATCGTGTCGCTCACTCGTACACCTCACGGAATCGAGCGACGAACCGCCGGCTCAGCACATTGAGACCCAGCGTGAGAACAAACAGCGTGAGTCCGATGGCGAAGATGCTGTTGTAGTCGATGGAGTTGTAGCTGAGATCTCCTCCGCTGATTCGCACTATGTGTCCAGTCATCGTCTCGGCCGACTCGAACGGGTTCAGGATGTAGCCAAAGATCGAGTCCTCGCCGAACCTGAAGTTCTTCGGACCGGCCCCGGCCGCGATTGCGACCACCATGGTCTCGCCGACCGCGCGCGAGATCGCAACGACGAATGCGGCTGTGATGCCCGACAGAGCAGCGGGAAGCACGATACGCAACGACGTCTCGAGCTTGGTCGCCCCGAGCCCGTATGCGGCTTCGCGTAGTGAAACCGGCACCGCATGCAGCGCGTCTTCCGACATGGAGCTGACGAGCGGAATGATGAGGATGCCCACGACAATTCCGGCAGATGCCGTGTTGAAGATCTTCACCACGCCGTCACCGAGCAACACCCGGAGTAGTGGCGTCATGAACGTGAGGGCGAAATATCCGTACACGACGGTCGGGATGCCGGCCAGAACCTCGAGCACCGGCTTGACCGAGGCGCGTACTCGCGGGGACGCGTACTCGCTCAGGTAGATGGCGGAAGCCAATCCCACCGGTAGTGCGACCACCATGGCGATGGCGGAGGTCATGAGCGTCGCCAGGATCAGCGGCCAGATCCCGAACTCGAGGATGGCCGGCTGCCAAACCGTTCCGGTGAGAAAGTCACCAAGTGCCGCTTCCTCCGATTGGAAGAAGAGCAACGCCTCCTTTCCGAGCTCGAACACAATCCCGATTGTCGTGAGTATCGAGATCAGCGCCGCGCCGAGAAGGGCGACGCGAACCAGGACCTCCCACGGCCGGCGACGCCGGGCAAGCTGTGGAGCCGCCGCGACAGTATCTATCTGGCTGGTGATGAATGCCTCCTAGCCACTCGTTGAAATCCGCGGTAGATGCAAGGATCGACCGACGGCGGGAACCGGCACGCTCCGCCCCCGGGAGGAGCGTGCCGGCTTTGCTCGGGCCGCGAGGCGCGGACTCCGAGCAACTCGGATGGGGCGGTCGACCACAACGTGCCCTAACCCGAGCCTGTCCTCAGCTCACTGCGGCGGCGAGTTCGTTGGCGGCGCTTTGGAGGACCTTCGCCGGGGCCGGGAAGTAGCCGACCTCGACGATCTCCTCGTTGACATGCTGAAGTACGAAACTCAAGAACTCGCCGACTTGCGGCTTCTCCTCGATGATCGACGCCGTCGAGTACATGAACAGCGGACGGGCCAGCGGATAAGCACCAGCGTTCACCGTGTCGGCGCTGGGCTCGACACCCTCGATGTTGACGACGCCCAGCTGGTCGCTGTTCTCTGCGAAGTAGGCGTATCCGAAGAAGCCCACGGCACACGACGTCGACGGATTATCGGGATTGCAGCCGTCACCGGTGATGCCCTGCACGAGGACGTTGTCGTCCTCGGATAGCTGGGTGTTGTCGGCGGCCAGGATCGGTGCCTCATCCTCATCGAAGACTTCCTCGACGAAGTAGTCGAAGGTGCCGGAGTCGGTGCCGGGAATGAACCGTTGAATCGGATTGGGCGGGAACTCGGCTCGAACGTCCTGCCAGGTCTCAGCTGTCGAGAAGACAACCGCCAGCTCGTCAAATGTGAGGTCGGTGGCAAACGTGTTGGACGGGGATATGGTGACCGCCAGTGCATCCGTGCCAATTCGAAACTCGATTGGCTCACGGCCGATAGCCTGGCATTGCTCGACTTCGCTCGACTTGATCGGGCGCGAGGCATTGGAGACATCCGACTCGCCGGCAACGCAAAAGCGCTCGAAGCCGGCGCCAGAGCCGATCGAGTCAATGGTGATCGTCCCAGCGTATCCCTCGTCCTCGAATCGGTCGACCATGACCTCGGCTAGAGGGAATACGGTTGAAGAGCCTGCGGTCACGATGTCGCCCGCAACTGCGAGCGGGTCTACCGGAGCGAGGCCCGCGACCCCTTCGGCCTCCATGTCAGGCGCTGCGGTCGTTGCGTCGGTCGCCGGCGCTGCCGTCGTCTCTGAGCCAGCCTCCGGCGCGGTGGTCGTGACCACGAGCTCCGCTCCATCCGATCCGCTGTCTCCGCCCCCGCCACATCCAGCTGCGACCAATGCGACGGCCATGACTAGCCCGATCGCGCGCCAACGTCCATTCGTCATCCGCACTTCTCCCTGTCCTAGATGTTGGGTCCGATCAACCCGAACGTGCGTGACAGTACGGGACCCGGTTAACCCCAAGCCTGACTGCCGGTTAACGGAGGGTGAACCTTGTCGCCGGCGCAAAACGCCGGGAGTTCAGCCTTGGGGCACCCGGGCTGCAGCCGCCAGCAGGGAGGCCACAGTGTCGAAGTCTGCGCCGGCCGGCAGGAACACGTGGAATGTGTCGACCACCCGCCCGCCTTGCGTGTCGATCTTTGCAAACCGAACATCGATTTCGAGTTCGTGCATGACGCTCGACACGTCGTGTAACAAGCCGACGCGGTCGGCGCCGCGCAGCTCGACCCGATGTGTGCCGTGGTCGGCCCCGACAATGATCCGTGCTCGGGGCGCCACCGTCCCGTCCACCAGAGCTCGATAGTGCTGGTGTTTGGTCGCCAGGCGTTCCTCCAGCGGCAGCGAACCGGCCAAGACTGCGCGGAGGTTGGCCAGGACGGTCGGCCACCGCTCGCCGTCGATCGCCCCTTCGTTCAGCGAATCGACCACGTTGAATCGGTCCACCACCACCCCGTCGGTCCTAGTCTCCAAGCGCGCCTCCAGAATGGAGATGTTCGACAGGGCTAAGACGCCAGACACCATGGCAAGCAGACCGGCTCGGTCGGCCGTGACGAGGACGAGATCGGACCACTCCTCGGTGTCCACTACGTCGATCCGGATGTCGTTTCCGGCCGGGGGCGGAGTCAACAGGAGGAGGTGTCGACGCACCTCGCTGGCCGGCGTGCGCAGGGCGTACGCCTCCGACATGGCATCGAGGTGGTCCCGAATATGGTCGGCCGGGATCTCGTCAGAAAGCCGCTCAGTGACCTCGGTGATGCGGGCTGTTCGCAGCGGGCGAGGGCCGGCCGGAGCCGCGGTAATCGTCTCCATCGCCCGTACGAAGAGAGTGCGGATCAGTGATGCCCGCCACGACGTCCACACTTCGGGACCGGTGGCCCGAGCGTCGGCCACGGTCAAGAGATACAGCATCCGCAGCACATCGGCGTCCGCGATGAGGCTCGCCACGCCCGCGCTCACGTCCGGATCGTCGAGATCGTGCCGGGTGGCCACCTGCGGCAGCAGCAGATGATGACGCACGAGTGTCCTGACGACGTCAACCGTCACCGCGTCAAACCCGGCCCGTGCCCCAAACTGCCCGAAGAGTTCAGCCCCGGCCTCGGAGTGATCGCCCCCGGTCCCTTTCCCGATGTCGTGGAAGAGCGCGCCCAGCACAACCTCGTCGAGACTCCCCAACTCTTCAGCTATCTCCCTGACCCACGGCTCCTCCGACGCCGGTCCGGCCAACTGCAGGACCTCGGCAGCGGCCCTCCACAGGTGATCGTCGACCGGATGGAGATGGAACGGATCGAGCTGGGCCTGGGAAACGACGTGTCCCCACTCGGGCAGGGCGGCGTCGAGGAACCCGGCCGCCGTCAGCTGGTCAAACATCCGGCGGCCGGCCGGACCGCTGCCGGCCAGGCGCACGAATGCGTCGCGAGCTGCGTCGTCCCACAAACCGCCGCCGAAACGTGCAATGCTCCCGGCCTCATCGTCGTTGAGAGCCGGCCCGTCCGGATCTCGTTCGACTGCCGCAGCCGCAAGCTGCCAGGGGTGGATGCTGGTCGAGCCACGCTGGCTGAGACGAGACCTGACGCTGTGGAAGAGCCGCCCACCGACACTCCGAGCTTCGGCAGCTTGGGCAGGCACGTTGAGTGAGGCGGTCACGCTGTTGTCCACTATGCGCGCCGCCCCGTAGATCTCGCCGAGAAAGGCTTTCGTGTCCATGCCAGCCGCGGACGCGGCTGGGGTTCGGAGGGAGAAGTCGAGAACGTCTTGCCGCCGGCCTGCTGCGCCATGTAGCGCCTGGCGCGCCGCGAGCAAACGGCTCTCGACCTCCTGCAGCCCATCCGCTGCGCTGGCAAGCTCCTCGTCGAAGGTGCCGAGCCAGCGCAGCATGTGGATCGAGCGCAAGCCGCCCCGGCCGGACTTGAGGTTGAGAGCCTGGGCGTGATACGGCTCGCGGGTCCGCCGTTCCAACTCCTCCGCTACGAGCGCCTCCCGCAGCCGCGCCGGCCGAGTGACGCGATCGATCCCGGCGCGCAGGGCTTCGAATACCTCCTCGTCACCCCCGATCAGCCGGGCGTCGCGCAGGGAGCACAGCGTATCGGTGCGTTCGGCCGCCGCCTGCATGGCCTCGGACGGGGTACGAACCGCATGTCCCACCGCCAACCCGGCGTCCCACAAAGCTCGGAAGACGGGCGGAGCGTCGTTGACCCGGCGCGCAACCACCAGCATCAAGTCGATGTCGGAATACAGGCACAGCTGCTCGCGCCCGTATCCACCCACCGCAACCGCCGCCATGCCGTCCACCGCCATCGTGAATTCGATGACGGCCGCGTCCATGGCAGCTGAGAGGAGGCGCCACGAACCCTCCAGCGGGATTTGCCCCTTGTGGATGGAGTTCCTCAGCCGGAGATACGGCGCCAGCGGTCCGCTGGCGCCGTTCCTCCGGCCAGACGGCCGTTCAGAGGGCGTCTTCCCCTCGCTCCCCGGTGCGGATCCGGACAACCGTGTCGACCGGCAGAACAATGATCTTTCCGTCGCCGATCTCACCGGTGCTAGCCGCACCTTCGATCGCTTCTACGACGCCGTCCGTCATCTGGTCGCTCACCGCGACCTCGATTCGGGTTTTGGGGACGAAGTCGACCTGGTACTCAGCGCCGCGGTAGACCTCTGTTTGCCCGGACTGGCGGCCGAAGCCGGAAACGTCAGAGACCGACATACCCGTGACGCCGACCCCCTTCACTGCTTCCTTGACGTCCTCCAGCTTGAACGGCTTGATATATGCAATGACCAGTTTCATGCGGCCACCCCTCACGTCATCTCAGAGAGAACGTAGCCACGCTCTTCATGCAGAGTGATGTCGAGCCCCTCGATCTCGTCTTGATCCGTCGCCCGCAACCCGATCGTTGCGTCGACGACTTTGGCGATGATGAATGACACAACCCCGGAGAACGCGATCGTGGCGATGATCGCAATGATCTGGGCGCCGAAGAAATCACCGCCGCCATAGATCAATCCCCGCACGCCGTCGCCTAAGAACTTCTCCTCGCCCAGCACACCCAGCAGGATCGACCCGACAAGGCCGCCAACCAGGTGCACGCCGACCACGTCGAGCGAATCGTCGTATTGATAACGGTACTTCAACGAAACCGCGAGGTAGCACACGATGCCCGCCGCGAGGCCGAACACGATCGCAGCCAGCGGGCCCACGTACCCGGCGGCCGGCGTGATCGCCACCAGTCCCGCCACAGCGCCGGACGCAGCCCCGAGTGTGGTGGGCTGGCCGGTCTTTCTCCATTCGGCTGCTACCCAGCCGAGCGCACCCAGCGAAGCCCCGACTTGAGTGGTCATCCACGCGTTGATCGCAACGCCGTCCGCGGCAAATGCCGATCCGGCATTGAAGCCGAACCAGCCGAACCACAGAATGCCTGTGCCCAACAACGTGAGCGGAAGCGAATGGGGCCGGATGGCTTCGCGACCGAAACCTCGTCGCACTCCCAAGACCCGGACCAGGACCAGCGCCGCGACCCCAGCATTGATGTGGACAACCAGTCCGCCGGCGAAGTCCGCAGCGCCGACGCCCAACAGCGACTCGAACCAGCCACCGTCCCCCCACGTCCAGTGCCCGACAAAGGGGTACACGAATATCGCCCACAACGCGGCGAACAGCACCCAGGCCGAGAACTTCATCCGTTCGGCGACTGCACCGGTGATCAGGGCCGGAGTGATGATGGCGAAGGTCAGCTGAAACCCTGCGTTGAGCAGATCTTCGTTCTCGACCCCGGACAGGCCGAAGTGCGTGAAGTCGCCGATGATCCCACCAAGGGACTCTCCGAAGATCAAGCTATAACCCACGATGATCCAGAGCACCGTCACGATCGAGATCGTGAAGAAGTTCATCATCAGCATGTTGAGTACGTTCTTGGCACGAACCATGCCGCCGTAGAACAGCGCCAGGCCAGGGGTCATGAACAGCACGAGCGCCGACGATGTCAGTACCCACGCAACGTCACCCGCAGACATGCGTTTCTCCTCCCTTCCACCCCATCAGGCTGGCCGGGTTGTGTTACGGGCCGATTACTGACGGGTGAAAGCCGCGTTGCGACGCCGCGCCGAGCCCATTGACGCACGGGCCTGCCGTGGCCCCATCACCCAGCCCGCAGCGAGTGCGTCACAAGTCGGGCAGAACGATTCGGTGCGTCACCGTGATGTCGCGGGTCGCCCCCTCCGCTGCGACCCGCACCGGCAAGTTGACGCGGACCTGTTCGATCAGGCAGATGGCCTGGGTATCGGCGTCGCAGTAGACGATCGACAGATCCCCCGTGATGGCCGCCGCCCCCGAGGAGAAGTCGGCCGTGAACTGCAGCGGAAACGCCGGATTGACTTGCACGCCCAAACCCGCCGGATCGAACGTCACTGACGGGCTGTCGGCCGACCACTCGAAGCGGGACGGTGCGTCGGGATTGACCTTGTAACCGTCGGGGATCTCCACCTGCAGCGTCAACGTCCCGCGACCGGCCGCAACAACCGCCGGCTCCAAGTCCAGGATGGTCCCGCGATAGGTGTCCTGATCGGCGTCTGGGAGGAATTCTTCGATTCCGCGGAATACGATCGTGGCCGCTTCGCCGGTGGCCGTGTCGACGGTCCGGATCGAATGGTTGTTGGTGTCCGCGACATAGAGGACACCATCCGCCAGGTCGATCCCGCCCGGTTCGTAGAACAGAGGATCGGGCCCGTCCCGCCAACCAGCATCCGCGCCGGCGAAGGTGGCCACTGTTCCGTTCTGGGCATCGATCTTCTTGAGTTTGGAGTTGTAGGTGTCCGCTACCCACACCACAGCCCCATCGGCCACCACCCCGAGCGGATGTTGCAGCAGCGCCTCGGTGCCGACGCCATCCTGGTCGCCGAATTCGAACAGACCCTGGTCGGTACCAGCCAGCGTGTGTACACCCTCGGAACCGGCGATGTCGGCCCATCTCACAGAGCTGCTCTCGGAATCGGCGAAATAGAGTCTGCCGCCGCCGTCCAGGGACAACGACGATGGCTGTGCGAGGGTCGAGGTCGCCAGGGTCGAGTTCTCGGTACCCTCGGCGCCAGAGCCCACGTAGGGGGCAATCGAATCAGTCGTGAGGTCGAACTCCCAGATCTGATGTGTGCCTGCCATCGCCACGAACAACGAGTCGCCGTTCAGCTCCAGGTCCCAGGGCGAGTGCAGGCCAGTGGCTGCAGCGTCACCACCTGTTGGAGGGTAGGTGCCCTGTTGGCCGGTCCCGGCCGCCGTGGTTACCTCCCCGGACACCAGATCGATCGCCCGGATCGAGTGATTGCCGGTGTCGGCTACGTACAGGACGTCGCCGGTGGGGCCAACCGCCATCCCTTGCGGCTCGTCGAAGGCGGCGGCGCCGGCGGGACCATCGGCATAATCCTCGGCTCCACTGCCGTATACGGCTTGGACGTCGCCGCTCAAGGTCGCCCGCACGATCCGGTGGTGGTTGGTGTCGGCGATGAAGAGGCGGTCCCCGTCCACCGTGACCTTGCCTGGGAAAGAAAGGACGGTCTCCGGCAGCCCCTCGCTTTCCAAGCGCAGGTCGAGCGGTGTCCGGTCGAGGACACCCTCGTCTTCAAATTCGGCTACCAGGCTGGCGATGACCGGCTCGACCACCTCATAGACGTTCTCGCCCGCGTGGTAGCCACTGACGTTGCCGGCCGGGTCGATCACGAACACTGTCGGCCATGCCCGGGCGCCATACGATTCCCACACCGCGAAGTCGCCGTCGTTGACCACCGGATGCTCGAGGCCGTAGCGCAATACCACCTGGCGGATGTTCTCGGTGTTGCGCTCCGTGTCGAATTTGGCCGAGTGCACCCCGATCACCACCAGCTCGTTGGGGTATTCCTGTTCGAGCCGCTCGAGATCCGGGATGATATGGATGCAGTTGATGCACCCATAGGTCCAGAAGTCCAGCATGACCACCTTGCCTCGCAGCTCCGCCAGCGCCAGCGGGCGGTCCGTGTTCAGCCAGTCGAGCCCATCGGGAAACTCGGGCGCGGCCAGCGTGCCTGCGTAGGAAACGTGCTCCGGCGCTTCTGGTGCGGTGGAGCGGGCCGGCAGCGAGGTAGAAGGAGTCGCCGGAGTCGAAGTCGCGATGGACGGCGGAGGATCGGAGGACAAATCGGGCTGCTGGACCGATGTGGTGCAGGCGGCCGCCACCATTGCCATCCCGATTACCGGTGCGACCCAAGAACGCATGTTCCCAGCTTGGCATGATTGAGTGGGGAGCGATACGGGCCGGCTATTACGAATGAATGAACGAATAGTGGCGTCGGCTGACCCTGAGGTCGACCTACTTCTTGGCGGACGCGTAGTAGGGATCGGTGCCGGATGCATGATCCGTCACGTCGATCACCTCGGTCACCTCAGGCACAGCAGACATCAGGATGCGTTCGATGCCTTGTTTGAGCGTTACCGCAGCCATCCCGCAGCCCTGGCACCCTCCCATCAGCTCCAGGTACACGGAGCTACCGTCCACACTGATCAGCCGGGCGGCCCCTCCGTGGGAGGCGATGGCCGGGTTCACCTGTTGATCAAGTACCTGTGCGACCCGATCCGCCAGCGGTCCGGTCAGCTCACCGGGCACGTCGGCCACCGACACCGCCGGTGAAGGGCTGTTCGGGTTGTTCATTGCGAGTCCCGGCTGGGACGGGTCACTGGACATGGCAAGTGTGGCGCCCCTGAGATTCTCGATGTCCTTGCCCGCCAGGATCACCGTGAGGTCGCCGTGTTTCTCCACGACGTCGTCCGGGCCCTTGTCGTCGATCGGTCCAAATGCGAGGTCATACGAGAATTGTGGTCCGCGCACGCCGGTTATCTCGACCATGAGACCGAGTTCCTCGCCGTCCGGCTCGGCGTCTCGGATCTCGATGATCTTCTCGAGCGCGTCGGGTGTGACAGAAATGACCGTCTCGGACATGGGTTTCTCCGATTGCTGCACGTGTACATGGTACCCGTGCTTCAACAGGATCCAGCATGCGCGAACATAAAAGGGTGCGTCGTATTGTTCTCGTGCTTCCGAGTTCGTCGTATCGGACGACCGATTTCGTTCATGCGGCTGCCGATTTGGGCGTGGAACTTGCAGTGGCAACCGAGGGACACCAGGCCTTCGCGGATCAGGATCCGGACCACTTCATCGAGATCGACTTGCGGAGTCCCCGCCGGGCGGCGGCCCAAATCGTCGCATGGGCCGAAACTCGCGACGTCAATGCCGTGCTGGCGGTTGACGACCTGGGGGTGGTGACCGCCTCGCTGGCGGCGCGCGACCTGGGGTTGATGCACAACGAGCCCGGGGCGGTGGCGGCCACCCGCAACAAAGCCATGATGCGTCGGGCGCTGAAAGACATCGTTCGCCAGCCCTCGTTCACGATGCTGGAACCGGGCGAACCGGCGGCCGACGCCATCCGTCACGTCGGCGCTCCCGCTGTGATCAAGCCGCTGTCGCTGTCGGCCAGCCGCGGGGTGATCAAGGTCGATCATCCAGAGCAGGGTGATCGCACCGCCGAGCAGGTCCGGCGCGTGCTGGCCGGCACCGGAGGGAACCCGAACGAATCACTGCTGGTCGAGCGATTCATCAGCGGTCCGGAGGTCGCCATCGATGGATTGCTCGTGGCCGGCGAGTGGCACACGTTGGGCGTTTTCGACAAGCCGGAGCCGCTCGATGGGCCGTACTTCGCCGAGACGCTTTTCACGACTCCCAGCCGGCACCATCCGGAGGTGGTGGCCGAGATCGAACGCACGGCCCGGGCGGCCGCGCGGGGCCTCGGGCTCGAGGAAGGAGCAGTCCACGCCGAGGTGCGGGTACACGGCTCTCATGTGGTCTTCCTGGAACTCGCCGCCCGCTCGATTGGCGGTCTGTGCAGCCGGGCGCTGCGCTTTGGCCTGCTGGATGCGTCGCTCGAGTCCATGCTGTTGCGCCACGCCCTCGGGCACAAGCCGCGCAGCGTGCGCCGCAAACAGGGAGCGAGCGGGGTTGCGATGATCCCGGTCCCCCGGTCGGGTCGTTTCGCAGGGTTCGGTGGGGCGGAGGCGGCCAGACGGGTAGAACACGTGACCGCCGTGGAGACGACGACCGCTCCGGGCAGCCGAGTGCGGAGCCTGCCTTTCGATGGAACCTACCTGGGCTTCGTCTTTGCGCAGGCCGACGATCCAGCCACCGTGCAGCGAGCTTTGACCGAGGCCGTGTCCATGCTGAAGGTCACCGTGAACTGATCGGCGGCCGGCCTCTCGACGTGCATGGGAACGCAGCGGCGACCGGTCGCCGGAAAGAAAACTCCGGATGGGCCCCCTCAGTCGTACAGCAGCGCCAATTGGGTGCCGATATTCTTCCCGCCCCTATGCAGCGACGGGCAGCGTGAACCTCGACAGACGTGCCGGAATACTCCTCCATCCAACCAGCCTGCCGGGGCCGCGCGGGATCGGCTCGCTGGGCGACCACGCCCTGCGGTGGATCGACTGGCTGCAGGAAGCCGGGTGCGCTGTCTGGCAGGTACTGCCACTCGGGCCGACCGGCTACGGCGATTCCCCCTATCAGTCGTTCTCGTCGTTTGCGGGTAACGCGATGCTCATCGACTTGGACCGGCTGGTGGTGGACGGCCTGCTGGTACGCGGGGAGATCACGGGAGCACCTAGCCGCCGGTCGACCAGGGTCGATTTTGACAGACTCATACCGTGGAAGGCCGGCTTGCTCGAGCTGGCCCAGGAACGGCTCACTGTCGGCCATCCGCTCTGCGCCGACTTCACCGAATTCGTGCACACCAATCGCATGTGGCTCGACGACTACACCTTGTTTCGGGCGCTCAAGGGCGCGTTCAACGGGCGCCCCTGGTACGCATGGCCGGCCGAGGTACGCGACCGTGACCCGGCAGCACTCGAATCGGCCCGAGAAACGCTGGCCGGACCCATCCGCAACTTCGAGGTTCGGCAGTGGTTGTTCTTCCGTCAGTGGTCCCAGCTGCGGGCCGGTGCCCGGGACCGAGGCATCGAGATCTTCGGTGACATCCCCTTGTATGTAGCCCACGACTCAGCCGACGTGTGGGCGAACCGCCATCTGTTTGCCCTCGGTCCCGACGGGCGAGCGCTCGAGGTCGCCGGGGTGCCGCCGGACTACTTCTCGGACACCGGGCAGCTGTGGGGCAATCCGATCTACCGCTGGGACGAGCACGCAGCAACTGGATACCGGTGGTGGATCGATCGGGTGGCAGCTGCATTGCGTCTGGTGGACCTGATCCGGATCGACCACTTTCGCGGGTTCGCCGATTACTGGGCCGTGCCGGGCGACGCCGAGACGGCCATAACCGGCGAATGGCGGGACGGGCCGGGACGGGCCGTCTTTGATGCGTTGGAGGCTGAGCTGGGCGAGATACCGGTAATTGCGGAAGACTTGGGTGACCTGAGCCCGGCAGTCTTCGTGCTCCGGGACGAACTCGAACTCCCGGGCATGAACATCCTTCAGTTCGCTTTCGACGGTGATCCCGACAACCGGTTTCTGCCAGAGCGAATCGTCGAGCAGTCGGTTGCCTACACCGGGACGCACGACAACGACACGACGCTCGGGTGGTTCAGATCGGCTGAACCGGACGAGCGGGCTCGGCTGCGGACGTATTCCGACCGCCCTGATGTCAATTGGGTGCTGATCGAAATGGCGTTGGCCTCGAAGGCGTTTCTAGCGATCGCTCCCATGCAGGACATTCTCGATCTGGGCGGATCGGAGCGCATGAACACGCCGGGCCGGGCCGGGGGCAACTGGCGCTGGCGTATGCGCCGCCATGCGCTCACCCCGGACCTGGCAGCTCGCGTCCGCGAACTCACCGCCGAAACCGGCCGCCTGCTCGAACGACCGGATTGATCCGGTGCCCAGAGCTACAGCGCCAGGACTCCTTGGACTTCCTGCATGCGAAGCACCCGCCGTCGCGTGATCTCGCTGGTGCCGTCCAGTAAGGCTTCGGTCTCCACCAGCACCCGGCCCAGTGGAAACGTCGTAACCCGGGGGTCAGGTGTCGGCTCGCCGCCCGGGGTCGTCGTGTTCCACGCCATCATCACGTCATCGGCTCCACCCATTAGCGCCGAAACGGCTCCCAGCGCGAGCCTCCCCGCGATCATCCGGTCATGGTAGGTAGGCCGTCCACCGCGGACCACGTGCCCGAGCACAGTTGCCCGCACCTGGACATCAGCATGGTCCTCCAGCCGGGACTCCACTTCTTCGGCCAATCGAGTCGCCGACATCGGCACCCCCTCGGCTTTGATAATCAACACGCGCCGCTTGTCGCGCTCCGCTGTGAAGCTCTCGCGGATGATCTTCTCGACTCCGGCTACCAGCTCTTCTTCGGACTTGCTCACTTCGGGCAGTAGAACCGCGTCTGCGGCCGTGGCGACCGACGACACCATCGCCAGATAACCCGACTGGCGCCCCATCACTTCGACGATGAACGCGCGGCGATGGGATCTGGCGGTATCAGAGATCCGGTCGCACGCCTCGATGATGGTGTTGACCGCTGTGTCGACCCCGATCGAGTCTGAGGTGCAACCGATGTCATTGTCGATCGAGGCCGGTACTCCGACGACGGGCACAGCCGCGCACTCCCCGGCCAGCAGGTGTGCGCCGGCCAGCGTTCCATTGCCCCCGATGACGATCAATGCTCCGATCCCGATGCCTTGTAGCTGGCCGCAGGCCGCTTCCCGGTGCGCCTGTTCGAAAAAGCGGTCGCATCGAGTCGTTCCGAGCACGGTGCCACCCAGGCCCGTGATCAAGTCGATGTCGGCGACGGGAGCCAGAGTGCCCGAGCTGAGCACCGGCCTGGTGAGTGGACGGAAACTGCCATCGATGGCGCCGTCGAAGCCTCGCTCTATACCGATGACGCGCACTCCCCGGGCGGCTGCGACCTTCACGACAGCGAAGATCGCGGCGTTCATGCCGGGCGCGTCGCCGCCCGAGGTCAGGACACCTATGGTCTTCATTGCGGGTCGAGTGTACTGAGCCGGGTGGCTGCCGCCTGCGGTACGATCGAGGTGAGCACCCCGAGGGACGGACCGCCGTGCGAACAAAACTGGCCGCCGCGACCGCTGCTCTCCTGGTGCTGGCCGCCTGCAGCAGCCGGAGTTCCACGCCTGAGTCCACCCTCCCGGCACTCAGTTTGGCGGAAGCCACCACGACAACTGAGCCGGCCACAACTGTCTCCCCGGGAGCGGACGCGCCTCCCGACACCGCCGCGGCGGAAACTGTGCCCCCGACCACCGCGCCACCGGCAGCCATCCCCGATCTGCCCGGCAGCCTGGTGATAATCAGCAAAACCGGTGATCTGCTCGTCGCCGACAAGGGTCGCCTGTCCGTTGCGGTACCCGCTCCGGACAATGGCATCATCACTCAGCCAACATGGGGTCCCGACGCCGGCCTCCTCGCCTATTCGCTGCTCGACCAATCCGGCCCCTGGCTGGTCATCACCGACGGCGCCGGCGACGAACTCGAACGGATCTCGACACCGTTCGTGCCGTTCTACCTGTACTGGAGCCCGGACGGCGCCCTGGTTGGAGCGCTCGGGGCGGGCCCTAGCGGCGCAGTGGAGTTCGGCGTCGGCGATGTGGGTTCCGGCACCTTCACCAGCCTGTCGGCAGGCCGGGCCTTCTTCTTCGATTGGTCCCCGGTGAACCCCGAGATCGTGTCTCATGCCGCGCCGGAGCGCCTCGCCACGGTGACGGTCGACGGTACCGAAACGCCTCTTCCCACCGCGCCCGGATCGTTTCAGGCCCCGGAGTGGACGCCCGACGGGCGTTCGGTGATCCTGGCGATCAGCGTGGCGCCGGACGGGGCCAACGCCCGAGGGGGGTGGCTGTTCGGGATCTCGGCCGGAGCGCAGACCGGCGACCAAGAGGTGGTGCTCATCGACCTCGAGACCGAACGGGTCACCACTCTCGTGACCTACGGCACCCAGATCGCATTCGATCTCAGCCCGGACGGGCGCAAACTCGCGTACACAGTGGCACTGGCATCGGGCAGTGCGTTTGTGGGCCCACTCGATGTGCTCGACCTCGAATCGGGTGAGACGGAGCGAATCACCGGCGAGCCGGTGCTGGGATTCGAGTGGAGTCCTGCTGGCAACGCACTGCTCTACTTATCGGCCACCCCGGACAACCGGCTGCATTGGAGCGTGACGTCCGGCGGTGAGCAGACCACATATTCACCCCAACCTCCCACCGAGATGTTTTTCCTCCAGTATCTCCCGTTCTGGAGCCAGTACGCCCGCAGCATGACCTTGTGGGCGCCGGACGGCTCGGCCTTCGTCTATCCACTGTTGACCCCGGAAGGCGAACAGGAAATCTGGGTTCAGCCGCTGGACGCCGACGAGCCGGTCTTCATTTCGACCGGTATCTTTGCCGGATGGTCGCATTGAACGGCGCGGTGCGCCGGACCCGGTGCTGGTACGTTCGGGGAACATGAGCCGCACACTCACCGCGGAAGATCTCTGGAGCATCCCCCGCGTCGGGGCACCCCAGATCGATCGCAGTGGAACCGTGCTCGTCGTTCCCGTGACGACCTACGACGCGGACGGCAATGCCCTGACCCGCCTCTGGCGGCTGGTTGGCGGCGACGCCGTGCCTCTCACGGGGACCGCGGAATCGGCCGCCCAACCGGCGATCAGTCCCGATGGGACCCACGTCGCGTTCGTGCGCAAGGTCGACGACATCCGCCAGATCCATGTCATGCGTGTGGATGGGGGCGAGCCGGAGCAAGTCTCCGACATGCCACTGGGCGCGTTCGGGCCGAAGTGGTTTCCGGACGGGGATGAACTCGTTTGCCTCAGCCACGTGTACCGGGATGCCTCGACGCTCGAGGAGGTCAAAGCTCGAAAAGCCGAACTCGAGGAGCGGCCGTATGACGTGCACGTGTCGGAGAAGCGGTTTTTCCGTTATTGGGATGATTGGCTCACTGCCGGCCAGGTACCTCACCTCTGGAAGATCGACCTCGACACCCGGCACGCAACGGATTTGACCCCGGACTCGAGAGTTCACTGGGATTTCGAGAGCACCGGTGCCCCGGCCGAGCACTTCGACATCTCCCCGGATGGCAACGAAGTGGCCTACAGCGCATTCCGCTCGGACGACGACGATGTCAACCCAACCTATGCGGTTCGAACGGTTCCGGCCGCCGGCGGTGCTGTCCGGATCGTATCCGGTGACGGACCGGGGAACGCTGTCCGGCCCCGCTACACGCTTGACGGCACCGGACTGGTCTACGGGCGCCAGCTACGAGATGACTTCTACGCAGACCGGCGGCGCCTGACTCTTCTGGATCGAGCATCTGGAGAGGAGCGAGCTCTGCTTCCAGCGTGGGACCGATCTCCGGATGCCTGGGCCGTCGGTGCCGACGCCGCCATTTTCTTCGTGGCGGAGGATGCCGGCCAGACCAAGTTGTTCCGGCTCGATCGGGACGCTGTAGCTGCCGTCGAACTCACCAAAACGGGTTCGGCTTCGGCGGTCGCAGTCGGGGGCGACCGGGTCGTGTTCGGCCATGAGTCATTCCGAGCCCCACCTGAGATCTTCGAAGTGGTGAATGGCGCGCCGATCCGCCTCAGCCATTTCACTGCTTCGGCGCTCGAGGGGATCGACTTGGGCCAGGTCGACTCGAAGGTCTTTTCAGGTGCAGCGGGGGCAGACGTCCAAATGTACGTCATGACGCCGCCCAACTTCGTGCCCGGCCCGAAACGGCCTCTCGTCCACCTGATCCACGGCGGGCCTCACGGCCTCTTCGGGGACGGCTGGCACTGGCGCTGGAATCCCCAAGTCATCGCCGCCGCCGGCTACGTCGTCGCAATGGTCAATTTCCACGGATCGACGTCGTGGGGTCAGGCATTCGCCGAGTCGATACTCGGTGGCTGGGGCGACAAACCTCTGGCCGATATCGAGGCTGCCACCGACCTGCTCATCTCCGAGGGCCTCATCGACCAGGAGCGGATGGCCGTGACCGGCGGATCGTACGGCGGTTACTTGGTCGCCTGGATCACATCGCAGACCAGCCGCTACCGCTGTGCGATCGCTCACGCCGCCGTGACGAATCTCGGCGGGATGAACGCCAGCGACTACGCCTTCCATCGCGCAACCGCCTTTGGCGCCGAATACTGGGCCGACCCTGAGCGGGTCGATCGGTGGAGCCCGTCCACCCATGCCGTTGGGTACGAGACCCCGACACTGGTCATCCATGGCGAACGCGACTATCGGGTGCCCGTCACGCAAGGGTTGGAGCTCTACGCCGCACTCAAGTCGAAAGGCGTGGACGCCCGGCTGGTGCACTACCCGGGCGAACACCATTGGATCCTCGGCCGCCACAGCTCGGTGCACTGGTATAGCGAGTTCCTCGATTGGCTGGCCCGGCACTTGTGGCCATGAATGTCGGCTCTCGCCGAACAGATCCCTGCCACGCGCGGATCGTGCTGATCTACCCGAAGCACATCACCCTCCGCGCTCGAGATCTCCGAGTTTTCCACAGTTCTCCCCGTCTTACGCGCGATTTCGCGCGTAAGACGATTTTGTAGTTCTTGGCAAATGCTGGTAAGCATCTTTGCCGGCGGCGACCAGATTCCTCCCGACGTTGTCCGCCGGCTCCCGGCGGCCGACCTCTGCATTGCGGCAGACTCCGGAGCACGCCACGCCCGAGAGGCGGGAGTCCGGGTGGACCACCTCGTGGGCGACTTCGACTCGATCGACCCCGAGACGGCGACCTGGGCCGAGGAACGCGGCGCGATCTTGCACCGCCACCCCGCCGACAAGGACATGACCGACCTCGAACTCGCCCTGACGTTGGCCACCGAAGCGGGCGCCACCGAGTTGCTGGTGGTCGGCGGACACGGGGGGCGGCTCGATCATCTGGCTGCCAATCTGGCGTTGATCGCATCAGCCCGGTGGCCGAACCCATTGACCTGGATGGCGGGACCCGACCGGGTTGAGGTGGTCCGCGGTCGGCGTTCTATCGCGGCAACACCGGGAGCCGTGGTGAGCGTGCTCGCCGCAGAGCCGGCGACCGGAGTGACGATGACCGGGGTACGCTGGAAGCTCACACACGAATCCCTTGCGCCGGGTAGCACCCGCGGTGTCAGCAACATCGTGCGCGAGTCACCGTTCCACGTCGACGTCGAGACCGGAACGCTATTGGTGATCATCCCCGGTCAGGACAGTTGAGTCGCAATGAAGGAGGCGTAGGCGTGTGCCCAGCCTTCCTCACCGTCGTCTGCGAGCGACCTCGCCGCCGCCACCAAGAGATAGATCAACTCTGATCGGGTGAGCTCTGCCTCGCCCATCGCGACGATCCGCGGCTGCAGGTACTCGGCGTACCACATCGGCCATTCCGGATCGGCGCCGTTGGAAGCGATGAACGCTTCGTGGTGCGCGCGACCCGTTTCCTCCAGGAGCTCAGCCAGAGCAACCACGTCCATCATGTCTCCGCCGGGCTCGACCTGGGGGCGTTGGGATCAGGCGTCACGTGTACAAACCACCAGGCAATGAGGCATAGCGCCGCAAACAGCAGCGCGAAAGCGGCCACCGCCGGCTCAAAGACGATCGCTGTCAACGCCTGAAAGACCGTGTAGAAGAACAGCAGTCCGACAACCAGCAGACGCCGGGAACGGCGGTACTCGCGCAACGCCGCACCGGCGGCCACGCTGAGGCTCAGCGCGGCGATGAGGGCCGTCAATGGCAGTAGCAGCGTCAGCCGGATCCGCTGGCCCTCTTCGGTCACACCCAAGAAACGAGCTGCTTCCGCCAGCCTGGACTCGTCGGCGAGTGTCGTGACGTTGCCGGCAAAGTCGCCCAGCTCGAGCAGGCCGAGCAGGGCGAAGAACACGAGAGCTGCGATCCGAAATCTCATACTGCCCCGGGATTCTGCATCCTAGAGGTCGCAGATCGGTGCATTACGCCACCAGCATTCGCCCGCCAAATCTCCGGTCAGCGGTAGACATCAGGGTTCGCCACATACGGCATCGACTCTCGGTTGAGAGCCGCAATCAGGTTGCCGGCTGCCACCTCGGCCATATGCACCCTGGTGCGGACCGACGCGCTACCGATGTGCGGCACGATGTAACAGTTGGGGAGCGCAACCAGAGGATGGTCGGCCGGTATCGGCTCGGGGTCGGTTACATCCAGGCCGGCGGCGGCTATCACCCCCTCCGCCAGAGCTTCGGTGAGAGCCGGGGTGTTCACGATGGGGCCGCGGGCTGCGTTTACCAGGGTTGCGGTCGGTTTCATTTGCTTCAGGGCGGCGCCATCGATGAGACCTTGCGTCTCCGGCGTCAGGGCGCACAACACCATGACGTGGTCTGATTCCGCCAGAAGATCACCGAGGTCCCGATACTCGGCACCAAGCGCTTCCTCCGCCCGCGGATCGGGCGTCCGCTGCGTATATAGAATTCGCATCCCGAAACCGGCCGCGCGACGGGCAAAGGCCCGGCCGATCCGGCCCAACCCAATGATGCCGACCGTCGAGCCGTGCAAGTCGTGACCTAACAGCAGCTCCGGTTCCCATTGCGTCCATGCGCCAGACCGGACGTAGTCGCGCGCCTCACCCATCCGCCGGGCAGCCGCGATCAGGAGGCCGAACGCTAGATCAGCGGTTGTCTCGGTCAGGACTCCCGGGGTATGCCCCACCGGAATTCGGCGGGCCGTGCAGGCCGCAAGGTCGACGTTGTCGACGCCGACGGCCATTTGGCTGATGGCGATGAGGCTGGGGGCGGCATCTAGTAGTTCCTCGTCGACCGCGTCTGTGAGCATGCAGTAGAGACCGGTGGCGTCCGCAATCCGGCCCAGCAGCTCGCGCCGCTCGATCGCCCGGTTCTCGCGCCACACCCACACGTCGCCCACCTGGCGCAGCCACTCAAGGACTTGTCCAGGCGGGGTGCGCGTGACAACGATCCGATGCCGGCTCAACGCATGACCGTCCTATCCCCCGAGGCGGCCCAGCTGGGACGCTCGCCTCTACGATCACCCAGTCGCGGCCGCGGAGCGGTACGCCTACGAGCGGGGAACGTCTGTCCACGGTACATCCTTGTCGACTCGGGGCTCACCGGGCAAACCAAGCACCCGCTCACCCAGAATGTTGCGCATGATCTCCGACGTCCCGCCTTCGATCGAGTTCGCCCTCGAACGAAGGAAGTTCATTTGCGGATCCCTCCGTCCCAACTGGCTCTCGTCGGGCCGGCTGAACGCGTACGTGGCGGGGAAGAGCATCCCGTCTCCGCCGAGGAGGTCCACACAGAACTCGTAGATCTCCTTGTTGAGCTCAGCCCACGCCAGTTTGCTGGTGGAACCCTCGGGACCGGGCGTGCCCCGCTGGGCCATCGCCGCCGCCCGCCGATTCGTCAAACGGGCGGCCTCGGCTGCCGTCCACAGCCGGATCAGCTGGTCGCGCTTGGCCGGCTCGTCATGTTGCAGCGATTGCCACACCTTCACGGCTTCGCCGATGGCACCACCACCGCGGGGGGTGGGCGAGCTGCCGATGGACACTCGTTCGTTCATCAGGGTGGTGATGGCCACCCGCCATCCGTCACCCCGATTCCCAAGGATGTTGGCATCCGGCACCCGCGCATCGGTGAAATACACCTCGCTGAACTCTGCCTCTCCGGTCAGCTGCCGGAGTGGGCGCACCTCCACAGCATCCTGAGTCATATCGATGATGAAATAGGACAGCCCCCGGTGCTTGGGCAGGGCTGGATCGGTACGGGCCAGCAACATTCCCCACTTGGCGGTGTGAGCCAGCGTCGTCCACACCTTTTGCCCGTTCACCACCCACTCGTCGCCGTCTTCAACGGCCCGGGTCGCAAGCCCCGCCACGTCTGAACCGGCGCCGGGCTCGGAGAACAGCTGACACCAGATCTCCTCCCCGGTGAACAGCGGGCGCAGGTATCTGCCGGTTTGCTCGGACGTCCCGTGCGCGAGCACGGTGGGGGCGCCCATTCCGTAGCCGATGATGTTCCGGCTGATGTTGGAGAAGTTGGCCCCGGCCCCACGCAATCGGTCGAGCACGGTCCGCATGTGGCCGCGACCGATCCCGAGACCCCCACGCCCTTCAGGGAAATGCACCCACGCCAGACCCGCGTCGTACTGGGCGCTCCAGAACGCTGTGTCGTCGGTGGTTGCCGGTGGGTACTCCTCCAGCAGCCGCGTGATCGTTGCGTCCACCTTGGCGGCGTCCCTCGACGCCCGCTCTGCCGATGATGTCATCGTTATTCAGCCAGCAACTTGGCCAATAGGGTCATTTCTTCGGTGCTGCTCGTCGGAACAACGAAGTCCTCGACGTCCCGAATCTCGTCCAGGTGCTCCTGCACCTCTTCGGCGCTCGGGACCACCCCCGGCCCTGCGAACCAGCCCTGGTTTACGCCGACGAAGATGCGGCCGTACCGGCCGCCTCCCACCGTCCATATTTCGTGGCTGTGGGTGCAGGCGGGCGAGGCCAGGTAGGCAACCAGCGGTGCCACCTGGTCGGGGTCCACTTGGTCAATCAGTGGCCCCAGCAGGTCAGCAGTCATACGCGTGCGCGCCACGGGTGCGATGGCGTTCGAAAGGATGTTGTACTTGACGCCCTCGATGGCCACCACATTCATCAACCCAACCAGACCCATCTTGGCGGCTCCGTAGTTCGCCTGGCCGAAATTGCCGAAGAGCCCCGATGCCGACGAGGTGAACACGAACCGGCCGTAACCGTTCTCTTTCATCACCTCGAAGGCCGGGCGACTGACGTGAAATGCTCCGTGGAGGTGGACATCGACGACGGCACGGAAGTCTTCGGCCTCCAGCTTGGCGAAACTCTTGTCTCGCAAGATGCCGGCGTTGTTGATGACTGCGTCGACGGTGCCGAAGGCATCGAGCGCCGTCTGGATGATTGCGACTCCGCCCTCGGGAGTCGCCACCGAGTCGTAGCTCGCCACGGCTTCCCCGCCGCCCGCCACGATCTCCGCCACCGTGGCGTCGGCCATGGTCGCCCCGCCCCCGGAACCATCGACCATGCCTCCGAGATCGTTCACGACGACCCGGGCGCCCCGCCGGGCGATTTCGAGCGCGTACGACTTTCCCAGCCCACCGCCGGCACCCGTCACGACCACCACCTGCTGGTCAAAGACAATATCTGACATCTCGGGCACCCTCACTTCCCTCGGTTTTCGCGAAATCTTGGTCCGGCACCGCGACTCCATCAATTCGACCGCGTCACGTGCCGATCAATTGTCATGACTGCCAGCGTGCCAGGCGCTTGCTGATGACTCCGGCGACGATTCCGTGGCTTCCTAATCTGGGGTGCATGACAGATCACCCGAGCCGACTTTCTGGCGCCGATCCCGAGTGGTATCGGGACGCAACGATATACGAGACGCATGTCCGCGCGTTCAAGGATTCCAACGGTGACGGAATCGGCGACTTCCCTGGACTGACTTCCAAACTCGACTACATACAGCAGCTCGGAGTCACTGCGATCTGGTTGTTGCCGTTCTACCCATCGCCCCTTCGCGACGATGGCTACGACATTGCTGACTACAAGGACGTACATCCAAGCTACGGCACCCTGGCAGACTTCCAGACCTTCCTGGACGAGGCCCACCGGCGGGACATGCGAGTCATCACCGAGTTGGTCATCAACCACACCTCCGACCAGCACCCATGGTTCCAGCGCGCCCGGAGAGCCGCCGCTGGCACGACAGAACGCGATTTCTACGTGTGGAGTGACACGAGCGACCAATACAACGATGTTCGCATCATCTTCCAGGACACGGAAACCTCTAACTGGGCGTGGGATCCGATGGCGGGCGCCTACTACTGGCATCGCTTCTTCTCTCACCAGCCCGATTTGAACTACGAGAACCCGGCGGTATTGGAGGCGGTGCTCGACGCGCTCGCCTTTTGGCTCGACATGGGCGTGGACGGCCTTCGGCTCGATGCGATCCCCTACCTGTATGAACGGGAAGGCACCAACGGAGAAAACCTGCCGGAGACCCACCAAGCGCTGAAGCTCATCCGCGGGTACGTGGATGCGCATTACGAAGACCGCATGTTGATCGCCGAGGCCAACCAGTGGCCCGAGGATGCCGTTGAGTACTTCGGCGAGGGCGACGAATGCCACATGGCGTTCCACTTCCCGTTGATGCCTCGCTTGTACTTGGCACTCCACACCGGTGATCGCCTTCCGATCGTGGACATCCTGGAACAGACGCCTCCCATCCCAGAGTCCGCCCAGTGGGCCACGTTCTTGCGCAATCACGACGAGCTGACGCTGGAGATGGTCACCGCAGAAGAGCGGGAGCTGCTTTGGCATGCGTACGCCCCGGACCGTCGCGCCCGCCTGAACCTCGGCATTCGGCGGCGGCTGGCGCCGCTGCTCGGCAACGATCGCCGCCGGCTCGAACTGATGTATGGATTGTTGCTCTCTCTCGGCGGCACGCCCGTGCTCTATTACGGCGACGAGCTGGGCATGGGCGACAACATCTTCCTGGCGGACCGCGACGGCGTCCGCACGCCCATGCATTGGAGTAGCGACCGCAACGCGGGCTTCTCGGCGGCCAACCCGCAGTCGCTCTATTTGCCGGTGATCATCGACCCCGAATACCACTACGAAACAGTCAACGTCGAAGCGCAACACGCCAACCCCAACTCACTGTTGTGGTGGGTGCGAAAGATGCTGATGCTGCGACGGCACCACACTGTCTTCGGCCGGGGCGACTTCCGGTTGCTCCACCCGTTCAACCCTCACGTCCTGGCATTCCTGCGCAGCCACGAAGAGCAGTGCATCCTGGTCGTTGCCAATCTGTCGAACCAGGCTCAGTACGTCGAGCTGGATCTTCACGAGTTCGTCGGGACCAACCCCGTCGAGCTCACGGGAGGCACCCAGTTCCCCGCCATCGGCGAGCTGCCCTACCTGCTCACTCTGGGGCCCCATGCCTTCTTCTGGTTCGAGCTGAGCCGGGAAACCTCCCCGGCGCCCAACGGTCCAATCCACTTGTCCGAGCGCTTCGACTCATTGGTTGATGCCGACCATCCGCTGCTCCACGAAATCGACAGCTACCTCACCGAACAACCCTGGCTGCGCGACCTCGGGCCCGGCCACCTGATGTTGCGAGATGCCGTTCCGATTGGTGACCTGGATCAAACCCCGCGCTGGTGGGTCGGATTGTTTGATCGCACCGACGGCCGGGGAAGCGAGGTGAGCACATTCGCTCTCCCGATCGGGATCGGCAGCCAGAAGGATGCGGATGTTGCGGCCGGATGCAAGATCGCCGACATCCAGTGGTTCGATCAATCGGGGATCGTGTTTGATGCCACCGCCGATGCTCGATTCCAAACGGATCTCCTCAGGGACCTCAGCGAGCATCGCAAGCTGGTGAGCCAGCGGGGCGAACTGGAGTTGGTCGTCGTGTCCGAACGCGGGACTGAGGAGCCCCCCCAGATCTCGGCGCATGCTCCCGGGCTGATATCCCGCCGGCGGGGCACTGCCATCATCGGGCTGGATGACGCTCAAGTGCTGCGTCTGTTCAGCGCGTTGGAGCCGGGCACGAGTCCCGGAGTTGAGCTGCGCCGGTACCTGACCGAGCGGGCTGCTTTCACCGTCGTCACGCCCGTAGGCGGTTGGATCAGTTACAACTCGGACGAGGAGTTCACGGTCGGGGTGTTCGAGTCCCGCGGGCACGCGCTGACCACCGCGCTGGAGCTGTTCGGAAGCCTGGCAACCGCCTATTTGAGTGGAGAATCCAAGGAGCTGGAGCATTCCGAGCAGATGGCCCGCGTACTGGCGGAGACAGTCGCGGCGGTTCACCTCGCATTGGCAGGACCCACCGAGGATCCCTCGCTCGTGCCCGAACCGCTCACGACTCTGGGACAACGTGGTCTCTACCAGACGCTCCGATCGTCGATCTCAGAGGGGCTGGCCGCCATTTCGCGCCGCCCTATTCCGACTGCCGACGCTGCCGGGGTGCGTGACATCGTGGATCGTCGGGCCGAGCTGCTGTCCGAACTGGAACCACTGCTGCATCACCACATCCGGACGGTACAGACGCGCGTCCACGGGGAGATGCGCCTCGACGTGTTCTCGTGGACCGGCGAGATGTTTCGCATCCACGATTTCTCGGGTGACCGCACCATGCGGCCCGCCCAGCGCCGGCTGAAACGCAGCCCGCTTCGAGACGTGGCCCAGCTTCTCCGCTCAATTGAATATGCCGGTCTGTGGGCGGAGATCGAACTGGCCGACTCGGACCGGCTCGTCACGTCCGGCTTCCACTGGTCGGATGCTATGAAAGAAGCCCTACTGGCCACCTACCTCAAGGCGATGGCCGGATCCGCGGTGCTTCCGGACAGTGACGACGACACGGCGCTGCTTCTGAGAGTGTTCCAGCTGGCTCGGGCCGTGCATGAGCTGCGGTGGGAGATTGAGCACCGACCTACCTGGATTCAGGTGCCCCGCCGCGGTCTCGGACATCTCATGGGCTGGCCTCTCGACTGACCATCGCCTCGGTCAGCCCCCACCTCAGCCAGGCGGCCAGCTACATGCGCTCGGTCTGACGACCAGTCAACCTCATCCACCATCGGAGCCAGAACCCGTGGATCACGCGCTCCCGAGATCCGACCGGCCGGCGCCAGCCGCTCCGCGGCCCCCGATCACGCGCCGAGTGCATCGAGACAGGTCCGGGCCCACCTGAACACGTCTGACCTGCGGACGGTCCGGGCCAGCGCTCGCATTCGCCGGGCGGCCTCCTCAGGGGGCATCGTGACGGCCCGAAAGAGAGTCTCGGCAACTGCGTCGACGTCATGCGGATTGACGATCAGCGCAGACCGCAGCTGTTCGGCCGCGCCGGCGAACTCGCTCAGCACGAGCACCCCCGCATTGTGAACCCGGGTTGCGACATACTCTTTGGCCACGAGGTTCATGCCATCCCGCAGTGGCGTCACCAGCATCACGTCGGCCGCCAAGTAACAAGCCACGAGCTCTTCGAGCGGCAGGCTGCGATAGAGATAGTGAACCGGAGAGTGACCTGGCCGGGCGTGCGCGCCGTTGATGCGGCCCACCTCCCGCTCGATCGTCTCGCGCAGCGTCTGGTATGCCGGCACGGCCTCCCGGCTGGGCACAGCGACTTGAAGGAACTCGTATCGAACGTCCTGATCCCGAGTTCGCTCCAGCAATGTGTCGATCGCTTTCAACCGCACGTCTATGCCCTTCGTATAGTCGAGACGATCGACCCCCAGGATCACTCGGTCGGGATCACCCATGTCCTTGCGCAGCTCACGGGCTGCCTCTTGCACGTCGGGGGAACTGGCCAGCTGGCGGAACTCGCCGACATCGATCCCGATCGGCGCCCGCTGCACGCGGACGGTGTGGCCGGCCACCGACAGGACCCCGCGTCCTAGCGAGGTTGCGTCTCCGTACCGGCGGGCAGCCCGGATGAAATTCTCGGCACTGCGCCGGGTCTGGAACGAGACGACGTCGGCTCCGAGCAGGCCGGAAATGATCTCCCGCCGCCAGGGCAGCCGGGCAAACAACTCAATGGGCGGGAAGGGGATGTGCAGGTAGAAGCCGATCATGGCCTCGGGGCGCTCGCTCCTGATCATGGCCGGGACCAGTTGCAGCTGATAGTCCTGAACCCAGGCGATGGCGCTCGGCTCCAGTGTCTTGACCACGCGGCGGGCGTAGCGCTCATTCACCGAGGCATACGCCCTCCACCAATGACGCCGGAACGCCGGAGCTACGACCGCATCGTGATACAGCGGCCAGAGAGTGCCGTTGCAGAACCCGTAGTAGAAGTCATCGACTTCGGATTCCGACAGCGGCACCGGGATCTGGCTGATCCCTCCATGGGCGAACGGGTCGATTGGTTCGTCCCAGGTTCCCGCCCAGCCAACCCAGGCACCGCGGCGCTCCTGCAGGATCGGGACCAGCGCCCGCACGAGTCCACCCGGGCTGGTCTCCCATTCGTCTCCCACCCTCCGCACCGGCAACCTGTTGGCGGCAACGACGATCTGTTTACTCACGACGTGCCACCTTACCCATGATCACGGTGGCGAATCACCACACCCTCGGATCCGCCCACGGTCATGCGGCCGGCGACGGGCTGCGGCCCGGCTGGTCCGGTGCGAGCGATGACCGTCCCTTCGTCCACCTCGACCTCGCGCGATTCGACCGCGAAGTTGAGGAGAACCGTGATCGGGGCCGCATCCGGCGCCGATCTCCGATATGCGAACACGCCCGACGGCGCCTGGAGCGGCGAGAAGTCGCCGAGGGTGAGGGATGGTTCCCGGCGACGCAAGTGCAGCAGGTGGCGGTACAGGTTGAGCAGCGAACTCGGATCGGCGCTGGCCGCGGCCACATTGTGTCGCCGGTCGGGATCGACAACCGGGAGCCACGGCTCAGCGGCCGAGAACCCGGCGTGCGTGCGGGTCGACCATTGCATCGGCGTGCGGCACCCATCGCGGCCCAGCCCGGGAACCCGTACTCCCCACGGGTCCCGCTGCTGATCGGTGGGAATGTGCGCCTCCAGCATCCCGAGTTCGTCCCCGTAGTAAATGGTCGGTGTGCCGCGCAGCGTCAGCAGCAACATGGCGGCAATCCGGCAGGCCTGGGCGCCGAACCGGTGAACCATACGCGGCTCGTCATGATTGCCGAGGACGTAGTTGGGCCAGGCACCTTCGGGCAGGCTCGCTTCGAGATCATCCACCAGCTGGCGGAACTCTGACGCCTCCCACGGGGCATACAGCATCGAGAAGTTGAAGAGCATGTGAAGTTCGTCGCACTGCGCTCCGTAATAAGAACTCCAGGTGGGCCAGTGATACTCGTGGATCTCCCCGATGAGGACTCGGTCGCCTTCGTAGCCGTCCGCCAGGTCACGGAGCCCCGCAAAAACCTCGTGGAGGTCGGGATGTCCCCGGGAGTGACGATGCTCCATCAGGTCGAGCTCGCCGCGTGATTTCGTCGGGACACCTGGCTTGCGAGTCCGCGGGGGATTGTCCCGAAGTTCTGGATCCTTCATCACATAGTGGGCTGCGTCGATGCGGAAGCCGTCGACGCCGCGATCGAGCCAGAATCGCAGCGTATCGTGCATCGCCTCGACCACGTCCTGGTTGCGCCAGTTGAGGTCGGGTTGCTCGGGTAGGAATGAGTGGAGGTAGTACTGGCCGGTCCGGTCGTCCCACTCCCAGGCCGGCCCACCGAAGTCGGCGAGCCAATTGTTGGGCGGCCCACCGTCCGGGCTGGCATCGCGCCACGTGTACCAATCGCGCTTGGGATTGCCCCGAGAGGAACGCGACTCGAGGAACCAGGGGTGGGCTGACGACGTGTGGTTCGGCACCCAGTCGATGATCACCTTCAAACCCAGCTCGTGCGCCCGGTCCCGCAGGCGATCAAAGGCGCTGAGGTCCCCAAAGAGCGGATCAACGTCTGTGTAGTCGGTGACGTCGTATCCGAAGTCCGCCATCGGCGAGGGGTAGAACGGCGAGAGCCACACCGCCGTTGCCCCCAGGTCGGCCACGTAGTCCAGACGGCTGGTGATCCCCGCCAGGTCGCCCACACCGTCTCCGTCCGAGTCCAGAAAACTGCGTGGGTAGATCTGGTAGATGACCGCGGTTCGCCACCACGGTGCCGGAGGACGCGCCACGACTCAGGCGGCGTACATCGCTTCTATCTGGGACGCGTATTTCTCCAGCACGACCCGCCGCTTCAGCTTGAGGGACGGTGTCAGCTCACCCGACTCGGGTGTCCAATCGTCACCGACCACGATCCACTTCTTCGCTTGCTCCACCCGGGCTACCTGCGCATTCGCCTCTTCTACCACCCGATCGATCTCGGCCTTGACTTCCCCCGACGCAGCAAAGGTCGCCAGGTCCGTGAAAGTCATGCCGTTGCGCTCGGTCCACTGGGGCGCCATCTCGGCATCAAGCGCAATAATCAGCGTGAGGTAGTTGCGGCCGTCTCCGACGACACACGCCTGGGAAATCAGCGGGTGTTGCTTCACGAGATTCTCCAGCCCGGCCGGCGCAATGTTCTTGCCGGCGGCAGTGACGATGATTTCTTTCTTGCGCCCGATGATGGTGACGTAGCCGTCCTCATCCATCTTGCCGAGGTCGCCGGTCATGAGCCAACCGTCCTCTGTGTAGCTCTCGGCGGTCGCCTCCGGGTTCTTGTAGTACCCGGCGGTGACCAGCCCACCCCGCATCATGATCTCGTCGTCCTCGGCGATGGCGACCTCTACGCCGGGCATCCCCCGTCCGACCGAGCCGATCTTGTTGGCGCCAGGGACGTTGGTGATCCCCGGTCCAGACGATTCCGTCATGCCGTAGAGCTCGTACACCGGCAATCCGAGCGCCTGGAAGAACATCAGCAATTCAGGTGCCACCGGGGCAGCGGCCGAGATGGCGATCGTGAGATCGTCCATGCCGAGACCGGAGCGAATCTTGCTGAATACGAGCCGGTCGAACAGTGCGTTCTTGATCTTTGCTCCCAGCCCGACTGAGCGGCCGGCGTGTTCGGCCTTCACGACATCGACCGCATTGTCGATGGCTCCGAGCGCCAGTTTGCGACGGCGCTCGTTGGGCTCGGCTTCGAGGCGCGCCATGAGGCCGGCCTGGAATTTCTCCCACACCCTGGGTACGGCGAAGAACACTTGCGGCCTGGCCTCCTGAACCGCCTCGGCCACCATCGAAAGGTCCGGCACGTAGTGGACCGAGCCGGCCGTCCACAGACCCATGTAGTGGGATGCCATGCGCTCACCAATATGAGCTAGCGGCAGGTAGGAGACGAACCGGGGGTGTTCGGGGAGATCCACCGAACGGGCGGTGCATTCCGTCGTCCACACGACGTTGCGGTGGCTGATCATGACGCCTTTGGGGGTTCCGGTCGTGCCCGAGGTGTAGATGAGCGTGGCAAGGTCGTCGGTTGTGACTGCCCCAGATGAGCGGTTGACGGAGTCCGGGTTGTCGGCCAGGTGCTGCTTTCCACGGGCCACGAAGTCGGCCCATGACAGGACCCAGTCCACTGTCTCGTAGTTCTCGGCACCCTCCATCAGCACTACGTACTGCAGGGCGGGCAGGTCGGGCTTGGCGGCCTCCCAGCGCTTCATGTATTCGAGGTTCTCGAGGATGGCGACCTTGGCTTCGCAGTGGCCGGCGATGTAGGCGATCTGGGGCGTCGCCAGTGTGCTGTACAGCGTCACCGGCGTCGCTCCGGCAAATACCGTCCCGATGTCGGCTAGCACGTGCTCAGGGCGGTTTCCGGCCTGGATGCCGACGAAATCGCTCTGGCCCACTCCCAGGCTGAGCAGCCCAGCCGCAATATCGGAAACCGTGTCGCGGTATTCCGTCCAGTTCATGCTCTGCCGGCTCCCGCCTTCTTTCCAGTAGACCGCCGCCTGCGCAGCAAAACGGTCGGCGTTGCGATTGAGCACGTCGACGAGGGTCATACCCTCAACTGCGGCGTCGATCGCCTTGCGCTCTTCCAGCACTTGTTCGGTGCGCATGATTCTCCTCGTTCAGCCAATCGCGCCTGTTGCTCGCAGATTACTTATGTCCTCGTCTTTCCAGCCCAGCTCGGATAGAACCTGGGTCGTGTCCCGCCCCGGCCGGGGCGGTGGGCCCGGCGTGGCCGGCCGTGTACGGCTGAAACGGGGGGCGGGAGCCGGCTGCACGATGCCTTCCATTTCCATGAACGTCCCGTGCGCCACATTGTGGGGATGCCGGTGCGCCTCTGCCATCGACAGAACCGGGGCGAAACACACATCGCTGCCCTCCAACAGCGCAACCCAATGATCGCGGGTCTCAGCGGCAAATGCTTCTTCCAACCGCTGTTTCAGCTGGGGCCAGGCCGCTTTGTCGTTCTGATCCGGCAGCTCGGACGGGTCCCACCCCAGCTTGGCGAGGAGCTCGGCGTAGAACTGGGGCTCGATCGAACCGATCGAGATGTATCGACCGTCCGCCGTTTCATACACGTCGTAGTAGTGCGCCCCAGTATCCAGGAAGTTCGACGCACGCGTGTCCGACCAGGCCCCCATGGCCCGCAGCGCATAGATCATCGTGGTGAGAATGGCCGAGCCGTCGATCATGGCGGCGTCGATGACCTGGCCCTGCCCCGAGCGCTGTGCTTCGAAAAGTCCGCACACGATGCCGAAGGCCAGCAACATCCCTCCGCCCCCGAAATCCCCCAGGAGGTTCAGAGGCGGTACTGGCTTCTCCCCGGACCGCCCGATCGGGTAGAGCGCACCGGCCAGCGAGATGTAGTTGATGTCGTGGCCGGCCGCTTCGGCCAGCGGTCCGTCCTGGCCCCATCCTGTCATCCGACCATAGACCAGGCGCGGGTTGTGCTCGAGGCACGTGTCGGGACCAAGCCCCAACCGCTCCATCACCCCCGGGCGAAAACCCTCGATCAGGCCATCGGCAGACTCCAGAAGCTGGAGTGCGATGGCCCGCCCTTCGGGGTGCTTGAGGTCGATGGCGATGGAGCGACGGCTGCGAGCCGCCACATCCTTCGACTGCCGAGCCGGGTTTGATGCGACCTGCGCGGCCCGGTCGACCCGGATGACGTCGGCCCCCATGTCGCCCAGCATCATGGCCGTGAATGGACCCGGCCCGATCCCGGCGAATTCGATGATGCGTGCGCCGCTCAGCGGACCCAACAGATCGCTCCTCGCCAGAGTGGGCCGGACCGTACCAGGCCTCGCCTTCCTCCCCCGTCAGGGGGGTGCGGTCAGCGCTCGATCGGCATCCGCACGAGGTTGCCCCACTCGGTCCACGATCCGTCGTAGTTGCGCACGTTCTCGTAGCCCAGCAGGTGGATGAGTACGAACCAAGTGTGACTCGAGCGCTCCCCGATGCGACAGTAGACCACCACCTCGTCGTCGGCGCTGAGCCCGACCTCCCCTTCGTATATCGCCCGCAGCTCGTCTACAGACTTGAATGTGCCGTCGTCATTCGCAGCCCGTTTCCACGGCACGTTGGCGGCGCCGGCGATATGTCCACCTCGCAAGGCTCCTTCTTGCGGGTAGTCGGGCATGTGGAGTTTCTCGCCGGAGAACTCTTCGGGCGACCGCACATCGATGAGCGGGAGACGGGCCGTCGAGTGTGCCAGGACCTCGTCCCGGAAGGCCCGGATCGGAGCGTCGTTGCGTGGTACGACCGGGTAATCGCCGTTGCTGCGGCCCGGCGCGTCGGTCACGATGGGTCGGCCTTCAGCCAGCCACTTGGCGCGACCCCCGTTCAGCAACCGCAGATCGTCATGGCCGAACAACGAGAACACCCAGAGCGCATATGCGGCCCACCAGTTGAAGTTGTCACCATAGAAGATGATGGTGTCGTCCCGGCCAATGCCCTTGGCTTGCATCAACGAGGCGAATGTCTCGGCATCGCGGTAATCGCGTATCAGCGGGTCGTTCAGTTCCGTATGCCAATCGACCTTGACCGCCCCGGGGATATGGCCGGTTTCATACAACAGGACGTCTTCGTCTGATTCGACCACGACCATCCCGGGCTCATCGAGGTGGTCGGCCAGCCAATCGGTGGTAACAAGCCGTTCGGGATGGGCATACTGCTTGAGTTCGGGCGATGGGTCGAGTGGAACAGACATATGGCCTCCCATGTGTGGCTAGCGGCGCTTGCGCCGGCGGTCAGACGGTTCACTTTCGGTCTCCTTTGGGGCCCGGTCGTTGATCGCGTCCTGCGCCGTGCCCAGGGTCCTGGGGCGGGGCGCCCGTCCGGTGCCGGGCTATTTACACTACAACCATAGGTTTTAGAGAAGGACGTCGTGAATGTCAATGCCGAACCGCCTCAGTCACATCGTCGAACTCTTCGCAGGCGCCCCGCCGGAGCTGCGGTTGCAGGCGTTGTTCGACTACTCCAAGCGGGTGCCGCCTGTCCCCGATGACCTTGACACCTCCGAGATGGAAACGGTGCCGGAATGCCAAACGCCCTTCGCGCTGTGGACTCGGCTGGACGACGAAGGGCTGGTTCGACTGGTCTTCGCCGTCCCCGAAGAGGCCCCGACAGTTCGAGGCTACGCCGGCATCCTCTATGAAGGTCTCGACGGCGAGACTCCCACCGCCATTCTCGAAGTTCCGCCGGACTTCTACACGCAACTCGGGTTGCGGGATGTCGTTTCGCCCCTGCGTTTGCGCGGGATGGGTGCGATCGTTACCCGTCTCCGCCATCAGGTGGAGCAACTGGCCGCCTGAAGCGCGGGGATCTGGGCAATACCCAGAACGGCACGGCGGCTGTGGTGAGATCAGTGAGATGACGACGATCGGAATGTTCGACTCGGGAGTTGGCGGGCTGAGCGTGCTCGCCCATCTCGTCGACCTGACTCCCGGGGCCACGCACATCTACCTCGCCGATCAGGCGTTTGCGCCGTACGGCGAGCGGTCGCTGCCGGAGGTGCGGGAACGGGCGCTGGCGGCGGCCGCTGCGTTGCTGGCAGCAGGCGCGGAGGAAATCGTGGTGGCCTGCAACACCGCATCCGCGGCAGCCCTCGAGGCGATCAGGGTGGCGTATCCCGACGTGCCCGTGGTCGGAATGGAACCAGCCGTCAAGCCCGCGGTCGCATTGTCGCGAACCGGCACTGTTGCGGTGCTCGCCACTGAGGCCACGTTCCAGGGCGAGCTCTACGCATCCTTGGTTGCCAACTACGGAACCGATGCCACCATCATCCAGCTGGTCGGCACGGGTCTGGCCGCCACGGTGGAAGCCGGACGGCTCGCCGGCCCGCAGGTGAGGCGTCTGCTGCGGCCGCACATCGAGCGCGCCCGTGCCGCCGGTGCCGACGTGCTGGTTCTCGGCTGCACGCACTACCCGTTCATCCGCGACGTCATCGGGGTGCTGGCCGGTCCCGGCATGGCTGTCGTTGATCCCGCACCGGCGGTGGCCCGCCAAGCGGCGGCCCGGGCACCGGGAGGACCGGCCTTCGAACCCACCAAACCCACCCACGAAGCCGGAACAGTCACCAATCCGCCCCGCCCTCCGGCCGCACCGAGCGGCGAGAACTCAGCGATCCGTTTTCTGACTACAGGTGATCCTCATCGTTTCGCTCATCAGATCGCGGCACTCGTTGGCCTCGCGGCCGAGGTGGAGCAGCTGTACATCACCGACCCTGCTGTTCGAGAATGAAGTCGACCACTCGCTGTATCTGGTCCTCGCTCAGCGTCGTGCCGAACGACGGCATGCGACCCTGCCCGCGCGTCACCGCCTGGATGAAGTAGGACTCCGGCTGGTCGACGGAAGCGGCGTCACTACCGCCGAGCTGGGGACCGATGCCGCCTTCGAGCGAACCGCCGTGGCAGCGGGCGCATACCGCGGCGTATATCGCATCACCCGGCGCGTCTGCCGCCACCGGCTCGCCACACGCGCCGGCCAACAGGGCCATGGCCAGACAAATGATCAGGTTGCGCACCGGGCGAGGTTAGGGACACCGCATTCATGCGGGCGCGGCCAGGCTCCTGTCGCGCCAGCTCACGAAGAATGAGTGGCCCCGAATGCGTCCGGCCCGACGGGTTGGTGCGCCACCACGGGAGCCAGCACGATGTTCGTCACGGTATCGGCCACGGCCCAGATCCGTTGCAGGACTTCGTCCAGATGTCGGAGTGAGTCCGCCGAGAGCTTCAACCACATGTGCTCCGAGCCGGTCACCCGATGGGCCTCGCGCACCTGGGGCAGGCTGCTCACCATCTGCTCCAGAGCATCGGGAGCCAAATCACGCTTCGGCGTTGCTCGCACCATCGCCACGATCGGAAGCCCAACGGCCTCGAGAGACACATCGGCCCGGTACCCGGCGATGATGCCGTCGGTCTGCATCCGCCGCATCCGTTCGGCCACCGCCGGCGCGGTAAGTCCGACGAGACCGCCCAGCTCGCGGTAGCTGGCCCGTCCGTTGCGTTGCAGCTCGGTGAGGAGCATCCAGCCGATGTCGTCGAGTTTCATGCTGTCCTCTCAGAACTTTGGAACCGCAAGCCCGGCGCGGATCTGCATCGCCGTATTCATGATTTCAAAAGTCAAATACCGTGCTTGTTTATGTTAATCATGATTCAACACCACTATAGATTTGTAATCAAGGTGAATGTGGGTATAGACGATATAAAGGTGATGATAGTGTGACGTAGAAAGGAGCAGACATGCATTTGACGCCACAATTCGAACAGTCCTACCGGAACCTCGTACAGACCTGGATGCGCCATCAGTCGGTGCGCCACTCGAGCGATGTGCAGTCTCTTGCCGCTGCTCGATTTGACCTCGACCGGGCGCGCCGGGACATGGCTGCCGCCCGCCGGAGCCTCCACCAGCGCGCTGCCTGACAAACCGGGGGTTGCGCCACCCGTCGTCGGGCGCGACCCCCGGGACCTTCCTGGGACCTGATCCGACGGTACGCTCCGCCCGGTGCGCGTGGCAGTCCTCGATCTAGGTTCCAACTCCTTCCGACTTCTGGTGGCCGACGTCGAGAAGGGCGGATCGATACGCCCGGTTCTGCGCGAGCGCGAACTCCCGCATCTCGGGGCGCAGCTTGCCCGATCACAGCTGGTCCCCGAGCCAGCCATCACGGCGGCAGTTGGCGCGACCAAACGTCTGCATGACCTCGCTGTTCGAACGGGGGCCGACCGCACGATCGCAGTTGCAACCGCCGCCATCCGGGCCGCTGAGAACCGTGACGCAATCCTCGCCCGGCTCGGCGAGGCGGCCGGAACGACAGTCCGCCTACTCGAAGGTGAAGAGGAGGCACGTCTTGGATTCATCGGGGTGGCAGCCAGCGTCGCCGTCATGGAGGAGCCTCACGTCACTATGGATCTTGGCGGCGGCAGTCTGGAGTTCGCAGTCGGCTCCGGCCAGACCGTCGTATGGTCGGCCTCGGTGCCGGTCGGGGTAACCCGTCTTCATGCCGCTCACGTGGCGCACGACCCGATCAGGTCGGATGAGGTAGCGGCAATTGCCGATGAAGTCATGACCACCATCGAAGGTTCGGTCGCCGAGATCGGGCGGCGTGACCCGAAAACCGCGGTCGCGATCGGCGGGCCGATCCGAGCGCTGACCCGCGTGATCGCGGCCCGCACACTCGGCTGGAGGCCGGGGATTCTGAATCAGTTCTACGTGACCGCGGACGAGATCCAGTCCACCATGGAGCAGATGATGGCACTCCAACGCAGCGAGCGGCTGGCCATTCCCGGCGTGAAGGAGTCCCGGGTGGATGAGATCACCACCACAGCGGTCATCTGGAACGCGATCTTTGAGCGCCTCGGGCTGGAGCGGGTGTGGGTCTCCTATTGGGGGTTACGCGAAGGCGCGATCATCGATGAGTACGGAGCACATGCCTTCCCGGCGGGCCTCGACCTGCGGGCCGAGTCGGTCGCCCGCATGGCCCAGCGCTTTGTGAAGGACATGGTCCATTCGGATCATGTCGCGCACCTCGCCGGGAGCCTGTTCGCCCAATCCCGCCGCCTCCACGGACTGGCCGAGCGTGACCGCCGGCTGCTGCTGCATGCCGCCCGCCTCCACACGATCGGGATGAGCGTCGCCTTCAATGGTTATGCCCGTCACGGCGCCTATCTGGTCGAGCATTCCGAGCTGCGTGGGTTCTCACCCAACGAAATCGCCATCCTCGCGAGCCTGGTGCGCTTCCACCGCCGGGGGATCGCCGCCATGGAGTACGAGCCCTACCGGCACCTGACCAAAGCGTCCCGCACCCGGGTCGACGGCCTTGTAGCGTTACTGCACGCCGCCGACGTCCTCGACCGTTCGCTCGACCAGTCGGTGCACGAGGTGGAGCTACGTCATGAGCCGGGCGTCATCCGTCTCCAGCTGATCGGCCCCGACCCCCACATCCGGAGCGACTGGGCAGCGAGCGCCCGGCGCGCCGTCAGCCATGCCTTCGAGACCGAGCTTGTCTTCGATCAGACCCAGCTCGTCGACGCTTGAACCGACACGCTGCCGGGCCCGGGCGCTTACGAGAGCGCCGGCATTACTTCAGACGCGAATCGCCGCAGACCATCAGTGGAAAAGGCCACCTCACCGAAATAGACGATGGCATAGCCGAGCCCGGCGTCGGACCAGGGCCGTAACCGGTCGATGAGCTGGCCGGGGGTTCCCGCCATCGGGCGGAACGTCCTCTCCACCATATCGACGCGATCTGGCTCGAGCCACTCAGCATGCCGGTCGCGCATCCAGCGGATGCGCTCCTCGACGTCGGCATCCGTGTCTTCGCATATCACGTCGAAATTGGCCGAGCGGACGATCCGGTCGAAGTTGGATCCCACTTCGCGGCAATGGCCGGCCAGCACTGCCGATTTGCGGCGGAATTCGTCCACCGTGCCTCCAAAGTTGGTGTAATCGGCGTAGCGGGCGGCGATTCGTAACGTCAGCTTTTCTCCGCCGCCGGCGATCCAGAGCGGGATGTGCGGATCCTGGCGCGGCTTGGGCTGGCTGATTGCGCCGTTCAGCTGGTAGTAGCGGCCCTGATAGCTCGCCTCGTCCTCCGTCCACATGGCCCGCATGATCTCAACGCCCTCCTCGAGCATGCCGATGCGGACCGAAGCTTTGGGGAACTCGTAGCCGTAACCCAGGTACTCGTGTTCATACCAACCGGCACCGATTCCCATCTCGAGCCGGCCGCCGGAGATCACGTCGATCGTCGCCGCCACCTTGGCGAGGTACGCCGGGGGACGGTACGAGTTGCAGGTGCACATCTGGCCGAGTCGAACGGTATCGGTGGCAGCCGCCAGCGCCGCCATCAGCGACCACGCCTCGTAGGTGACCTCCTGACTGGGCTCGGGCACCGTGTGGAAATGGTCGTAGACCCAGACCGACTCATAACCCGCTGCCTCGGCGGCACCGGCCACCCCCAGCAGCACCGGCCAGTGCTCATCGACCGGGAGGCCGGCCAGGTCCATTCTCCAGCCTTGCGGGACAAAGACTCCGAATCTCATGGACCGGCACCATAGACGGCTCCTGCCACCACCCGGCTCCCGGGCCGGGCGCCATCAGACCTCGGACGCGGGCAGAGCCACTCTGGCCCGGCGTTCCGCAAGTGACGAAACGGCCACCACTAACGCCGCCGATACGATGATGAGCACGATCGGAATGCCAACATCTCCGTGCGGCCGGCCGAGCACGGTTGCTCCGAGGCCCGCTTCGTCTCCCAAACCGTTCGGCCACGGCCATAGAATCCGAATCGATCCCAGCATCAGGCCGATCAGGGCGGCGGTCACCATGTCGTGGTGGCGTTGGAGGACCCGGTCGAGGAATTGCGAGAAGATCGCAAGGGAGACGACTGCCCCAAGGCCGAACACCGCCAACACGACGGCGTCGCGATCGTTCACGGCTCCGATGACCGGCTGGTACATGCCGATCGACAGCAGGAGGAAGGAGCCACTGACTCCCGGCAGAATGAACGCGCAGATCGCCAGGGCCCCCGAGACGAAATACACCGGGAGCGCCGGATCGGAGGCCAGCGACGACTGGAATCCGAACACGAAGAACGCCACGACTCCCACCCCCCCGGCGACAACCGCATGCGTCGACTCGGGCGATCGAAGGATCCTCCAGGCCACGACGATGGTGCCCATGATGAGACCCAAGAACACGGCTGCCATTCGGATCGGTTGGTCGTGAAGCAGCCGTTCGATCACCCTGGCCAGCGTCAAAATCGCGGCGGCCGCCCCCGCGATCAGCGGCAGGAGAAACAGCCAGTCAACTGCGCGTAATCCTTCGAAGCCCCGCCGGATGTCGCCCTTGAGGAAAGCGGCCAGCGCTTTCGACCCTGTACTGATCGTGCCGACCAAACGCTGATAGATGCCGGTCACCAGGGCGACGGTGCCGCCCGATACGCCCGGCACCACGTCGGCCGATCCCATCAGGAATCCCCGGACGGCCACTCCCGCTGCGTCTTTGAGCCGGTTGGCGAGCATCAACACCTCCGCGGGTCGCGATGGCCGCTGCAACCAGAGCAGAGCGTGGTCATGATGGACCTCTGGGGCCATCCTTTCGCGCCCTGAGTGAAACTTGCTGAGCGTGCTTGACCCAATTTTGGAATGCAGTTAGCCTTTGGACTGTATCGGATCCTTCTTGGTTCCGGTACACCCCCCCAAACCAGCAAGGGGACGCGGGAACGGAAACCCTGGCGCCGTTGCCGGCTAACGCCCCCTTCGCGCTCTTCCATGAAGAGCAACGAGGCTCCGGTTCGACCCCCTTACCGGAGCCTCGTGGTTTTTAGCCCCATCCCAGGCCGTGCGTGGCGGTTCGCATCGTCATGATCTCGGCGGAGTGGTGGGGTCATCGCGCCGTCCCCGCGGTGGCGTCCGTGGCCGGCTCATAATGAGCCGGCCCGGACCGTGACCCGCTCCCCTCCGCCGCCCAAGGCGATCTGCGGGTTGTCGCCCCAGCGTGGACGTCCGAACAGGATGGCATGGGCCACTTCGATGGCCGGAATGTCATAGCTGCCCTCGGCGACCCGGCGCGCCAGATGCGCCACCCGTCGTTCGCGCCAGGTCGTCGGGGCCTTTTCGCTATCCGGCTGCTCGTCTGCTCTCATCCGTTTCACCACTCTGGGTGGTTATCGACGGGTCAGCGGTCTAATTTGAGCACGTATTACCACCGAACGTGGCTAATGCGCTTCATACCGAGAATCTGACGAGCACCGCGTCGCCGGGTCGCACGCGGTAGTCCTTCCCCTCGACCCTGATATGGCCCAGTTTCTTGGCGGCGTCCCAACCACCATCTGCAATGACGGTGTCAATCTGTGCCACTTCTGCCCGGATGAAACCCCGCTGCAGGTCGGAATGGACCTTGCCCGCGGCCTCCGGAGCAGTGGCGCCGGCCTCCACTGTCCAGGCATGCGCTTCCTTCGGTCCGAGCGTGTAGAACGTGATCAAACCCAGCGCCGCGTGGGTTGCCTGCACGATCCGCATGCGGGCTCCCTCTCCCAGACCGAACTCGGCAAACAACTCCTGGCGGTCGGCCGGGGCGAGTTCCGCCGCCTCCGCCTCCAGCCGGGCCGACAGCGCCACCACAGTGTCCCCCGCCGGGACGACCCGTTCGACGGCCTCGAGCAGCGATGCCGGGTCGTCGCCCTCATCGAAGTTGACCACCCACACGGCCGGTTTCAGGGTGAGCGGCGCGAGGTCGCGAAAGGCCTGGCGCTCCTGGTCGGACCACGAGTGTGCACGCAGGAGACTGCCTTCTTCGAGCAGCGCAGTCGCCCGCCCGACGGCGGCCGCGGCTGGTTTCTTGGACGGATCCGCCGTGGCTTCCTTGGCGATCCGCTCGCGGCGTCTTTCGAACACCTCGAAGTCGGCCAGCGTCAGCTCCACCAGAAGCTCTTCGGCCTGCGCCACCGGGTCGACCCCACCGACCTCGGGGGGAACCGATTCGTCGTGGAAGGCACGGAGAACCATCGCCAGCGCGTCCATCTCCCGCAGGCGTCCGATGAACTGCGTGCCAAGCCCCTCCCCCGCCTTGGCCACGGCTGGCAAGTCGAGGACTTCCAGGGTTGTGAAGACAGTCTTGGCCGAACCCTCAACCCGGGCTGCAGCCAGCAACATCTCATCCACGACCTCGGCCACGCCGACGTTGGGCTCCGTCGTGGAGTACGGGTGAGGTGCGGTGGGTGCCAGCAAGCCGGTCAGCGCGTTGAAGAGGCTGGTCTTTCCGGTATTGGGGAACCCGACGATACCTATCCGTGCCACGGCCGCAGGAGCATAGCTTTTCGCGGCGGGCGGATTCGGGGCTGGGTGCTGCCCGTCGCTGCCGCAGTCGCTACTGTCGAGGTATGCGGGTGGCGGTCATCGGGTCGGGCTCGTGGGGCACCGCAGTGGCGGCCCTGGCAGCTCATAACAGCGACGTGGTGCTGTGGGCGCGCCGCCCTGAGCTGGCTACTGCAATCGCCGCCACCCAGGAGAATCCGGACTACCTGGCCGGCATCCGGTTGCCCCCACTCGAGACGACCGCCGATCTTGAGGCTGCGATCGCGGGAGCCGACGTGGTCGTGATGGGGGTTCCGTCCCACGGCTACCGAGCCGTGCTACAGGAGGCCGAGCCCGCGTTCAGACCCACCACACCGATCATCAGCCTCACCAAGGGGATCGAGCAGAACTCTCATTTGCGCATGACCCAGGTCACGACGGACGTGCTGGAGCTTCACGATCCGACGAGGATCGGAGTTCTGTCTGGGCCAAACCTGGCCCGGGAAGTGGCACTTGGTCAGCCTGCCGCCACCGTGATCGCCATGCCCGATATGGCGCTCGCCCGGGAGATGCAGCAGGTCTTCATGACCCCCACGTTCCGCGTGTACACCAACCCGGATGTGGTTGGTGCCGAGATGGCAGGAGCGCTCAAAAACGTCATGGCGATCGCCGCCGGAATCGTCCGCGGGCTCGAATTCGGGATGAACACGCTCGCCGCATTGGTCACGCGCGCGTTGGCGGAATTGACCAGGCTCGGGATCGCGATGGGTGGCCAACCACTTACGTTTGGCGGGCTCGCCGGCATCGGCGACCTCATGGCCACCTGCTCCAGCGCCGAGAGCCGCAACAACCGGGTGGGCTACGAACTCGGTCGGGGGCGGCCGCTCGAGGACGTCGTGTCTGAAATGCAGATGGTCGCCGAAGGTGTGAAGACCACCGCCGCGGTTCTGGCTCTGGCCGCCGAGCACGAGATCGAGATGCCCATCGCCGAAGCGGTGGGTCGCGTGTTGCACGAAGGCGAGGATCCGCGAGACGCGATCGCCCGGCTCATGACTCGCGAAGCCAAGCCCGAGGGACACGGCATCGTCATCTGAGGCCCAGCAGCAATCTCGCCTGTTGCGAACGCCAGCCTGGCGGGGGATCCGTCTATGGTCGCGGCATGGCGCCGCGCACCGACTGGAACCCGCTGCTTCGAGCCGAGCTGGAGGAGCCTTACTGGCAGGAGTTGATGAATTTCGTGGCGCAGGAGCGGGCCCGTGGACCGGTCTATCCGCCGCCCGACGAGGTGTTCGCCGCACTGCATTTGACTGCGTACGGCTCGGTGAAGGTCCTGATCCTGGGCCAGGACCCGTACCACGGTCCGAACCAGGCTCACGGTCTGTGCTTCTCCGTCCGACCCGGAGTACCGAAGCCTCCCTCGCTCGAGAACATTCACCGCGAACTCAATACCGATCTCGGTTGCCAGATCCCAACCCACGGTTCTCTAGAAGCCTGGGCGCGCCGGGGAGTGCTGCTGCTCAATGCCACGCTGACCGTGCGGGCCCGTCAAGCCGCCAGCCACCAGAACAAGGGCTGGGAGACCTTTACCGACCGGGTCATTCGGGTCGTCAACGAAAAACCGGAACGCGTCGTTTTCATCCTTTGGGGATCGTCAGCTCGCAGGAAGAAGGCGTTGGTCAACCGATCCCGTCATACGGTGATCGAGTCGGCCCATCCCTCGCCGCTTTCAGCCCACCGGGGCTTCTTCGGCAGCCGGCCGTTCTCCCGCGCCAATCGCGCCTTACAAGACGGGGGACGTGACCCCATCGACTGGTGCATTCCTGAGCAAACGTCACTCAGCGGCGGTTAGTTGGAACCGCGTTCCGACAGCATTCGGCGACCCGTATAGTTGAGATGGATGGCTGGACAGCCCCGCACGCGATCGACTCACAATCGATCGTCACGAACTGTTGAACGTCAGGCAAGCGTTCCCACCGCCACTTCTCTGTTCGTCTTCCACGTCATCGACGCAGTGATGCTGATGGCCTCCCTCTTCGTCACCCTGGCTTCGATCCTGTATGTGGCCGGCGCCATCGGGCGGGGATGGTCAGGGAGAGCCGGTGGCGGTGGTGGGCTGGTAGCCGCGCTGCTGCTGTCTCTGGCCGGTAGGTGGCTGATGTCCGAGTATCAGGTGAAACGGGGACGGTGACACCCTCGGTGACGTCGGGCTCCCGACCGAGAGCCGGGGCACACGATTTACGGTTGCATTGGGTTCGGGTACCGTTTACGTTTACGAGGGGAAATTGTCGTAAATGAGTCATTTCAGACCAAGCCCAATTGCCGTGTGCGCCTTAGGTTCGGCCGGCTAATGCCGAATCTGTACAACTCCGAACTCCAGTACCACTTCGCGCGCATGGACCTGACCGACGCGACGGCCGTGTTGGAGCACGATTACACCGATCCGGGCGGCCCTGCTTCCTACGACGACGCCCTCGAAATGTACGAGTCGGCGTTGGGACTCGTAGGCGACATCGCCGGAAACTTCATTCAGCCCAGAGCGGCTGCCGTCGATCGTAAGGGAGCGACTCTCGCCGATGGCGTCGTGACCTATCCGCCGGAGTCCATCGAGTCCTATCGGCGGCTGTCCGACGCAGGGTTCGCCGGCGTGATCCTCCCCCGCCGCTTTGGCGGCCTCAACTTCCCCGCCTCGGTCTACGTGATGATGATCGAGATGGTATCCCAGGCGGACGCATCTCTGATGACGCTGTTCGGGTATCAGGACATCGGAGAAGCAATCGCCCAGCTCGCACCTGAGGAAGTGGCGGCGACGTATCTCCCCGGGTATGCATCTGGAGAGGACATCGCGGCCATGGTGATGACCGAACCCGGCGCCGGGTCCGACCTTGCCAGTATCGGCTTGAAGGCCTGCCAGGATGACGAGGGACGGTGGCGTCTCAGGGGCGTCAAGCAGTTCATCTCGAACGGCAATGGCGACCTGCTCCTCGTGCTGGCACGGTCGGAAGATGACGTCGAGGGCGTCCTCGGCCTGAGCCTCTTCGCATGCCCGGGAGGTGAGCACGTACGGGTGATGCGAATAGAAGAAAAGATGGGACTGCACGGCTCCCCGACCTGCGAACTCTATTTCGACGACGCCCCGGCAGTCCTGATCGGGAAGCGCCGCCAAGGCCTGATCCACGTGCTAGCGATGCTGAACCATGCACGGTTCAGCGTGGCCGCGCAGGCGCTGGGCATCGCCCAAGCGGCGTATGAGGACGCGCTTGCCTGGGCTCAGCAGCGCCGCCAGTTCGGCAAGACCATCATCGACATTCCGCCGGTCGCCAACATGCTCCTGGATATGGCCGCCACGCTGCAGGGGTGCCGCTCGATGTTGTACGCCGGCACCCAATGGCTCGACCTTCGCAACAAGCTGGAAGAGAAGATCGAACGGATGGAGGCGGCGCAACACACGCCGTCCTCCGAGCTACGGGCACGATTCAGGTACGCCGTCAACGTGGTGAATCTGCTGTCACCGGCCGTGAAATACCACATCAGCGAGGCGGCCAACCGTCTGTGCTACGACGCCCAACAGGTGCACGGCGGCATGGGCTACATGCGTAAGGTCTCGGCCGAGCGCTACGTGCGGGACGTCCGCGTGACGACCATCTACGAAGGCACGTCGCAGGTACTGATCGGATCGGCGCTCGAACATGTGCTCGCCGACACACTCAATGAAGAATTCGCGCGCCTGTCCGACCTCGAAGTCCCCGAGGAGCTCGCCGACCTCGTGAAGGACGCCGAACGGATCCGCTCGAACTTCGACGCTGCGGCGGCCGAGCTGCGGGCGCGGGGCGATGAGACATACCGGCGGGCCGCGGGCAAGGATCTGGTCGACATGTACCTCAGTGTCTACCAAGCGTATCTGCTCCTGACCGAGGCAATCGACTCGCCCCACAAGGTTCAGGTTGCCCGTCGGTTGGTACGGGACAGCGTGGCAGAATCCGCTGCTCGCCTCGGCCGGATCGAAGCCGGGGTCTATGAGGATGTCGCTACCGCCCGTGACGTTTTGATTTGACCGTTTCTACCGGAGAACCTGTGTAACACCTCGGGCCCGGTTCTCGTCTCTTCTATGACGAGAATCGGAGGCACAGGAGACGTGTGGCAAGCCGTTTCAACATCGAATCGTTCTATCGCGATCACGGTGACGCAGTGTTCGCGTTCCTCGTGGCACTCACCCGCAACCGGTCTACCGCGGAGGATTTGATGCAGGACACCTTCGTCAAAGCGACCCGCACGCTGGCCGGGTTTCGAGGCGGAAGTCCCCGTGCCTGGCTGTTCGCGATAGCCCGGTCGGTCTTCATCGACCAGGTGAGACGAACCCGCGAAACAGCAGCGCTGGACGTGGATGCCGAAGCGGGGCTCGAATCTGATCTGTCGGAACGCGACGCCATCAACCGGGCGCTGGAAGCGTTGTCGGAGCGGCAACGCAGCGCGCTGCTGCTCTCAGATCACTTGGGCATGTCCGCCCCCGAGGTTGCCGAAGTGCTGGCGATCTCGCCGGGAGCAGCCCGAGTTCTCATACACCGGGCGCGCCTCGCCTTCCGCACTGCATATGAACAGGATGACCGATGACACACCGCGACATACAAGACCTACTGGAGGACTTCGTGGACGAGCGGCTCGATCGCCCGACTCGCAAGTCCGTATCCGATCACCTCGCATACTGCGATGAGTGCCGCGCCGTTCTCGACGGCGTGGCGCCGGTCGATCTCGGCCCCCTCGCGGACGGGGTGTGGGATGAACGCGCCATGCGTCGGGCGGTGCGGCGATCGATTCTGCGCACGGCGTTGAATACGGCAGGTCTGCTGCTGGTCGCGTGGCTGGTCGTGACGACTGTCTCGGCGCTGGTGGCTCAGCCACTGCTAGTCAACCGGAATGGCCGAGCCACTGCCGCTACCGTGGCAACTGCCGACCTGGCGGTGCTGTTCAATCCCGGTACGGCAGTCGACGACTACGAGTATGACTCGGGGCTCCTGTCCCGGCGCTCGTCCGCTCACGTGGTGATGCCGGTGGGCGCCGACCTCGTTGACGTCGGCTCGCTCGTAACTCGGATCACCCTGACGGGCTTTGGGGCGGACGACGGAGGCCCGGTCCTGCCGTTCCTGGGGCATCAGCAAGGGGGCGGGGCGGGGCTGGATGAGCACCTCCAAGCTATTGGCGACAACACAGTGGCCACCGTGGAGCTGTTCTTCGACGACCCGCTCGACATCGAGGCAGCACAGCGGCTGGCAGACGGCCCGCACGATGTGCGTGTGGTGTGGGCCGGCTTCGCGGTCGACAGCCCCGGCGCCGCCCCGCTGCAGAACGCGACCGGACCGGCTGGATTGGGTTATGGCACTTGTGGCGCGAGCCTGATCGATCCCGACTCGCTCGGTTCGGGAGGCGGCGGCGGGAGCAGCTCCGTATTCGATCTGCCGCCATCTTTCGAGGGGGCACGCACCGAAACCCTCCGGGCGCTGGACAACCTCGTCGAGCATGGTGAGCTGATCGACGGCTTGTTCGATTCGGGCCTCACCGATGACGTTTTCGCCGCAGCGGCCGGCGAGATCGCCGAGCACGGTCGGGTGGCGTCACTTGTCGTCACCGGACCGGCACCCGACCTCAGAGAGTTCATTGCATCGGCCGGGCCCGATTTCGGCGCCGTTCGGCAGGTCGAGTTCACCAACTGGTTCACACCCCTTTGTGGGAGATAGGCAAGTCATGGATACGTTCACATCAATCACCCGCACCCGCCGGCTCATCTGGACCGGAATCATCATCGGTCTGGTGCTGGCAACCCTGTTCACGGTGCTGCGCATCGTGAACGCCGAGCAAGTCGATCTCACCGAAGTGCTTGGGTCGGTGGCACTCGGCGTGGCCGCGGCGTTGCCTGCGGGATTCGCCTGGCTGTCTCTCGACCGCCGGCCGGGCCTGCTTCCCATTGCCGCGATTGCGGCGCTGATCCTCGGCGTCGCCAGCGTCGTGCTGTTCGCCCCCTGGCTGATTGCCGCCGTGATCTGGCTGGTGGCGGCTCGGGGCCGGCCACGGGACACGCGCAGTGGGTGGCGGCCGGCCGCGCACCGGGCCGGACTGGTCATTCTGGCGGTGGCGGCCTTTGCCGTGCTATTCGTGCACACCGACCCTTCGTGCACCGAGACGCTGCGCGATGGAACCGTCAACGCAGTCGACGCTGGGTCGCACGGCTTCGGGACCGGCTGGTCGTTCAACCTCACCACCTCGGGGAGCGCCACCTCCGGCGCGGGGCCGGAGGTGGCGTCCACCTTCTGCACGTCCGACCGGATCGTGGTCGGCGAGGCGCTGGCCTCCCTGGCTCTGAGCGCCGGCGCTCTGGGGCTGGCCGGGCGGTGGCCGGCGAATACCACCCGAACCGTCCCGCCGCACTCGGATACCAGAATGGCAGTGTGAAGCGCTCGCTGGCCGTTGCGGTGTTATGTGCCGCTCTCCTCGCTGGATATGGGGCTTGGGTTGCCAGTGGGCAATCCAACCCCCAGCCGGTGGGCGACGCCATCGTCGTCCATGCCGGCGGCCGGGGGGAGCGGCTCGACCACGCGCTCAATCTCATGCGAGCGGGTTCAGCCCCAACGCTTGTCATCATGCGTGGCAGCGCTCCTACCTGGCCTCAGGCCAACGATTTGTGTGGACGCCGGGAACCGTTCGAAGTCCTCTGCCCGCCTCCCGATCCGGACACCACGATCGGCGAGGCCTTGGCGTTGCGGGACCTCGTGAACGCACGCAACTGGACATCCATCGTCGCCGTGACGTCCGACTACCACCTCCGGCGGGTGATGTACCTCGACGCAAAATGCACGAGCGCCACCGTCGCGGGCTCGGCTGCTCCCTCCGAACTAGCACCGCCGGTGTATGCGGCCCGGGTGGCGAAGGAGATGGTGGCGATGCTGCAGGCCGTGATCGTGTCATGTTGACCGCTGACCGCCCGCCGGGCCGCTGTCGCTCAGCCCGTGGCCCCGGCCATCACTACTGAGTCCCCGGTGGTCGGATCACGATCGAGCACGATCAGATCTTCCATCCGTTGACACATCTCCGCCACGTGGCTGACCACCACCACCAAGCGGTTAGTGCCGTCGGCCACCAGCTGCTCGATGCCGTCCATGGCGAGGTCGAGATGCTCCGGATCGAGCGACCCGAAGCCTTCGTCCAGGAAGAAGGCGTCGAGCCTCCCGCCTGTGCGGCTCACCATCTCCGCCAGCCCCAGGGCCAGCCCGAGTGACGCCAAGAATGTCTCGCCGCCCGACAAGCTGTCCGCTTTGCGCACCGAGTCGGCCGAGGTGAGGTCAACGACCTCGAACGACCCGTCGTCGGTGAACCGGTAACGTCCCGAGGACAGCCGCTGAAAGTGGTCCGATCCGAGCTCAGCCAGCCCAGCCCGTTCTTCGTCGAGCAGGTAACGGATGAAGCGGGCGTCGGTGAGATCGCCGGCAATCCGCCGGAAGCGCTCCACGTCATCCACTGCCCGTTGGCGCGCGTCGAGGAGGTCCTCCGAGTCGGCCACGAGCTTCTCATCAGCTTGGATCGCCTCGGCCAGCATGCCGACCGCTGTCTCGGCCTCGGCTTTGGCCGCGTCGAACGTTGTCTTGACTCCGAGCTCTGCGAAGACCTCCTTGAGCTCACGGTCGGCTTCGGCGGTGGTCGCATTGGCGCGTTCGACGTCTGCCGCCAACCGGATTGTCTCAGCAGCCCATCCCTCCCTGACTTCTCGTAACGCGGCTTCGAGGGCGGCCGGATCATCCTCGGGGGGGTCGGCGTCGGCGTTGAGGAGCGCCGCCAGTGCGCCCAGCCTGGTTCGCAGATCGCCCAAGGCTCGATCGGTTTCCTGCTCGGCCGCAATTGCCCCGTCGTGACGGCGACGCACGTCATCCCACGCCCGGCGCGCGTGCTCGGCGGCGGTTTCCAGCCGGGCGATCTCGTCGGCCAGGGCTATGCGCAGGCCGGCTGCGTCGCCCGGGCCGACGAGGTCGACGATCCGGGCGTCGACCTCGGCCAGCGCCTGAACTGCCTCCGCTTGCGCGACTGCCGACCCGGTCAGCTCGACGGTGATCTCCTCGACCCTCCGGTTGGTGTCGGAGATGGCCCTGGTCGCAGCGGCTAGGTCGGCAGTGGCGGTGGCCAGCTGCTGGTCGGCAGCCCGGAGCCTGTTTTGGGCGGCCTCGGCAGCCGCCCTGATGTCCGGCACGTCGGTCACCGGGCTCGCCTCGGCCGGCTCTGGCACCGGTTGAGCACAAACGGGGCAGGGATCGCCAGCTGCCAACCCGCTGCGCAGAGCCGCAGCCATCTCTGCATGGGTGGCGGCGTGCACCGCCGCTTCGCTCGCCTGCGCCTCAGCCCAGGCCGCGGCGCGGACGGACTCGGCATGATCTCGGGTCGCGGCCTCTCGGGCCGCCCGTTCCCCGGCCTCATCTGCCTCACCAACAGCCGCCTTCCGGCGGGCCTCTGCCTTTTGATGGTGCTGCTCGGCCAGCTCGACTTCGCGGCTGCGCACAGCCCGCTCGGCCAGCGCCGCGTCCAGCTTCGTCAGCGTCTCGGTGTCGGCTGCGTGTGGGTCGGACCTCAAACGGTCCTCGGCGGAAACCATCTCGGAATGAGCCACCGCCAGCTGGGATGCGAGGCGGGACCGCTCCTCGCGCGCCGCCATGGCCCGGCCGAGCAGCGTATGGGTGTCCTCCGGATCTGGCATGCGCGTAGCGTGGCGCTCGAGCTCCCGGAGGCGGTCGCCAGCCGCAGTCGCTGCGCGCCCGGCCGTGGTGGCCAGCTCAGTGAGCTCCCGTACCCGGGCCTCGTGTTTTTCGATTGCGGCAAGCCGCTGCTCCGCTTCGGTGAGTTCGGTGCGGCGTTGCGCCAGCCGCACGATCGCCTGCTCAGCCTGCTCGAGGCGAAGCTGCAGCTTGTCCACCTCGAATTCGCCCGCCCGAATTCGGGACTTGGCCAGCTCCCGCATGGAGTCGATCCGTTCATGGCCAAACACACCTTTGAGCACCTTGTCGCGCTCGGCCGGACGAGCAGTGAGGAACTCGGCGAACTGGCCCTGCGCCAGCAAGACCGAACGACCGAACGCATCGAAATCAAAGCCCAGCAACGCGGCGATGCGGGCGTTGACCTCGGCCTCCTGAACGACCTTCTCGACCGGCTCGACATCGGGTTCATCCGTCTCGTAGCGGTAGAGGGCATGCTGACTGGGGCCCCGGGCGCGCAGAGACCGAACTGCCTCCCACACGTCACCGTCGACCTCAAAGCGGAGACTCACGGCCGCGCTGTCGGCCCGCTGATGGATGAGCGAACGAGTCGAACGGGCGATACGCGGCGTGCGGCCATAGAGCGCGAAGGCAATCGCATCGAGCAGTGTCGACTTGCCGCTGCCGATCGGCCCGACGATCCCGATCAGACGCCGGTCCCGGAAATCGAAGGTGAAAGCGTCGCCAAAATAGGACCTGAAGTTGCGGAGCCGGAGTTCAAGCGGTCGCATTCTCGACCTCTTCCAACAGTTCGCGGAACGCGTTCACAAGGGCATCCGAGGGCTCCACCCCTTCGGCCGACAGGTAATAATCGGCGTAGTGCTCGACCAAGGTCCGCTCGGCCCGCCTCGGTAGCTCCGGTTCGGCCCTGGGATATTCCGCCCGAACCTTCACGACGTAGTCGAACTCATCCCTGGCTCTGTCGGCGAGTCCTGGGTCCGGTCCGGCCGTCTCCACGGTCAAGTCCAGATAGGACTCGTAAACGTCCTCCATCGTCAGGATGTCCTGCCAGGTACCCCGCGGACGCAGCAGCCGCCGACCCTCGGTCAGCGGCACCGACCGGACCAAAGCGGGCAGCCCCGGCTCCACATCGACGATGACCACCCGCTTCTGCTCACCCGCCTCTCCGAAGTCCAACTCGAGCAGCGAACCCGCATACTCGGCGGGAACCTGAGCGCCCGGGACCTGCTGTGGAGCATGGATGTGGCCCAACGCCACGTATTGGGGTCCGACCGGAACTGCGTCCGGCGTCGCTGCATAGGCCTCGCCCATATGCAGCTCGCGCTCTCCCCGGGGCGCACCGTGTCCGTGCACCTTGGCACCCCCGACCAGGAAATGGGCGACCAGGAACGTCACCGCGTCCGGGCCGGCCAAGGCTGTCGCGTGAGTGGAGTACGCCTCCGAGATCCGTCTGAGTCGGTCGGCGTACTTCTTGTAGTGCTCCTCCGTCGGTTCCCAGACATTGAACGCCCGGCCCTCGCGCAGGAATGGAAAGCAACTGACGACGGCCCGTCCCCCGGGCGTGTCGAGGTCCAGCACGCCGCCGTCTTCGGGCCGCTTTATGTCGCCTACCAGGTGGACGTTGCGATCAGCCAGGAATGGCCGCAGGGCCTCGAAAAGGCCCGGCGAATCGTGGTTGCCAGCGATCACCACCACCGGTCGCCGCCCTCCATCGGTCAGCCGGACCAGGCCACTGAGCCCGATCTCGAGCGCCTCGATTGGTGGTATCGGACGGTCGAACACGTCGCCGGAATGCAGCACGAGATCGACGTCTTCGGACGCGGCCAGTTCTACGACCTCACCCAGCACCTTGCGGTACTCATCGCTGCGGTCGTAGCGGCCGATGCGCTTGCCGATATGCCAGTCGGAAGTGTGCAGTACCCGCATCACAGACCCGCAAAGGCGTCGTCTTTTTCTCCGACCTCTTCCCTTCGTGTGGCCCAAGATGGGAACGGGAACGTCAGAACGAGCGGGACTGGGATGGCCGGCTGGCTCACGACCATCGTTCCCGGCTTGAGCAGGCGTGCTCGAGCCCGGGTTGACGGCAGCATCCACCCGTACTCGGCCCGCTGTGCTTCTGCCGCATCCAGCCGCCCCGCCACCCGGATGGCGGCATTCTCAATCACCTCGGGCGCCACTCGGGAGGCGGTCTGTTGGGCGCCCACCAACAGCACGCCCAGCGAGCGGCCCCGCTGGGCGATGTCGATCAGCATCTCCTTGAGCGGGCTGTGGCCCTCCCGGGGGGCGTACTTGTTCAGCTCATCCAGGACCACGACCGACAGCGGCAACCGCTGGCCCGTCTGCTCCTTCTCCTCGAACGTCTCCTGGAGCAGGGCCCCGACGACGAAACGCTGGGCCAGGTCGTGCAGGGACTGGATCCCGACGACCGTGACCTGAGCTTGCTTGCGGTCGATGCGCCGGCTCTCGCCGGCCCGGATCAGGTGCCCGAGGCGGGCCTGAGCGGCATAGAGGCGGCGCACAAACGCAGAGATCGTGCCCGACTGGGTTCGGCCCGACCACGCCCGGTCGGGTTCTTCTCCATCGACTGGTTCGAGGAACTCTTCCAGCGCATCGACGAGATCAGCCAAGCTCATGATGACCCGCTCTCCGGGTGCAGGGGTGGCCAGCTCCGTCGCCGGCCAGCCGCCCGGCGGTGGCTCCCGAAGCACGACCGCGCCGGGCTGGCCCGCCACGTCGACCGCCCAACGGGTCAACTGCGTTCGGACTCGCTCCTCGACGAACGACAACTGGTTGCGGGCATCGGATGCATCGGTGAACAGGAACCGCAGAAGTCCTTCGTCGATGAACTCGCGGGGGGTCCAGGTGAATGCGGCCACACCCTCCTGGCGACCACCGGTGTCGGGTACGACAACATCACCTGACCGCCGCCGGGGGGGCGCCCAGAAGCTGACGGACTGGAATGGCACCGGCTCCACTCCCAGCGCGGACCATGCCTGGCGGGCATCGTCATCCAGATACCGGTTGGGCTTGTCGAGCCACAACAGGTCTTCGCCCTTCACGTTGAACACCAGGATCCGCAGATTGGCCGCGCCCTCCCCCAGCACCTCGGGCCGGGCGGTCAGCATCCGCAGGAAGAACAATGCATAAGAGGTCTTGGTGGCCACCCCGCTTATGCCCGAGATCGACATGTGGCCACCCTTGCGACCGTCGAAGAAGTCGAGGTCGGCGAAGACCGGCTGATCGTCGCGTCCGATGCCTACCGACAAAGGCCGGGCCATCTCGTCCACATAGAGTGCTTTGCTGCGCTCATCACCGCTGGCCCGATACACGGTCTCGCCGGGATCGGCCGCCACCCACAATTCAGGGTCGACCCGAGTCACCGCCACTTGGGCTGAACGGACCTTCTCAGCCGGGAGGATTCCGTCCTCGGCGATGCGAAACGTGTCGGACTCGAACGACGCACCCTCATAAATACCTTCGGATTCGGTCACGATGCCATAGGTGCGCACCTCACCTGCTTTGGGGACGTGGGTACGCACAACCACTAGGTCATCGAGTTGGAGGTAGTTGTCGTCGTCGAGGACGACGCGGAACTCCTGGGTAGACGTGTGTTGCGTGCCGAGCACTCGCCCGACGGCCTGCTGCTCGCTCACCGCTGCTCCGTTGCCTGTTGCTGGGTTGGCTGCTGTCCCGGTCCCTCGTGTTCTGTCGACCGGGTGAAATCGGGCTCACCGGGGACACGATCGGCGGAGACCGCTGCTCGTAATGCACGATAGACCAGCCCCTGGTCTCCCAGGCGTCTTCGCAGATGACGTTCGAGAGCGGCGATCGGCACCAGGTTCTGGGGCGCACGTGGATCGATGTGGGCTTGCGACGCAGTCCGCGGCAACAGCGCCGTGGTGCGGTTGGCCAGGGTGATGGTCTCCTCGATCCCCAGGGCCGTGGGCGCCTCACAACGGACGATGCCGCTCCACGAGTGGCCGCCGACCATGTCGGCCAGCCGCAAGTACCAGGAGTAGCGAGCATATTGGGCGCCGTCGATGAGGAACAGCGGCGTCCGCTGTCCCGCCCGGAGCCGGCCGATGATGGGCATCACATCCGGGCCGAGATACGTGACCCGGTGACTCTTGATGTAGCCGACAATGGGCTGGGCCCGCAGCTCGTTGATGGGTCCGTCGGCCACCACAAAGGTTCCGCCGGCGGCCAGGCGGGCCGACAGGGCCGCCTCCGCCTTGCGCATGGCGCCGTGAAAATGTGCGATGAGAGCCGTCGGATCGTCGGTGGCCACCGCTTCAGCCCGGTAATCCAACGCATGGCCCACCACCGGGAATTCGACCTTTGACCCGGAGGCCAGCACCGCCATGCGCTGCACCTCCTGGTGGTCGTACCGGCTGCGCCGTGCCTTCCGCTCCCAGATGACCGCCCCGACCGCGAACGACCCGCAGATCCCCGGGATTGGGCCTTCGATCGGGTCGTCCAGGGTCAAGCGGGCGTCGATACGGCGGATACCGTCGACGAACGCCACGAATTCCTCGCCGTCATCCACCCCGTCTACCGGGGTCCACGGCCCGTCCACTTCGACGGCCGTCTCCACAGGTGATGCCGCCACCCGCTCCTCAGCAAGGTCGACCGCTGCCCCGTATTCCGGGGACCACCCCTCGACGTACAACTGCGCCATGGTTATCGATCGTAGGGTCGGGGTGTGACAGATTGGCGGAGCGCCACCCGAGCGGCGTACCAATCCGCCGTCGACGGTCCGGTCAGCGCACGGGGACTATCCGGTGGACCGATCCCCCGGCCGTCGTCACGTATAGCTCCCCAGCGGCGTCGCGACCGAACGACGTCACCCCGCTCAACCCGCCGACCTGGGCGGTCCAGTCGGTCTGGTCGGTGGCCGCTCCCCCGTTGTAGTGGAAGCTTCGCAACCACCCGCCGCAGAAATCCGAATAGAAGTAGTGACCATCCAGCTCAGGTATCGCCGATCCCCGATACACCAGTCCACCTGTGATTGAACAGGTACCGGCGTCTCCGTGTGCCACCTCGACCACCGGCAACGTCAGCCCGGCGGTGTCACAGCCGGAGCTGGGCCGAAAACAGTGGGCGCCCTCCGTGACGGGCCAGCCGAAATTGAGTCCGCCGGTTGCGATCAAAGCGACCGAGACCTCTTCGAAGCGGTTCTGGCCGACGTCGGCGATGTAAATGAGGTCGTTGTCGATTGCGAAGCGCCACGGATTTCTAAGTCCGTAGTGCCAGACGAGCGGGTCGCCAGCCGGAAAGGGCGGGTCGGGGGCGGGCCGCTGGGTACCCGGTGTCGATACGTCGAACCGGAGGAGAGCTGCCAGCGGCGTATCGGTACGCTGGCCATGCCCGAAACGGTCATTGGCTCCTCCCCCGTCGCCCAGTCCGAGATACAGATAGCCGTCCGGCCCGAACTCCAGCATGCCTCCGTTGTGGTTTCGCGCTGGTTGGCCGGTGCGGTACAGCTCTACCCCCTCGGGCAACGCCCGGTTGGGGTCCGCCGGATCCACCCGAAACTCCGCTACCACCGTGTCACCGTCACCGGCGGTGTAATGCACGAAGAATCGCCCGTCCGCCGGGTAGTCGGGGTGGAATGCCATACCGAGCAATCCCTGCTCCCGGTCGTTGCGCACCGGCTCGCGAATGTCGAGAAACGGGGTGTCGCCGATGGCCGTTCCGTCATGGATCCACACCCGTCCTTCCTTCGTGGCGATGAACAGCCGGTCGTCCCCGGGCGCAGAAAGTGCGAGGATCGGGAATTCCAGCCCATCGGCGACGAGTTCGTAGGCGAGCCCTAGCAGCGGGGCCAGGGTGGTGGTCGTGGCGGCGGTGGTCGTGGTCGTTGGCTCCGTGTCCCTCACGGAGCTGCTCGGGGCCGGTGCCGATCCCGGCGTTGGTTCGGTCTGGGCGGGCTCGCGCGGCTGGATGGATGTGGTGGACGAGGCCTGCCCGGCTGCGCCGGTGGTGGGAACTGCGTCGGAGGAAGTTCCACACGCGCCAAGTGCCGCCACCACGCCGGCGACCACCGTGAGCCGTGCCATCACATGCATGGCCCGGCAGCGTAGGAGCCGGTGACGGATATGCGGGCCGGGCGCCACAGATCGGATGGACGCGCAGCCGCCGGGTTACCCTGGGCAGCGGACCGACGGGAGGGTCAGTGGCCGAGGTGGCCAAGAACGATCGCCGCACGATTTTCGCGTGGGCGATGTACGACTGGGCGAACTCGGCGTACGCAACCACTTCGGGAGCGATTGTGGCCCCCTTCTTCACCGGCGTACTGATCGGCGACGACGGGGCCTCGGTCTTCGGTGCCAGGCTCAGCGGGACCACGATCTGGTCGGCGGTGGTCTCATTCGGCGCGATGCTGCTGTTCCTGCTCATGCCTGTGCTCGGTGCGATCGCCGATTTCTCGGCGGCCAAGCGGGCGTTTTTGCGCACGTTCGCGTTCATCGGTGCGGCAGCAACCTTCATGCTCTTCGTGGTGCCCGCGGACTGGTGGGTGCTGTTCCTGGTGGTCTTCCTGGTGAGCCAGGTCGGTTTCGTGGCCGGCAATGTCTTCTACGACGGCTTCCTCCCGCAGATCTCCACCGACGACACGGTGGACCGCATTTCATCGAAAGGTTTTGCATACGGATACATCGGCGGCGGTCTGTATCTGCTCATCGGACTCATGTACATCCTCGCGGTCGGCGACGACAACACCTTGGCGCCTCGCCTTGTGATCGCCGGGGCGGGAGTGTGGTGGTTTGCTTTCACCCAGTGGGTGATCCGGCGCCTCCCCGAGGTGGGCGAATCGGAGGAGCTGCCGGGCGAATTCGCCGACCGGAACCGGCTGGCCGCGTACACGTCGATCGGTTTTCGCCGCACGATCGCCACCGCGGTTCGGCTGCGGAGGTTCCCCCAGATCTTGCTGTTCGTGCTCGCCTACATGTTTTACAACGACGGTACCCAGACCGTCATCAACGTTTCCGGCGCGTATGCCGAGGACACGCTGGGCTTGTCCATAACCGCCGTGGCGATCACGTTCCTGATCGTTCAGTTCGTCGCCTTCGGCGGCGCGCTGCTGTTCGGTGTCCTCGCGGAGCGACTCGGGGCCAAACAGGCGATTCTGGCCAATCTCGTCGTATGGAGCCTGGTGACCGTGGCCGGGTTCCTCCTGCCTGAGGGTGAAGCATTGCCGCTGTATGCGCTCGGCGCAGTCGTCGGATTGGTGCTGGGAGGTGTGCAAGCGCTCAGCCGTTCGCTCTACGCAACGATGATTCCGGAGGAGGCGTCGGCCGAGTTCTTTGGATTCTTCTCCGTATTCTCCAAATTCTCGGCGATCTGGGGCCCGTTGCTGTTCGCACTCGTCAGCGGTTTCACGGGGTCGGGCCGGCCGGCAATCCTCGCGATTGTCGTGTTCTTCGTAATCGGCGGCTACCTTTTGTCTCGCGTGGATGTAGCGGCCGCGCAGGCCTCTCGGGGCCAGTGGAATTTCGACGGGACCGACGTCACCTCATGAGGAAGGCGTGATGAGCGACGAAGAAGAAGCCGTCTGGGAGCAAACGCCCGAAGCGACCGATCTGAGCAACGACCTCGCACCTGACACCGTCCCGGACCGCCCGGCGCAGCCACCGGAAGGCGTGTTCTCCCGGATCCGCTGGGGTCTGATCTCTTTCATCATCCTGTCGGTGATCGTGATCGTACTGGCCGCGCAAAACACCCAGTCTGTCACGGTCAAGGCGCTCGGCTGGGAGGCAGAATTGCCGCTCATCGCCATCATCCTGATCACAGTGCTGGTCAGTGTCGTGCTCGACGAGTTGGTTGGCGTCATCATCCGGCGCCGGCGTCGGACGCGCCTGGCCGAACGCCAGGAGCTGCAGCGGCTGCGTCGCGAGCACGGGGACTAGCAGCCACCGAACCGGACGCTACGATCCCAACCCCGCCCGAGAGGAGCCGGACGTGAAGATCACTCAGGAATTCGAGGTTGCCCGCCCGATAGGTGTCGTTTGGGATTTCTTTCAGGAAGTCCCTTCGGTGGCACAGTGCCTGCCCGGTGCCGAGCTGACAGAGGACAAAGGCGACGGGGTCTACGCCGGCAAGATCACAGTCAAGCTGGGACCGATGACGGCCGCATTCGAAGGGGAGGCGACAGTCACCCCGGACCCGGCCGGCAACACCGGCCACATCGAGGGCAAAGGCGTCGACCGGCGCGGGGGGAGTCGCGGCCAAGTCAAGGTCGACTACTCGCTCACCGAGGCTGACGGTGGTACCAAAGTGGCGGTGGACGCCGATGTGACGTTGTCCGGGGCGGCGGCCCAGTTCGGGCGGACAGGGTTGATCAACGAGATGTCGAGCCGGCTGATCGGTGAGTTCGTGACCTGTCTCGAAGCCAAGCTCGAAGCCACCACCGAGGCGGAAGCAGAGACGATCACCGCGGGAGAGGTCTCCGGCTTGTCGCTTTTCTTTTCCAGTCTCCTGGCCCGCATCAAGGATTTCTTCAAAGGACTGTTCGGGTCGAAATCCTGACCCAGCCGGATGGTGAGGAGACTGGTCGGATCGCTGGCCGCCGCGGCCGTGACGCTGCTCGTGACCGGATGTGGATCAGAGTCGACTCCGACCGACAGCATCGGCCCTCCTGAGCGGAATGAGACATCCGGCACCGGGCGCGCCGGCCCGGTCGCGACCAGTCCCTCCGGAGAAACCGCACTCGTTCTCCGGGTAGAGGATGGAGACTCCATCGTGGTCGAACTCGCCGGGGCTGAAGAGAAGGTCCGCCTGATCGGCATCAACACCCCCGAGCGGGGCGAGTGCCTCGGCGACACCGCCCGAGCAGCCCTGGTCGAACTGGTCGAAGGGCGCGAAGTCGTGCTCGAAGTCGACGTCGAGACCACCGACCAGTTCGGCCGGATGCTGCGATACGTCTGGTCCGACGGCCATCTGGTCAATGCGCAGATGGCCGGCCGGGGCCTGGCGATCGCCCGGGCATTCGAACCGAACACCGGCCGCCAGCAGACCCTGGAGGACGCCGAAGCCGTTGCCCGCCAGGAAATGGCGGGCCTGTGGGACCCGGGGGCGTGCGGCAGCAGCTCGGATGCCCGTCTGGAAATCATCGAACTCTCCGAGAACCCGCCGGGGCGCGACGAAGATGATCTGAACGGCGAATTCCTGGTGATCCGCAACGTGGGAGATGACGTTGACCTGTCGGATCACATGCTGCGGGATGGCTCGTCCGTCAACCGTTATCAGTTCCCGGATGGGTTCGTGCTCGAGGCTGGCTCGACCGTCACCATCCATGTGGGATGCGGTCAGGATGACGACGCGGCGCTGTATTGGTGTGCGTCGGGCCCGGTGTGGGACAACCGCGGCGACCAGGCGTTCGTGGTAGCGCCCGGCGGTGGATTCATCGCCACATTCGAGTATCCATGACGACAGCGGAGCCGGGAGCGTGGCCACCGAGACGATGCGGCCACCCAGACAGTGCGGACGATCGTTAGATCGGCGCCAGCTCGATGGGAGCAGCGTTGAACGTGTAGTTGAACCGCCGGCACCAGATGGCGACTGTGCCGAAATCCTCGAGATTCACATCCGGCGGGATGTCGTAGTTCTGATTGCCCTGATTGCCTTTTAGGTCCCCAATGCTGATGAATTCACCGTCGTCGTAGAGCTCTCGATCGTCCACCAGCGGGGACGGGGACAGAATCACCACGAGGTCGGGCCCGTTGACCACGTCGAGGTCCTCGAGGCGAACGACGCGGCTGCCGTCCTCCAGCTCGATGATCAGCACTCGCCCCGACCCCGCCCGGCCGACGTCGACCAGCTCGGTATCGCTGAGCACCACCGGACCCGCCGGGGCTGCCGTGGTCGTCGTGGTGGGGACCGTCGTTGTGGGGACCGTCGTTGTGGTGGTGGTCGGTGTTTGGGCCGCCGTGTCGGACGGCACCTCGGTTGTCGGGGGGACGGTGGTCGCAACCGGGGTCGTGGTAGAGACGGTCGTTGCCGGATCGAGGCCGGCGGGAAGCTCTTCGTCGACCCGCTGGTCGAACAACAACCCTTGGGGCTGGAACCAAACCAAGACGATCAGCGCAACTCCGATAGCACCGATAACTCCCGCGAAGGCCAGCACCGGATGGGCTCTGATCCACTGTTTCATCGATCACTCCTCGTCGGTACGCCTCGAACAACCCGCCGACCGCTTGTCGGGTTCCTGAACATTCGGTGAACTACTGGTAGCGTTTCCTCCCTAGTCAGTTAGGCGAGACTACCGACGCGGTGGTGCGCCTCTGGATCACTCCGGATAAAGGGTCCGGATCGACGAGGCCGAACCTGATCGGCGCCATGCAAGGCGCGCGCTCGGGACCCAATCTCGGTATTCCTTCGCTTACACTGCCGGCTGATTGCTACGGAAGGAAACGCGATGGGATTGATGGATACCATCAAAGGGTGGTTCGGTAAGGCCAAGGACGTGGCCGACCAGGCCGTCGACAAAGCCCAGGACGTGGCGGGTGACCTCGGCGAGAAGGCCGCGCCGGTAGTCGACAAGGTCAAACACGCCGCCGGCGACGCGGTCGACAAGGTGAAAGACGTCGCCGAGGATGTCAAGCACAAAGTCGAAGACATGGTCGACGGCGGCAAGGACGCTGCCGAATCAGCCGCCGACACCGCAGAGGACGTGGCCGGCGCGGCCGCCGAATCGGCCGCCGACACCGCAGGGGACGTGGCCGGCGCCGCCGGTGACGCAGCCGGTGACGCGGCGAGCGCGGCCGAAGATGCAGCCGATGCTGCCCAGGACGCGGCCGACGAGGTGAAGGATCAACTGGACGGCTGACCCCATCAGCACTCTTATTCGGTATGGGGTCCCCGGCGGGCCCCATACTTCGTTGTGTAGGTGAAGAATGGCTGATCACATGCCGGCCGCAACCGACCCGGGGCCGGGCTGGTATCGGGTGTGGCTCCCCCGGGCCGCCGCCGCCACGCTGGTGGCGGTTGTCGTCGCCTACGGGTCGGTCTGGTTGTTCACGAGCACGTCGGGGTTCCTCGTCACAGTCATTCTCAGCCTGTTCATCGCTTTCGCGCTGTTGCCCGCGGTTGAGAACCTGAGCGACCGGGGGATGCGTCGGGGCCTGGCCACGGCCCTGGTGATGCTCGGGGCTGCGATCGCCGGCTTCGTCTTCGTTGGGGCGTTGCTCGGAGTAGCCGTCAACCAGGTCATCCGCCTCGTGGACAACTTGCCGGGTTACGTCGAGCAGGCCACGGAATGGCTCAACGCTTCGTTCGGGCTGGAGCTGGCTGCGGATCGGCTGATGGACGATCTCGCCATCGAGCAGACGGCGGTCGAAGACTTCGCACTCAGCGCGGCCAGCCGGGTGGTGGGGCTGGCGTCGACTGCGCTCGGGATCGTGTTTCAGGTGTTGACGATCGCGCTGTTCGTCTTCTACATCCTGGCAGATCTCCCCCGGCTCCGTACTGCGGTGCTGCGCCGGTTCGCGCCTCAGATTCAGGTGCAGGCAGACACGGTGATAGGCATCACGATCAGCAAGGTGGGCGGATATGTCTACAGCCGCGGCCTGCTGGCAGCGATCTCAGCCGTGTTCCACTTTGTCGCGTTCCAACTGATCGGCGTTCCGTTCGCGCTGGCGCTGGCACTGTGGGTAGGCATCATCTCCCAATTCGTCCCTACCGTCGGTACTTACATCGCCGGGGTATTCCCTCTCCTGATCGCGCTGGCCGAGAACCCGACTGATGCGCTCTGGGTGCTCGGCGCGATCCTGGTGTATCAGCAGTTCGAGAACTACGCGCTGGCGCCCCGGGTGACGGCGCACACCATGGACCTCCACCCGGCCGTTGCGTTCGGTTCTGCCATCATCGGGGCGTCCCTGCTGGGCGGTGTCGGCGCACTCCTGGCGTTGCCGGTGGCGGCCACCATCGTGGCGCTGGTCCAGACCTATGCCGATTACTACGAGGTCGTCGGATCATCCGCTCCGATCGGCACCACCGACGAGTACGAGCAACGCATGCGCCGGGCCGTGGAGGAACGCGAGCAACGGCGGGCTTCGCGTCTGTCCGCCATGCGCGAATGGATTGGGCTCGATGACCCCTCGCCCTGATCTGGAATTCGACCACCTGGTGGCCGCGGTCGCAGATCTGTCCACGGGTGCTCGTGAACTGCATGAGCGAACAGGACTGGCTGCAGTGCCGGGCGGCCGCCATCCCGGCCACGGCACCCACAACGCGATCGTTCCCCTCGGCGCTGGGTACATCGAGCTGGTCGCGATCGAGAGCCCAGTGGACGCCGAGACGAGCCCATTCGGGCGGGCAGTGGCCGCCCGCATCGCCACCGGTGGCGGCCTGTTTGCAGTTTGTCTGCGGACAGCGGCGATCGAGCCGGTCACCGCGAGTCTTGGGCTCGAGACGGCAGGCATGGAGCGGGAAATGCCCGACGGCACGACGCTTACTTGGAAGCTGGCCGGTTTGGCCGAAGCACTGGATCGCCGCCTCCCGTTCTTCATCGAGTGGTCCGTGGAGCCGGATCGTCATCCGGGACGTGCCTCCGCCGATCATCGGGTGACCCCCACCGGCATCGCCTGGGTAGAGGTGCCCGTCGACGCTGCCTTCCTCGCTCGGTGGGTCGGAGCATCGAAACTGGACCTCCGCCCAGTAGGCCCCGACGCGCCCATGCGGGCGGCCATCAACACGGCCGAGGGACTGATCGGCATCTGACCACGGTCGGTTTGCTCTACCCTCTCCGGTGGAGGTGGTGGCCAATGAACGACAACGTCGTCTATCGGTCCCGGACCCGCATCGAGCGGCTTCGAGGACCCCTGCGCCGGGCGTGGGTGCCTGCCCGGCCCGACCCAATCACCTATGGCGTCCATTCGGAGATCGCCGAGCACTACGGGGTCGACCCCGAGCAATATCCGCCGGACACGACGACGATCGACTACGTGATCGCAGCTGCCGGCGGCTGACTGACGGGCACCTTCGGGGGCGCGCTGGAGGCGCGCGGCATCAATGCAAGCAATGGCAACCTCGTCGGTCATGTCGAAGGGCAGGTAGAGAAGGAAGACGGCGTGCTCGTCATCCGCCGTATCCACGTGCGCTACGAGCTGGCTGACGTAGAGAACGAGGCACTTCGGACAAAGGCGGAGCGAGCACACGGGCTCCATGCCGAGAAATGTCCGGTGGCTCGCTCCATCCGCGACGCGATCGAGATCAGCACCGAACTCTTATACGTGTGACCTCGCCCGCCGGTCTGGAGCCGAACGCCGACCAGCTTCTGGCCGCCCGGCGCATCGCGCTGGGTCTCGCCCGCATCGCCTACCTCGGAGACAGGGCAGAAGTGGACACCGCGTGGGAGGCTATCCCCGACCCCGCAGCTTCCGCGCTGTTGCTGGCGATCGGTGACGCGGTTTCGGGCCCCGATCCGGCCGCGACGCTGGCCGACATCGCCGGCCACCTCCACGACCTCGAATGGGCCGACGACGCGTCGACCGAGTTGCTAGGAGTCCGGGTGATCGGCGTTGGGTCAATGGGCGCCATCACACGTCACGTGTTGGAGGCCATGGTCGGGTATGACACTGTTCTGCCCGACGTGATCGTTCCCAACCTATCGATTGCTCGCGGGCTCGGATATCTGGGCCTGCGCGTCGAGATCGGGGACATCGCAGCCGCTGAGACTCTCCTGATTCCGGGCATCGCCCGTCACCGCTACACGGTCTGGACCACGAAGCTGCTGGCGGATGCCGCGGTGCGGGCGCTGGTGAACGGGGCGCGACGGATTTCGGTCGTTCATCCTCTAGCGCGGCTGGACGACGAACGGCGGGCTCGCTTCCGGCCACCAGACTCCGCAGTCGAGGTCACTGCGTGACCACATCTGCTCGAGTCAGACCCGCGCAGCGACGTAATCGATCGACGCAGTCAAGGCCTCCACGTCTTCGGTGGGTATGGCCGGCCATAGCCCGATCCGCAGCTGGTTGCGGCCGAGCTTCCGGTACGAATCAATGTCGATCACGCCGTGGGCCCGCAACACCGCGGACACCACCTCCGCAGGAACAACATCGGCGAAATCGATCGTGCCGGTCACCGGCGACCGCTGGACGGGATCCGCCACGAACGGCGCCGCATACCCGGACCGCTCGGCCCACCCGTAGAGCACCGCCGCGTTGGCTGCGCTGGCGCCGGTCGACCATTCCAACCCACCTCGGCGCAACATCCAGTCAACGGAATCCGCCAGCATGAACAATGTGGCGAGGCCCGGGGTGTTGTAGGTCTGGTTCTTGCGGCTGTTCTCGAGGGCGATGGCGAGCGACAAAAACGGCGGCGCATAGCGGCCCGATGCCGAAATCTGTCGAATCCGCTCCACAGCAGCCGGGCTGCACAGCGCCACCCAAAGCCCGCCGTCACCGCCGAACGCCTTCTGGGGCGAGAAGTAATACAAGTCAAACTCGGGGGCGGCGACCGGTATCGCGCCGGCGGCGGAGGTGGCATCAACGACAGTCAACCCGTCGGCCGGGATCCGCCGGACCGGCATCGTGACGCCGGTCGAGGTCTCGTTGTGCGTCAGCGCGTACGTGTCCACCCCTCCCACCGGCTCGACCTCGGGGTGGGTGCCGACATCCGATTCGATTTCTGTCGGCTCGTCTAGATGTGGCGCCATGGATACCGCCGCGGCGAACTTCGACGAGAACTCACCGAACACGGCATGGTGCGACCGGTGCTCGATGAGCCCGAAAGCGGCCGCATCCCAGAAGGCGGTGGCACCCCCATTGCCGAGTAGCACCTCATACCCGTCCGGCAGCGAGAAGAGCTCGGCCAGCCCGGCCCTCATCCTCCCCACGAGATCGCGCACCGCCATCTGGCGATGGCTGGTACCCATGTAGGAAGATCCGGTCGCAGAGAGTGCGGCGAGCGTCTCGGTCCGCACACGGGTCGGGCCCGAACCGAACCGGCCATCTCGCGGGAGCAGGTCTGGTGGAATCGAAATCGTAGGAAGCTGTTGCGTCATGCCCGTTTAGTGTTGCGTCGGAGCGCGAGCGTATACGTGGGCGCACGAACATGAAACTCGATACGGAGTGACGGCGTGGGACGCATCTCAGAACGCATCGGATCTATCAGCGAGTCGGCCACCGTGGCCATCACCGCCAAGGCGAAGGCCATGCGTGCCGCCGGGGAGGATGTGATCGGGTTTGGGGCCGGCGAGCCCGACTTCCCGACGCCCGACTACATCGTCGAGGCGGCTCAGGCGGCGTGTGTTGATCCCCGGATGCACAAGTACTCGCCCGCCGCCGGGCTCCCAAGTCTGCGAGAGGCCGTTGCTGCCAAGACGTTGCGAGATTCCGCATTCGAGGTCAGTCCCAGCCAGGTGCTCGTCACCAATGGCGGCAAACACGCGGTCTTTGCCACTTGCGCCGCCTTGCTCGATCCGGGAGACGAGGTGCTGCTGCCCGCCCCGTACTGGGTCAGCTACCCCGTGTGCATCGAACTCGCCGGAGGCGTCATGGTCGAGGTCCCGACGGACGCCGACACCGGGTTTCGGGTAACCGTGGACGTGCTGGAGGCGGCCCGCACCCCGAGAACAAAGGCCCTGATCTTTGTTTCGCCTTCGAACCCGACCGGCGCCGTGTACACCCGTGAACAGGTCCGCGAGATCGGCCGCTGGGCGGCCGAGCACGGGATCTGGGTGATGACGGATGAGATCTACGAGCACCTCGTCTACGGGTCGGCCGAGTCCGTGTCGATGCCGGCGGAGGTTCCCGAGCTGGCCGACCGCTGTGTGATCGTAAACGGGGTCGCGAAGACCTACGCAATGACGGGTTGGCGGGTGGGTTGGCTGGTCGGACCTGAAGACGTGGTGAACGCGGCGATCCGGCTCCAGTCGCATTCGACATCCAACGTCGCGAACGTCTCGCAGGCGGCCGCCGAGGCCGCGGTACGCGGCAGCCTCGACGCAGTGGTGGCGATGCGAGCAGCATTCGATCGCCGGCGCCTCACGATGCTCGGCATGCTCAATCAGATCCCTGGAGTGTCCTGCATCGAGCCGCATGGGGCGTTCTACGCCTTTCCCTCGTTCGCCGACCTCATCGGACAGACCGTGGTGGGAGAGGAAATCTCCTCGACACTGCACCTCGCTGATGTCGTGCTGGAGCACGCCGGCGTGGCGTTCGTGCCCGGTGAGGCATTCGGAGCGCCGGGTTATGCTCGGTTTTCGTACGCCCTTGGCGACGACGACCTCGTGAAGGGCATCGAACGGATGGCTACGCTGCTGACGAGCGCGGCCTGACAGAGTTTCCCAGACGACAGCCGCCCGGTAGACGGGACGTAGGACCGACGACTCATTTGCGCGCTCAGAGCGCCTGTTCGCCGCAATTGTCCCCAATAAGCCGCACCAGATCACTACGTTGAGTGGTGCCAGGTCATCGCAGCGAGGGTGGGGTTTTTGAATGCACGCCTTTTCCGGTCTCATCGACACGTCCGAACGCGCCGCAGATCCTTCTCTGCGGGTGCGGGTCTACATCAGCGAAGCGACCGTCGAGGTGGCGACCCTCGATGGTGATTCGTGGGTGTGGGATTCCACCCGTGCTCAAATCTCCCGTGTGAAGGCCGACCGGTTTCGCCTCAATCTGGGCGACGAGGCGCTCTTCTTCTTGCCGGACGACCCGATCGCCTTCACCCTGAAAGCGAACATCGGCACGGGCGAGGCCGACGCCGAAACCGAGCCGAGGCAGGGCTGGCTCCGGCGTCGTCTCGAAGAGGCATCGGCAGAGGCCGCGGTTCCCGAGGCACCGGTGTACATCCCAGACTTCTCGGAGCCGACCTCGAGGCGCAGAAAGCGTTTCAGCCGCCGGGCGCAGCACGCCCACATCTGGGAAGAGACCGTGGCGGCCGGGGTGGCGCGGCGCCGATGCACCGATTGCGGCCACGTCTCCATCGATCTGACGAAGTTGACATCTTCGTTCGGGCCGAAGGTCCGCCCGGCCGATCCCGCTCAGCCGAAAACGATGTCGTCCGGTCGTACCGGCGCCCGGTAGAGGTCTTTTCCGGTTGCCGAACGTATGGCGGCAACCACCGCCGCGGTCGAGCTGATCGTGGGTGGCTCACCTACGCCTTTCGCGCCGAACGGCCCGAACGTGCCCGGCTCCTCGACGAGTTCCGCGACCACATCCGGGGCGTCGGCAAACGTCGGGAGCAGGTAGTCGGTGAAGGATGCGTTCCTGATCACGCCCCCGTCGACCACCAGTTCCTCCATCACCGCCAGCCCGACGCCCTGCATGATGCCGCCCTCGATCTGGCCGATGACCGAGCGTGGGTTTAGAGCAACTCCCACGTCCTGGGCGGTGTCGACCCTGACCACCCGGACAAGCCCGAGATCCGGGTCCACATCAACTACCGCTCGATGGGCGGCCACGGCAAAGTCGACGTGCTTGTTACCTTGCCCGTCTGGCGTCGGGCCATCCGTCGGAGCATGCCGGAAACGGGTGTGATACTCAAAGGGACCCTCTTCGCCAATCAACCCAAACGGCGCGATCAATTCGCTTCCCCGCCACACACCCTCATCATCGAGCCGATCGCCCGCAAACCGGCGCAGCACGTCGTCCAGCACGGCTTCGGCGGCTTCCAACACTGCGCTGCCCGTCATCTGCGTTTGGCGTGACGCTGACGTCGAGCCGGCGGACCCGATCTTCGACGTGTCGTCGTAGACCACGGCAACGGACGAGATACCGAGGATGCTCCGCACGATCTGTTGAAGCACCAGGGTCAGGCCCTGGCCGACCTCGACCGCGGCCGTGTGGACCTCGGCCCCAAACTCCGTCAACACGACCCGTGCCTCGGAGTAGTCGTCGAAGCCCTCGGAGAACGCCAGGTTCTTGATGCTCAGCGCGTAGCCGACACCGCGCCGCATTTGGGAGTGTGAGGTGGTCAAACCGGTCCCGCCGGGCAGCCGGCGGGGATCGTCGGAGACCTCTGAGGCGGGAAGCGGAATCGATCGGACCTTGTCGATCAACGTACGAGTGGGTAGTGAAGTCTCGATTATCTGTCCGGTGGTGGGAAGCGGATCGCCGGGGCCGAGCGCGTTGAGCCGGCGCAGTTGCATCCTGTCCATGCCCAGGGCGTCCGCCAGCTTGTCCATCTGCGACTCGTGCGCAAAACACGCCTGGACGGCCCCAAACCCACGCATCGCGCCGCACGGCGGATTGTTCGTGCGGGCTGCGACACCGTCGACGGCCACCGAATCGCACCGATACGGGCCTACTGCGAAATACGACGCGTTGCCGATGACGGCGGAGCTGGTCGATGCGTATCCGCCGCCGTCCAGCAGAATCCGCGCCTCGACCCGCACGAGCGTTCCGTCCAGGTTGGCTTCGTGCCGGTACCACATGCGGGCCGGGTGGCGATGGACGTGGCCGACGAACGATTCGGTCCGGTCGTACACCATCTTCACCGGCCGGCCCGTATGCAGGGCCAGCAGGCAGATGTGAATCTGCAAGCTCACGTCTTCCCGCGCCCCAAATGCCCCCCCGACCCCGGCCGGGTGCACCCGAATCTCGTCGTCTTTGACTCCGAGGCTGGCGACGATCTGAGCGTGATCGGCGTGCGTCCACTGAGTTGCGATGTACAGATCCACCCCGCCTCCATCGTCGGGTATGGCCAGCCCCGCCTCGGTGCCGAGCGGTGCCTGGTCCTGGCTACCGACCTCGTAGTACCCCTCGACCGACACGTCTCCGTGGACGTCTTGGTCGCCTCGCCTGATCACGATGTGGCGGAACACCTGACCGTTACGCTCGGCTTCCTCGGGATCGGTCACGGGATCTCTTGCCTCGTATTCGACGCCGACGGCGTCGGCCGCACGGCGCGCCTGAAACGGGTCCTCTGCCGCCACGACCGCCACGGGCTGACCCCAGTACATCACCTCGTCGGTCGCGAGCACAGGCTGGTCGGCCTCCTCGAGCCCGAACAGTTTGCGGCCGGGAACATCATCGCCGGAAAGCACCGCATAGACACCCGGCAACGCGAGCGCGGGGGCAGGGTCGATGCGGGCGATGCGGGCGCGCGGATGCGGGCTGCGCACCGTTGCGCCCCACAGCATCCCCTCGGCGAAGAGGTCGGACGCGAACGCAAAATCGCCTTGCACCTTGGGCGGCCCGTCGGGGCGATCGGCATCGGTTCCGACTCCCGCAACCACCGGGATATGTAGCCCCGTCGAAATCGTCATGTCACCATGCCCTCGATCGCTCTGAGGATCGAGCCGTAGCCGGTGCACCGACAGATGTTGCCGGCGAGGGCCTCGCGAACGTCTTCCCGGCTCAGCTGCGGGCGGGTGTCGAGCAGATGTGCGGCCGCCACTACGAATCCCGGAGTGCAGAACCCGCACTGGACGCCGCCTGCTTCCAGTAGCGCGAGCTGGACGGGATGCATGGCATCGTCCCCGCCGATCCCCTCGACCGTTGTCACTTCACTCTTGTGCGCGTCGGCGGCCATCACCAGACACGAACAAACGAGCTCGCCGTCGAGAATGATGGAGCATGATCCGCACTCGCCCTGCTCGCAGGCCCCCTTTGACCCAGGCAGGTTGAGCTTTTCCCGTAATACGTACAGCAGGCTCTCGGGGCCATCCACGTCGGCTTCCATCTCGCTGCCGTTGACCGTCACGGTGATCTTCATGCAAGAACCCGTTCCACAACCCGCCGGGCGAGCACCCCGGCCGCATGGCGGCGGTAAGCCTCGGTGCCGCGTTGATCCGTGATCGGTTGTACCTCGGCGGCGGCCATCTGCTGCAACCGATCGAGCGTGTCGGGATCCGGCGCAGACAACCCCGAGACGAGATCCTCCACCCGAGCGAGCCGCAGCGGGCCGGGAGCGACCGCCCCCATCGCAACAGCCACCCGGCCATCCGCCCAGCGCATGGCACAAGCACTCACCATCGAGATCACCATCGCCGAGCGGATGCCGATCTTGGCAAAAGCCTGGTCTTCAGGCATGTCTGCCGGCAGGATCGCCGCGGTTATCAGTTCATCCGGTCGGCGATCGGTCCGTTTGACGCCGGTGATGAACTGGCGCCACCCGATCGTGCGGATGCCGGCAGTCGACCTCAGTTCTATCTCGGCATCGAGCGCCGCCAGCACGGGCAGGGTGTCGCCCGCAGGTGATGCCGTCCCCAGATTGCCGCCCAGCGTCCCCGCGGTTCTGATCTGGGGTGACCCGACTGTGCGAGCGGCTTCGGCCAGTGCTAGAACCGGACCGGATTCCATCGTCTGATACGTCACGTTGGCCCCGATCCGGCGGTCGTCCCAGACCGCCAGCTCTCTGATCCGCCGCAGCGAAACGACCCGTCGCGGGTCACGCTGGCGAAAGTTGACCTCGACCATCAAGTCGGTCCCGCCCGCCAGCGGGGTGACGTCTGGATCGGCCGCCAGGGCGGCGAGCGCGTCGTCAATCGATGTTGCGTGCACAATCTCCACAGGAACCCTCGGTTTGATCACAAGCTACACGTAGGGCGGCGGCGAACCTGTCAACCTGCCGCGATCCGGGCGGCGGCGGCGTTGTGTTGTTCGATCGCCACCCTCAGCTCAATCGTCGTCAGCTCGCCATCCGCTACGACCCGGCGGCCGTGAACCCATGAGTGGTCGATCCGCCCAACGTCGCACAGGGCCAGCGCGGCCACCGGATCGTGGCGGGCTCCGCTCAACCCGGGCCGGTCGAGATCGATGGCGATGATGTCTGCGGCTTTGCCCACCTCAATCGAGCCGATATCGGTGCGCCCCAGCACCGCGGCGCCGCCCCGGGTCGCCAGCCCCAGGGCCGTGCGGGCCGCCATGATGGGGCCGCCGCCGACATCAGGCGCCGCAGCCAGCCGGTTGAGCAACAATGCCTGGCGAACTTCGGCCAGCATGTTGCTGGAGTCGTTGGAGGCCGATCCGTCGACACCCAAACCGACCGGCACGCCCGCCCGCAGATACTGGCGGACCGGCGCGATCCCGGATGCCAGCCGCATGTTCGAGGTCGGGCAGTGGGCCACACCGGTCCCTGCCGCTGCCATCCGTTCGATCTCGTCGGTGACGACATGTACGGCGTGCGCCAACCAGACATCGTCGCCAGCCCACCCGACCCGTTCCGCATAGGCGACAGGCCGCACACCGTACGTGGCCCGGCAAAACTCGTCCTCGTCGGCGGTTTCGGCGAGGTGGGTGTGGAGCCGTAGACCAGCCTCACGGGCGAATTCGGCCGAGTCGCGCATCAGCTCGGGAGTGACCGAAAAGGGCGAGCAAGGCGCGATCACGATTTGCAGCATCGATCCCGGTTGCCCGTCGTGAAACGCCTCGAATGTCCGCGAGTAATCCTCGAGAATCGCGTCGTGGGTTTCCACGACCGAGTCGGGTGGCAGTCCACCGTCGGATTCACCCAGGGTCATTCCGCCTCGGGAGAGGTGCACCCGCAAACCGATCGCTGTTGCCCCCTCCACTTGATGATCCAGCCGGCTGCCGTTAGGCCAAAGATACTGATGATCGAACACCGTCGTGCACCCCGAGAGCGCCAGTTCGGCGAGGCCAACCGTGGTCGCAATCCTGACGTCGTCCGGTTGCATCCGTGCCCAGATCGGATACAACGTTGTGAGCCAGTCGAAGAGCCCGGCGTCCTGTGCGGCCGGCACGACCCGTGTCAACGTCTGATACAGATGGTGATGGGTGTTGATCAGCCCGGGGAGCACGACGTGACCATCGAGGTCGACAACCTCGTCAGCCGCCGGCGCGTCGGCCGCCGGTCCTACCCAGCTGATCCAGCCATCTTCGATCAGGATCGATCCGCCGGCGATTTCCTGGCCGGCGCCATCGAAGGTCGCCAGCACCTCGGCATCGTGCAATAGGAGCTTCGTCATGATGTCAGGCTAGGTCTGGTATCTGCCCCAACCTGTGCATCAGACGGGTCCGGCGGGAGACCTCCGAGGGGCCGGTACACTCCGTGGGCGCGCAAGGGGAAAGAGACGCCGCGTGTCGAGCCAAACCGCACAGGCCATGGTGCTCATCGAGCCCAGACGGCTGACCGCCACGTCGTTGCCGATGGTGGACGTCGAACACGGGGGCTGGTTGGCTGTGGAGTCCACCGGCATCTCCGGCGTGGACATCCAAGCCTGGTCGGGTACGGGGAGATCGACGCCGTACCCGCTGATCCCGGGGCATGAGCTGGTCGGTCGGATCGCCCGCTGGGCCAACGGATCGCCACCACTCCCGGTCGGCACCCGGGTCGTGCTCGAGAGCAGCATCCGCTGTGGAGCGTGCCGACGATGCCTCAACGGGCTGTCCAGCTGTACATTCCGGCGTCCCGTCAACGCCTACGGGCGGATCTCTTCGACTCACCGGCCGGCGCTGTGGGGCGGCCTGGCTGAGTACGTCTACATCGATCCCGGCTCTCGCATTCACGCAGTGACCGACAACGTCGAAGCGGCCGTCGCCACCTTCGCTCACCCGCTCGCGGCCGGATTCACCTGGGCGGTGGAATTACCCGGTTTGTCCCAGGGCGAAACCGTCATGATTCTCGGGCCTGGTCCCCGCGGTCTAGCCGCGCTGATCGCGGCGAAGGCGTCCGGGGCCGCCTGGGTGGGCGTTTCAGGGTTGAGCCACGATCATGAGCGGCTGGCCGCGGCCGAACGCTTGGGCGCCGACCTAGTGGTAGATGCCGCGACCGAGGACGTTGGGGCGGCGGTGGCGAACAGCCTCGGTGCCCGGCCCGATATCGTCGTCGACGTCACCCGAGACGATCCCGAGGCGATCCATATGGCACTCGATCTGGTCCGCGGAGGCGGGCGGATCACGATCGCTTCCACCAAGGGCGTGAACGCCGTGAATCAGCTGTTCTCCGACGTGATCGTGCTCAAGGAGTTGGTGATTCGAGGTGCCTTTGGTGCCAGCTCGGCCGGTTACCACTGGGCAACCCGCCAGCTGGGCGTCGATCCCCGCATCGATCAGATGGTCTCGCACGAGTTTCCGCTATCCGAGGCGTCCCGCGCGATCCAGGCCGCCGCCGGTCTGTTGGGGACCGACGAGCTCATGTCGGTGGCTGTCACGGTCTGACCCCGTCCGCATCGCAGCACAGCCCGACCGATCCAATAAGCTCCTGCTGTGCGTTCTCTCCTTCTCCTCGCCAATCCGGCCGCCTCCGGCTTCACCGGTGGACTCCATCGTGACGTGGTTGCGATGCTGCGGAGGACCTACGAAGTCGACGCCTCGTGGCCGAAGTCGCCCGAAGCCGCCAGGGGCCAGGCCGCGGAGGCGGTCGTGGCCGGGGTGGACATGGTCGTGGCGTTCGGAGGCGACGGCGTCGTTCACCACGTCGCCAACGGTCTACTCGGTTCACCGACGGCCCTGGGCGTGATCCCGGCCGGCACCACGAACGTGATGGCCCGGATCCTGCGGCTTCCGTACAAGCCGATGGCTGCCGCGCGTTTTCTGGCGTCAGACCCACCCAGGAAACACGTTCCGGTGGCGCAACTCCAGACGTCGGCACCGGTGGGAGCCAGCGACAAACGAGCCGCGTTGTTTGCAGCTGGGGCCGGGCTCGACGCCGAAGTTGTGGCGATCGCCGAGCAGGAGCCATATCGCAAATACAGCTTCGGTTCGGTCCACTACGCGAGAACTGCTCTCGGCGTCCTTTGGAACAGATTCCGGGAGCGGCCCGCCAACATGCGAATCGTGACCCCGGGGCGGTCCGCGGACGCCGTGGCCGCATTCGTCCAGATCCACCGCATGTATTCGTATTTCGGCCGGGTGCCGTTGCAGCTTGCCGGGCACCAACCCGGCACGCTCACGACTCTCGTGGTGCACGAAATGCCGCCCCATCGAGCCCTGCCCGTCCTGGCTCGGGCTCTGACCACCGGCCAGGTGGGGAAGGTAAAAGGCTGCGAACTGTGGACCGGCGTCGAGCATCTGTCGATCACGGCCGATCCCCCGGCGGCACTGCAAACGGACGGGGAGCTGCTCGGGGAGGTCGCGGAGACGCGCATCCACGTCGAGCCCAACGCGCTGCTGGTAGCAGCTCCCTGATCAGGCCGGGGCGCCTCCCGCCTGGTGGACGTGCACCTCGACCTGGGGGAACGCGATGGAGATTCCTTCTCTGTCGAACCGCAGCTTGATCCGTCGGAAGGCCTCGCGTTTGACCAGCCAGCGCTGATCCGGCAACGACTTCACGACGCCGCGCAGCACGACGGAGGAGTCACCCAGGGCATCGACTCCCAGGATCTGCGGCGGCTCGAGGATGATGTCCGCCCAATCGGCATCCGTCGCAAGCGCCTCCAGCTCGTCGGCCATCACGGCCAAGGCCGCATCGACATCGCTGCCGTAGGTGACACCAACGTCGAGCACCAGCTGGGCGAAATCCTGGGTCCGATTGGTGGAGACTTGGATCTGGCCGTTGGGAACGTAGTGCACGTAGCCGTGGAGATCGCGCAGGACCGTGACCCGCAATTGGATGTCCTCGACCGTGCCCGAGACGCCACCAACGTCGATAACGTCGCCGATCCCGTACTGGTCTTCAACGATGATGAAGAACCCGGCGATGACGTCCTGAACCAGCCCCTGTGCCCCGAAGCCGACGGCCACCCCCACGATGGACCCGACGGCCAGCAGACCTGAGACCGGCACGTCCCAGATCGACAGCACAGTGACCGCAACGATCAGGACCAGCAGCACGGTGCCAACCCGGCGCACCATGGTCCAGACTGTGTTGGCGCGCTGTTCCCGCTCTACTTCGTGCTTGTCGGACGTTCGGGCCGACAAGGCACCCACCCAGCGGCCCCCGAAGCGCCGGAACGTCCACCACACGACCAGCGCCAGCAACACAACCACGAGCGATCGGGTGAGCTGGCTGCCGGCGGCATCCATGAGGTCCCGGACGATTTCCATCTAGCCAGAGTACGGCCGGGGACTGGCGTGCTCGCGGATTTCAGGCTGTGACGAACTCGGCCGCCTCGAGTTTCACCGTCGCCAGCGCCGCGGCCAGCTCGCCGCGCGCTCGCAGATATGTTTCGAGGGCGTTACCGAGCCGGCGTTGAATGGCCCGGTCCAGCTCCACGGCTACGGCCTCCTGATAGGCCGCCGCTGCCCTTCGACCCGCCGCCCGGCCGGACGCTCGCAGCACTCCAGACAGCACCAGAGACAGAATGATCGCGAATGCGGCCGTCAGAATGGCGATCGGCCAGGAGCCTCGCTCGAGACCGCCCTGCCCGAAGGCCGCTGCGAGTAAGGCCAGGACCACGGTCGTAGTGAGCGCGATCTGCACGTATCCGGCCCCCTTCCACCAGCGTTGCGGTTCGGGTTGGGGTGGGGGTCCAGCCGCGGCCTGCCCGGCCACGACTGCATCGCGCAGTGCGTCGTCCAGGATCTCGGGGGCGTACTGCTCCCGCAGCGCCGCGCCCATGCGCCCTCCGATATCCACGGACATGTCGGTCACCAGGTCGGTCACAGGGCGGACCGCCTCCAACCAGCCCCCTCCCGCAACGAGGTCGCCCGGCGTTGGCAGGATGACGATATCCGAGCCGACCCCCAACGCCCGGGCCACCGAGCCGCCGCGGAGCCTGGTGAGAAGCCGGGAGAGCGGACTCGCTCCCAAGGCGAGCGCATCGGTCTCTCCGACCCGGCCCATGCCCCGCCATACGACACCGTCCACCACCCGTTCCGACAGGGCCCGGGCCGATCCCTCCCGGGCTCGCGTCCAGCGGCTGCGGAAGTCGATCGATCCGGCCGATGCCACGCCCGTCACTTGCTCCAGCGCCGAAGCGGCGGCGGAGACGTCCGTCACCAGCTTGCGAAGGGCCGTTTGTTTGCGTTCGAGACGGTCGTGCAACGCATCCTCGAGCTCCTTGATCCCAGTCGGCTCACCCCAGTCCGGGGCTGCCGCGGTGACAAGCATCTCAGGGTCGTGAATCCCGTCCGCCACGAGCGATTTCCACAGATCGTTGATCACCGCCTCGCGATCTGCCGGAGTGAGACGGTCGGCGTGGTTGAGCACGTAGAGGAACTGCGACTGGTACTGCTGAAGCCTCCGCAGGAACCCAAGATGGATTGAACGGTCGTTGTACTTGAGCGGATCGAAAACCCAGACGACGGCGTCGATGCGTGGGATGAGCCGTAGAACCTCTCTCAGGTTGGCTTCGTCGTAGCTGTCCATGTCCGGCAAGTCGATCACAGCGAGATGCTCGAAACGGGTGTGGCCGGCGCGATCATGGATTTCGAGCTCATCCAGCAGCCGGATCAGCCCCGGCTCGGGGTTGGCGGGGATCCAGGCGAGGGCGCGCTGGGTGGTGGGCCGGACGACCCCGGTCTGGGCTACCTCCTCTCCGGCTAGGGCGTTGAGGATGCTTGATTTGCCGGAACCCGTCCCGCCTGCGAGTGCCACGACCACAGTCTCGCCCAGGAACCCCACCCGCCGCCGGGCGTTGCGACCGATCTCGGCGATGGGTTCCAGTTCGTCGGTACCGAACAGCTCGGCGGCCGATGCCAACGCGAGATCGAGCGAATCCAGCAGGGCATGGATGTCACTCCGCATAGAAGGCCTCTCCCTGCGTGATCACGCGGTGCCCGGCCGCTGCGACTCGCTCCTCCTGCCCTTCGGCGGGGAACAAACCGGCTAGTACAGCGTCGAACCTCGCACGATCCTGCGCCAGAACGCCGGACATGGCCGCCGCCAGCGCTTGCTTGGCGTCGGAGATCAGGGAGCGAGCGGCCGCGGAGCCAAAAAGGTGCTCGAGGATCTTCTGCTGAACGGCTGCCGCCCCTGCCGCAACCCCGATCTCGGTGCCGGTGACACCGCCGGTGTGGACGAAAACCGTGACGGTGGCCGCGACGGCTACGGCATTGACCCCGGCGGACGCGATCTGCGCCAGCCGGCGCTTGTCGCCGCCCTGGCGCTCGACGAGCCGGGCCACGTCTGCCATCCAGTCGTCGACCGCTGCGGCGGCGCGGTCCGGAGTTGCCGGGTCCTCGTGCCAGAGGCTGTACCCGGCTCCTGCCAGCAGTCCGGAACCCACCGGTTCGAGCTCCCATGCCGCCGCAGTCGCAGCAGCCGCCCTGCCCGCCCGTCGACTCACGATGGTCTCGAGCTCGCCGCGCACCTCACCTTCGATCCGCTCGACCGGAGCGCCCATGCCGAGCAAGCGGCCGAGCCAGTCGCGTACGCGTGAGGCGCCCTCGACCAACCCCTTCATCAACTCGCCGGTCCCCAGAAACTCCTGCCACCGTTCCACCACGTGGGCCCGAATCAAGCTACCCCGTTCAATGTCTTGGGCGATCTCGTCCACCTGACGTTCATAGGAGAGACGCGCGACATCGCTCAGCGCATCCAGTTGACCACGCTCGGCCCGTACCTCCTCGATCAGACCGTCCAGCCGCACCATGATGTCGGTGATTGCCGCTCGAGTCGTCGCGACCAGCAGTCGCCGCCGTTCCTCGGGATCGGACAGCACCTGCAGCCGCTCGACAATCCGGGCGACGGTCTCTGGCGGTAGCCCGCCATGATCCGGGTCAACCCGTTGCTCATCGATCGTGACGAAGAGGTTCACGGGGATCGAACGCTCCCGCAGCCGGCTGCGGTAATCGTCTGCTGCTGCCGATCCGCCCGGGGGCATCCGGTTCATCACGTGAATCACCGGAATGCCGCGGTGTTGTGCCTTTTCGAGAAACCCCCACGGCACCGCGTCGGCATATCGTTGCGCGCTGGTGACGAAGATGCACACGTCCGCTATCGCCAGCAACTCTTCGGCGATTTGCTGGTTGGTGAGCTCGACCGAATCGAAGTCGGGGGCGTCCAACACGCAGATCGCTTCGAGGAGCGGGTCGAGCCCGGCCACGATCTTCATCGGCCGCTCCGCATCGGAGGCGGTTCCGTAGCCGGTGAGAAAATCGAACGCGAATTCGGCTTCGTGTTTCTGGTGGCACCACAGCACCGGCAGCCGGGTCGTTGGACGGAGCGCCCCGGGCTCGGTGACCCGGTAACCGGCAATGGAGTTGACGATCGTGGATTTGCCGCTCCCGGTGGAGCCCACGACCACCACCCTTGCCGGTCCTTCGATGTCGGCGAGCCGCGGCAAGAGGTACTCGTGTATCGACCACGCGATGCCGTCGCGTAGCCGGCTGCGCCGGTCCTGGTTCGGTCCGGGCACCGCGAACTGCACCGACTCGACTTCCTGCGCCAGGGCGTCGAGTGCGGCTCGTAGGTCTGCGGCCTCGGATACGGGAGGGGACATTGCGGCAGGATTATGGCCGACCCCGCCTGCTTCCGAGTACTCCTGAGATCCTTGTGATGCCGGACGCCGGTTGGAGTTATCCCTGACTTATCCCTCAGGAGAGGATCCTGCAAACCATGGTGCGAGATCGTGAGGGTCGAGAAAGGAGAATCACCTTGTTTCGTCGACTCGCACCAATCCTTGCCGCCAGCGTCGCTCTCACGGTGGTCGGCGGTCTGGCGTGGGCATCGGCCGGGCCGTCCGGTTCGAGCTCGAGCTCCAGCCCCGGCACCCGGCCGACCCCGGATTCGTCCGCTGTATCGAGCCTCGTCGCCGGGTCGCAGAGCAGCACGAGCACGCCTGGCACCGTGACAATCGCCACGGCTCCCGCTGCCGCAGGGAGCATCCCGGATTCGACCACGACCTCGGTCGCAGCTCCCTCGCCCAGCACTGCCAGCACGGGTGTCTCGACGTCGACACCCACCAGCGCAGCCACCACCGCCACGACGGAACCGGCCACGACGTCGACCAGCATCGGCGGCTCTACAACGACCGCAACCCAGCCGGATCAGGACGACAGCGGCAGCCGGGCACCGAGCACGCATGTATTTGCTGTGGGAAGCGCCGGTTCCATTACGGTCACGGTCAACGTTGGGAACCTGTCGCTGGATGCGGTAAACGCCAACTCGGGATGGTCCGCCACCGTCGAAAAGGCCGAGCCAGACCGGATCCGTGTGGAGTTCGCCGACGGTGACGATGACATCGAGATCGACGTCCGGCTGACCGGGGGCCGCCTTGACGTTGATCGGAGCTGACCTCGCAGACAGATCAGTGGGTGAAATCTCCGAGTCGGGATCACCCATCTCGCCCGAAACGCAGGGTGACTCGGGCGCCGCCCCCCGGGCGGTGCCCGAGCTCCATCTGACCGTCGCCTTCCTCGACCGTGCGACGGGCAATATCTAGGCCGAGTCCGGTGGAGCCACCGGTGGACATGCCCCGCTCGCTCGCCGACCTGTTTGGGAATCCCCGACCCTCGTCCTCCACGACCAGCGTCGGCGGATCAGCCAAGACGCTGATCCAGACGGATACTCCTTCGTCAGTGTGTGCCAGCACATTGCCGATGAGTGCGTCCACCGCTGCTTCCAGATCATCGACGGCTGCGGTGACAACGACTGAGACCGCCGGCTGGTCAACCGAGATCGCACGTCCCTGATCGGTGAGGAGAGGTTCCCAGAACCGCACCCGATCGCGTACGACGGCGGTCAGGTCGGCTCGTGACCCGATGCCGGTACGGATCGGCCGTCGAGCCTCGCGAATGAGGTGATCGACCTCTCGGCCCATCGCATCCACCGCGGTGCGGACCCGACCGGCGGCATCCGAGTCCGGAAGCTGCTCGGCTTCCAGCTGCAGCGCAGTCAGCGGCGTCCGCAGCCGGTGGGAGAGGTCGGCCACCGATTCACGCTCCGATCGGAGCAGATGATCGAGCCGATCGCCGATCCGATTGAATACACGGCCGACCGTCTGCAACTCGCTGGGACCCTCGAGATCAACCCGTTGTGAGAGGTCGCCGTCTCCGAAACGGGTCGCCGCCGCCGCGAGCTTTTCGACCGGGCGCACGATTGACCGGGCCAGCCGGTCGGCGATGAAGGCGGCCAGCGCCAGTAATCCCAGGCCCAGGCCGGCCAGCGCGATCCACGCCTTTGCGACGTTGCGATCCAGCACGTTCGAGCCCACGAACGCACGAACGACGGGGCGTTCCGACGATGCCACCACCGGTACGTACGCAGCGACCCCGTCCCCTTCGTCCACCAGCACGGCCTGTCCCCCACGGGCCCGGGCGACGGCGTCGGTATCGCCCGGCGGACCGCCGATCGTGATCCCGGACTGGAAAACAACCGACCGGGTGACTTGTGGATCTCCCACAGCTACCAAGGACGAGACAACTGCGCGGTCCAGGTCCGTCACGAGCGTCACCGACCTCGCCAACGCCTCGGCCTCTTGCAGCACGAGAGTCACGCCGCGGTCCTGAGCGAAATCGTCGATGAGCCGTGCCAAGGGGATCAAGAAGGCGAGAACGATCATCAGCGTGACCGCCAGCACAACGACGATGAATTGCGTTCTCACTCAGCCGCTCTGCGTCTGCGCGCAAAGGTGATGGTGCCTCACTCCGATTCTCCGGCCGCCGGATCTACGAGTTTGACGCCGACCCCCCGCACGGTTCGCAGATAGCGGGGCTCTGCAGCGCTCTCTCCGAGCTTGCGGCGCAGCCACGAAAGGTGCACGTCGACCGTCTTGTCTGCTCCCCCGTACGGCTGGCGCCATATTTCGGCCAGGAGGTCCCGTTTGGAAACGACAGTTCCGGCACGTTCGGCCAGGTAAGCCATGAGATCGAACTCTTTCCGGGTCAGTGAGAGCTCTTTTCCATCCAGCCTCGCCTCCCGGGCGTCGAGGTCGATCTCGAGCGCCCCGACCGAGAGGGCCGGGGCCGTCTCGCCCAGTGCGCCTCTCCGCAATACGGCTCTGACGCGTGCGTCCAGCTGCGCGGCGGAGAACGGCTTTACGACATAATCATCTGCCCCTGCGTCTAACACGGCCACGATGGCGGATTCTTCGTCGCGGGCCGTGACCACTATGACGGGAACCGAGCTCACCGCACGAATCATCCGCAGGATCTCGGTCCCGTCCACGTCGGGCAGACCGAGGTCGAGAACCACCGCGTCCGGCGAGGAGACGATAACCGCATTCAGTCCATCCATACCGGTCGGCTCGCTCATGACGTGGTGGCCGCGCTCGGCGAGGCCGCGAGCCACCGCTGCCCGCACTGCTACGTCGTCCTCAATGATCAGAACTGCCGGCATTCCTGCGCAAGATACTGCGAGCAGCCGGCAGTTGGTCCAATCTCCGCCCCACTTATCCATCCCTTAAATGTCGCTTTACTTGCACAGAAACCGCAATCTGGGACGCTCCCAACAGATGCGTAGGTTCTGGCTTTTCACGGCGTGGCTCGGCGCCACCATTGCCGCGGTGGCGCTCTCTGCGGCGGCAGTCAGCTTGGTCGGCAACCAGGTCTCGGACGCGCCTACCCCTTCCACGACGGCCACCAGCCAGCTGGCAACGGAGACGAGCCCGACCGACCCGCCCGCTACCACAGATACGCCCGCCGGAATCTCGGCTGCCACGACTACCGCCGGCCGCGGGACAGTCGCCAGCCCCGCGACCTCGACGGCAACCACCGTCAGGGTGACGACCACGTCTGGCACCGTGCCTGCCGCAACCACCGCAACGACATCGGCCGGCACCACCTCCACCGGCGCGACGACCACCTCCCAGCCGGCCATGACGACGACCGGAGCTACGACTGCGACTACCAGCACCAGCGCACCGGTTGCCTCCGGCCCGTTCACCTACCAGGTGTCGGGGGGGACCGCGACCGTATCGTGCAACGGCGATGCCGTCACCCTCAACGGGGCCTCGCCTGCGGCCGGCTACGGCCTGAGCGTCGAGGCCTCAGGACCGGGAGAGGTCCGGGTCCGGTTTGAGAACGCCTCCCAAGACCTCCGATCCGAGATCCGGGTGCGATGCAGCGGCGGCGTACCTGATCCCGACCTGCGTGAGGACTGAGCGAACGGCAGCCTACGGCCCCCGGATTAGCTCAGATGAGTCCGCAGCGACGCTTCGAGTGTGTTGAAGCGGAAGTCGAAGCCCGCTTCCTCGAGCCGTTTCGGCAGGACCCGTTGGCCGGCCAGCAGAATCGCTTCGGTTCGTTCCGGGCCGAACAGGGTCTTGAGAGCGATAGTGGGAACCGGCATGAAGGTGGGCCGATGGAGGATCTCGCCCAACATGTCTTTCACCTCGTCGAACTGCACCGGATTGGGTGCCGTCAGGTTGTATGGCCCCGCCAGCTGATCACCGTCGATCAGAAATCGCACTGCGCCAATGTGATCCGCGATGTCGATCCAGCTCCAATACTGTTTGCCCGAGCCGAGCCGCCCGCCGATACCCAGCTTGAAGGGCAGCACCAGGCGTTTCACCAAACTGGCCGAACTGGACATGACAAGCCCGCTTCGGATATGCGCCACTCTCACCCCGGCCTGCTCGGCCGGGGCGGTGGCGGCCTCCCACTGGACGCATACTTGCGCCGCGTAGTCATCGCCCGGAGGGCTCTCTTCGGTGAGAACGTCCGATCCCCGACTGCCGTAATAACCAATGGCCGATCCGCTCACCAGGACCTTGGCACCGGCTTCGGCCGCCCGGCGCGACACGAGGTCGGTCGTGTGGAGCCGGCTGTCGAGAATGGCCCGCTTGTAAGAGTCGGTCCAGCGCTGATCGCCGAAGCCGACTCCCGCCAGGTTCACCACTGCGTCTACGCCATCCAGGGCGGCCGGGTCCAATTCGCCGGCCGGTGGGTCCCACTGCACCTCGTTGGCCGCATCCGGCGGGCGACGCACGAGACGCAGCACTTCGTGCCCGTCCTCGCTGAGGGAGCGGCGCAGGGCAGTGCCTATGAGGCCGCTAGAACCGGTGATGGCAACTTTCATTGCCGGCACGCTATCCGGTGCCATCGGCTCGACGAGTTTCGCAACATGGAAGACCTCCTTCGCCAGCTCATTCGGTGCCGAGGCCGGCTCCGGATGACGCGAGCAGCGCCACGGCCGCTGCTCCCTCGGTGCAGGAATCGAGGATCGGGCAATATCGACACCACGGCCCGCCGCATTTGGCCAGCTGGCTGCCCGACCTCAGTGCTCCGCGCACTGCATCGATGATCCGACCTATCTCGGCGGCGGTGGCGACCAGATCGGCCGTCGAGAAGCGCAAATCGATCCGTTCACCCGTCTGCACCGAGACCGCCTCAGCAAGATCGGGGATGGCATCAAACTGCATGGCCCAGACGAGCGCGTAGAAGTCCAGCTGGTGCTGTGCTTCACCGAGTCCACCGGTCTTCCAATCGACCAGGCGAACCCGGCCGCCGTCGCGGAACACTGCATCCACGATTCCCACCAGCTTCACTCCGGGAGCGGGCTCGGCCGCGAGGTGCACCTCGGCGCCGCTGAAGCCCTCGCCCGGTAAGCGCCGGAACCGCTCGTAGAGCGCGCCCAACTCCTCGATCACGCCCCGGAGCACGCTCGGTTTGATGCCCAGCTCGACCAGCTTGTGGTTCAGGTTGGACGCTCCGATCTCCTCCCGGCACGCCCGCGCGAATCCGGCCGCCTCAATTGGGCCCTCTCGGAGATGTCGGGCGAATAGGCGGTGGGCGAGATTACCGCGGAACGCCGGCAGCGATTCGGCGCCGTATTCGCCCCGGAAGCGGGCCAGCGATCGATCCGGGCATTGCCGGAACGCGACGTAGGCCGAGGCCGACAGAGTGACGTCCGGACCCGGTGCGATCGCCGGGAAGCTGATCATGCCGTTCACTGTATCGACCAGGTATGACGCTTCCAGGTGTTTGACTAATGTCCGGGAACCGACATGCGGGCCGGGAGCGTTTAACCTGGTCGCGACATCTGTGACTCGCCGGGGAGCCACACACTCCGAAAAGGCGGAGGTTCCAGATTCGCGGTCGCCACCTGGGCCAGCGGGAGCGGAGGCATCATCGAACCCCCCACGACATCGGACACGAGAACCGAATTGGACAGCTTTGAGCCGAGGTACGAAGGCAATCCCGCGGCGCCCTCTGTGAGTGAGGGCACGCGCGACGCTGGGCCCCGGCCAACAGCGCCGGCGGTCCGCCGCACTCCAAGACTGTCCAGACCGGCCCGCATAGCGCTCATCGCAGGGTCGTCCGTCATTGGGCTCCTGCTGATCGTGGTCGGGGCATTCGCGCTGGATCGTTTTGCCCACGCCGGCGAGGTCCTGCGGGGAGTCCAGGTGGGATCGGCAGAGCTCGGCGGGCTCGACGAGGCAGGGGCGATCGAGGCCCTGCTCGGGCTCGAAGACCTGCTGGCCTCCGAGCCTCTGCCGGTTGTGGTCGAGGGAACACAGTTTGATCTGGATCCGGTCACGGTTGGATTCGACATCGATGAACAGGCGGCCTTCATCGCCGCATCTCAGGTCGGCCGGGACGGCAGTCTGATCACCCAATTCCGGTGGTGGCTCGACAACGCCTTTGCCACCACCGTGCTGCCGGTCCCGGCGTCAATCAGCAGCGCCGACCTGAACGTCCTGCTTGAGACCTACGAGACTGAAGCGCTCGACAGTCCTCCCTTCAACGGCACCGTGGTGCTCGAGGGAACGCAGCCGGTGGCTGAGTATCCGAGACCGGGCCGGGGTATCAATCCGCTCACCGCCGCGGTGCGCATCGAGGACGCGTTGCTGGTCATACCGCGGGCCACCGTGGCACTGGACGTGGTCAGCGTGCCTCCGACTATGACCGTGGCCGACGTTGATGCTGCGGTGCGCGACGCGCAGCAACTGCTGAGCGGGCCCATCGAGCTCACTCGCTCCGACCCCGATGTTTCGGTGGTCTTCACCCGGGAGGATCTTGCCTCGGCGCTGGTTGTCGAGACCGAACTGAACCCAATCCCACGCATGACGGTCGGGTTTGACCCTGTCGCGGTCGGCGCTTTGCTAGAGCCGGTGCGGGCCGAGCTGGAAGCCCCACCCCGCGATGCCCAGCTGGTCATCGATGAGAACGACAACGTCATCATCGAAGAGGGTCGGCCGGGATCGCTGGTGGACGCCGAGCTGGCCGCCCGGGCCGCCGAGGACGCCGCCCGCCGCGGGACCCGGACGGCCGAGCTGCCGTTCGAGGAGGGCGCCCAGCCGCAGGTGACCACCGAAGATCTGGAAGCGCTCGGCATCAAGGAGAAGGTCTCCGAGTTCACTACCTTCCACCCGTGCTGCCAGGCACGAGTGACGAACATCCACATCTTCGCCGACCTGGTCGACGGGACCATCGTGATGCCCGGCGAGGAGTTCTCCCTGAACGAGCACGTCGGACAGCGGACCCGGGAGAAGGGCTTCCTGCCGGCACCCACGATCATCGGCGGCAAGCTCGAGGACACGGTCGGTGGGGGTGTCAGCCAGTTCGCCACCACTTTCTACAACGCGGTGTTCTACGGCGGGTACGAGGACGTAACGCACCGGGCCCACAGCTATTACTTCTCGCGCTATCCGGAGGGCATCGAAGCCACGATTTCATGGCCCGCCCCAGACCTCGTGTTCCGCAACGACACGGATGCTGCCGTATTGATCAAGACCCAGTACACGGATGAATCGATCACGGTGAAGTTCTTCGGTGACAACGGAGGTCGCACCGTCGACGGGATAGTGTCGGATCGTTTTGGCTGGACCAACCCGCCGACCGAATACATCATCAACCCCGACCGTGACCCGGCCAGCGGTGAACGCGTGCGCGTGCAAGGAGCCCGCGGTTGGTCGGTCTCGGTAACGAGGGTCATCACCTACCCGGACGGGCGCGAGGTTGAGGACACCTGGACGGTCCGCTATCGGGCCCAGCCGCGCGAGATCGAGTTGCACCCCTGTTTGCTGCCCGAGGGAGCTCCCGGATACACGGGCGCTGAATGTCCGGTCGAAGAGGAGACAACCACGACAATCGAGGGCGGCGGTGATGCACCGACCACCACCACAACCGTCGGGGATGCGTCGACTACGACTACTACGGGCGCGCCGACAACCACGGCCGCCCCGACAACGACCACGACCGCAGCACCCTGATCGGCCGATCTTCGCGGCTCAGCCGGCGCGGTTCTCGTCGTAGTGGATGAGAAAGTCGCGGATCAGCGACGCCACTGCACCGATGTCGTCGTCCGACCATTCTGCGTCACGGGCGATCGAGATCGCGTTTGAGTAGACGTAGACGTTGGTGAGCCCGCTGTGCGCGGTGAAGAGTCTCTCCGCCAGCTTGGCCGGATATGTCTTGCCGAGCCGAGCTTCGGCGACCGAACCGAAGGCCTCGCCGTCCTGGCCGGTCAGGCTTCGGTCGGTATCGAATATCGCAACAGTGCCGAGTGCGGTGGCGTCGACTTCGATCACCTGGCCCACGCAGCTACCTCCGTGTCAGCTACTCCGGGCGGTATTCACCCGGGCGTTCATACGAGTCAGTCAGTGTAGGGGTCCGGAGGACCGGTAGCGGCGCCGGGTCATCCCGATCCGAAATAGTCGCTCCCCGACTTCATCCGCTCCCCTATCACATGCAGCTTCATGACGTTGGTGCTCGCCCGCTCGTTCGGGGGCACCCCGGCCACCACAACCACGCCATCACCGGCTCGGCATATCTCCTGCTTCTCCAGGTACTTCTCGGCATAGGCGACCATGTGCCCGAATCTCTCGCGCCGCTCGAAACCGATCGGCAGCACTCCCCAGTACAGAGCCATGCGGCGCAGAGTCGATCGATCAGCCGTGAAGGCCATGATCGGGGCCGCCGGCCGGTACTTCGAGATGAGCTGGGCGGTGCGGCCCGACTCGGTGAAGGCCACGATCACCTGTAATCCCAGGTTCCACGCCGCTTCCACCGCAGCCTTGGCCGTCGCCGAGGCGAAGGTCCGCTGGCTCTTGAGAAAATCGACCGTCTGGCGTCCGGTAGGCGAGACGATCACTTGCGCCTCCGCCTCCCGACAGATCTTGTCCATCACCTCAACCGTGCGGATCGGAAACTCACCCACGGCAGTCTCTGCGGACAGCATCACCGCATCGGTCCCGGACGTCACTGCGGTCGTGACGTCTGTCACTTCGGCCCGGGTGGGCCGGGGCGAGGCGGTCATGGACTCCAGCATCTCGGTCGCCGTGATCGAGATGAGCCCGGCCGCGTTGGTGCGTTGGAGGATGTCGACCTGGACCCACGGGATCTCCTCCAACGGCAGTTCCACACCGAGGTCGCCCCGGGCCACCATCACCCCGTCGGCCGCGCTGAGAATGTCGTCGAGGTTCTGATATGCCACGGCGAGTTCGAGCTTGGCGATCAACGGGATGTCACGACCCGTCAGTTCCCGAATCAGCTTGAGGTCGGCGGATGATCGCACAAACGACGCTGCTACGTAGTCGACACCGAGGTCAGCACCGAAGGCGAGGTCGGCGCGATCCTTGTCGGTCACTGTCGGAGCCCGTAGTGTCGAATCCGGCAGCGCGACGCCTTTCCTGTCACGGAGTGTCCCACCGATCCGCACCTCCGCCCGCAGCCGATCGCCATCGCGATCCCGCACCAGCAGCCGAATCAGCCCGTCGGCGAGTACAACCTGGTGGCCGTGCTCGACATCGTCTAGGAGGTGGGAATAGCCGATCTCGATCTCTCCCGGTTCGGCCTGGCCATTCCCCGCGACCAGGTAGACCTCATCCCCCCGGGCTAGATCGATCTTGCCGTCAGGGAACCTTCCGACCCGGATCTTGGGTCCCTGAATGTCCTGCAGCACCCCGACCGGCCGGTCATGGCGGGCCGACGCCTCGGCTACCCATTTCGCGGCATCGGCGTGCGTGTCCTGGTCCCCGTGCGAGAAGTTCAGCCGGGCGACATCCATCCCGGCTTTCACCAGGTCTGAGACGCGCTCCGGTGTGTACGTGGCGGGACCGAGCGTTGCGATGATCTTGGTTCGGCGGTGCATCGTCGTAAAACGCTACACAGCGTCACCGCAGATGCAATCCTCCGGCCCGGCGGCGCTCAGCCTTCGACTGTTACCCCCCGCCAGAAGGCCACATAGCCCTTGATGGCCGCCGCCGCCTCCGATGGCTCCTTGTAGACCCACGCTGCGTTGCGGTTTTCCCGTCCATCGACGACGACCGAGAAATACTCGGCGGTGCCCTTCCACGGACAGATCGACGTCGACGACGTCGGCTCGAGATACTCGGTTTTGAGCGCCGAGGGTGGGAAGTAATGGTTGCCTTCCACCACGACCGTGTCGTCGCTCTCCGCCAGCACCGCTCCATTCCACATTGCTCGGGCCACCAGTTCTCCTTGCCAGAGGTCTCCTGTCTGAACCCGACCCGGGAGTGAGTATTCCGGTCCGGGTAGTCTCTCCCTGCGTGAGGAGGGCCGGTACCACGCCAGCGAACCACATCTCCGCTATCTGTTAGTTCGTGATGGATCCTGTCGTTGCGGTCCCCGTCAAAGATTTCGGTTCAGCCAAATCGCGCCTGGCGAGCGGCCTCTCAGAGGAGACGCGGCGGCGCCTGGGCCGGAGGCTGGCCGAGCGGACGCTGGCCGTGGTCCGGGAGGCCGGCGTTTCACCGTCGGTGGTGACGGGCGATCCCACAATCGCACAGTGGGCCGTTCACCTGGGCTATGGCGTCATCGACGAGGGGCACCACCGGGGTCTCAACGGCGCCGCCATGGCCGCAGCCGCGAAGGCCACCGACCAGGATCGTCCTTGGTTGATTCTCCACGGGGACCTGCCGTTGCTACAGGCCGGTGACGTGGAGCGGCTTTTCGAGCTGCTGGCCGCTCACCAGTTCGTGCTGTGCCCTTCTTACGACGGCGGCACCAACGGCTTCGGAGGACACGGCGAGACCACGTTTGCCTACGGGCCGTCCAGCTTCCACCGCCACCTGGCCCATTTGGCCCATTGCCGAGTTGGTGTGATCTCCTCGGTCGGACTGGCGCTGGATCTCGACTCCAGTCGGGATTTCGCCCTTTTGCTCGACCACCCGGACGGCGAGTGGTTGCGCGCGGCGCTGACGGGCGGATGACCGGGTGCGGTCGTAAGCTCCGTCCATGTCCGATTACCGAGCCACCGGCGAGCAACCGGTCACCACGGAGCTTCCCACCCCACGCCGGGCGTTGACCATCGGCGCGCATCCCGACGACGCCGAATTCGGGGCGGGGGGCACGCTCGCCAAGTGGGCCGGGAACGGTTGCGAGGTCACCATGCTGGTCGTGACCGACGGCTCCAAAGGCACCTGGGACCCTGATCTCGATCCGCGGGATCTGGTCGCCGTGCGCCATCGCGAGCAGCGAGCGGCTGCGGACATTCTGGGAGCGTCCGATGTCGTGCACCTCGACTTCCGGGATGGGGAGCTCGAATACTCGATGGCCCTACGGGAGGAACTCGCCGGCTGGATCCGGCGAACCCGCCCGGACGTGGTATTCAGTCATGATCCCTGGCGGCGGTACATGCTCCACCCCGATCATCGAGCGACCGGCTGGGGGGCAATCGACGGAGTCGTTGCTGCCCGCGACCACTTGTTCTTCGCCAACCAACTCACCGATGGGCTCACCCACCACCGACCGGACTGGATCCTGTTGTGGGCCGCGGACGAGCCCGATCATCACGAGGACATCTCGCAAACGGTCGAAGCGAAGATCGGGGCGCTCTTGTGCCACTCGAGTCAGGGCACGACGACGATGGACGGGGCTCAGCAGGATGAGACGGCCCGGGAGCAGTTCGCGGCCAAGATACGAGAACGGGCGGCAGCCGCCGGCGCGGCCAGCGGGCTGGACCTCGCCGAATCCTTCAAACGAATCCAGCCCTAGACAGACACCCGCTTCGTTGGACGATCAGCCGATGGCGTCGCCGGTGTCCTTGTCGAAGAAATGCACCTTGCTGGTGTCGATGACGAGTTCAGCTTCTTGCCCCACGCGGGGAGCCATGTCCGGATTGACTCGGGCGGTGAACTTTGTCTCGTGTCCCAGCGCCGACGCATCCGCGCCCTCGTCCTCCAACAATTCAGTGATACCGGCGGTGATCACCGGCGGCAGATCGCGAGTGAAATGCACGAACGCTTCGGATCCCAGTTGTTCTACGAGGTCGGTATGCACGGTGATCGTCCGACCATCCAGCGGCAAGCCCTGGGCGGCGGCGGCGACCTCGAATGCTTCCGGGCGTAACCCGACAATGATCTCCTGGCCCTTGTAGTTCGCCAGCGACGGACGGGCGCGGATCAGCTCCGGGTCCAGAACGAGGCTGTCAGGGCCGAACCTGACTTTGACCTGATCGCCGTCGCCCTCGATCGCACCGTACACGAAGTTCATCGACGGGGATCCGATGAACCCCGCCACGAACAGATTGTTCGGATGGTCGTAGAGTCGGCGGGGTGTGTCGGCCTGCTGGAGGTTGGTGCCGTCACCGTGGTAGGCCCGCAGGACAGCGACCCGGTCGCCCATCGTCATGGCTTCCACCTGATCGTGAGTGACGTAAAGGGTCGTCGTCCCCAGTCGGGCGTGGAGCAGTCCCAGCTCGGAGCGCATCTGCACCCGCAGCTTGGCGTCGAGGTTGGACAGCGGCTCGTCCATCAGGAATGCAGCCGGCTGACGAACGATGGCTCGGCCCATTGCCACCCGCTGGCGCTGACCACCGGAAAGGGCCTTCGGTTTCCGGTCCAGGTACTCGGTTATTTCCAGGATGCGGGCCGCTTCTTCGACCGAGGCTTTGATTTGATCCTTCGGCACCTTGCGGAGCTTGAGGCCGAACGCCATGTTGTCGTACACCGACATGTGGGGATACAAGGCATAGTTCTGGAATACCATGGCGATGTCCCGGTCCTTCGGAGGCACGTCGTTGACGATCCGGCCGCCGATGGAGATAGAGCCTTCGGTGATCTCCTCGAGACCTGCCACCATGCGCAGCAAAGTGGACTTCCCACAGCCGGACGGGCCTACGAGCACGACGAATTCACCGTCCTCGACCTCGAGATCTACCTCGGCAAGCGCCCGTGTTCCCCCGGGGTACACCTTGCCGACGTTCTCGAAAACGATTCCAGCCATCCGCGCCTCCTTCGAAACATCCGCAACCGAGACCAGGAATCTACCATGGATGGGGCTTGCACCCCATTGGTTGAGAGAGGCTTATGACGAATCCAGTGGCTGTTCTGACCGGAGGCACCGGCGGCCTGGGGACAGCGCTGGCCCGCCGCCTGGCCGCCCGCGACTACCGGCTGGCAGTGACCTACCTCGTTCCGGAGGAGGCTGCCAGATTCGAAACCGCAGTGGATCTCGACGAGTCGCAACTACTGCTCAGACGGGTCAACGCCACCGAAGCGGACGAGGTCGGCGCGTTCATGAAAGAGACACGCGAGCGGTTCGGTCGAATCGACGCCGTCGCCAGCCTCGTCGGCGGCTGGGCCGGAGGTCGGGATGTCGTCGACACCGACGATCTCCGGTTCGACCGCATGATCGAGCTGAATCTCCGCTCGGCCTTCTACACGGTACGGGCCGCGATTCCGCATTTATCCGAGCACGGAGGGCGAATCCTGCTTGTGGGCTCCCGAGCGTCGTTCGATGGCGCGCCCGGACAAGCAGCGTTCAACGTGGCCAAGGCCGGCGTCGTGGCATTGGCCCGGACCACCGCGCAAGAGGTGGAAGACGCCAACATCGCGGTGAATGTGATCGTCCCGTCCGTGATCGACACCCCGGCCACCCGGGCGACCCTGCCGTATGCGGACTACGTCCACTGGCCGACACCGGATGAGATCGCCGCCGTGGCTGAGTTCATGCTGTCGGAGGAGTCGAGCGTGATCTCCGGTGCGGCGATCCCGGTATATGGACGCGCTTAGACACAAGGGAACTTTCGGTTTTTATCCGCTGGCTCGGTGTGACGGGCTGGGCGTAGCTTCCGCCGGCGCCGTCAGGCGGGCGACAGTTCGAGGAGCGACGCCGTGTAGCCGTGTAGGTGATTGACTCCGCCCACCGGTCCAATCTCACCGGCTGCGAAGAATCCGGCGAGCGCCTGTGGCGTTCGCAAGGTGTCCACCATCTCGGCGTCGTGGTTGGGTCGGCCGAAGAAACGGCTCCCCCGGGCGTTGCATGTGAATAGGAGAGCCCCCGCGTCGGGTCGGGTGGGGGTGTCGGATAGCATCGTATTCAACTCTGCCGCGGCCGAGTCTGGATCGCGAACGTGGAGCTGAACCGTCTGGCCGACGTTGACCGGGCCGCCGACGGCAACGTACCCGAGTTCTTGATCTGCGCCGAGTACCGGTCGGATCAGGAAGTCACCAACTCCAAACTCGGTCTTGTACTCGTCGACGACGATTCCGAGCTGCAGACCCTGACGGGCCAGCGTCAGGTCGTTCTCATCCAGTTCTCGAACTACGTCGCCCAAGAACTCGAACGCCGGCCGGCCGCCGATCTCGAAGATGTGGTGACCGCGCACATTCGTCACTACGCCGGGCAGGCCGATCGGCCGGCACCCCTGGCTCACGGTGGTGGTGAAGCTGATGCCGGGCCCGAGCGCAATCGCCACTCCCCCGGTCTGGTCTACGGTCCCGTCGATCATCAGCCTGGTTCCGTAGCTGCTCGTCGCCAACCCGCCGATCGTGGGGATGCCGTGACTGCCAAGCTCCTCCACGAAACCCTGGGTGGGAAAGCTGGGCGGATCGGTCAGCAGGATCGCGCCCGACGGCCGGTCGGGATGGCGCCAGCCTCGAATCGATGTCGCAGTCCCATCCCGAACTGCACGGACACGTGAGATGGTCCACGGCACGTCTCCGAGCGAAGCCTGCCACACCACGACCGTCGGCCCCTGCTCGGCTTCGGTCCGTCCGCCGATGACGGCGTCGGCGATGCACCCAACGGTCCGGCCCGGACCATTGGGCCCTTCGAGTACACCGGCGGCGTCGGGCGTAGCAAAAACGATGACGAGGTCCGGATCTTCTTCAAACGAGGCGCCAGCGTCCGCCCGCGCCCTCATCAGCAAATCATCGCCACCAGTCGCAAGCCCGACACCGAAACGCATGGGTACCAGGGTACCGGGCGGTGACTCGTGTGGGCCCCGGTTCGTCGGGAAGCGGCGGCCCCTCGCAGCTGCGTCAGTCGTCGAATCGGTTGATTGCCAGCGGCTCGAGGCGTTCCATGGTCTCGACTGCGAGCTCGGCTTCCTCGGGGTCGTCGGTATGTACGCCCACTACGACGTTGCCCTCCTTGACCGATTCGAACGTTTGACGCCAAGCATTGGACAGACCCACGGCAGTTACTCCGCTCAGCGCACCGCCCAAGACGCCGCCGGACATCGCCCACAGCCCGGCGGCGACCACAGGACCGACCGCAGGGATAGTGAGCGCCGCCCCGGTCAGAGCTCCCACCGCCGCCCCGGCGGCCGCTCCCCCAGCTGCGGCGATACCAACGGTTCCGCCAGGCCCGTTCGAGGTATCTCCGGGGTCCAGCGCAGCCGTATCCGGCTCGGCCGGATATGCGCCCAGCAGCGATAGGTGGCCCGCCTCGATCCCCACGTTTTCCAGGGTTTCGATCATCACGCGAGCGGCGTCGACGGTCCCCACCGCGGCGACGACGTTGTACGGCGCGCGCACGTCGTCGAGTGATGTCAGTGGTCCGTGATTCATGGTGCTCCTAGCTCATTTGTGGAGTACCTGCCCCGATTGGCAACTATCCAAACGTAGGCGCACCCTGGAGAACTGGTTCTGGTGCGGTCGAGGAGCACTGGCAGGCATCCGCTCCAAATCGAGCCTGCGCGACGGTGTCTCCGCCCCCGCTCGAGGACACCTCCGTCCGAACTCGGCCCGGGTCAGGAGGCTCGACGCCCTGGTCGAACATATTCGGGGTTGACGGCAGTACTACTCCGCTATATGGTGCTGGGAGCGCTCTCTGAGAGCGCTCCCAGCACTTGGGAGGCGGGGAGGATGAAGTTGACCCTCGAGGACATCGGTCGCCTGGCCGGCGTCTCGCGCTCCACCGTGTCGCGGGTGGTGAACGGGCAGGCCAGTGTGAGCGCCGATGTTCGGGAGCGGGTAGAAGAAGTCATCTCCCGTACCGGGTACGCCCCCAATCTCGCCGCCCGGTCGCTCGTCTCAAGCCGCACGGGTGTGATTGGCCTCGTCATCCCGAGCCGGGTCCACAACCTCTTCGAGGATCCGTATTTCGCCCGCCTCATCCAGGGAATCAGCGCAGCCAGCAACCAAGCCGGCACCACCCTTTCGCTCTTTCTGTTTCAGACCGAGGAAGAGGAAAACAAGCTATATCCACGCGTGGTGGCGTCCGGGCTGGTTGACGGCGTCATTCTCACAGCGACCCGTATGGGTGATCCCCTGCTCGCCCGTATGGCAACCGGAGACCTGCCGCTGGTGATGGTAGGCCGACCAGACATCGACGGCGTCAGCTATGTGGACGCGGCCAACCGCGACGGCGCCCGCCGGGCAGCCAACCACCTGTGCAATCTCGGGTACGAGCGCATCGGGCTGCTGGGCGCCCCCACCTCGACGACCGCCGGACTCGACCGCCTCAATGGATTCATCGAGGGCCTGACCACGTGCGGGATAGCGTTCGACCCGAATCTCCGGGTAGACGGAGATTTCTCCGAGGCCAGCGGCTACACCGCTATGCAGCAGCTGATCCCGCGGCGGCCCGATGCCGTGTTTGTCGGGTCCGACACCATGGCCATGGGCGCACTGCGGGCACTGCGGGAGGCCGGGATCTCGGTACCGCAGGGCATGGCACTGGTCAGCTTCGATGGCCTCCCTGCGTCAGAGAACTCGATTCCGGCGCTGACCACTGTGCGCCAGCCGGTGGCTGCGAATGGCGCGCGGGCAGTCGAGCTGCTCAAGGAACTGGTGAGCCGGCAGGTGACGGGGCCCGTATCGGAGACGCTGCCGGTGGAACTGGTTGTTCGGGACTCGTGCGGGGCGACACGTGCTTCCGCCGGGGCGGAGGTCGAATGATTGGAGACTGATCACCGCCCGCCATGATGGACCGGCGCCGCCCAGATCTAGGGTGACTGGGCGCCCCGGCAACAACCCAGGCGGATGAACGAGCGTTCTTGGGAGCGCTCTCACAACAAGAACCAATAGGCACAGAAGAAAGAAAGCAAGGTAGTGCAGGAGGAGAGAACACACATGAGGTTCATCAGATGGATCGCAGTGCTGACCGCACTGATGCTCGTGGCCGCGGCATGCGGCGGCGGCGATGACGACACTGGTGCGGCAACAGCCGCCACGGAGGCCGGCGACACGACGGCGAGTACAGAGCCGCCAGCGACAACCGAGGCGGCGACAACGGCAGCACCGACCGAGACGACCGCGGCCGCCGCAACAGGCGACCGCACCCAGGTTCGCTGGTATGTGGGCCTTGGCACCGGTGGCAACCCGGAGCAGGTCGAGGCGCAAGAGGCCGTCGTCGAAGAGTTCAACGCTTCTCAGGACGAGATCGAATTGGTGTTGGAGATCGTCCAGAACGAGGTGGCGTACGACACGCTTTCGACCCAGATCGCTTCCGGCAACGCTCCGGACATCATCGGGCCGGTCGGAATCCGCGGTGCCAACGCTTTCAACGGGCGCTGGCTCGACCTGCAACCGCTGGTCGACTCGACGGGCTACGACCTCAGCCAGTGGACGGACGAGCAAGTCGACGTGTGGCGGACCGACGAGGGCCTGGTCGGACTCCCCTTCGGCGTCTTCCCGTCCATGATCTTCTACAACAAGGACCTCTTTGATGAGGCCGGCCTGCCCTACCCGCCCCAAGAGTTCGGTGCGGATTACGACGGCCAGCCGTGGAACATGGAGACGGTTCGTGAGATCTCTCAGTTCCTCACCGTCGACGCCAACGGCAACGACGCCACGAGCCCCGATTTCGATCCCGACAACATCGTCCAATTCGGCTATGTCGACCAGTGGACCGAGCCCCAGCGCTTCGCGACCATGTTCGGTGCGGGCTCGATGGTCAACCCGGATGGCACGCCCAACATACCGGCCGAGTGGAGGGATGCTTTCAGCTGGTACTACGAGGGGGTGTGGGAAGACAACTTCATCCCCAACGCGGAGTACGAAGGCAGTGACATCCTGGCGGCGGGTAATCCGTTCGACTCCGGCAACGTTGCCATGGCGCATACGCACCTCTGGTACACGTGCTGCCTGGAAGGCGTCTCCGACAGCTGGGATCTGGCGGTCGTACCCCAGTACGAAGGCGAGTACACGGCCGCGCTGCACGCCGACGTCTTCCGGATTCTGAACACCACCGAGCAGCCGGAAGAGGCATTCCAGGTACTCACGTACCTGATCGGCGAGGCTGCGCCCGACCTGCTGGACGTATACGGGGCGATGCCGGCGCTCGAGAGCGCCCAGGACGCGTTCTTCGCGGCGCAGGATGAGAAGTATCCCCAGGGAGTCAACTGGCAGGTGGCTGTGGACAGCCTGGCCTACCCGGACATCCCGAGCCATGAGCAGGATATGCCCAATTTCCTGAAGGCTCAGGATCGATGGGGTGCCTTCTGGAGCAACCTGACCTCGACGCCGGGGCTCGACGTCAGCAGCGAGATCGACACGTTGTTGAGCGACCTGGCGGGCATCTTCGCCGAGGCGAGCTGATCTCAACCCATGCGTGCCGTGTGGGGGATCGCACCCAGCGATCCGCCACACGGCACATCACACCTGAGGGAGGCAGGAAATGACGACCGACACTCTGGTCGTGAAACCCACGCGACGGCAGCGGCGGGAGGCGCTGGGCGGGATCGAACGCGCTCAACGGCGATGGGGATTCATCTTCATCTCACCGTGGATCTTTGGTTTTCTTCTGTTTTTCCTGCTTCCCATGGCCGCCTCTCTCTTCTTTTCGTTCCTGGAGTTCGACCTGATCAGGCCCGAGGACGCCCGGTTCATCGGGCTCGCCAACTACCGGCAATGGTTCGGCGATCCGCTCGTGTGGGAGTCACTCCTGGTGACACTCAAGTTTGCCGCCATCATGATCCCGTTCGCCCTGGCGTTGCCGCTGGGTCTCGCATGGCTGCTGACCTCGAGGAGCCTGTGGGGCAAGCCCTTGTTCCGAACCCTGTTCTTCATGCCAACCATCGTGCCGTTCGTCTCTGTCGTCTTCATCTGGGGTGGATTCCTCAACACCCAGACAGGCTGGCTCAATCAGATGCTCGGCGTCGTCGGGATCTCGGGGCCGGATTGGTTGAACTCAACGACCTGGATCTACCCGGCTCTGGCACTCATCGGGGCGTGGGGCGTCGGCAACGCAATGCTGCTCTTCATTGCCGGTATTCAGGGAATACCAAAGGACCTCTACGAATCCGCTGAGGTCGACGGAGCCAACACGTGGCACAAGTTCAAGTCGATCACGGTGCCCATGATCTCGCCGATCCTCTTCTACAACCTGGTGCTGGCGATCATCTTCTTGTTCCAGTATTTCCTGGTGCCATTCGTCCTCAAGAACGGCACCGGTGATCCGGCAAACTCGACGCTCTTCTACAGCCTGTATTTCTTCAAAACGGCGTTCACCTTCAACGACATGGGTTATGGAGCGACCCAGGCCTGGATGCTGTTCCTCATCATCATGCTCATCACGCTCGCGATGTTCGGCACGGCCCGGTATTGGGTCTACTACGAGTTCGGGGAGGACTGAACGATGGGAACGACACTCGAGCGAGTCAAGGCCGCCACCGCCGAACCGGAGCAGACCAGATCGACACCCAAGATGCGACGCTTCCTGGCCGGCTCGATAGTGACCCTGTTTGCGTCGCTCCTCCTCATCGGATACCTCTCCCCGTTGGGCTACATGGCAGTGACGTCGCTCAAAGATCTTCCGATGATCTCCGATCCGGCGGCGCCGCTCCTTCCTTCACTCCCCGAGACCTTTGTCTATGAAGGCGAGGAGGTGCCGGTGCTGCAAGTGCCGATCGACGGCGACATCCGCCCACTGGCACTCATCCAGCCGGGGCGTGAATCAAGCGTATTCGTAGATCCCTCCGACCTGGAGGCCGGGCCGATCGAATGGGAGGGGCGCTGGCGGCAACTGGAGGCGACGTACACCGCCGCGCCGGTCTGGGAGAACTACTCCACTGCGTGGAGCACGCTCGACATGACCCGCATTCTCTTCAACACTTTCGCGATCGCAGCCATCGGAGTGGTTGGGACGCTGGCCTCGTCCGTGTGCGTCGCCTATGGGTTCTCACGATTCCGCTTCCCGTTCAAGAAGACGCTGTTCATCATCCTGATCTCGACCATCGTGCTGCCCCGGTACGTGACGCTAGTGCCGACCTTCGCGTTCTTCTCGTGGATCGGCTGGGTTGGCACCTGGCTCCCCCTGCTCGTACCGCACTTCTTCGCCAATGCGTACAACATCTTTCTCTTGCGGCAGTACTTCCTGACGATCCCGCGGGCGCTCGACGAGGCGGCGCTCATCGACGGGGCCAGCCCGCTGCGCACCTTGTGGTCGGTGATACTCCCGAATGCGAAGCCGGCGATTGTGGCTGTGTCGCTGTTCCACTTCTTCTTTGCGTGGAACGACTTCTTCGAACCGCTGATCTACCTGGCGGCCACGCCGGACCTGCAACCGATCTCGGTGGCAATGCAGCAGTTCAACGCCCTGTACGCCCAGCAGCCGCACCTCATCCAGGCGACCGCACTGTTGGGAATGGTCGTACCGGTGCTGTTCTTTTTCGCCGCACAGAAAGTGTTCCTACAGGGCGCCAGCCTGGCGGGCGTCAGCAAATGAACGAGTCCGGCTGAAGGCTGGGGGGAGGAGAAGAGGGGCATGACCACCATGATCGTAGGGAGGAAACGCCGGCTCGGCTTGTTGGGCCTAGCGTTGATGTTGGCGGTATCGCTGCTGGCGCTGCCGATTACACCGCTCACGGCGGATGCTGCCTCCACCGAGGTCGTCTTCGACGACATGGAGCACGGCGATCCGTTCGCCAACGGCTGGTTCTCGTTCGGCGGCTCCGTGGGCGGGGGCGGTATCGGCCCGAACGCCGCGGACCTTCCGCCGGGCACGACCGGTTCCTTCTCGCTCGAGACCGGATGGGGCTCGGGTGGCACGCCCGGCTTCTTCGGCGGCTTCGGGCGAACCAGCCTGATCGACCTCTCCGGCACTGCGCACTTCAACTTCTGGATCAACCCCGACGCGGGCGTCGACGCGATCCTCGAGGTCAATCTCCAGGACGACGACAACAACGACGACGCCATCGGCAGCCCGGCCGACGATGAGTTCCAATTCAACTGCGTGGTCAGCCCGGCCGGCCCGTGCGCGGTGAGCGGCGGCGGCTGGCAGCTCGTGTCGATTCCCCTTGCGGACTTCTTCGACGACAACTCCTTCCTCACCGGCGGCAACGGCGTCCTCGACCCGGTCCCCGCCAGCGGCGGTGGCAACGGCCAGCTCGTCAACGTCGTGTGGGCCATCATCAGCAACACCGGCGCCGACGTCACCTTCCGCACCGACGACTGGACGTTCACCGACACGCCGCTGGCGGCCCCGACCATCATCGACGACTTCGAGTCGGGCCTGCCCGTCGGCAGCGACGGCTTCGGCAACACAGTCGGCTGGTTCACGTTCAGCGACGGCAGCCCCGTCGCCATCAGCACCACGACCTCGCCGCCTGCGCCGGTGCCGGGCAGCGCCGCCGGCAACACGGTGCTGCAGATGGACGCCAACGTGACCGCGTTCGCCGGCTTCATCCACGCCTTCGAGAACCCGGCGGTCGACACCTGGGTCACCCAGGACTGGTCGGACCGCGAGGGCTTCGCCTTCTGGCTCTACGGATCCAACACCGGCACCGACCTGTTCGTCGACCTCCTCGAGAACCGTAACCCCGGCTCCACCGTTGACGACGCCGAGCGCTGGACGGTCACCTTCAAAGACGACTTCAGCGGCTGGCAATACTTCGAGTTCCCCTTCGCCGATTTCGTCCGCAAGGAGATCGGCAACGGCGCCCCCAACGACGGCCTGACCCTGTTCGAGGTACACGGCTGGGCGTTCGGCACGCTCAACACCGGCGGGCTGGCGTCCTTCTGGATCGACGACGCCAGCCTCTTCGGCGCCGGCGTTGTGGCCGACCTGGCGGTGAACTTCTCAGCCGGTA
>JBFGLM010000005.1:0-138580 GCA_041576165.1 Acidimicrobiia bacterium
AGTGGAGGCCACGTACCGTGACATCGAGGAGCAGCTCGCGGCTCGAGACGCGACCTCTGACCCCTCCGCTTTCGCGGACTTGAATCGCCGCTATGCCGAGCTGCGGCCGGTAGTGCACGATCTCACGGCGCTCCGGGCCGCAATCAGCGACGCGGAGGAGGCCGCCGAACTGGCCGCTGAGGAAGCGGACCCGGACATGGCCGCCCAGCTGCGCCAGCTCGCCGACGAGCGGCGGGCCGACGTCGAACGGCTGGAGGAGTCACTCCGGGTCGCGCTGGTGCCGAAGGACCCTGACGACCGCAAGGACGTCATAATCGAGGTGCGAGCTGCGGCCGGCGGTGATGAGGCCGCGATCTGGGCAGGCGACCTGCATCGAATGTACGACCTGTACGCCGAACGGACTGGCTTCATGTCTGAAACGATGGACACCTCCCCATCCGAGGCCGGGGGATTCTCCAAGGTGACCTTTGCGATCAAAGGCGAGGGCGCGTACAGCAAGTTCAAGTACGAGGCCGGGGTGCACCGAGTGCAGCGGGTTCCGAAGACCGAGTCGCAGGGAAGGGTTCACACCTCAACGGCGACCGTGGCCGTCATGCCCGAGGCAGAGGACGTGGAAGTGCAGCTGGACCCCAATGACGTGAAAGTCGACGTTTTTCGTTCCAGCGGCCCGGGCGGGCAGTCGGTCAACACCACCGATTCGGCCGTCCGTCTCACTCACCTGCCTACCGGACTGGTGGTCACGTGCCAGGATGAGAAATCGCAGCTCCAGAACAAGGAGAAGGCGTTCCGGGTCTTACGGGCCAGGCTCTACCAAGACCAGCTCGCCGCCCAGCAGCAGGCCGTCGCCGATTCCAGGCGATCTCAGATCGGGCGGGGCGATCGCTCGGAGAAGATTCGGACATACAATTACAAGGAGAATCGGGTAACCGACCATCGGATCGGCCTCACGATCAACCGGCTGCCGGATGTTCTGAACGGTGATCTCGACGATTTCGTGGAGGCGCTGACGGCCGATGAGATGGCTCGGCGGCTCGCCGAAGGTGGCTGATGCTGATCTACGTTCGTTTCCAGCGTGACTCCGTGGCAGAACCGGCAGCGATCGAAGAAGCCGCGCTCGGCGCGATTGGGCGGGCGGGAACTGTGCTCGGGGCATCGGATGAATCGGTAGACCTCGAGATCGAAGACGACGCGGACGTGCGGGCGTTGCTCGCAGTGCTGGCGGCGGCATTGCGCCGGGTCGGACTTACCCCGGCGACGTTGCTCGAGCTACCCGAATCGGGTCAGCGCTTCTCCATCTATGACTTCTGATGCGGTTGCTCGACCTGCGCCGGCTCCGGACTCGCCTGATCGTGTTCGGTTTGCTGTCGGTCGGGTTCATGGCGTTCCTGTTTGCTGCCGAGCAGATAGCTCCGACTCGCACAGAGCCCACAGTGTGGGTTCTGGTGGCAGGCATCCTCGGCGGTGCTGCGCTCGGGTCGCTCCTCCGGTGGCGAAGTGCCGCGCGTGACGCCGACCAAATCGACTGGCAACCCGCCCTGTTGCTCCGGGTGCTGGCCGGCGGCCTTTCGTTTCAGGCCGGGCTGATTGGCTATTTCGTCAGCGGCGATCTGCCGGCGGCCGTGCTGGGGTGTGTGCTCTTCCTGGCAGTGATCGTTGTCGCAGCACTGCTGTTGCCCACACTCACGTTCGCGGAAAGCGATGCCTGACAGTCGCCGTGTGGTCGCGGCCTGCGGTATTCCCGAGCATGAGGCCGTCCGCCTCGTATCCGCCGTGGTGGGGACGCCGATGCTCGCCGTCCGGGCCGGTGTGGAGGTGACGGACGCTGCCGCATCCACCGTTTTGGAGCTGGCGGCCCGGCGCCGGGCGGGCGAGCCGCTGCAGTACCTCGAAGGAACGGCTCCCTTTGGTCCGATCGAGGTGGTGGTCGACCGCCGGGTGCTCATCCCCCGACCGGAAACCGAGCTTCTGTATGACAAGGCATTGGCCGGCTTGCGTGGCGGCGAAACCGTGGTGGACCTCGGCACCGGTAGCGGGGCGCTGGCTCTCGCCCTCAAACATGAGGCGCCCGATATCACGATGATCGCCACCGACCTCTCGGATGAGGCGTTGGAGGTTGCGGCTGCCAACGCCGCCCGGTTGGGCCTGGTGATCGAGCTACGCAAGGGTTCGTTGTACGAGGCGCTGGATCCGGCCCTGGCCGGCACCATCGACGTGATCGTCTCCAACCCACCGTACGTCGCACCGGACGAGTGGGAAGAGCTGGCCGAGGAGGTGCGGCTCCACGAACCGCGCGCTGCTCTGCTGGCCGCCGACGGCGGGTTGGCGGTGATCCGGTCGATCATTGCCGAAGCCTGTGACTGGCTGGCCCCGGGCGGCCGCCTCTATATGGAGATCGGGGCAACGCATGCTGACGCAGTGCTGGAAATGCTCCCGGCCGGCCTGGCCGGCGCCGTGGATCGGGACCTGGCCGGGCGACCCCGGTATCTGATTGCCGAATACGTGCCCGACGACGTCTACGACGGTATTCGGGCGCTCCAGCACGGGAAGGTGGTGGGGATGCCGACTGACACCGTGTACGGGCTGGCGGCGGACGCCACCAATCCAGAGGCGGTGCGGCGGCTGTACGAGCTGAAGGGGCGGGCGCCCGACAAGGCGATCCCGGTGCTGGTGGCGTCGCTCGACCAGGCGCTGCGTTTGGGCGATTTCTCCGACGCCGCCCGCGTGGCCGCCCAGCACTGGCCCGGGCCGCTGACGCTGGTCGTGCCGATGCGTCCGGGGCTCCCACCCGAGATCGGTGACCACCAGTCGGGCACGATCGGCTTGCGGGTGCCCGATCACCCGATCGCGCTCCGGCTGCTGGCGGCGGTTGGGCCGCTGGCCGTGACCAGCGCCAACCTGTCCGGGGACGAACCGGTGCCCGACGCTCGCTCTGCGCGCGCACTGTTCGGCCCAGCCGTCGCCGTGTACGTGGCGGGCAAGAGTGGCGGCGGGTTGTCCTCGACGGTGCTGGACGTGTCGGGTTCCCAGCCCCACGTCCTCCGCCGCGGTCCGGTCGACCTCTAGAACGCGAAGACCACTCTGGGTGGTCAAGTTTGCTCGCGGTGGCGGCCGATACCTATTGAGACATGACGAACGTGCGACACATAGTGGGGATGCTCGTGCTGGTCCTGGCGGCTTGCGGAGCCTCCGGCCCGCCCGAAGATGCCGTAGAGCTACCGGCGCTCGAGGGCCCGGACCAGGTACTGGTCGGCTTCGAGGCCCAGTGGCTCTGTGACGTACAACGCCACACCTTCCCGGATCTCGCGCAAATGGATGCGACTCGATCCGAGCTGATGACGTCGTTCGGCGTGACAGCAGCCGCCTATGACGATTTCAAGGTCCGCCTTGGGGCAGACGCGGGCCTGCGGAACCAGGTGCGAGCGGCGTACGACTCGGCCTGTGGATCCTGACGGGAGGCAACCATGCGAGTGAAACGAATCTGGCCGGCGGCATTGCTGGCCGCGGCTCTCCTGATCCCGGCGCCGGCGGCGAGCGCCAAGGGAGCCAACCTCGACCTTCTCAAGAGCGAGGTTGCCACCATTATCAAGGGTACGGGCGCCTGGGTAGCCCTGTCGTGGACGGCCACCGGCGGCGATGTGGCAGATGTCACCATGACCGTCGAGTCCCGCACGGACGGCGTCGCGGTCACCTACCCTCAAAATACGGCTGATCACACCTCGTTTTGGGACAACGATTCGCTGGTCGACGGCGAGATCGACTACACGGCTTTCTACCTGGATGTGCCGGAGGCGACATCCGGGCAAGAAGCCAAGATACGGATCCACGTCCAGATGACCGTCGACGGAAAACGTGAGAAGGACAAGTTCGACGTGAAGGTTCCGATCGTCGCGCACACCGGGGCAGACTTGGAGCAAGTGACGAACAACGTCGGCAGCATCGCTGCCGGACAAACCCGATGGGTAGAGGTGGCCTTCACCGGTATGGCCCCATCCACCCAGAATGTTTCGGCGGTCGTGTCGGCCCCGGGCCTGGCCATCATCTACCCGGCCGAGGGCGCCAGCACCAGCCTCCATCACGACGCGGAGCTCAGCTACGGCGAGACCGACGTCGTCCGGTTCCTCGTCGATGCCGCAGCGGCCAATCCTGGTATATATGAGGTCGGGCTCGACACCACCTATGACGGCGGCAGTCTGGCGGGAGTGGTGACCCTGGAGGTCACCGGCTGACGGGCTGGGAGACGAACCCAGCTCGGAGCGAACGCCGGAACCACCGCTCCGGCGTTCTGCCGTTGCTACGTAGGATGCGCCTCGATGAGGCCGCTGTTCCGACCAGACCCGACTCACACGTATGAGTCACTGTGCCGGGCCTTCGACTGGACCATTCCCAGTCGTTTGAACATTGGTCGGATGTGCACGGATGACCACCCGCCCGAGCGGCCTGCGGTCATCACCGTTGGGACTGATGATTCGGTGGTGACGACGTCCTTCGGTGAGCTAGCCGGACTGACGAACCGCTTCGCCAACCTGCTGACCGGGCTGGGTTTGGAGCAGGGAGACCGTGTCGGGATTGTGGTTCCGCAGTCGCTGCCGGTCCTGATCGCTCATCTCGGTGCTCACAAGGCGGGCATGGTGGCGCTGCCGCTAGCCGCCCTTTTCGGTCCAGATGCGCTGCGCTACCGGCTGGAACACAGCGAGGCACGAGCGGTGGTGACCACGCCGGATTGCCTGGCGGCCGTAACCGAGGCGAGCTCGGGAATCGACCTGCATGTCATTGTGACCGGGCCAAACCCGCCAGCGCGGCCCCTCATCGGTCTCGACGCTGCGCTCATGGCTGCCTCCGACCGGTTTGAGGTGGTTGATACTCCGGCGGAGCAGCCGGCCACCCTGATCTACACTTCCGGGACGACCGGTCCTCCCAAGGGCGCCCTGCATGCCCACCGGTTCCTGATCGGGCACTTGCCGTCATTTGAGCTCTATTACCACTTCTTCCCCCAACCGGCCGACGTCATCTGGACCCCGGCGGATTGGGCCTGGATCGGGGCGCTGATGGATGTCGTCATTCCGTCGCTCGCCTACGGCCGGCCGGTGGTGACCTCGGCGCAGCCGCGGTTTGATCCCGACTACGCCGGGCATCTGCTGGCCGAGCAGCGCATCACGTGCGCGTTCATTCCGCCCACCGCCCTCAAGATGATGCGCGCGGCCGGCGTGGCGCGGGATGACCTGGCGCTGCGCGCCATATTCACCGGTGGCGAAGCGCTGGGGGAGGAGGCTCTGAAATGGGCGTCGGAGTCCCTCAGAACGACGATCAACGAGGGCTACGGCCAGACCGAAGCCAACATATTCGTGGGCAACTGTGCAGAAGTATGGCCAATCAGACCGGGGTCGATGGGGCGCGCCATGCCCGGCCACGACGTAGTCGTCCTGAACGACGATGCGCAACCGGTGGTCGGGGAAGTCGGCGAGGTCGCGCTTGCGGCGTCGGATCCGGTCGTGATGCTCGAGTATTGGAAGAGCCCGGAGGCCACCTCGGAGAAGTTCCGTGAGAAGTGGTTGTTGACCGGCGATCTTGCTACTCAGGACGAGGATGGGTACCTGTGGTTTGAGTCGCGCAAGGACGACGTGATCATCTCGATGGGCTATCGCATCGGACCAGGGGAGATCGAGGAGTCGTTGCTCGGCCATCCCGCCGTCGGGCTGGCTGCAGCGGTTGGAATACCTGACGACATACGGGGCGAGAAGGTCAAGGCGTTCGTCGTGCTCAACGACGGTTTCGAACCGGCGCCGGAGCTGGCGACCGAGTTGCAGAACCATGTCCGGACCCGGCTGGCCGCCCACGAAGTCCCTCGCGAAATCGAGTTTCGGGCTGAATTGCCCATGACCACAACGGGCAAGATCATGCGCCGCGCTCTGCGAAACTGATAGATCGGGCGACAGTGAGAGGATACGCCATGACCGTTCATGGAATGCACCGTCAGGCCTGGGTAGACATTCAGGCCGACCCGGCGGAGCTGTATGACCTGGTGGCTGATCTGCCGCGCATGGGGGAGTGGAGCCCGGAGAATGTCGGCGGCGAGTGGCAAGGCGAGCCCCGGGGTGGTCCGGGTGATCGCTTTATGGGGCACAATCGCATCGGTGATCGGGAGTGGTCGGTGTTGTGCGAGGTCACGGTCGCCAACCCGCCCAAGATGTTCGAATGGGTGACCCGTCCAGACATCGGCCCGTGCGTCCGCTGGACATACACGTTCGAGCCGATTGAATACGGGACCCGGGTCACCGAGACCTGGGATGTCATGCAGTTGCCACCATCGCTCGTCGGTCGCACCCAGGAGCAGCTCGATCAACGGTCGGAGACGGTCGAGCGAGCGATGATCACCACCTTGCACAGCCTGAAGGCATATCTGGAGGGCTAGTGCCAGCGGCCCGACCGGGCCGCGTCCGCTCTATCAGGCGAAGGGCTCGATCACCACACCAGCCAGTGTGAAAGCCGGTTCGGGTGCCGCCGCCCGGACCGCTGCCGCCTGGACGGGCTGGTCGAGCAACGGCGCAGTGGTGACCTCGCCGGAAGCGATGTCCACCGAGGCGATCGACAGCTGCCAAGGCCCGTCGCACCCATCGGTCGACCCGGCTATCGCGATTCGCGCCTCACCGCGTGCTGCCGGGAGGAAACCCACCGGGCGTCCGGGAGTAGAGCTCAGCGGAATGACAGTCGGGTCGGCCGTTTCGGTCCACGTCGACAGCATCGGGTAGCGGGCACCGCATGCACCCTCCGAAAACGCCACCCGGAAAGGATCGGCGGGGTCGAGCGTCATGTCGGCGACGTCGGTCGCGCCGACGAGGTCGACGCCGCTGTCCTCGGAGCGCGTGGCGACTGCAAAAGCTCCACCCTCGATCTCGAAAGGCTCCAGGGAGACCGAATGGATGTGACTCTGGCCGTCGTGGTGGGCCTGGAAGAACAGCCATGCGGCATCGGCGGAGAACTGGATTTCGTCGATCAGCACGTCAACTCCTGAAGCCAGCAGCTGGGGATCGGTCCCGTCGTTGCGCGATATCCACAGGCCGTACGTGTCGTCCCTCTGGCCGGAGACGGCGAACGTGAAACCGTCCGGGTGATACGCAACGGCATCGTGGGTCTGCAATGGCGACAGCGGCGATGTGGTCGTCGCGTCGGTCGCCGCTTTCGTCAGGCCGCCCTCGGTGTTCCGGTAGAGCAGGGACCGTCCGGTGGGACGTGTCCACTCGGGCACTCCAACCAAACCGGGCAGCGGACCCCGCACCGCCCCTTCGGGTCCGATGACTCGCCCCCCGGCGATGGCGACGCGGTCGACTGTGGGTGCCCATACCAGCGAGGTGGAGTTGGGGACGGGCGACAGGCACGTCACGGCTGCCGCGTCGCTGATTGCGAACAGGTGACCATCCGCAAGGAAGGTCAGCTGCGGGGCCGACTGCACCTCATCCATCCCGCCACACCCTGCACGAACCGCCGCCTCGAGGGCCGAGAGGGGGGCGCTAGTGGTCGTGGTGAGGGCGGTCGTGGTCGTCGCCGCCGTGTTCGATGGCGGAGGCGGCGCGGTCGTCTCGGAAGACGCTGCGGTAGCCGTCACCTCCGACGTGATCACGCCGGCCGAGCTCGTGGTCGATCCGTCCGGAGGCTGCGCCGGCTGGCTTGCGCCGCACGCAACTGCGATCATCGAAAGCGCCAAACCGACCGTGAGCGCTGTACGAAGTCGTTTCAGGACTTGCATATCCGCGCCGATTATCGACGATATGGGTGTCGAGCCGAAGGGGAAGGCTGTCACCTGACCCGCCAATAGACCAGGATCGTGATGGGACACACGCAAACCGCCTTGCGACGCGGGAGCCAGATCCGCTTGTTCACAGCAAGTGTGTTGGCGTTGTTCGTCGAACTCGTGTTGATTCGCTGGATACCCAGCGTGGTACACGTCGTGGGCTTCTTCGCCAATGTCGTCCTGATCGCCAGCTTCCTGGGCCTGGGTCTAGGAATGATGCGGGCCGGCGAGAATGCCGTTCGCCTGGCCGCGTTCCGGACCGCCGTTTTGGTCGCCCTCCTGTCCGCCTACCGGATTGCCAGCCCGACCGTGGAGTTGAACGAGGACTCGGCGTTTGGCATCAACGAGATCTTTTTCACCGACAGGTTCGCGCTGCCGTTGCCGTTGATACTCGTCGGCGTCTTCGCACTGGTGAGCTGGGCGTTGGTGCCCTATGGACGCCTGGTGGCAGAAGTATTCGACGACCTGGAGCGTATTCCGGCCTATACCATCAACATTGGCGGCAGCCTGGTCGGCGTTGCCTTGTTCACCATCGTATCGGCCGCTGGTCTGCCGAGCGCGGTCTGGTTCGCAGCCCTGTTCGTGGCACTGGCCTGGCATGGCGGCTGGAAGGACGCAATCACCGGTGCGGTGGTGGTGGCTGTTGCGCTCGCGGCCATCTATTACGTCGACACGAACCGCCTCTCCGGCGATGTCCTCTGGTCGCCGTACAACCAGCTCCGGGTCCGGGCCGCGGGGGGCGACGTCGATGAGGGTTTTCTGATCGATGTCAACAACCAGTTCTTGCTGAGCGGGTTCGACCTCTCGCCGGATGCCGAGCCGCCACCCGGCGTGGCGGCTGATGTGGCTCGTGACATTGCCGGCCTCTCCACTTACTACGACTTTCCCTTCCAGCTGGTCGATGCAGAGTCGGTTCTGATCCTCGGGGCCGGAGCGGGGAACGACATCGCTGCCGCCAAACGCGCGGGACTCTCCGACATCACCGCGGTTGAGATCGATCCCCGGGTGGCTCGATTCGGGATCGATCACCATCCGGAACAGCCCCACGATGCAACGCGGGTTGTCGTCGATGATGCCCGCTCTTATCTGCGTTCGACAAACGAGACGTATGACTTGGTTCTCTTCGCAACACTCGACGCACACGGGCTGCTGTCCTCGTCGAGCAGTGTCCGGCTCGATAGCTTCGTGTATACGATCGACTCTCTGCAGGACGCAGCCCAACTTCTCTCAGCTGACGGAGTCCTGGTCCTGTCCTTCGGCCCATTCCGCGAGGAAGTCCAGCTGCGCCAATACGCAATGGTCGAGCAGGTGTTCGGCGAACCCCCGGCTTACTTCATCCACGAGAACGATCACAGGGCGCTGGTGGCTGGCGCCGTGGATGAGATCGAAACGCTCCCTCCCGGCTGGTCTCGGATCCCCGAGCCGGAAGTGGCGGAAGGGTTCCTGCGCTACCCGGACGCTCGGCGGCCCGCCACCGATGACTGGCCCCACCTCTACATACGATCGCGGACGATCCCGGCGGAATACCTCCTCTCACTGGCGGGAATGGCGCTGATCGGTCTGTTCGCGGTGCGGCGGGAGGCGCGCGGCGTGACCCGACGAGAAATCCCGTTCTTTTTCCTCGGAGCAGCGTTCTTGCTCATGGAGACCAAGTCCGTAACCGAGTTTGCGCTGCTGATTGGGTCCACGTGGCAGACGAACGCACTCGTGTTCACGGTCATCCTCGCGATCATCCTGGCCGCCAACCTCTTCGTACTCAAAGGGCCGGCGGTGGACGACCGCGTATGGCTGGGTGTCATCACGCTCGGTCTGATCGCCCAGTACACCTGGCCGGTTTCGACCTGGCCCGAATTCGGGCTGGGCAAACTGCTCGCCGCCGGCCTGTACCTGGGAATTCCCATATTCGCCGCCGGCGTCGTTTTCGCCCGGTGGTTCTCGACGAGCCGGCTGGGATCGGTCGCCCTCGGCGTCAACCTGCTCGGGTCGGTGGTCGGCGGGACGCTGGAGTACGGGTCATTGCTGATCGGCATTCGAGCGCTGGCACTGGTCGCGCTCGGCATCTACCTGCTGGCCTTCCTGTCACGGGCGCTCGTCAGCCCTGCCGCGGCTAGCTGACGGCTCCGCACTACCCTCGCGACTCTCGCAACGAGGAGCACACATGACCGATCCGAGGGCGCTCGAAGACGTCGATCCAACGGTGGCCGACCTGATCCGATCGGACCTCGAACGGCAGAACACCCACATCCATCTCATCGCCTCAGAGAACTTCGCCTCCCGGGCGGTGATGGAAGCCACCGGCTCGATCTTCACGAACAAATACGCTGAGGGGTATCCCGGGCGCCGCTACTACCAAGGCTGCCACATCGTGGACGAGATCGAGACGCTCGCCATCGAGCGAGCCAAGTCGCTGTTTGCTGCCCCGTTCGCCAACGTACAACCGCATTCGGGAGCTCAGGCCAACATGGGCGTCTACTTCGCCAATCTGAAGCCGGGCGATACCGTCCTCGGCATGTCCTTGGCAGAGGGCGGCCATCTCACGCACGGATCACCCGTCAACTTCTCCGGCCGTCTGTACAACTTCGTGCCCTACGGCGTCGATCCGGAAACGGAGCTGATCGATATGGATCGGGTGCGGGCGCTGGCCCTGGAGCACCGACCCCAGATCGTGCTGGCGGGCTTCTCGGCCTATTCGCGGGTGCTGGACTATGCGGCCTTTCGGTCGATCGCCGATGAGGTGGGGGCGATCTTCATGTGTGATGCCGCCCACTTCATAGGCCTGGTCGCGGGTCGGTCTCATCCGAACCCGATGGAATATGCCGATATCGTGACCGCCACCACCCACAAGGCGCTGCGCGGGCCACGCGGAGGCTTGGTGCTGGCGAAAGAAGAGTTCGGCGCGTCGATCAACAAGGGCGTCTTCCCCGACGTGCAGGGCGGCGCCATATTCAGCCAGATTGCCGCCAAGGCGGTCTGCTTTGCCGAAGCATCCACGCCTGCCTTTCACGTGTACACAGAACAGGTCGTGGCGAACGCCCGGGCGATGGCCGAGCAGTTCATGGCCGATGGTGTCCGGGTGGTCTCGGGTGGCACCGACAACCATCTCGTCTTGCTGGACATGCGCTCGATCGACGAAGAACTCACGGGCAAGGAGGCCGCCGCACTCTTGGATGAAGTTGGGATCACCCTCAACCGGAACGGAATACCATACGATCCCCGACCGCCATTCGTCACGAGCGGTATCCGGCTGGGCACGCCACCCATGACGACCCAGGGCTTCACCGAGGCCGGCGCCAGAGAGGTCGCGTCGCTGATGGCCACGGTGCTGAAAGAACGGGAGGACGACGTGGCCGTCAAAGAGGCTGCAGGCCGGGTCCGGGAGCTCGCGGCCGCCCACCCGCCTTACCCGTCCGAGTTCACCGGCCACGTCTGAGCGTTGTGGCACGGGTTGACGCGTCGGGAGATGCGGCACGCCCGGACTAGTCACATCCGGTCGATATAAAACAGTCACTCCCTTCCACGACGCCATAGTGGTCAAATACGTGATTGACGTCGTTCGCTGCGGCAGCGCCCGTCCCGACTTGGGGGCAGTGCGTCGGGCACGGGCGGATACGTCGCAGGAGCCGGCTTCCGGCGGCGGACGTACGGGTGGTGCTGCAAATCCGTCCCACGGGGTCGGTTCCGTCGCGTCTGGGCGTGCCAGGCCCGTTGCACCACCAGAGCGCCAGCCGCCACCAGCAGGATGAAACGTCGCAATCCAATCTGTCCAGCTGACTGACTGCCGCACAACGGGAAGGCGCGAGTCCAGCCCCCGCGTGTCATGATGGGAGAATCGTGAATGACGAGGGCGTACGCGACGAGGACGTGCTGATCGACGCCGGCGCAGCCGAGCTGGCCGGTCACTTGACAGTCCCGCCGGCCGCGCCAGGAGTGGTTGTGTTCGCCCACGGCAGCGGCAGCAGCCGGCTCAGCCCCCGTAATCAGATGGTTGCCGCCTCCCTGAACTCCGCGGGATTCGGCACCCTGCTGTTCGACCTCCTCACGACATCCGAGGCGTCCGACCGATCAAACGTCTTCGACATCGGCCTGCTGGCCGGCAGGCTGGCGGACGCCACCCTTTGGCTGAACCGGGAGTTGCCGGAGGAGCCCGTCGGATACTTCGGAGCCAGCACGGGCGCGGCTGCGGCGTTGTGGGCGGCGACCCAGGCCGGGGTCGATGTCATGGCGGTCGTCTCCCGCGGCGGCCGGCCGGACCTGGCCGGCCCCCGGCTGGAGGAGGTCCGCTGCCCGACGTTGCTGATCGTGGGCGGAGCAGATCACACCGTGCTCGAACTCAATCGGCGGGCGCTGGATCTCCTGCGTTGTGAGCGCGAGCTGGCGATCGTTCCCGGCGCCGGCCACCTGTTTGAGGAGGCGGGCACACTCGAACGGGTGTCTGAGCTGGCCTCGGACTGGTTCGAGCGTCACCTCTCCCCACCTGCGTGACGCGTGGCGACGATCAGCCTGGCGCTCGCCGGAGATGTCATGACCGGGCGGGGAATAGATCAGGTCATGCATGACCCGGGTGATGCCGGCCTCCATGAACGCTGGGTCAAGTCCTCGCTCGATTATGTCCGGCTGGCGGAGCGCGCCAGCGGACCGATTCCGCGGTCGGTTCCGCTGGACTACATCTGGGGCGTGGCGCTGGAGCCGCTCGCGTCGGCCGACGCCACGATCATCAACCTGGAAACGGCCGTCACAACTCGCGGTTCGCCGTGGCCGGGGAAAGGCATCCACTACCGGATGCACCCGGCCAACGTCGACTACCTGGCTCGGGCGGAGGTCGACTGTTGTGTGCTGGCCAACAACCACGTACTCGACTGGTCGCAGGAGGGACTCGAGGAGACCCTGTCGGTGCTGCTCGATGCCGGCTTCGCGGTGACAGGAGCCGGGCATGACCTCGGCGAGGCGATGCGGCCGGCGGTTATCGGGCCGGCCGCATCCCGGGTGCTGGTCTTCGGCCTCGGTTTGCCGTCGAGCGGCGTGCCCGACCTGTGGGCCGCAACGGGAACTTCCGGCGGTGTAGCGACGCTGTCCGGCACGAACCGGCGAGATGCCGAGCAGGTAACCGACGTCGTGCAACAGACCGCCCGCTTCGGAGACCTGACGGTCGTCTCTCTTCATTGGGGCCCCAACTGGGGTCACGAGATCCCGGCGGCGCATCGCCGGTTCGCCCGGACCCTCATCGACGGTGGTGTGCACGTGGTGCATGGCCACTCGTCGCATCATCCGCTGGCGATCGAGGTGTACCGGGACCGGCTCATCCTCTACGGCTGTGGTGACCTGATCAACGACTACGAAGGGATCTCGGGACATACGGCCTACCGGCCGCGACTGGGACTCGTCTATCTCGCAACTTTTGCGGGAGGGAAGCTGGTTTCCTTGGAGCTGGTTCCCGTATACCGGCACCGATTCCGGCTGGAGACACCCGCCCGGGACGATGTCGGGTGGCTAGCTCGGATGGTCGGAGCACCCGGTATGCAGGTGGCGTCGGGGGACCATGGCCGCCTCGTAGTGAACTGGTGAGCATCACCGGGTGATGACCTGGGAGGTAGTTGCGCAATGACGGCAATGCTCGCTACTTTGTGAAAAAATTCACAAGATGTACTGCCGCTGTTGTTGGGCGGAGCGGGCACGCCGAAATCGACCTGGTCTTACGATTTGCAAAGCCGTCTCGCAGGAATGAACATGCCGCCTCGAACCGGAGGGGCTCCACGGCGAGTCAGGGCGCCAGGTCAGAGCGGCCCTCCGCACCACGCTGCGCATCCCGGCCCCGGAGCCACAGTGAAAAAAATCAAGCAAGCGCACGAGCAGACGACTGCCGCCGTCCAGCAGGGCTGGGTCGAGGGCGGCAGCTTCTTCGGCTCCATCATGGCCGGTGCGTTGCTCGGCTGGCTCGGCGACCGCTGGCTCGATACCGAGCCGTGGCTGGTCGTGATCGGCATCATCGCTGGTTCGATCGCAGGCTTCTACCGGATGTGGGGCTTGATGAAGAAGGCATCCAGCCAGGACCGGCGAAATGCCACCTGAGATTCGCCACCGCTCCGACGTTGACCGCGGTGAGATCGAGGCATACATAGCGTCCCGACCCCCGGTCGAGCTAGACGTGGCGAAGTCGGCCGTGCGGCGGCTCATGGTGGTGGGACCGGCTCTGCTGATCGTGTTCGGAGTCTGGCGCGGGCTGGACGGCCTGATCGGCTCGGCCCTGGGCTTGGCGATCGTCGCCTTCTACTACCTGGTGTCGGGCGCCATGCTCTCGGCGGCTGCGCGCATCTCGCTCGGCGCGTATCACGCGGCCGCACTGCTCGGGTTTTTCATCCGCATGGCACTCATCGCCGCGAGCATGCTCGCCCTTGCGGCAGCGTTCGAGCTCGATCGGCTCGCTCTTGGTTTCACGGTCGTTGCGGCTTACCTGGCTCTGCTGGGCTGGGAAGCGGCGGCCATGTCGAATACGGGAAGAATGAGAGAGAGGTCGCGTGTCTGACGGGATCATCCTGGCCGCGGAAGCATGTGACGTAGAGAACGAGGTCATTTGCGCCCCGTCCAACGTCCTCGAATTGTTCGAATTCAAGACGCCGCTGTTCAGCATTGGCGGATTCGACTTCACCCGCACAGTCTTTCTCATCTTCCTGGCGATGGCGATCGTGCTCGCCGTGCTGTATTTCGGATTGCGTCGCCGCAGTCTGCACCCGTCCAAGTTCGAACTGACTGTCGAGAACCTGCTGGGTTTCATCCGCGATGACGTGTCGAGGGGTGTGATCGGTGTGGAGGACGGGCCCCGGTATACGCCCTACCTCGTTTCGATCTTCCTGTTCATACTCGTCGGCAACCTGTTCGAGGTGACGCCATTCGTCAACTTTCCGATCACGTCCCGGATGGCTATCCCCGCGTTTCTCGCCATCGTGACCTGGGTGATATTCGTGAGCGTTGGCTTCGCCAAGAACGGTTTCAGCTATCTGCTCGACACGATCTGGCCGAAGTCGGTCCCGATCGCCCTCCGGTGGCTGGTGGGAATCATCGAACTGGTCTCGATCTTCATTCTTCGCCCGATCACGCTGGCGGTGCGGTTGTTCGCCAACCTGGTGGCCGGCCACTTGATGCTCACGTTGTTGTTGGCGTCGGGCGTCATCTTCGTTCAGAACGTCGGAGACATCGGCCTCAAGGCCGGTATCGGGGTGATCTGGTTCGTGTTCGGACTGGGCATCTTCGTCTTCGAGATCGTGGTGGCGATTCTGCAGGCGTACATCTTCACGCTGCTATCCGCCGTCTACATCCAGACCTCGGTGCACCCGGCCCACTGATCGAGAGAATTCGAGAAGAGCGATACATACTGGAGAAAGGAAGAGAGGATGGACGCAGTTCTTGCGCTAGCGCTGGGAGCCCTCCACATTCTGGCGCAGGCTGGTCTCACTGGTGAGATCAGCGGGAGCCTGAACCTCGTGGGATACGGGCTTGCCGCGGTCGGGCCGGGCATCGGAATCGGCATCGTGGTCGGTAATGCGATCACCGCCATGGTCCGCCAACCCGAGATGGAAGGCACGGTCCGTACCACCATGTTCCTCGGCATCGCATTCACCGAGGCCCTGGCGCTCATCGGATTCGTGCTCTTCTTCATCGGTTGAAAAGGGAGGTACAGGTGCTCCAAGCGACATTGGCTGCGCCGATGATCCTCGCCGCAGAAGAGAGCGAGGGGGGCGAGGGGATCGATCTCCTCCTGCCCGCCACATCTGAGCTGATCGCGGGCGTGATTGCGTTCGCCATCATCTATTACTTCGTGTGGAAGTGGGCGCTGCCCGTGCTGCGCCAAACGCTCGAGAAGCGGCAGGCCGCGATCAGAGGGCAGCTGGAAGAGGCAGAACGCAAGAATCAAGAGGCCGAAAGCCTGCTGCAGGACTACCGGGAACAACTGGCCCAGTCCAAGGACGAGGCCAACCGAATCATCGAAGAGGCCCGCCAGACGGCCGAGGGCGTGCGGGAAGAGACGGTGACCCGGGCCCAAACCGAGGCGGCCGACATCGTGGCTCGAGCCCGCCAGGAGGCGGATGCCGAGGCACAGCGGGCGCTCGAGGCGGCCCGCTCAGAGGTGGCCAACCTTTCGGTGAACCTGGCCGAGAAGGTCGTGGGCCAGAGCCTGGACCGCGCAACCCAGCTCGGGCTGGTCAACAGCTACCTGGCGGAGCTGGAGAACGACTGATGGCTGATCCGCGCATCCAGGGCTACGCCGCTGCGATTCTCGAAGTGGCCAAGGCAGAGGACTCGCTCGACCGCGTGCAGGACGAACTGTTCCGAATCGCTCAGACCTTCGAGTCGTCGGGCGAGCTGCGCGACACGCTCAGCGACCCGCGCCTGCCGGTTGAGCGGAAGCAGGCAATCATCGATGACCTGATCGGCGGCCGGGCCAGCTCGCTGACACTCGGTTTGGTCAACTTCGTAGTGGGGCTGGGACGCGCCAGCGACTTTGCGGCGATCGCCCGGGAGCTCGTCGCCCGAGCGGCCGGTGAGCGTGACAAGGTCGTCGGCGATGTGCGGTCGGCGATCCCGCTCGATGATGCGACGGTCGAGCGGCTGGAAGGGGCGCTCTCAAAACGAACCGGGAAACAAGTCGAGGTCAGGGTGACCGTCGACGAATCGTTGGTGGGTGGCATCGTCGCACAAGTCGGTGATGTTGTCATCGACGGGACGGTCAAGGGGCGTCTCGCTGACTTGCGTGAGACGCTGCTGGGGTAGGGATTGGAGTTAGGAGAAAGATGGCTGAGCTGACAATCGACCCGGCGGACATCACCTCGGCGCTGCGCCAGCACGTAGCCGACTGGTCCCCGTCGATCGAGGAAGAGACGGTCGGATACGTAACGGCCGTGGCCGACGGGGTCGCCCGGGTGTCCGGGCTCCCCAATGCGGCTGCCTCCGAGCTGCTCGAATTTCCCGGTGGCCTGCAGGGGGTGGCCCTCAACCTGGATGAGGGTGACTTGGGCGTGGTGTTGATGGGGGACGCCAACCATGTCGAGGAAGGCAATCCGGTAAAACAAACGGGGAACGTGCTCTCCATTCCGGTCGGTGACGGCCTGTTGGGCCGGGTGGTCGATCCGCTCGGCAGCCCGCTGGACGGCAAGGGTGACATCCCGTACACGGAGCGCCGGCTGTTGGAAACTCAGGCTCCCTCGGTCGTGCAGCGCCAGCCGGTGTCCGAGCCGCTACAGACGGGTATCAAAGCCATCGATGCCATGACGCCGATCGGTCGTGGCCAGCGCCAGCTGATCATCGGCGACCGTCAGACCGGCAAGACCGCAATCGTGGTCGACACCATCCTCAACCAGAAGCAGTTCTGGGGCACCGACAACGCCGTGAAGTGCATTTACGTCGCGATCGGCCAGAAGGCTTCGACCGTGGCCGAAGTGGTTGCGGTCTTGGAGGAAGCCGGCGCAATGGAATACACGGTGGTTGTGACCGCGGCCGCGTCTTCGGCGTCAGCGTTGCAGATGTACGCACCGTATGCCGGCTCGGCGATCGGCCAGCACTGGATGTACCAGGGCCAGCACGCCCTGGTCATCTTCGACGACCTTTCCAAACAGGCCGTGGCATACCGCGAGATTTCGCTCCTCCTGCGGCGCCCGCCGGGTCGGGAGGCGTATCCGGGCGATGTGTTCTACTTGCACAGCCGGCTGCTCGAGCGCTGCGCCAAATTGTCGGATGAGCTGGGAGGCGGATCACTGACCGGCCTGCCGATAATCGAAACCAAAGCCAACGACGTTTCCGCCTACATCCCCACCAATGTCATATCCATCACCGACGGCCAGATCTTCCTCGAGACCGATCTGTTCTTCTCGGGGATCCGTCCCGCGATGAATGCGGGTATCTCGGTCTCCCGAGTGGGCGGCAACGCGCAGATCTCGGCAATGAAGAAGGTGGCCGGTCCTTTGCGCCTCAACCTGGCCCAGTTCCGTGAGTTGGAGGCGTTCGCCGAGTTCGGTTCCGAGCTCGACGCCGCGTCGCTCGCCCAGCTGGAACGTGGCCGGCGGGTCGTCGAGGTCCTCAAGCAGCCTCAGTTTGCCCCGGTACCGGTGGAGGAACAGGTGCTGGCGATCTACGCGGTCACCACCGGGCACCTGGACGATATTCCGGTGGAGGCTGTGGCAGAAGCCGAAACCGAGCTGCGCGCCTACGTCAAGGCTCGTCACGGGCACCTGCTCGACGAGATTCGCCGTGACGGCACCTTGCCCGACACCGAGGCGCTCGATGCCGCGATCGGCGCGTTCAAAGGGACCTTTGCGGGAGCCGAGGGATAGGTAATCGGGAATGGCCAGCGCCGAACTTCGCCAGATACGCCGGCGGATCCGATCCGTTCAGTCGACGAAGAAGATCACCCGAGCAATGGAGCTGATCGCGGCGTCACGCATTGTCAAGGCGCAGGAGCGGGTGAAGATGGCCAAACCCTACGCCGAGAAGATGATGTACGTGATCCGAAACGTGGGGAGGGCCTCGGGCGGCCTGCGTCACCCACTACTCGAGCAGCGTCCGGTCCGGACGGTCGGAGTGCTCGTGGTGACCTCCGATCGCGGACTGGCCGGAGCCTACAACTCCAGCATCATCCGGCTTTCCGAGCGACGAATGATCGATCTTCAGCGCGAGGGCAAGAGCATACGCCTCTATGCGGTCGGGAAGAAGGCGCAGACCTATTTCAACTTCCGCAAGTACCACATCGAACGTTCGTTTCTCGGTGTCACCGACACCCCCGGTTACGGCGACGCCCGGGCTATCGCCAACACATTGATGGATGAATATGCATCAGAGGCGGTGGACCAGGTCGAAGTATTCAACACGGAATATGTGTCGGCGCTGATCCAGGCGCCCACCCACGCGCAGGTGCTGCCGATCCCTCCACCGCCCGACGAGCCCGATGACAGCGGGCCGAGCGCCGTGTACGAATACGAGCCCGAGCCGGCGGCCATCCTCAGCCGGCTGCTGCCGCGTTATGTGGAGTCGGAGATCTTCCGCCGGCTGCTCGACAGCTCCGCGTCTGAGCATGCCGCCCGCCAGCGCGCCATGAAGGCTGCCACAGAGAACGCGGACGAATTGATCAAAATCCTGACCCGCACCGCCAACCAGGCCCGGCAGGCGGAGATCACCACTGAGATCTCCGAGATCGTCGGCGGGGCCGAGGCGCTTGCACACGGATGACAACCAGGCTTTGAGATAAGGAGTATCAGGTGGCAGAAACGGTCAGCGTAGGGCGCATCACCAAAGTTGCCGGTCCGGTCGTGGACGTCGAGTTCCCGCCGGAAGGCCTGCCCGAGATTCTCACTGCCCTCCAGATTCTTTTCGACGTCGGCGGCGAGGAGCGGATGGTTGTGGCCGAGGTTGCGCAGCATCTCGGAAGGAACCGGGTGCGGGCCGTCGCCATGGCGCCCACCGACGGTCTGGTCCGAGGTGCGGAGGTCCGCAACACCGGCGCGCCGATCTCGGTACCGGTTGGCGACCAGACACTCGGCCACATTTTCAATGTGTGGGGCGAGTCGCTGGATGCCCCGGACATGGAATTCACCGGCGAGCGCTGGCCGATCCACCGTCCACCGCCGCTGTTCGAAGACGTCGAACCAACGACAGAGGTTTTTGAAACCGGTATCAAGGTGCTCGACCTCATTTGCCCGTACCTGCGGGGCGGCAAGATCGGCCTGTTCGGGGGCGCCGGCGTCGGAAAAACCGTGCTGATCCAGGAGATGATCAACCGGGTGGCCACCCAGCACGAGGGAGTCTCAGTGTTTGCCGGTGTGGGCGAGCGCACCCGCGAAGGCAACGACCTCTTCCTCGAGATGTCGGAAACCGGCGTCATCAATCAGGCCGCCTTGGTCTTCGGTCAGATGGACGAACCCCCCGGCGTGCGCCTGCGGGTGGCGCTCTCCGCGCTCACGATGGCCGAGTATTTCCGGGACGTGCAGCGCCAGGATGTGCTGCTGTTCATCGACAACATCTTCCGCTTCACGCAGGCCGGGTCCGAAGTCTCGACTCTACTGGGGCGGATGCCGTCGGCCGTCGGCTATCAGCCGACGCTGGCCGGGGAGATGGGCTTCCTGCAGGAGCGGATCACGTCCCTCAAGGGCCGGTCGATCACCTCGATGCAGGCGATCTACGTGCCGGCCGACGACATCACCGACCCGGCACCGCACACTGCGTTCGCGCATCTGGATGCCACCACGGTGCTGAGCCGTCCGCTGACGGCGCTGGGTATCTATCCGGCCGTCGATCCGCTCGACTCCACCAGCCGGGCGCTCGATCCGCAGATCGTCGGAGAGGAGCACTACGCGGTGGCGACCGAGGTGCAGCGAGTGTTGCAGCGCTACAAAGATCTGCAGGACATCATCGCGATTCTCGGGGTGGACGAGTTGTCCGAGGAGGACAAGCTCATCGTGGCCAGGGCGCGCCGCATTCAGCGGTTCCTGGCCCAGCCGATGTTCGTCGCCGAGCAGTTCACCGGCCAAGCCGGCAACTACACGCCGCTCGAAGAAACGATCTCCTCTTTCAAGATGGTGCTCGACGGTGAGATGGACCACCTTCCAGAGCAGGCCTTCTATATGGTCGGCGGCGCCGAGGACGCGATGCGCAAGGCCAAGGAGATGGAGGCGGAAGCCGCCTGATGGCCAGCATGCGCGTCGACATCGTTTCGCCCGAGTCGATCATCTGGTCGGGTGATGCCACCTTTGTCCTTGCCAAGACTGTCGAGGGTGAGATCGGCATCATGCCGCATCATGAGCCGCTCATGGCCGCCCTCGCGACAGGAGCGGTCGAAGTCGAACCGGTGGACGGTGACCGGATTCGGATCGGCGTGTACGGCGGCTTTCTCCAGATCTACGAGAACACGGTGACCCTGCTCACCGACCGGGCCCAGCTGGTCGAAGGCGATACCGCCGACGCCCGCGAGGCCGCCGCCGCCATAGCCGCCGAAGAAGAGGGCGACTAGCCGGGAGTTCCCCGGTTTCCTCCCTCAGCAAGGGAGGTGGGTGAGCCGACGAAGGAGCCGAAGCCGGGAGGGGGAGCGCGGTCCGGCGTGAAACTGACCGCTACGTGCGGCTGCCGGCCGGTGGGCCGTCAGTGGCACGACCGGCGAAGGCCTGAGCGTGGAGCAGCCAGTCGCGAGCCAGTGGCGATACAACGAGCGAGGTGTCGTCGAGGTGGCGCCGTTGCACCACTACCAGACAGAAATCCTCGGCGGGTCCCGTTACCGACTCGGACGCGTCCTCGGGCCCGAACGCCCACACGGCGCCCGACGGCGCCGTCAGTTCCACCCGGACCGGCTCGTCCGGCGCCACCATGCCGCGGTTGATATACGACCAGGCCCGGGTGATGAAACCGAGCTGGGCGACGTGGCGCAGCCGGTCGGTGGGCGGCCGGGTCATCTCCAGGGCGTCCACGATGTCCTGCCCATGCGCCCAGGTCTCCATCAAGCGGGCAGTCAGGAAGGACTTGGAGCCCATCGACGGCCCGTACCAGCCGATCCGAGTGTCGTTGTCCAGGGTGAGGCTGGCCTCGGCGAGCAACCGGCGCCCTTCCCGCCAGCGTTCGAGCAACTCGTCGGGGCGAAGGGAACGAAACTCGCCGAGGGTGACCTGTTCCACCGCCGCGTCGCCCTCGGCAGCGGCGGCCGCCAATTGCTCGACATCCCGCCCAAAGGCCGATGGATCGCTGATTGCCCGAGCGGCCGAGTAGTCGAAGAAGGTGAGGTGGGCGATCTGATCGGCGACGTTCCAGCGGGGACTGGACGTCGGCGTCGACCACTCGTCGGGCCCCAAGGCAGCCACGATCTCGTCGAGGTCATGCTGCTCGGCCAATAGATCGGATCGGACCTGCGTCACATCCATAGGGATCGTCCTGGATCGGTGGTACCGGCGCACTCGCTGCGGTACCGTTTGACGTGATTCGGTACCATAGCTAGCTTCGGTCGGTCGAGCAACGGCGCGTCCGGGAGCGAGGGAGTCGGCGTGAGCGCGATGGGCACGATCCTCAAGAGCCGCTTGAGTACCCGCTCGGAGGAGTATCAGGCAAACCTGACCGCAATGCAGCAACTGTGGGATCAGGTCGCAGCCGAGCTGGCCACCGTACCGACTGTAGGAGGTCAGCGGTACGTCGACCGTCACCGCCGGCGAGGCAAGATGCTGGTGAGGGAGCGGGTCGAAGCTCTGGTCGACCCCAACACTCCGTTCCTCGAGCTGAGTCCCCTGGCCGGTTGGGGTACTCCAGATCCGGTCGGAGTCGGCACCGTCACCGGGATCGGGGTGATCGAAGGCGTCGAATGCGCCATCAGCGGGTCCGACATGACGTATCGGGGCGGATCGGCCAATCCGACCACCTTCCGCAAGACATCCCGGCTGCAAGAGATCGCTCGTGAGAACCGGCTCCCCATCATCGTGCTGAACGAATCAGCCGGGGCAGAACTGCCCCGGCAGGCCGACCTGTTCGTCGACGGGGGCCAGCAATTCCGCAACCTCACCCAGATGTCGCAGCTGGGCATACCCTCGATCACCGTCGGCTTTGGACCCAATACGGCGGGTGGCGCCTACATTCCGGGCATGAGTGACTACACCGTCTTCGTGAAAGGGCGCGGAACGGCCTACCTCGGGGGCCCGCCGCTGGTGAAGATGGCCATCGACGAGATCGTCGATGAGGAAACACTCGGCGGAGCGGAAATGCATTCTCGTGTGAGCGGCCTGTCCGATAACCTCGCCCTCGACGAGATGGACGCCCTCCGCATCATCCGCCAGATCGTCCGCCATTTGCAGTGGCGCAAGCTCGGTCCCGGTCCTACCCAGCCCGACGACCCTCCGCTCTACGATCCGGCCGAGTTGCTGGGTTGTGCGTCGGCCGACGTGCGGGTGCCCTTCGAGATCCGCGAGATCTACGCCCGCATCCTCGACGGCAGCCGGTTTGAGGAGTTCAAACCGCTCTACGGCGACAAGCTGGTATGCGGCTGGGGCTCCATCCACGGGTTTCCGGTGGGACTGCTCGGCAACAACGGCATCCTGTTCTCCGAGGAAGCGAAAAAGGGAGCCCAGTTCATTCAGCTGTGCAACCGCACCGATACGCCGCTCATCTTTCTCCACAACATCACCGGCTTCATGGTGGGATCAAAGGCCGAGCAAGGTGGCATCATCCGCAACGGCGCCAAGATGATCAACGCCGTCTCGAACTCCACGGTGCCGCATCTCAACCTGATGGTCGGAGCCAGCTACGGGGCGGGCAACTACGGCATGGCCGGCAGGGCATACAACCCGCGGTTCATCTTCTCATGGCCGAATCACCGCATCGCGGTGATGGGACCCAAACAACTCGCCGGCGTCATGGAGATCGTGGCCCGAAACGCGGCCGCCGGGCGCGGCATCGAGGTCGATGAGGAGCAGCTCGCCGCTCGCTCGGCTGGACTAGAAGCGCAGATCGAGGAGGAATCGACCGCCCTCTATGCCACCGGGCGGCTGTGGGATGACGGGATCATCCACCCGGCCGACAGCCGGACCGTATTGGGCCTGGCGTTGTCCGCCATCCACAGCAAAGAGGTCAAGGGCGCCACCGAATACGGCGTCTGGAGGCACTGATGATCCGGCGCCTCCTGATCGCCAACCGGGGAGAGATCGTGGTTCGTATCGCCCGGACGGCCCACCGGATTGGCATCGACACGGTCGGGGTGTACTCCGAGGCCGATGCCAACGCGCTGCATGCGGACGTGGTTGATGTCGCGGTGGAGTTGGGCGGAGCCAAGCCCGCGGCTTCCTACCTGCGGATCGACGCGTTGCTGGAGGCGGCACGCCGCACCGGAGCAGATGCCGTACATCCCGGATACGGCTTCCTCGCCGAAAACGACGAGTTCGCGCAACGAGTCGAGGATGCCGGCCTGATATGGGTGGGTCCACGCCCCGCGCAGATTGCATTGTTGGGCGACAAGGTGGCGGCCAAGCGAGTTGCCGGGGAGGCCGGCGTGCCTACCGAGGACGCGATCGAGCTGACCCCCGATTCCATCCCGCCCGGCGTCGATCCGCCCGTATTGGTGAAGGCCGCCGCGGGTGGCGGAGGTCGGGGCATGAGGATCGTGCGGGCATCTTCCGAGCTCGCAGCCGCGGTCGAGGAAGCCTCGCGCGAGGCAGCGGCCGCGTTCGGTGACGGCCGTGTGTTCATCGAGCCGTTCGTAGAGAACGGCCGGCACGTCGAGGTCCAGATCATGGGAGACCGCTACGGCAACGTCATCCATCTGGGCGAGCGGGAATGCTCCATCCAGCGCCGCAACCAGAAAGTGATAGAGGAAGCGCCCTCACCCGGCATCACCGGCGAGGTTCGCTCTGCCCTGTGCCAGGCCGCGGTCCAGCTCGCCCGCCACGTCGGATATGACAACGCCGGGACGGTCGAGTTCCTGGTGGGCGATGAGGGTTCGATCAACTTGCTGGAGGTGAACACCCGTCTGCAAGTTGAGCACCCGGTGACGGAGGCTACGACAGGCCTCGACCTGGTGGAGCTGCAGCTCCGGGTGGCAGCCGGCGAGCGCCTGCCCATAAACCAGGACGATGTGACGTTCAACGGGCATGCCATCGAGGCCCGGTTGGTGGCCGAGGATCCGGCTGCCGGGTGGTTACCGTCCAGTGGGACCGTGACCGCGTTTGAATTCGGTGACGGCGCCAGGGTCGATACCGGGGTCCGGCCTGGCATGGACGTATCGCCGGACTATGACTCGCTGCTGGCGAAAGTCATCAGCTCAGCCCCCACGAGACAGGAAGCCGCGCGGCGCCTCGCGAGATCGCTCCGGACCGCCCGAGTCGCAGGCGTTCGGACCAACATCGGCACGCTGATCGCCGTACTGGGGGAAGTGGACTTTCTCGCAGGAGACACTCCGACCTCCTATTTCGCCGCTCACCCCGGCGTTCTGGATCCGCCCGGCCCGCAAGGGGACGATCGGCTGGCATTGCTGCTGGGAGCGGTATTTGCCGCCGAATACGGTGACCGGCTCGGCGACCCGGTCACCGGCTTCGCCCCCTCGGGCTGGCGCAATCTGCGGACCATTGGTCAGCGCCAGATTTGGCGCGGGGACGAAGGTGACCACCACATCGAGTACATCATGGAGGGATCCGACCGCGCCAGGGTATGGGTTGGCCCCTGGCCGCTCCCCGAAGCCGATGGGAGCCTGCCCGTGGACGACCGGCGGGTCGTGTCGGTGGGACTGCTCGAGCGTCGGACCGGCCGCCAAACCGTCGAGGTCGACGGCCTCCGCTCGGTCGTTACCGTGCGGATGGACGGAGAGACGGCCTACACCGCGAGCCGGGCCGGGGCGCTCACCTGGCAGCTCGCCCCGCGATTTGTGATCCACGAAGCAGGGGAAGCCGGCAGCGGACCGGTATGCCCGTTGCCGGGAACCGTCATCGCGGTGCACGTGGAATCGGGGCAGCAGGTCGCCGACGGGGAGCTGCTTGTCGTGGTGGAGGCGATGAAGATGGAGCACAAGATCACCGCCACCGGCGCTGCGACCGTGCGACAGGTCAACTTTGCGGTGGGGGACCGGGTGGACGCAGGTGACCTGCTCGTCGAGCTCCAGCACGAGGAGGCCTGAGGTTGGCCGAGCCCATCAGGATCGCCACGGGAGCAGGGTTCTTCGGCGACCGGTTTTCGGGGATGCGTGAGATGGTCGAAGGCGGTCCCATCGACGTGCTGACCGGCGATTATCTCGCCGAGCTGACCATGTTGATCCTGGCCCGCACCCAGGCCCGGCGTCCGGGTGGCGGCTACGCCCGTACCTTTGTCGCCCAGATGGAGCAGGTCATGGGGATTTGCCTCGACCGCGGAATCAAGGTTGTCACGAACGCGGGCGGCCTCGACCCGGGGGCGTGCGCCGAGGCTGTTGCCGAGGTGGCGGACAAGCTGGGCCTGGCACCCGTCATAGCGTTCGTCGACGGCGATGACCTCCTGCCCCGGATCGGCGATCTGATCGGCGCGGGTGCGCTCCAGCCGTTCGGCCGCGCCTCGCTCGGCGAACCAGACGCCTACCTCACCGCCAACGCCTACCTGGGGTGCTGGGGGATCGTCGCAGCACTCAACCGGGGGGCAGATATCGTCGTCACCGGCCGCGTGACCGATGCCGCCGTGACCTGCGGACCGGCGGCCTGGCATCACGGCTGGTCGCGCGACGACTGGGATGCGCTCGCCGGCGCCGTGGTTGCCGGCCATGTGATCGAGTGCTCGGCGCAGGCCACGGGCGGGAACTACTCCTTCTTCACGGAAATCCCCGGCTTCGCTGATCCGGCTCGCGTGCGGTTCGGGTTTCCGTGGGCTGAGATCGCCGCCGACGGATCGTCGGTGATCGGCAAGCACGATGGAACCGGAGGGGAGGTCTCGGTCGGGACTGTCACTTCCCAGCTCCTCTACGAGGTCGGTGGACCGGCGTATCTCGGTCCCGATGTCACCGCTCGTTTCGACACGATCACGCTCGATCAGGCCGGTCCTGACCGGGTGGCCATCAGCGGCGTCAGGGGAGAACCACCTCCTGCGACCCTCAAGGTGGCGATCAACGAGCTGGCCGGTTATCGCAACACGATCGAGGTCGCACTCAGCGGCCTCGACATCGAACAGAAGGCAGCATTCGCAGAGACCGCATTTTGGGACGCCTGCCCCCACCCTCTGGCCGATTTCGCTTCAGTCGTGAGCCGGGTCGTGCGGACCGACAAGGCCGATCCCGGCTCGAACGAAGAGGCCACCGCCGTCTGGCGCCTCACGGTGAAAGATCCGGATGAGCGGAAGGTGGGCCGGTCCTTCTCGAATGCCCTGATCGAGACGGCGCTGGCATCCATCCCCGGCATGTACCCGTTGACCGGCGGTCCGTCCGCGGCCAGCCCCTACGGGATCTACCGGCCGGCCCTGGTGGCGGCCGAGCTGGTGCCACAGCACGTGCATTTTCCGCCGGGACCGCCCCGCCAGGTGGAGTCGGTTGCGCCGACCGGCAGTGTGTCCGTCGAGCCGGTCGCCGGTCCGCACGGCGTGCGGCCGTCCGGTCCCACCCGGGCCGCGCCGCTAGGGCGGTTGTTTGGAGCGCGATCTGGTGACAAGGGCGGTGACGCCAACCTGGGTGTGTTCGCTCGTTCCGACGAGGCTTGGCTGTGGCTGGAGGATTTCCTCACCACGGAGCGGCTCAGAGCGCTGCTGCCCGAGGTGGCACCGCTGGACATCGAACGGCACTCCTTGCCCAACATCCGCTCGATCAACTTCGTGATCTACGACTTGCTCGAGGAAGGGGTGGCCGCCTCAACGCGCCGCGACCCCCAAGCCAAGAGTCTCGGCGAGTGGCTCCGAGCCCGGGTGGTGGAAATCCCCGTCAGTATCCTCACCGGAGGTTGATCGCCAGCCTCAGGGGCGCGCCGTGGTGCCCGCCATCCCGCTACAGATCGCCGGTGAAATCGCGGCCCAGCTGGCGAATGGTCCAGTCGATCCCCTCATCCGGCTCCATGGTTCGGCCCTTCGCGACCGCCGCGTCCCAACGGGGCGCACCCTCCGCATGTCGCAGCCGATCCAGGGCGGCCGCAGTCGAATACGCATTAACCGCGATCTCGGTCCTGTCTTCATACGGTGCGAGCACCATGTTCAGGCGTTGACGTATGGCTTGCGATATGCCGATGACGATGCCAGGCGACTCCAGATCGCCCAGCTGCACGAGGACCAGAGCGGCGCTTCCGAGAGCATGGGTGAGGCAGGCGTAATTGTTGATCTGGCGGAACGATTCGAGCGATTCGATTGTGTGCCGGATGGAATTGTCATCCACCCTGTCTTGCCAGCAGTCGAACATGGCCACAGCTTCTCCGGCGTGAGCGGCAATGTTGGGCACTTTGATGGCACTGGCGGCCTCGGCAAATCGATCGATGTGAACCCTTCCTTCGGTGTATTCACCGGCAAACCCCAGTGCCCAACCCAGCAGTAACGTGGAGAACAGTTGGCCCGCTTTGTCGGCGGCCTCGGTGTGGCTCTGAAGTGCACGGCGGAAGATCTCGATCGTTTCTGACGGGGACCGAGCGCCCCACCCGGCGACGCCGTCGTAAAAGAGAGACCAGCCCAAACCGCGGGGATCGCCGAGCTCCTGGAAGATCGCCTGCGACTCCGCCAGGCGGTCGATTGCTTCCTGATAGCGGCCGGCGCGTACGCACAGCATGCCCCCCACCCCCGATTGCAGGCGAGCGCGAGTCTTGCCGGGGAGCCGTTCGCCTGCGGCGTCCATCAAGGCACTGGCCCAGTCGTATCCCTCGGCTAGGAAGGTGCGGGCGTCGGTGGTGTGCGCGTCCGCCTCCATGGCGTTCATCCAGAAGAAACGGGTCAGCGCGGTCATGGCCGTGGCGCCCGTTACGGGATCATGTTCGAGGGCCCAGGCAAGAGCGGCGCGCACATTGTCCATCTCAGTTTGAAATCTGTGCAGCCATTTGATCTGATCACGCCCTTCCAGCTCCCTGCCGCCAGTGCGTGCGAGTTCCAGCATCCACGCTAGGTGGGCACTCGATGCCGCATCCGTCTCGTTGAGGGCATCGAGCAGCTCTCCGGCGAACTGCCGGATGGTCTCCAGCATCCGGTAGCGCCCGTCCCCGTGCTGTATCAGCGACTGCGCGACCAGTTGATCCAGAAGGTCCACGACCTGATCCGCTTCGGCGACGGTCGCCCCGAGTTCTTCGGCGGCAGCCAGATCGAAGCCGCCTGCGAAGACCGAGAGGCGCCGGAAGAGGGCCTGCTCGGTCGGGCTCAACAGGTCGTAGGACCAGGCAACCGTGTCGCGCATCGTTCGGTGATGGGCCACCCCGTCATCGGCGCCGCCTCGCAAGAGGCTCAAGCGGTCGTCCAAACGGCTGTTCAGATCCGTGAGACTCATCGAACGCAGTCGGGCACACGCCAGCTCGATGGCCAGCGGGAGGGCGTCCAGTTTGGTGCAGACCTCGGAAACGACGGCCGCGTTGTCGGCCGTGACCGCAAAGGCTGGGTCGGCGGCCCGAGCACACGCCTCGAACCACGCCCCGGCGTCAGAGGCAAGCACGGCGGCAGCCGTGGCCGATTCGGGAAGCGACATGGTCGGGATACGCCAGGCTTGCTCACCGCTCACAGCGAGCGGTTCGCGTGAAGTCGCCAGGATCTTGAGATCCGCTACCTCTCGCAGCAGTCGTGTGACCATACGCGCGACGTCCTGACGTAGGTGTTCGCAATTGTCGAGCACCAGAAGTAGTCGCTGTCCACGCACTGCATCAACCAGCGCATCGAGTTGATCGCGGTCTGCCGGCGCAGGGCGGCGAATAGCTCCGAGGATCTCGGTCGGGATCCGTCTGCCGTCGGTGAGGCCCGCCAGCTCGACCAGCCACACGCCGGCAGGATGATCTGCGGTCGACTGTCTCGCCGCCTCCAGTGCCAACGTCGTCTTGCCGGCACCGCCCGCACCAGTGATGGTGAGCAGCCGGTGGTCGGCCAACGTCGCCAGCAGGGTTTCGAGCTCCTGTCGGCGGCCGACCACCGACCTGATGGCGGCCGGAAGATTGGAGGGCGTTGACTCAGTTCGAAGAGGCGGGAAGGCGCGTGTAAGAGCATCGGCCTCAACTTGAAAGACCCGCTCCGGCCGCGTGATCCCCCGAAGTTGGTGTTCTCCCAAGTCGCGAAAAGACACATCCAGGCGGTCGACCATCAGGTCATGCGTCGCGGCCGACACCAGAATCTGTCCTCCATGACCCGCTGCTTCGAGGCGGGCGGCCCGATTGACCGTCGGTCCGTGATAGTCATCGGACTCGAGGGTGGCCGGGCCGGTATGAATGCCGATCCGGGTTTCGAGCGGGCCGACAACCTCGGACGAAGGCGCATCTGCGAGCGTTTGCTGGGCCTGGACCGCCGCTGCGACCGCCTGGGCCGGATCATGGAACACCGCCATGAAGCCATCGCCCATTTTCTTGACCACGTGGCCCCGGTGCGCGGTGATCAGATTCTCGAACATCTCATCGTGGCGAGATAGCGCCGCTTCCATCTCGGCCGGTGCACGTTCCCACCGCGACGAACTGTCCACGAGGTCGGTGAACATGAAGGTGACGATGCCGGTCGGTAGTTCGATGGCAACTCCGCCGTTGCTCTCCGCAAACCTAGCTCGGGACGCTGATTGGTGTCGTTACGCTCCGCGGTGCGGCTGGTGACGTCACAGTACCCGGTAGTTCACACCGTCGAAGCCGACCACCACGCCCTGACCTTTTCCGAGCGGGCCGATCATCACCCCGGTGAGGCCGAAGACGGCCGCCTCGTTGGTGGGGCTGTGACCGACCGCCAGCGCCCGGCGCCGGTCCGGAAGCAGGTCGAAGACGGCTCTGAGGCCAGACGCCAGCCGGGCCGAGTCTTCCGCCAACAGATCGGGATCGGCCACTCGCATCGCCTCGAGCTCACCCGATCCGGCAGTTCGATAGGCGGCCCGCCAGCGGTCCTCGACATTCGATCGAAGTGCTTCGACGACCAGGACCCCTCCGGGAACCGTTGCGCCCCGTCCAGCGAGCATGCAGCCAATCGTTTGTGTCGCCCGCTGGGCCCCCGAGGAGGCGGCGAACGCATACTCCCCGACGAGTTGCCGGCCGATTGCCACCGCAGCCGCCACTCCGGCGGCTGTCAATGCGTCGCCCTCGTTGTCGGTGTGGCGGAACAGGTCGATGGTCCTCATTGGCGGAGCGTACCGCAGGCGACCCGGGGTCAGTCGGGGACGGGTGCGGGCGGTGTCAACGCCCGAAGAGTGAATTCGATCACGTCGTCCACCCCCAGCGTTTTGTCGAGGCCCATGTCGTCGAGCACGTCGGGTTGCGTGACATAGAGGGTCGAGCCGGTGATCATGGCCGCAATGAGGCTGGGGTTGACATCCCTGAACTCACCCCGGCTCACGCCAATCGCGACGAGGCGCTCGAGGACCGTCGTCACGTAGCGGAAGTGGCGGTCGAGCAAGCGACGGGCGGCCGGCTCGTCGGCCAGGTCGTCGGCGAAGACGGTGGTCTGGCGCAGGATTGCGGCGCCGCCATGGATGTAATCGGAGATTTGTTCCGCGACCGGGCGCTCCGGGCGAATCGATGCCAATGCCCGCCGGCCGACCTTGTGCAGGAACCGGTCCAGCACGATCAGGACCAGCTGGTCTTTGGATGGCGCCAGCTCGTAGAGCGTCCGCCGGGAGCAGCCAACTGCCGCCGCCAGCTCACGCACCGTGAAGGAGGCGAAACCGTGTTCCAGGAACAAGGACTCGAGCAGGTCGAGGACCTGGCGGTGGCGAGGGCCCAGCCCAGCTTCCGCCCTGCGCGAGAGCAGAGGTCTGGGCATGCTGGCCCGCGTCTCGTCGACCACCGATGGCTGCGTGGGCGATGTCACGGGCCCATGTTGGCATGATGGGAGGTGTTCGCCTGGCCGGGCTGCCGGCTGCGATCATGACGGCGGCGGACACAGGAGGCGCTGCCGATGTCAACCCCGGAGGATCCGGAGGCACGGGTGCGTTGGGTCTACTCGTCGGGTTCAGCCGATGAGGTCAGGGCGCGCTATGACGCATGGGCCGCGCGCTACGACGCGGACCTCACCGAGACTTTCGACTACGTGCTGCCCCGGCGCTGCGCGGCCGAGTTAGCGGAGCTGGTCGGCCCCGAATCGCAGGTCTTGGACGTCGGGGCGGGCACCGGCCTGGTCGGCACCGAGCTGCGCTCTCACGGCTTCAGCGACATCGTCGGCATCGACATCAGTGCCCAGATGCTGCGTCAGGCGGAACAGACCGGAGCCTACCGGGCTCTCCACCGGGCAGACCTCGGCTTGCCGCTGCCGTTCGCGGATGATGCCTTCGATGCGGCGATCTGTGTGGGGGTTTTCACCGATGGCCACGCTCCTGCCTCCGCGCTGCCCGAGGTTGTCCGGGTGGTGCGGGGGGGCGGAATCGTGCTGATCCCGATCCGCCCCGACATCCTCGACAGTCACGGCTTCCGGGACATGTTCGACCGGCTCGTTCTCGACGGCGCCTGGACCGAGCTGTCGGTGAGTGAGCCGTACCCTCCCATGCCCAAAGGGGAACCTGACGTCATGTCACAATCCCGGGTGTGGCGGGTCCTGTAGGGGGCGCCGGCGCCGATTTCCCGATCATGAAGCCAGCGCCCGGAGCGCAATTGACCCCCACCCGCCAAACCGGCAAGGTGGGGGTCGTTCCGCTCAATCCCCCGAAAGGGCCGAGATGTCGGCGATGCGGAAGCTACGAGCGCCCGGTCCCGTTCACGAGTGCCAGCGTCCCGCCGTTCGGGTACGCATCGAGGATCTGCGCCGCCTCGGCCGGCAGTTCGACGTCCAATGCCATTGCCGAGGCGACCGAACGACGCATGAGTAAACCTCCCCAGGTGCGTATCGGCGCGAGCCGATCAATCCGACACAATCGCGTCTGCGCATCCTGGATGACAATCCCAGCACGAAGGGCGCAAAACCAGTAGGTTCGCCCAGGATCGGCGGGCCAGTCGCTGGCAGAGGACGGGAGGATGGAGTGTCCGAAGAGGGATTCGGTTCGAACGCGCGGGTCATCTCTGCCGGCCCCCACCGCGCAGTCCTCACCGTCAACGACGACGGTTCGCTCGAGATAGATCTGCGGGAAGACGTCGACCCACGCCTCGTCGACGACCCGGCCGCGTGGCGCCGGTTGCTCGCCGATCTTGCCCCCGGCCTGGCGATCGTTCCGCTGCCGACCGGATCTCCGGCAATCACCCTCGCCGAGGCGGCCCTCCGCGTGCGCTGGTCGGCGCCGGCCGGCACGACCCTGCGTTACGGGCCCGCCACCCTCGTTGTCGAGCGAGCGGTCGACCTGCTGATCGAACTGGCCGACACGTCCCAGCTGTTGATGATCGGGGACAGCGCGGTGGCGGCATCCTCCCATCTCAGCTGGCTCGAGCCGGGGCGTGAGTTCCTCGAGGTGTACCCCGCCGATACCGGCACCTTCCTGTCGGCGAACGGTCGCTTCCAGGCACCGGGCACGGAGGACGCGCCCGCCACGCTGCTGGAGTTCGACCCGCTGGGAAACGATGTCCCACAATTCCTGGTGGACGCCGAACTCGAGACCGTGGCCTCGAACACCGACGCCAAGCTGCCGATCCTCCGCAATGCCGCCCCGTTCCAGCAGCTGGTCGCCACGTCGGTCGGGCCCGGATTGGACGGCGCCGTGGCCACCCGGCTGCAGATCGACGTCGGACGGCTGGTTCCGAGCCCCACCCTCACCAACCACTCGCTACTGGATGCGCGACACCTGGCTCTTACAGTCGACCATGGCGCCGGCTTTCCGCTACTGGCGTCGCCGGAGGGCGTCGCTTTCTCGTATCCGGTCGATCCAGGTGCGTCGGAAGGGCCCCTCCGCTGGAGCTTCGAGCGAGACGATGGCGCGGCCGACGAGCCGCTATTCGTCCTGGCCACCGACAACGCCGACCATCGCCTCGTGCTCGCCAAGGGGGTGACGGCTCGGCTCATGTATCACGGAGTCAGTCGCGACCCGATCCGGTTCATCGTCGAGAGGTTCGAGATAACCCGCAAAGGCGTCACCGCCGACGCACGGGTGGCGGACGATCCGGTGCGGCTGAATGGCGTGGACACCAGCTTCCGGTTCACCGACGGTCTGATCCAGATCCGCGATGGGGTGATCGCCGACTTCACGCTGCGCGGCTCGGGTCCACTGCCGCCGGCCCTCGTCGGACAGGGCACCGCCGACGTTTCGATCCGTTTCTCGGACACAGCGGGTGGCGTCGCCCCGGTGGATGCGGGAGCTGCGCTCACCGAGGACCGGCCGTTGTTCAGCCCGGACGTCCTGTTCGAGTACGCAGTCGACGCTCTTGGCCTGCAATTCGTCGAGGAAGCGGAGGCCTTCCACTTTTACTTCACTATGTCGGGCAACGCCACGTTCTCTCCGGGACCCGACTACCCCTCCACCAACCTGCTGGCCCAGCTTGACGTCGCCACTGTCGGTCTCATCGACGCGCCTCTGGCGGGCGACGCATCGGTGCTCGCCCGCCACATTTCTTTCACGGTCGAGCTGGCGGAACCCGCCAGTTTCGCCGTGCTCGGTTGCTTCGACATGCAGATCCAGGCGGTCGGCTTCCATCCGTCGTACTACCCGTTTGACGGTGACGCCGGCCTCGAGCTGGCCGGCCAGGTCAAGTTCGCGGACGGCGAAGGCGACAAGGCCCTAGGGGTGGAGAGCCGGCACAAACTGGTCATCGGAGCACCCGCGCCCGGCACGTTCGTTCCGCGGGTGCATTTCGTCGAGCTGGCGATCGTCGTCGAGAAGGGCGACGCTTTCAAGCTCGATGTCGTCGTCAACTTCTACGACGACGAAGACCGGGCCGGGTTCGATGGAGAAGGAACCTTGGAGATCAAGGGGCTCCCCGGCCTAGCGGTTGCGGTCGGATTCATGCGGGTCCGCCGGCCGGTCGACGACAAGTGGCTGCGGGCGTGGTTCATCGCGGCCAACGTGTCGAAGCTCACCCTGCGGGTGCCCGTGCTCGAGTTCTACCTGCGGGAGATCGGCCTCGGTTTCGGCTACCGCTACACCCTGGCCTCAATCGCGGCGGCCGACGAGACCGACGATGTCGGCGACTTGCTCGAACGACTCCGGGAGCTGTCCCGCAGCCAGGGTGACCTGGCGACACGGGATGCTTGGGCCGTCAGCCTGGAGGAACCGGAGGCCGATCCGCGTTGGACCATCGCGCTCCGCGCCCTGTTCTCCCAGTCCGCATCGCCGTCCTCCACGCCGATCCGCTGGAACGAAGCTGCGGAAAAGAACGTGCCGTCGGCGTTCTTGTTCGACGTCGTCGCTTCAATTCGCTCGGACCTCGTGTTCTTCATCGCCGCCCGGGCGTGGATCAACACGAACTACTACGACTACGTGATGGATGTGGACGAGGCGATCCGGTCGAAGCCGTTGTTCACCGGATTTGCGCTGCTCGAGCCACGCAAGCAGCGGTTCCTGGCCCAGATCGCATCCAATCCCGAAGGGTATCTCGGATCACGGCCACCACTCCCAGATTTCATTCAGGCCGCGCTTCGTAACGGGCAGTTCGCTGCAACAGTCCTCATTGAGCCGAACCTGTTCCATGCCGAACTGGGCTGGCCCAACCAGCTGCGCTGGGGTATGGATTTCGGGCCGCTACGCGCTCAGGTGCGGGCCGGTCTCATCTACCGGATTGCCCAACGGGGGAGCACCACGGACCTGGTCATCGGTATCAGCTATCTGGCGCGCGCCTCGATGCGGTTCAGCGCCGGCGTCAGCGTCGGTGTAGCCGGGGTCGATCTCATCGCGACCGCCGATGGCAGTTTCGGCGCCAGGCTGATTGCGGCGGCCCAACTCGGCAGTGGTCGAAGCGCGATGCAAATCTATGGCGCAGTGGGTGTCGACATCCGGATCAGGATCGAACTGCGGGTCTGGATCGAGTTCCTGTTCATAACGAAGACGTGGACGTTCGCGTTGGAGATGCAGTTCACGGCCAGCCTCGAGTTCGGCGTGATCGTTGACGGCGCCACCACGGCCGGTATCCGGGGCCGGGGAACGCTGCGCATCCGGGTCCTGGGTCGGTCGTTCGAGGTGCGGGCCCGGATCGAGTCGGGTGGGAGCCGGGTCGACTCGGCCCGTAGTGCCACCGAGCGCTACCTGAGCATTGGTCTCGAAGCGGATGAAGAGGCGACCCGAGCGATACCGGGAACCCGGCCGGCGCAGGCTGCCGCCGGGAACGGCCGGCGCCGGGTCGAGACCGCGGTCGCAGCCATGCCGGCCGAGGCCACTACCGAAGCGCCAGTGAAAGAACCGGAGCCCCAGCTGAGCGCGGCCCGGTACGACGTATTCGTGGTGCGGCCGGCCAACCCGGGCGACCCGGCCTTTGCGCTGCTATACCCGTCCGGGGATGAAGGGTTTGTTCCCGTCCCACCGGCGGATTCGAGTATGGGGGACTTCCGGCTGGACGTTCCTGAGGGCGTCACCAGCCTGGAACGATGGGAGCCGCAATCGAGCGACTTCGTTGTGGCCGGCACCGGATCTCATGAGTGGTCGGCCGACTGGGTCACCAAGATCGCCTCCCGCGACGAAGTCGAGAACCCGCCCGAAGACGCTCGGGACGTGACGCTGGGCGTTTACCTGGAACCGGCATTCGTGGAGGGCGGTGATCCGCCCCCGCTGGTCGTGGATGCGTCGCTGTCCGACGGCCGCGTCAAGGCGCCCAGCGAGGCGGCGTATGAGTCTGCCGTCCGGGGCGCCTTCGAGCAGTTCCGCAACTCGCCCCTGTTCAAGCCCGACCCCGACTCCACATACGAGCGAGCGCTGAGCAACGCGCTGAACCCAAAGACGACCATCTATCCCGAGCAAACCGACGACGACGGACTCGCCGGTCCGATCGAGGGAGCCCGCCAGTACCGGGGGATGGTGGTGCACAACATGGTCGATGACGTTCGGGCGTATGCCGCCGGGGACAACTCGGTGGTGGGAACCTCTCCGGCGTTCCTGCTGGGGCTGGTGCTGCGAGTCGACGCCGGCAGCGACTGGCTGGCCGGAGAGGGCGGCGATCATGTGCCGGCGCTCGGGCAGCGGGTCGGGCCCGCCACGGCGAGCGAGCCGCAACCGTTGCGGGTCTTCAACCGGGTTCGTGACGACTTCGCCCAGCGTCCGCCGCGCCTCGAGGACATGCGTACCTTCACCGACGCCACCACCGTGGCGTTCTCGTGGGACCTGGTGTGGGACGGCGAACCGAGCGAGTCCGATGAACGGGATGAGCCGGAGCACCACCTGGCCCATTACCAGGTGACGCGTAGGGCGCTGGACGACGGCATGGATCAGATGACCACAACCGTCAAGCCGGCCGACGTGCTCGAGGCCGGGACCGCGGATGACCCGTTCAGCGTGCGGGCGTTGCGACCCCGATTCCAGTTCGTCGACCATTTCGGGCACGAAACCGACGCGGAGATCGCGGCACTGCCGGCGTCCGGCAAAAGCTACATCTACACCATCACGCCGGTCGATCTCAACGGTTCGCAGGGCCGTGGCGTGTCCGTGATCGCAACCCGGTATCCGAACGAGCCGCCGGCGGTCCCGGTCGACACCGACCTGGCCGTCACCTATCAGATCACTGCCGGCTCTTTTGAGGCAGTCGAAAGTGCTCGACCGCCGGCGTTCGAGCCTGACCGGATCCGGATCAGCTGGACGCGCCCCACCATTCCGGTGGGCGCCCCCATCGTCGCGATCGGGGAACACCGGTTGGTTTTCCGCCGGATGGAGACGATGGCGATCGGCAGCTACGGAATCGACGCAGCGACCACGGGAGACTTGCCCAGCAGCAACGCCCGGGTCCGGCCCGACGACATCGTGATGGAGATAGAACCCGGCGAGCCGGATCGGATGGGCCGGCACGAAACCGAGCTGATGCTCGACGATCTCCGGACGGCCGGAGTGTTCCCGGCCGAGGCGTGGCTGGCCGAGGGCTGGCGCGTGTTCATCCAGACCGTCTCCGCCGCAGAGGTGCCGTCGGCGCTGGTCCCGGTGAAAGTCCTGCTGCGGTTCGAAGGGGATGGTCACAGCGAAGAGCGGCACCCATCCCATCTCGAATGGATCACCCGCCCCCTCGACTTTCCTGCTGTCACACCGCAGGACGGGTCGGCCAGGCCCATGCTGGTGCATGTGCCACAGCCGCGCGCCGGCGACGGGGACCTCGACGCCGCATACGGTCCACATCCGGCCGGGCGACGGGCGGTGCGGGTGAGATGGAACCAGGCTCCTTCCAGCCCGGGCGAGACCCGATACCCGACCGCATTGAGCGGCGGGTTCCAGGTGTTCCGGCTCGACGTGGATGCGCAAGGGCCGGCCACGTTTGCCGATGCGGCCGGCCTCACGGCAGCTCTCGAACGCATCGATGAGGTCCGGCTGCAACCGCCCGACGAGATGGGGCTGGTACCCAGTACCACCCTGACGCCCGCTGAATGGGAGGCCTGGTACCCCGACCAGAGTGCGACCCGCGACTGGTCCGGGCACCGGCTGCGCTGGCCTGTGCGTCATGACGAGTCCTTGCGCGGCCGGGCGTCATCGGTACCGGAGTTCATCCATCCGCTGCTGCGGCACATCGTGGCCGCAATCGACGAGCGCTACATCGTGAATCTGCAGGCCGGCCGGCCGTTGAACGCGGGCACTTTGGAAGAACTGATGAGCGTGACCGCCCCGGCGGCGGACCCGTACGGCTGGGCGCTGCTCCAGCACCTGGGTCTGAGCGTTGCCCTCTCGTTGCGTGACACCCAAACCGGGCAGGTTGTGACCGGCGACCGGCTCCGCAACGTGGTTGCAGCCGCCGTTGAACAAGCCCGGGCCGCGCCGGCCGTGTCGGAGGAGGAAGAGGCGGTCGTGGACCACGGCGCCGCCCCCCACCTGGTCACGGAACTGCTATTCAAGTCGGATGCTGCGGTTGGCGCCGCTCCCGCCCCGGCGGCACCCGAGCAGCTGCTGGCACTGATCCAGCTCAGCCTGCGGCCCCTGGTGGTGGCGATCCCACCTGAGGCCACCGAAGCCGATCGTGCCCGGCTGATTCAGAGCGAGCGTGAAGGGCTGGCGCAAAACGCCGAACATCTCCAGCTGGCCGAGGAGCTGCGCCGGATTGCTCTTGACGAACCGGCACAGGTCGAGACCTGGCTGCACCGGTTCGTCGTCACCGCCTCGCCCGAACAGGCGCAGAGCCCGCCCATTGCCACGGCGTACCCGCGTCCTAGCGCACCGGCGATCGCCAGCCCCGACCCGAGCGGACGTGTGACTTATCACGACCTGATCACCGACGGGTGGGCCCACGCCTACCGCTACTACCTGCAGCCCTACAGCCGCTACGACCGGCTGTGGGCCAGCCTCGCCGGTGCTCCCGGTTTTGCCCACCTGGCCGAGGGCTCGAGCGTGCGACGGCCGACCGATCCGCCGGCAGTGGACCCCGAGGCCGGCGGCATCGACGCCGTGCTGGAACGCACCGCACCGCTCGCCGCACCGGTGATCATCAGCTCGACCCGGATCGACACGAAGGCCGAAAGCCCGGCGACCACCACTTCGCCGGGGCGCACATGGGAAGTGGCGCTGGCGCAGCACCCGGAACAGGTGCTCTCGGAACGCAACCGCACTCTGTCCAGGCTGCTGGACTACCGCCAGATCGCGTTCACGATCTTGCGACGCTTCGTCGCAGACGTCGAAGCCCTGAGCAGCGTGCAGATCAACCCCGACGACATCGCGCTCCCCGGACCGGTCCGTCAGGAATTGCCCGAATCTGTTGGACTGGACCACATTGACCTGAACGCGCTGACGGATCACGACCGCGCCACGCTGGCTCTGCCCGAACGGATCGGGGGCTTCGGTGCGGGGGCACTGGCCGTCCAAATCGACCACCTGCCGTTCTATTACGAACACGCCCTGATCGCGGTAGCCCAGACTTCAGAACTCGCCTCCGCCCCGGTGAGCACGATCCATCGCGAGTTCGGATACCGGTCCCCGGCCGCGGCAGGCAGCATGAGCGTGGTGAGTGACCCGGAGATGGGACCCCAGCGCCACATCGCAGTGCCGCTGGCCCGGTTCTGGGACGCTCTGACCGAGGAGCAGCAAGGGCTGTGGCCGGCTGAGGAGCCGGAATCGGCCGTGCGGCGTCCGGGCGCAGTGCCGGATCCGGACGTGTCATACGAGATCCTGCTGGCGGTGAACGGCACGGTCAGCATGGTGGCCCGCGTCTACTTCGACCGGCCCGATGGAGTTGAGTCGGCGGGACCCGGCTGGAGAGTGGCGCCCGCCGGCGAGGACTTCCCGGTTCGTCAGGCCGGCGCAATTCTCGCCAGCGCCGATCTGGCCGCGCGGGACCGGTCGGTCGTCGTGGAGATCGGTCCATCCGGGATCCAGCCCCACCCGCCCAGTTTGGTATGGGTGAGTGCATCCACGGTGGTGCCCGACGCGGCCGGCGCGGCCCTCGACGTGGCACCCCGCGACGCCTGGAACGTGGCGCTCTACGGCAGAGATTCGATCGATCTGTCCGGCGTTGTGGTCGTACCAGCCCTCGCCCCGGCCCTGGCGCGGGTGGCGTCGATGGCCGAGAAGGAGGAAGTCGTCACGACCACCTTCGACCCCACGCGGCCGCTGCCACCCATCGACGCGCTCATGGGCGACATCGACGACGTCTCGTATGTGGCCTTCGAGTGGACGCTACCGCCCGACGATGAGTCGGTGGCGCGCTTTGGCGAGGCGCTGAGCGGCGGCGTCATGCCCGAGCGAATCTCCGAACCCCTGGTGCGCCTCCACGAACGGCTACGAGCCATGCAGGAGCCGATCGTCGAGGAGGTGGGAGTGAGCTTCGAAGAACTCTTCCCCGACGACACTCTGCAGCGGCCCGAGGACAATCTGGTTGTCTGGACGGGCGAGCCGAGTCTGATGCGGGAGATCGATTCGATCATCACCCGTCTCCCCAGCCTCGGCCTGGATGCCGCCGAGGCTGCCGGCCAGCTGATCGACCAACTGCAGCGGCTGCCGGATGCATTCGTGGAGCTGTGGGGACGTGACACCCTCGCCGCGGATCTTGGAGGGGACGATGCCGAGTCCCTGCTCGACGCCTTCGCCGGCGCGCCGCCCGAAGTATTCGACGTGGCCGAGCGACTCATCAGCGATGCTGATCTCCGGGCTCGACTGCGCGAGGTCATGGCCGAGCATCCGGGCAAGCGGATCACCGTCGCCCACGACGGCGTCCGCCCGCGGCCGAGTCCCGATCAGGTGGCCGGGGCGACCGACAACAGGCTGCGGCTGGCGGGCGGCGTGCTCACCTGGCAGGGCTTCGCCAACGAGCATCACCTCGAGATGCTACGCGGGCTGAATGGCGACCCGGACTTCTTGCGCGGCGTCCACCAGGTGGCCGACCGGATCGAATCGGAGCACCTGCCACCACTGCGGGTGGAGACGGGTGCCGCCGTGCCCGTGACAGCCGGCCTCGAGGGCACCGACGCCGAACACCGGCTGGTCGTGTCGCCGTTCGTTTGGCGCCAGGACAGGTTTCTCGACCTGGCGGACGCGACGGCTGCGGCCCGGGTGGCCGCGCCGGCGGATCGAGCCGCCATCGAGCTGCAGTTCCGGCAAGCCCTCCTCCACGATCTGGGATCTGGAACATTCCAAATCCGGGCTCGGCGGGCGGGTGCTGAGCCGAGCTCACGGTTGCCGATCGAGATACCGAGCGTCTCCGGGGGAGGAGCATCGAATGGCTGAACGATTCACGATCACAGGCCCCGGATGGTCGGCCCAGATGGAGCTTGCTCCGACTCCGGAGCGGTCCGGCGAGGCGGCCCGGCGGGCCGTGCTCGCCACACTCGACGAAGACTCCGTCACCCGGGACCTGACCGTGGTGCACGCGCACACTGTTGAGGTGTCGATCACTGCGCTGGGCAGGTCCTTCCGCTGGCGCCGCCACCCCGATGCGGCCACCCACCCGGTTGTCCTGGCGTTGACCCGCGCGTCCGAAAGTGAAGAACACCGCTGCGCGGCGGGCATGGTCGAACTCCATGCGTTGGTCGCGCAACGACAAGCGGAAGAACGCCTGTACCAGGCACTGGGCATCACCCACCCGGAGTCAGGCAGTCACATCGAGGTCCATGCCGGAGGCATAACGGTAGAGGGTGCCAGGACGCTCCCTTGGGACCAGCCGGAGCAGGTCGTAGAGGCGGGCTTCCTAGCGGAGGTGGACGGAACTCAGGTGCGCCTGACGCCTGAGATGGAGCGTCTCGATGAGACGGGCCTGAAAGGCTGGCGGGCGGCGTGGCGCCGGCTCGCGGAACAGCTCAACCCGGGGAATCCTCAAATCGGCGGAGATACCGGCGGACCGAGCTGGCTCAATCTGGAGGTCGTCGAACCCGGGTCTGTGCCGGAAATGTCATGGCGCCTCAGCAGGGACGGCTCCGAGCGTTTCCATCTTGGGGCGGGCGCCCTCCGTGTCCTGCTCACCGAAGGCTCCCCCTACGCGTCAGATGGGGCGCGGTCAATCATGGTTCTCCAGCCGATCGACATCTCGATCGAGCGCAACCAGGCGCGGCTTACTGTCTCGGTCTCGGCTGATTCACGACCGCAGTCCACAAGCCAGTCTGGAGGCGACACCGCAACGCTGACTGTGCGGGCAGAAGCAGCCGGCTCCGGCTGGGCCGAGACATCCGAGCTGCAGGCCGATCAGTTGGCGCCCGACCCACTGGGACTCGCCGCTCGTCTCCGGGCGGACCGGTCTATGCCCCCTCCCGAAGCCGGGAATACGAAACCGGATCCGGAGGCGCTGTGGGCGGCGCTGCCGGTTCGTGATGGGTGGCTCCAGGTTCCGATACCGAACCTCACAGAGCAGTTGCTGGTGGACGCCGGTCAGCAGCCCGAAGCGGCGCCACGCCGCGAGCTGGTGAGTTCGGGCGCCGTTGTGTTCGGCAACCGGTCGGCTCGGAGCAAAGGGCAGCAGGCGTGGAGCCTGATCGTCAACGGAACCGAATGCTTCGGCGGAGAATGGGTCGTCGAAAACGGGCGGCTCCGGAGCGCGACCGTGCGCGTCGTTGAGCCGTCGGTCGTGCTCGACGGCATGCTGTGGATCGCCACCGAGCCGCCGTCCTCGGGCGACGCTCTGCCGGATTTGAGCAACTGGATCTCGGGCCTCCGCTCCGAGCCGCTCTACGCGGCCGGCGCCGCCGGGCGCCGCCACCAGTCCTTGATCCAGTTCGAGTCGCATCTGGTGTTCGGCAACCGCGGCGAGGGATCGGCTGAGCTGGCTGGGGCCCGGTTGACGAGTGACGTGAACGCGGAGGCGTTGGCAGCGCTGACGGACGCGGACACCGGGGTGCTCTCGCCCGAGTTCCAGCCCGACCACCGGGCCGTCGCCTGGCTGCGTCACCCGACCCAGCCCATGATCCAGGCCCTCCCGATGACTCAAACTGCCCGCCCGGCCAACACGCCGGCAGCCAGCCGCGCCCTCTTCCCATTTGTCGCCGCCGACGAATCGGCACCTTGGTCCTTCGAGTTCCGTGGTGGGGCCGGCATGTGGCCCGAGTTGCCTCTCGATCAGCTCCGCCCGGCGCCTGCCTGGACTGCCGCGACCGAACTGGCTGGAGTCGTCCTTTCATCCCCCGGACTGGTGCTCGAACCCGACCGGGACGGATCCGGCATGGCGCGCTTCCGCTACGACATGCCGGCGCTTGACGAGCGAGCCGCGCTGAGCACCATCAACGAGCAGGCCGCGCCGACGCCGGCTGCGCTGACCCCCAACGACTACGAGAACCACTGGCGGACGCTGAGCGACCTGGCAGGGCAGGCCGCACTTGAAGGCGTGACCGGCTTCGCCATCGCCGCGCCTCATGGCATTCTCGGTGCAGAACAGATCAACGCTTCCGAGGCCAAGCTCGAGAATCTGGCCGGGAACACACCGCTCGACATGGACGTGACGGCCGAGTTGTCCTCGTACCCGCCTCGGCTGAGCTTTGCCATCGCCGACAGGAAGGAACAGTCGGCAGCCGGCGACGGCGTCCTCGCCATCCCGACCGGCGCCATGAACGTGTCGGGCGAGACCCTGGACATCGTGGCGGGATCGGCATCGCTACGGAGCAATGGAGTTCTGCGCGATCAGACTGGTCTGGGAAGGGCGCCTTCTACCGCCGACGGCGACCTGATCCGGACTTGGGTCCAGCCGGACGGCGCCGCCGAGGACGGGTTCGACCTCGTCTCAACGCTTCAGCCCATCGACCTCACCGCGGCTCAGGACGATGACACCTGGCACTTGTGGTTCCGCGATCTGCCCTGCCAGCTGGCAGCCGACACGGCACGCTTCAGGCGCGACGGGTGTCCTGCCGCTCTGGCCGGCTACGAGTGGCGTCTCAACGCCGGCGCCACCATCGCCGGGCTGGACTTCATCCCGCTCCGGCTCGAGTCGCTGGTACTGGACGGCAGCGCCGTCAGCTCCGTCTCCATCCGCGGCCGCCTGCAACTGCCCCTCCCGGGCGACGGACCGTCCGAGATCGAAGGTATGCCGAATGCCGTGATCGCCGGTTTCTCCGTCCGCGACGGCCGGTTGGCGCTGACCGGCCTCGAGGCCGCCGAGCCCGACACGACTCTCGTATGGCCGATGCGCCTGGTCGAGGGGGAGGTGGGTGGCGCCCCCATCCTCTGCTGGACCGAACTGGAGCTGAACACGGACGGCACCCTGTCGATCGGACACGCCGGGGCGGGTCCACAGATCGACTTCTTTGCCTTCGACGAGCTGTGGTCCGTGCAACTGTCCAACCCGGTCGTGTTTCCGATCGGGTCGCCGTCTGAGCCGATCACCCAGGCATTCGACCGGGCTGGTGCCGGCGACGACCAGGCGACTAGCGCTCGGGCAACTGATCTCGAGATCGGTCTGCGCTCCGACGGAAGCCACGAAGCCGGCCTGATCATGACGTTTGAGGCGGGTGGCGACATCACGCTCGCCACCCGGGTCGACCTACTGCAAGACGATTTGCCGGCAGGCGTGACCGGTCTTTCGATCTTCGGTATCGAATTGCACGTGGAAGGTGTCGAGGCGCAGCTCACCAATTCGTCGCTGCAAGTGTCCTGGAGCGGCCTGCCGGACGCGGCGGGGTCGGTTGACGTGCTCCCGGGGTTCCCGATCGTTCAGCCCGGCCTGCCCGGCTACCTTGCGATGACCTTTGAGACGACCCCACCCGAGGACGGTACAGCCGGCTTTGTCGTCACCCACGCCCTGGCCGAAGCTCTGCTCCACGGAGCCGCGCCGGAGCGACCAGACCCCGCAGTCCGCCAGCTCTGCTCGGGCCAGATCGTCCTCGGATACCTGGCTCGCATGGAAAAGCGAGACACCGTCTGGGAGCGCAGCGTCGAGATCAGCGGCTGGATCAACCTGCTCAACCACCACACCCACCCCGTCGTGAACGTGGGCGAGAATGGCCTACTGATGGTTCCCGTGCTCGACGATCCCATCGACCCGACGCTGCACCGCGCTCGGATCCTGCTGTCGGGCCATCATTTGCCCATCGCGAACGGGGACGAAGCCGGCTTGGCGGTCAATGATTCGCAGGACGGCGACAGGTCTGTGTGGTCGATTGTCGGGTCGGTGGAGTTGTGGGCGGTCGTCGAACACACCCTCGAGCGGACAATGGGGCAGCGGCGACGGTTCACCGTCTCCCAGCCGGTGCGCCTGGCCACGCCGTCAATCGTGGCGGACGAGCTCTCGTCGCGCCGGGGACCGGCGACCGAGCTCGGGGCTGGCGGATTTGTGCATCCCGATGCAGCGGACACCATCGCCGGAGCGCTCGCAGCCCTGGACCCCGAAACCATGCTCGTGACGCTGGACGCCGCCGCCTGGGTTGACGCCACGCCAATCACCCGCGACGCCCCGCCGATCACCATTCGCCGTCTGCCCTTGGGCGCCCAAGGGGCGCTGGTCGCGGGCGTCGATGACTACACGCGGGGCAGCGCCGACTGGGTTCTGCTGGAGCTGCCGTTCATCGGGACGCTGGCGAAGGCGGCCGGGAACCAGCCGTTCACGGCCCACCCGACTGTGCTGGCTGCGTCGACCGCGCCGCAGATCCGGGCGTTCGCCGCCATCATGATGGGTCATGCGACCGAGCCGCAGGCACCATTTGCGCCCGGTGCCATCGACCGCGGGTCGGGTCGGTCGGCGCTCCGGATCGACGCGATGGAGCTGGCCGCGAGATTGACCGAAGATGCCACGCGGGTCCTCAGCCGCGCCGGCGTCCCACTGCAGAGTGTGCTGGCTTCGACTGCAGACGGCCCCGAAGGGCGGGGTAGGGGTGACCGGCTGGCCGCGTCGCTGCCGGCCCCGGTGGACAACTGGCTGTTGCAGTCGGTCATGGCCCACGGACGCGCCGAGTTGCCGTCCGGGTCAACGACCGAGTTTGATCTCAGCACCGGACCGGATTCCATCAAGCGGAACCTTGGGCGGGAATCTCGAGCCCAGCTGCGGCTCAAAGGTGATGACTGGGAGTGGGCACCGGATGGCGGGCTGATGTTCACCGGATCCGGCACAACCGCCCACGTCGACATCACCAACCATCAGCAGGGCCAGTCATTCACGATCCTGTCGGTGGTGACCCCGGATGGCGATGGTCGGGCGGCGACAGTTGCGGTTGAGGGTGGTCGTCACTTCAAGGAGCTCATCTCCATTGATGTGGGCCGCGGTTCGGTGACGGTTGACGTCGGCGGGTCTCGCTTGCAGGGATCCGTACCAGACCACGACGGACCGCTGGTTGTTGCGTTCTCTTCGTCGCCGCGGCGCTCGCGGGCAGGGGGTCCTCGCTGGGGCACCCTGTACATCGACGGGCGCAAGGTCGATGAAGGACGTCACTCGGGTTTCATGTGGACGGCGGGGGCGCGGCAACGCCCACGCCGCAAGACGTTCCTCCGGCTGGGGGCGCCGGCGCCGATTGGTTCCATGGTGGGTGTTCATCATCGCATCGCCCTCTTCGACCGGGTCCTGACCGACGCGGAGCTCGCGACGTACTCGGCGCCGCCCCCGGCGCGCGCGGTTGATTCGACCCTGGCGCTCGCCACCCGGATCGGGTCAGAACTGTTTGATCGGACGGAATCCGATGTCTCCACCCATCCAGCCGTGGCGGTTGTCGCCCTCGGCTCCGAGCCGAAGATGATCGTCGGCCCCTACCTGGCGCTGGATCTTCAGACACTGGAGCAGGAAGGCACGATCGTGGAGGCAGAGTCGGTCGAGCTGATCGCGGTTGGGCAGGGCCGCCGGTTGCGGCCGGTGGCCAGCCGGTTGGTCGACGGTGTAGCCGACGCGGCCGACGTAGGCCGTTGGGCCGCAGCCGTGCTGGAACGCCATGCCCACCTGTCGCCGGTGGCCGTGATCCGCCGGCGCCAGGTGTTGACCAACCCGGCCGGCGATGTGATGGTCGGCTACGAGTTCATGACGGTGGAACCGGTCCGGACCGTCACCCGGATCGGCTGGCGCGGCCATTCACTCCGGGCCGACCCCGCCGATCTGCAGTTCCGGGAACCGCATTTCGGGGGCCACGACATGCCGGATACCGCCCGACCCCAGGACCTGGCCCCGCCGCTCGTGACGGGGGTCCAGCCGGTGCGGAGCGAGGAGTTGGGCTGGAGCGGGCTGCGGCTGACGACCCGCCACGCCGATGCCGCCGCCCCGACTCCGAGTGGCATCGGTGACGGGTGGGAAGACGCTCGCTGGCACGCGCTGCAGCACCGTGTGCGCTTCCGGACCCAGGCCAATGCGGCGCCATCTCATTTCACAGCACCGCCTCGCCGGGCGGAGGCCGCCACCGCGACCGCGCCGCCGCTGCCGGCCTCTTTGCCCGCGATGGACGATGAAACCGAGTCCGGCGCGCCGTGGCAACCGATCGTTCCCGACGCCGTGCGCCATCTCCTGGCGGGCAACCGGCCGGGAGCCCGGATAGAGCTGCGCAGTCAGCTGCTGCGAACGGCGGGCGGCTCGGCCGCTGATGCCGGTCTGGCGCCGGCCCTTCCCAGCGGCAGCGTGCCGGTGACCCACCGGATGCCCCGACCGCTGCCGCTGCCGGCCGCACACCGGGTGGTATCGGGAGCCGCCGACGGGCTTCCGGTGGGGGTGTCATCCAGCCCGGTCGATACTGCCCACTTTGATCTGGGTGACGGCCGGTTTGCCATGTACCGCCTCGACGTGAGCCACCCCGTGAACGGTACGATCGACATCGAGGCGTGGGACGGGCTGCGGATGACGGCCCTGGTCGAGGGGGACCAAGAGATTCCGACGCTGCCCGCCCGGATAGTCCTCACCGATGGCGCCGACCGGGTGGAGCTGACCGCGTCCACAGGCGTAGGCGGGAGATTGAGCCCCGGAACCGTTGCGGAGCTGCGGGTACGGGATAAGGACAACAGCGACGGCGCTGCGCTGGAACTGCTCCGCCGCGTCGCGCCCGGCTCCCTGGTGCGGCTCGAGATCGCCTACCGGATTCCCGGAGGCGACCACCCGGAGCGCCGGCTCGTATTCCCGCTGAGGGTGGCTGCCGACCGCCACCTGCCCTTGGTCATGCAACCCGAATACGTACGGTTTGAGGACCCAGACTACAACCAGGCCCTGGCGACTGAGGCCATGACCGCCTCGGGGAAGCGGTCGGGAGATGTCGAATTCTCGGTTTTCGCGGACCGTTCCACCTACGGGCCGGGCTCGCCGCTGGTGATCGGTGTGGCGGCGGGCCCATCCGACCGAACCGTCGAGCTTCCGCCGGTGCGGCTTGCGCGCATCACGCCCGACGGGTCGGAATCGGAGCTGCTGTCCTACCACGTACAGCCGTCGCAACCTGGGAGCAACCGCCACCTCGAGCTGCTCTCCATGGCCGAGCTGGCCGAGCAGGGAAAGTTCAGCTGGGGCGAGGGAGACCGGATAGCAGTCTCGATCGGGGAAGCCACAGCGTCCATCGCGACGCTCAGCCTGGCGGTGACCGAACGTGACCCGAACCCGGCTCCCACTTCCGCCTACGGCTTGTTGCGAACCCGGGGAGATTCGGGCGAAGTCGTGTGTGTCCGTTACGCGGTCGGGCCCCGTCCGGCCCAGGTCGAACTGGTTGCTCCAGGCGACGTCTTCACCGGCATCGTGCGGAGGCGGGCGGTTTTCGTGTGGCAGGACACGGTGCGGGCGGACCAGCCCGATGTGCGGTACTACGTGCAGAAGATCACCGCCGGTGGGTCGACGCACGTTCCGGAACTGGATGAGTTCTTCGGTGAGATGTTGATTGCGTGACGCCGGGCGGGGCCTGGGGTCGAGCGGAGGTCACACGGCGAATGTCTGCCGAGGGCGCCTAGGCGGTCTCAACGCCGGCGGATGCCCCATAGATACCAGCGCCCCGAAGAAGGCATTGAAGCCGTACATGATCTCCTCGACGTCGATGGGCGGGCCGAGGCATTCCCTCCGGTGCTGCTTAGGCATCATCGACCGGCGCCTCATCGTCTGCTACCACGACCGGTTCCTCGTCGGTCTCAACGACCGTGGCCTCGGCGGAGGCCGCGTCCGCATCGGCGACGCTGTCGACGCCCAGCGCCGCCGCCCCGTCGGTGGCGGCAGACACCGGAGAGATCTGCTGCTCCTTGAGCTGGTAGATGATCTCTTTGAGTTCGGCTCATAGCCGGTGCAATGCGCCTTTGAAGTCGTAATGGGACTCCCGCAGGTCCCCGGCGTTGCTTTCACAGGTGGTGTGAACCGCCTGGCGGGCGGGCCGACTACCAGTACCGGTATCTGGTGGGGTTGATCTGGATGGCAACCGGATAGCGGTCGGCGAACCATTCAGGTGTCCAGCCGTAGGCGTCCATCACCGGCCGGTACTTGGCGAGGTAGTCAGCGTTCTCGGCCGCCGACTCCACTTCATGATCGATGCGGGCCGTACCTTCGACGATGACTATGTCGCCTCCGAGCCCATCGCCGTCCAGGTTGAGGGAGACCCGAGGGTTTCCAACGATGTTGCGCACGCGCGCCGAGTCCAGGCTGTACACCAGGAAGCTCTTCTCATCCCAGAGGAACCACACGGGTGACGTCTGCGGGGTGCCGTCTGCGGCGACGGTCGTCATCCAGGCCACACGGTTGCCGGTGAGTCGCTCGTGGGCGCGGGCGCCCTTCTCGCTGCCGGCATCAATCCGAGCGGTGTCTTCGCTGCTCATCGACTCTCCTGTAGCGACTCAGATTCCGAGCTGGCGAGCGGCCAGGTCTCGCATGATCTCCTCCGAGCCGCCGCCGATGGCGTTGACCCGGACCTCACGGTAGATGCGCTCGACCGGGTTGCCGCGCATATACGACGCCCCACCCAAGATCTGGGCCGCTTCGCGGGCGCAGAACTCGAGGGTGAGGCTGGCCTGGACCTTGCACTCGGCCAGCTGGGCGACCGGTCGTTCGCCCTCCGAGACCTGCCAGGCCAGTTGATCCAGCCAGGCCCGGGTTGCGTTGATGGTGCGATCCATCTCCACCAGCTTGTGCCGGATCACCTGATGATCGGCCAGGCGAGCCCCGAAGGTTCGTCGCTCGCCGGCCCACGCCAGCGCCTGGTCGTAACAGACGCGAGCTCCGCCGACCATGCCGGCGATCATGAACAGCCGCTCCGTGTTGAAGTTCTCCATGATCAGGCGGAACCCGGCGTCCTCCTCGCCGAGCAGGTACTCGGCCGGGACCCGGCAGTCGTCGAAATACAGCGTGGCGGTGTCGGAGGCCCACCATCCCATCTTCGCGAGCGGGGTGGCGGAGAAACCGGGCGTCGACGTCGGCACAACCAGGAGCGATACCCCCGCCGCGCCGTCACCGCCGGTGCGAACGGCGGTCGTGACGTAGTCGGCACGCATCCCGGATGTGATGAAGGTCTTGGACCCGTTCACGACATAGTCGTCTCCGTCCCGACGGGCGGTGGTCTGCAGGTTGGCCACGTCCGAGCCTCCGCCGGGTTCGGTGATCCCGAGGGCGCAGATGAGATCCCCGGTCATCACGCCGGGCAGGATCTCGGCTTTCACCTTTTCGGAACCACCTCGCTGAATCGGTGGGGCGCCGATGTAGTTCGAGAAGAGCGACGCACCGACTCCGCCCGCCCCGCAGCGGGCGATCTCCTCTGAGAGGATCACCAGCAGCAGAGCGTCGTCGGTTCCCATCCCGCCATACTCTTCGTCGAATCCGATACCGAACCCACCGAGCACGCCAACCTTCTTGTACAGCTCGCGAGGGAATTCGCCTGCTTCGTCCCACTCGTTGACATGGGGAGTGATCTCGGCTTCGACGAACGAGCGGATCGTGCTCCGGAAGAGTTCGTGCTCCTCGGTGTAGAACGGTCGCGTGACCATCGCCTCCTCGATCCGTTGATCGCCTCCGAACGTCGTCCGATCCCGATTGTCGGGAGCGGCGGCAGCCGAACCCGAGCTGCCTACCGCATGCCTTACGCCACCGGATCGACACAGGTACGACATCGGGGCCGTCCGGTTGGCAGGTTAGCGACAGGGTCGAATCCGGCCACGCCACCAGCGCGGTCATCGACAAGTCGGCGATCTTCCTCCATGCACACACCGACGAGCAGCTGGGCATGTGGACGGCAACAGCTGGAGCCCTGAAGCTCGACCACCTGAATCCACAGACCCAGGTGTTCACAACCGACTGACGAAGCGTCATGAGGAATCGGATTGCGGGTTTCCTTGACGGGAGAGACGGGCAAGACTAAGCGCCGGGAGGTAGTGCTCCCGGCCCGATCGCTGCCGCCGACCTTTCCCGGCGGCTCTGACGTCCGCTCCTCACCGGTAGTCGGGGTTCATGAAGTCGAAGCGGCAGCCGGCGTCCCACAGCGAACGCTGGTTGCCGTGGGCGGGGAATCCACCGTTGTCTTTGAGCATCCGAGCCGTGTGCATCAGGTTCCACGCCATGAATGTGGTGTTGCGGTTGGTGAAGTCATTCTCGGGCCCGCCCGAGCCCGGATCGAGGTATGACGGGCCGGGCCCGGCCTCCCCCAGCCAGGCCGCGTCGGCCTGCGGTGGGATCACGTAGCCGAGGTGCTGGAGCGAGTACAGAATATTCATCGAGCAGTGTTTGGCCCCGTCCTCGTTGCCGGTGATGAGGCAGCCACCGGTTTTGCCGTAGTAGGCGTACTGTCCGGCATCGTTCAGCAAATGCGAGTTGCCGTACAGCCGCTCGATGACCTGCGTGCACACCGAGGTCTTCTCGCCCAACCATATGGCTGAACCCAGCACGAGGATGTCGGCGGCCTGCACCCGCTCGTAGATTGCCGGCCAATCGTCCTTGTCCCATCCGTGCTCAGTCATGTCCGGCCAGACTCCAATGGCGATATCGTGGTCCACGGCTCGGATGTTCTCGGTGGTCACGCCGTTCCGGTCCATGATGCCGATCGCGATGTCCATCAGGCCCTGCGTGTGTGACATCTCGGGGGACTTCTTCAAGGTGCAGTTGATGAACAGCGCCTGGAGGTCGCTGAAGTCCCACCGGCTGTCGGTTGCGAGTGTTTCGTGCCGTTCGTCCATGACTGCCTCAGCCTCCGTAGCTAGCCCGCCTAGAACCTAGAGGACCAAGCAACATGTGGCAGGTACGGCCGATTTGGGGGCAACTTTCGGCTGTAGCGGCCCCTGGGGGACACCTCGAGCCTAAGGTTCGGAAACCCTCGTACCATCCGGGGCATGTCGGACCTGCGCATCCCCGCGCGAATTGCATATCCGGCCGAGCTCCCCATCACCGAGCGGCGCCAGGATCTGCTCGCGGCCATTCGTGACCACCAGGTGGTGATCGTGGCCGGCGAAACCGGCTCCGGGAAGTCCACCCAGCTCCCGAAGCTGTGCCTGGAACTCGGCCGCGGGGTCAAGGGTCTGATCGGCCACACCCAACCTCGGCGGATCGCGGCCCGCTCGATCGCCGAACGCATCGCCGAAGAGCTCAACTCAGCAGTAGGGGATCTGGTCGGCTACACCGTCCGCTTCACCGACCGGGTAGGAGACCGCACGCTCATTCGCGTCATGACCGACGGGATCCTGCTCAACGAAATCCAGCGGAACAAACGCCTGCGACGTTACGACACGATCATCATCGACGAAGCCCATGAACGCAGCCTCAACATCGACTTTCTGCTCGGCTACTTGAAGCAGCTGCTCCCGCGGCGCCCCGACCTCAAGCTGATCATCACCTCGGCCACGATCGACACGGAACGCTTCGCCGGGCATTTCGACGGGGCCCCCGTGGTCGAGGTTTCGGGTCGCACCTATCCGGTCGAGGTTCGGTACCGGCCTCTGGACGATCCGAACCGTCCGGAACCGAAGGACCAGAACCAGGGCATCGTCGACGCGGTCGAGGAGCTGTACACCGAGGGTGACGGCGACATTCTGGTGTTCTGCTCCGGCGAACGGGAGATCCGGGACGCAGCCGAGGCGCTGACTGACACTCGGCTACCGCACACCGAGATCCTCCCGCTGTACGGACGGCTTTCGTCTGGTGCCCAGCACCGGGTGTTCTCACCGGCACGGGGCCGCCGCATCGTGGTGGCCACCAACGTGGCGGAGACGTCCCTCACCGTGCCGGGGATCCGGTATGTAGTGGACGCCGGCACTGCCCGGATCTCCCGGTACAACCGCCGTACCAAGGTGCAGCGGTTGCCGATCGAACCCATCAGCCGGGCCTCCGCCGACCAGCGGGCCGGGCGGTGCGGACGCTTGGGGCCGGGCGTCGCGATCCGCCTCTACAGCGAGGATGACTACCTGTCCCGACCCGAATTCACTGAGCCGGAGATCCTGCGGACCAACCTTGCGTCGGTCATTCTGCAGATGGCGGCGATCGGATTGGGGGAAGTCGAGTCGTTCCCATTTGTGGACGCGCCCGATACCCGTGCGATTCGCGACGGCGTGCAGTTGCTGGAGGAACTGGCGGCAGTAGAGCGGCGCCACGAGCGGACAGACCGGTGGCTGACCAGCATGGGTCGCCGGCTGGCTCGGCTGCCGCTCGATCCCCGGCTGGCGCGGATGATTGTCGAAGCCCACGACAATGATTGTCTGCGCGAGGTGTTGATCATCACCTCCGCGCTGGCGATCCAGGATCCCCGCGAGCGCCCCGTGGAGCAGCGTGAGCAGGCGGACACTTTCCACCGACGCTTCGCCCATCCGGACTCCGATTTTCTCAGCTGGCCTGCGTTGTGGGAACACGTCCAAACTCAACAGCGGGCCTTGACGTCGGGCCAGTTCCGGCGCATGTGCCGGGACGAATACCTGCACTACCGTCGAATTCGCGAATGGCAGGACGTGCATGGACAGCTGCGCGAGGTGGCGAGGGATCTCGGTCTCCGTCGCAACCGGGAACCGGCCGACCCTCACTCCATTCACCGCAGTCTGCTGGCGGGATTGCTGTCCCACCTCGGACTGAAGGATCCAGACAGTCACGAGTATCGGGGTGCTCGGGGCGCCAGGTTCGCCCTCAGCCCCGGGTCGGTCCTCTTCAAGGCCAACCCACAGTGGGTGATGGCGGCCGAGCTGGTCGAGACAACCCGGTCGTGGGCGCATATCGTGGCGCGGATAGATCCTGCCTGGGCAGAGAAGGCGGGGGCTCATCTCGTCAAGCGATCCTATTCCGACCCGTGGTGGGATCCGGACCGGGGGGCGGCGGTCGCGCACGAAACGGTCACCCTCTACGGGTTGCCGCTGGTCGCGGCCCGAACGGTGCTGTATCACCGGATAGATCGGGCCGCCGCTCGGCGGTTGTTCATCGAGCATGTGCTGGTGGCCGGTGAATGGGTCAGCCATCATCCGTTCGTTCAACACAACGCGGCCATGATCAACGAAGTGCTGGCCATGGAGGCGCGCGGTCGCCGGGCGGACTTGCTCGTCGACGATGCCACGGTGGTGACGTTTTTCGATGCGCGAATTCCGCCTGATGTTGCGTCGGTACGCGATTTCGAGAAGTGGTGGAAGGACGCCCGTCACGAGACCCCGGAGCTGCTCCAGCTCAGCCTGGGCGATCTCATCGATCCCGCCGCCGAGCTGCTGGACGAGGACTCATTCCCGACTGTCTGGCGCTACGGGGACATCGAGCTGCCGGTGGCGTACGAGTTTGACCCGGCGAGCGAGACCGACGGCGTGACAATCGATGTACCGGTCGCCGTCCTCGAGCGGCTCGATCCGTCGACATTCGAATGGCAGGTACCGGGCCTGCGCGCCGAGCTCGTGGAATCGCTGGTCCGTTCGCTGCCCAAGAAGATCCGAAAACACCTGGTGCCGATCCCCGACACCGCCCGGGAACTAGTGGCACATCTCGACCCGGCCACGGACGGTGGCCTCGTCGAGGCGCTGCGGCGCGAGGTCACACGCCGGACCGGCATCGCGGTGCTACCCGACTCGTTTGACATGGCGAACCTGCCGCATCATCTCAAACCGCGATTTCGGGTGCTCGACGGCACCGAGCGGTGTGTGGCCGAAGGAGACGATCTAGCGGCGCTCCGCCGGGCGCTGAGAGACGACGCTCGGGCGGCGATTGCGGAGTCCGGTCATCCCCTCGAGCGGAGCGGTCTCACCGACTGGAGTGTCGACCGGCTGCCTTCCGCTGTCGATTTGGGCACCGGACCGAGCGCAGCTACCGCCTTTCCGGCCCTGGTCGACGAGGGAGATTCGGTGGCGGTTCGGCTGTTCGCAACTGCTGAAGAACAGTCAATGGAGATGTGGGAGGGGCTGCGCCGTCTGCTGATCCTCCAGCTCCCGTCGCCCGCTCTGCTGCTCCGTTCACTTCTGACCAACGAGGTGAAGCTGGCACTGGCCGCCGGCCCCTACGCCTCATCGGCCGAGTGGATCGAGGATGTTCAAGCTGCCGCCGTCGGAGCCCTCATGAGGGAGAGTCGTGCTCCTGTGTGGGACAGGCCCGGGTTCGAGCGGTTGCTCCGTCGCGTGCGAGACGCTGTCGGTGACCGCATGATCGTGATCGGGCGCACCGCGGCGCAAGCCCTGATCGTTCTCCAGGATGTTCTCACGTCTCTCGACGGAGCGCTGGGATCTGCGTTCCCAGAGGCGGCGGACGACATCCGCGGCCAGCTGGACCGGTTCATCTATCCGGGTTTCGTGAGTGGCGTTGGCGCCGGGCGGCTCGAAGACGTTGTGCGTTATCTGCGGGCGATCGCGCGCAGGCTCCAGCGTCTGCCCGACGATCCCGGCAGGGACCGCGCCCTGATGGCCCGGGTTCAGACGCTCGAGGAGCGGCATGACGAACTGATGGACCAATTGCCGTGGTCGAGCGAGATGATCGAGATCGGCTGGTTACTGCAGGAACTCAGGGTGAGCCTCTTCGCCCAACATCTCGGTGTGAAGGGACCGGTGAGCGAGAAGCGGGTGGGCCAAGCCCTCGATCGCCTGGTCGGTCTCGAGTTGCCACGATGACCGTCAGGACCGCGACGGGCGTGGACGCGGCCACGATGCGGCGCCTACTCCAGGAGACGTTTCCGCAACCGGTCGATATCGCCGGGCAATGCACCGGACTCCAAGAGCATCTGCTCGAGTGAGCCGAACTGGGTGCGGAGACCGAGCAACGTCAAACGCATCGCCTCGGGGGCGGGGCGATAGGCCGCGACGCTCGGTGCCGCCTGCAGCTCGGGGTGGTCGGGGAGGTGGCGGGCGAACCACTCACCGGTGGCGGCAAAGTCCCGCACGACGGTCTCATCGCCCACCCCCACGAGGCTCTGAATGATCGCCGCAACCAGGCCGGTGCGGTCCTTGCCCGACCAGCAGTGCACGACGGTCGGTCCCAGGGCTGGGTCCGCCAGCAGCTGCACCAGCTCGGCCAGGCGGTATCGGCCTTGCTGCAGCGTGCTTGCCACGTAACGGCGGGCGAGTTCGGGCGGCTGCCAGCTCTCATCGGTCGCCACCGCGCCGAGTGGCCGGGGCCGTAGTGCGGAGAAATAGGGGATGTGAAACTGGCGCAGTCCCTGCTGCCATTGGGAGAGCTCGGACTGCCCGGCCTTGTCTCGTTCTGCGTCGGTGCGCAGATCAACCACGGTTCGGACGCCCAGCTTCTCCACCAGACGCAGTGCATGAGCCTGATCGAGATGATCCAGGCGGCCCGACCGGTAGATGAGCCCTGCCCGCATTACCGAACCGTCGACCGTCACATGGCCGCCCATGTCACGGAAGTTGATCAAACCTCGGTAGGTCAGCGGCGGCTCCTTCCACGTTCTGGACTCTACCGCCGGCTGAAACCGGCGCCACTGCGGGTCGATCCCCGGTACACTGGCGACACGCCAGAGGCCGAGGAGCATGCGATGGTGATGTTGCACGAGACGACCGACACGACGGCGACCACTCGTGTCCGGCCCCGATGGCGGACTTTCTCCGATGCCTCCGGGCGGATGACCCTCGGCTCTACGCTGGCGCTCGTTGCGTTGTGGGTAGCTGCAATCGGCATCCTCGAGGCGATTGCTCCGACGCCGGATCCCGATGCAGTGCTGTCGACTTGGGACCTGACGCTTTCGCTCGTCTATACGTTCGCGATCATGGGTGCGGCGATCGGGCTGCTCATGCGAACCCGGTTCGGCGCGATGGCGAGCGTGGCCGGTGGCGCGGTCATGGTGACGGGCAGCCTGTGGTGTTGGGCTGGCGGCCACATCGGCTCCTGGATCACGGTGCAGTTCGTGGCCGGGCTGGCCCTGGCGGGGCTCTCGACCATCTTCCTGCAACGGTCCTGACAACCGGTTTCGTTGAGACGGGCGGCCGCCGGTCGCCCGTCTTGTGTGTTCAGCCCGCGGTTCGAGTGCTCGAGATCAGCGGTAACCTTGCCATATGACGGAATTGGTGCGCGACACCCTCGGGCGGCCGTTGCGGGATCTCCGAATCTCGGTCACCGACCGCTGCAACTTTCGCTGCAGCTACTGCATGCCAGCGGAGATCTTCAACCGTGAATACGAGTTTCTGAAGCGCGATCTGCTGCTCAGTTTTGAAGAGATCACTCGCGTCGCGAGAGCCTTCGTCTCCCACGGTGTCACCAAGATCCGTCTCACGGGCGGCGAACCACTCATGCGCCGGGGCATCGAGAACCTGATCGAGATGCTCGCCGTGATCGAAGGCCTCGACCTGACACTCACTACGAACGGTTCGCTGCTGGCACGCAAAGCACCGGCCCTGGCGGCCGCCGGGCTCAAACGGGTGACGGTCAGCCTCGACTCGATGGACGACGAGGTATTCATGGCGATGAACGACGTCGGGTTCCCGGTGGCCGACGTGTTGGCCGGTATCGACGCCGCGGCCGAGGCCGGGATCGGGCCGATCAAGATCAACGCCGTCGTCAAACGAGGCGTAAACGATCACACCGTCGTGGACATGGCTCGCCATTTCAAAGGGACCGGGTACATCCTGCGTTTCATCGAGTACATGGATGTGGGAGTTACCAACGGCTGGCGGCTGGACGATGTGGTGCCGGCGGCTCAGGTCGTCGAGGCGATCAACCGCGAGCTGCCGCTCGAACCAGTGGAACCCAACTACCACGGCGAGGTGGCCCGGCGGTGGAGGTACACCGACGGCAGCGGTGAAATCGGTGTCATCGCATCAGTCACCCAGCCGTTCTGCGGCGACTGCACCCGCGCGCGGATTTCTGCCGAGGGCACCCTCTATACCTGCCTGTTTGCGTCGCGCGGCGTCGACCTCCGCGACGCGTTGCGGTCCGGCGCCAGCGACGTCGACTTAGCGGAACTCGTCGGATGCGTGTGGGCGGCACGAACCGATCGCTACTCGGAGATCCGCTCGGAGCAAACGATCGGAATGCCGAAAGTAGAGATGAGCTACATCGGGGGGTAGCGCCGGTTGGAGGTCCCGGATCGGCGAAAACGCGATCAGGTGCGCTTCACGTTCCGCGAGGATTCCGCCGGAACATCCAGCGCGGCGTGGATCGCCGCCCGGCGTTCGGAGTTGCACCAACCGCAGCCACACCCAAACTGGCCGTACTGGCCCGACTCGCCGACCAGAAAAGCTGGCGGATCGTCCTGGTGGGGGACCCGCGCCCGTTCGCGGCGGTGCAACGAGGCGGCATGTTCGCCCACCTCGTCGAAATGTATGGCGGCGTCGAACTCGACCGGAGGACGAGACAGCAACCACGCCGACGCCGTCGTTCGCTCCGCCGACTGCACGTCATCCGTGCCGTCAGGTCGTGCGTCGTGCTCGCTTACGCTTGGCCAAGTCTTGTTCGCTTGGCTTTCTGTACTCGATACATTCGCACTTCGGGACCGAGCAGCCGAAGTCGGGAAATCGATGCTCGTTGCGGGGGTGCCCGCATTCCAGGCAGCGTTGTCGTCTGCCATCGATCGGCGGGGTGGCTTCAGACTTCAAAGTGCATCACCAGCCGGGTTTGTCCGCTCGGGTCCGGCGGCGTGGAGGCGCCGGGGATCACTCATCGCCGTCGGGACGGCGCCTGTGGCGACGGTCCTTGCCGTTCTCCTTCTTCACCGGACGTCCGATGTTGTGGGCGTGGGCGAGATGGATGGCCATCTCGTCGCTCCGCGCTTGCATCGAACAGCGGGGCGAGCGGCCCAAAGAGGTCCACAGGCCGAGCCTCGTCGGTTGCCGTTCGCTGTTCGGTTTCGGCGGTCATCAGGACCTGGTGGGGCGGGGTCGAGCCTTGTTGACCGTGAGGCGCCGACCGTTGATTTCGTGACCGTCGAGCTGTCCGACGGCCTTGCCGGCGAGCGCCTCGTCGGCGAGCTCGACGAAGCCGAACCCGCGTGAGCGACCTGTGTCACGGTCGGTGATCACCGAGGCCGAGGCGATCGTCCCGTAGTCGGCGAACAGAGCGCGCAGGTCCCCTTCGGTTGCGTCGAACGGGAGGTTTCCTACGTAGATGTTCATGGCGACTGCCTCTCTGCAGCACGAAGAGCGGTCCTGCTCCTCTGGGTCAGTTGTTCCGGTACCGACTCTGCTGCAGTCCGGTCCGTGAACGAGGAGAGAGTGTGAGTCGCCGCCGAAGCAGCTGAAGCCAGCGTACCAGGTATTGCGTCGACCGAATCGCTCAGGCCGCTGCTGCGCTGTCGAGCACCTCACGAGCATCGCAGTCGACACCGGGTAGTGGTCGAGGCCGAGGCACATTGGCCGCACTGTGCGACGGGTCATGGCTTCCCGCTGACTGTCCAGGCCCGAGCGGAAAGGCGGATCGATCCATCGTGGGACAGTGGGATGGTCGATCTGAGGTGTGCTTCGAGGCGGGCTCGTTGCGAATCGCCGAGGGTGGCGACGTAGCCTGGCGCCGGTCCCTGCCCGGCCAGGAACGGGGTCCAGTAGTCGTTGAAACCGGTGAAGCGGGTGTCGACGGTCAGCTCTCCTGTATGTACGGCCGACAAGCCTGCCCGGCCAAAGAGGTCGGCCAGGCGCTCGGGACGACAGATGGGGAACCGGACACCCTCGTCGAGGCTGCTTGCTGCTGGGTCCAACGCGACAGCGGCATCCCAGAAGTACCTCAGGAACTCCGTTCCGTCGGCGTAGTCCCAGACATAGGCGGCGATCGACCCACCAGGGCGAAGCACGCGCTTCCATTCCACAACGGCTGCCAGAGGATCGGGGATGAAGTTGAGGACGAGTCCGCTGGTGACCACGTCGAACGTGGCGTCACCAAAGGGCAGCTCTTCGCCGCCGGCAACCCGGACGTCTGCCTGCTCCCCGAGCCGGGCGCTGGCGACCTCAACGAACTCCTCGGACGGGTCCACACCGACGGCCTCCTCGGGAGAGCACACGTTGGTGACCGCGTGAAGCAGCGCCCCGGTACCACACCCTATGTCCAGCCAGCGAAGGCCCCCAGGAACGCTCATCGCTCGAACGAACCTGTCGGCGATCAGTCGACTCCATCGACCCATGAACGCTTCGTATGCGCCACCGCCGTCCCAGCGATCCGTTGCGTCGAATGGGTGCTTTCCGTCGTTGATCGTCATTGCGACCCGCCTCCCTGAGCGAGGAGCAGTCCCGCTCTCTGGTTCGTTTGTTCCGGTACCGACTCTGCTGCAGTCCGGTCCGTGGACGAGGAGTGAGTGTGAGCCGCCGCTGAAGGGGCCGACGCCAGCGTACCGGGTGACGCTGCGGAGCCGGCCGGCTTCATTCGGGTGGGGAAACTGCCCCACCATCAGATCCCCGGCAACCGCTCCGATGGGATGGGCGGGATTGGAGGTGATGACTCCTGCGACGAAATGATGTTCGAGGTGTGATAGGCGGCATGGCCTTCTGGCTCTTCGACCAGGGTGTAGCCGATGCGCCCATGCCGGAGGTCCTTGATGCTACGGCTGCGGGTGTCGAGGAAACGGCGAGGGCCCGCGCTGGGGCGTGACTTTGCGGGCCCACGCCGCAGCGTTGACGAGCTTCTCCAGCGGTGCACCGCGGTGTGGCGATCCGATGGTGACGACGTCGCTCGCAGCTTCGATCCAGCAGTGCCCGGCTCGGCCCGGCGGCTGCACAGGCGCATCTGATCGACCAGGCCACCCATCGAGTGGCCGACGAGCGCTACGGACCGGGCCCGTTGTGGCCAGCGGGCGTGGACCGCCTCGAGGAGCGAGGCGAGTCGTGCCCGATTGGTCTCGACCGAATGTCCTGTGTTGTAGCGGACCGCAACCGGCGTGAGCACAGGATCGTCCTCGAGTGCGCGCATGAGCCGCCACCCGTTAGTTCCGATCCGGTTCGCCCACCCGGCCCGACGAGCCGCTATTGACGAACACCACGGACGTCTGGGCGCGGCATGACAACGGGGGATCGCGATCCTGAACCCCAAACCCAGAGAGGGTCGCGAGCGCAATGCAGAGAACGCCGCACGCCAGCCAACCCGCACGGATCACTTATGGTCGGCGGGCGCGAAACCCAGTGAAACGCAATGACGGTTTCACGGTCAGTTTCGTGACGACGCACACCTCCCGAGCACCGCAGCACTGTTGATCTGTCGTAACTGGTGACCGTTGCCCCTGGCCCCGGTCGTGTCCGAGGATCATTCTTCAAGGAGCGACGTATTGGCGTCGAACCGCGCGCCGTCAGGAGGATGTGATGACGACGTTGTCAACCAAGGAACCGCCGGCCACGACTACACAGCCGCAGCCGGCCACCTATCGCAAGCTGGCCATCATGGTCGGCGGCTTCTTCATCATTGGCACCGTTGCTGGTGTCTTGAGCGTCGTGGTGGGGGACACAGTGCTCGGCGAAGCCAACGTGCTCGGCGCGGCGGCCGCAGACGAGACATCGCTCGTAGCCGGCGCGCTCCTGGTCTTAGCCATGGGGTTTCCGTTGGCGATGGTCCCGGTGTTGTTGTACCCGTTGTTCCGGCGCTACAACCAGATTCTGGCCATGGGTGCTGTCCTGTTCCGAGGAGTACTCGAAGCCGTTGCATATATGGCTCTTGCCGCGCTCATGCTCGTAACCGCCGCAGTCGGGCGGGAATACGCAGCAGCCGGCTCGCCGACCGATTCGCACTTCGACCTGTGGGGCGGGGTGCTCTTGGAGGCGATGGACTGGGTAGAGGTGCTTGTGGCGATGGTCTTCAGCCTCGGGGCGATGATGCTGGGCTGGTTGTTCTACCGTACGAGGATCATTCCCCGCTGGCTTGCGCTGTGGGGATTCTTCGGCGCCATCCTCTACTTCGTGGCGCCCCTGATCGTGATGTTCGACATCCAGAACCTCGAGCTGTCGTTGACCACGTCGATGGGCTGGCTGCTCGCTCCCTTGGCGATCCAGGAGATGCTGTTCGCCGTGTGGCTCATCGTGAAGGGGTTTGAGAAGAAACCGGTTCAACAACTGATGCAGTGATCCCGGCCGTTCCGGTGTCGCCGGCGAGGTCGTACCCGATACGGGTGACGTGGTGCTGGCATTCGGTGGACGTGATATTCGGCGTGGCGCACCCAGGTGTCCTCGCCGCTCGCTGCTGGGCTCGATGCATCGGCTGGACAAGAGGCGATTCGGACGACAGGACGCACATCGACACTGGCCCAAACCGAACCGAACTGGTCCTCGGTGCCGAGCCCAACATCCGGCCCGAACGGCAACCGCCCCAGATACCCACCTCCCAGAGCGAATGTCGAGCACCCGTCGCCGAGCCGAACCGAAAGCCTGACGTTTGACACGGTTGCATGGGACTCGGTCGCGCGCGGTCGTCGGGCGACAGATGCGCGCGCATCGCCCCAGGTCAGAGCAACTTGCGAGCGGTCACGGGAAACGACGCCAATCACCCGCCGAGATGAGCTACATGGGGGTTGACTACTGCTCGGGTCCGGGGCTACACCGGGCATCCGGCCCCGGACCCGCCCATGAGTCAGATCATCCCGTGTAGTGCACCTCAGACGAGAGCAGCCAGTCATCAACGCGGAACTTGCTCGTGGCGTCGATCCGATCGATACGCATCTGCACCTTGACCGTGTAGGTGCCGGGCCCGAGCGTCCCGGACACACGCTGCGTCGTGTGGGACTCCCACGGCTCCTGGCCGGCCGCAGCCGTCTCCGGGGAGTCAAACGCAACGTCGAGGTCGTTGGCCGGAGCGATCTCCTGGTTGTTGACCAGCACCCGGACCGAGCAATAGCCGAGGGTGTTCTCGCATACGCTTTCGCCGCCGAACGTCACGAAGATGAAACCCTCGCGGCCCGGCGGGATGACATGGGTGGTCGTCGCTCGATTGACGTCCACCCAATCGGCCGAATCGGTGAAGTCACCACTGATATCGGTCACGACCTGCATGTTCGAAGCCGGGATCACGCTCGGCTCGGTGTTGGGGTCATTCCCCGATAGGCGGTACATGAATGTGGCCATCTGCTCACGAAGTACCGCGTCACGCGGGCAGAACGTGGTTCCGTCACCACATCCGAGCGTCACGCCCGAGTCTTTCATGTACTCGATGCCGGGGCGGTGAACGCTGTTGTCCGAGACGTCTGTGAACAGCGATTGCGCTACTGCGGTTGCCGGGACAATCAGCGCCGCTGTTACGGCGATGATCAACGCGGCGCGTTTCGAGATCGTGATCTGTAACACGATGTGGGCCCCTCCCATGGTTGGAATGCCGCCGACCCCCGGGCGGCTGGGGGCCTTTTTAACGGGGCTCGACAGAAATCGCAACGTATTATTCCAGACATTTCCTCGCAGGAGGGCCCGGTGCCGGTCGGTAAGTCAGGCGCTGAGCTTGCTGGCGAAGGCCTGCACCTGTCCAGCCAGCCCGCTGCGCACGGCCTGGGCGACGATGGGATAGAACATCTGGGCGAGCAAACCCTTGGCGCGAAGCTCAACTGCGACGGTCACCAGTGTCCGGAGTTCCTCTGCCGGGTCCAGCAGCGTGGTGATCGCCCCGGCGATCTCGGGCGAGTCGATGCTCAAACGCATCCGCTCCGGCTCTACCGCCTCGACGGTGGTTGCGGTCCCGTTCACACTCGACGGGCCGGCCTTGACCACGAACTCGTACCCCAGGAGTACCCCTTCCCGATCATGATGCGCATGGCTGATCTGATGGACTCCCGCAATCTCCTCCCACACCGATGGCCGTTGTAGCGCCCGCCAGGCATCCTCCCGAGTGGCGTCGGCCACCGCCTGATGGGAAAAGGAGTCGGGCACCCGGGCGAGGCTACGGTCCAGCGCGGGTCCGGCGCAAATGAGCCCGTCCGGGTGGCACCGCCGTCAACTCGTCAGCATGGCGGCCAATGCCCCACCGATGATGGCGATCGCGAACACGTACGCGACGAAAACGGCCAGGACGCGGTGTTGGGCGAGTCGACCCAGGATCACGAACTCAGGAAGGTTGGCCCCGGCCCCAGCGATCGTCAGCGCCACAATCGCCCCGATCCCGACTCCGACCCCGGCCAGCGCATCGGCAATGGGCACGAACAGCTCGGTACTGAAGTACAGCGGAGTACCAAGGGCCGCGGCGAGCGGGATCGATGCCGGTCCGTTGTTCCCGGTCAGCCGGGCCACCGCTTCGGGTGGGACCAATGCCTCGATCGCAAGGCCGATCGCGACACCCAGCAGCAGCACCGGCCCCAGCGACCGCAGCAGCCCGGCGGCGGCAATCCACGCCGTCCGCGCCTCCTGATGGAGGCCCGCCCATGGTGCGTTGGCGTCCGAGTCCGCCGGATCGGCGCAGTCCACAGGGGACGGCGGTCGATCGGCCGGAACCGACCCGGTGAAGGCTGCCGCAGGGGTCAGTGGTTTGAGGTAGCGGGCGATGCCCGCGCGCTCTGCGATCAGCGCCAGGCCGAGCGCTGCGGCGAAAGCCACCATCACGTATGCCCCAGCCGCACGCGCCCCGACGATGATCAGGAGTGCCCCGAACAACACTGGATCGAGGACCGGGGCAGCCACGATGAAGGCCACGTACCCGGCCGGCGTTACCCCGGCCCGTCGCAGCCCCACCAGCAGCGGTATCGCCGAATAGGTGCAGAAAGGCGTCACAAAGCCGACCGCGATCCCCTTCAGTGCTGCGCTGATCGGACGCCCGCCCATCCATTTCCGGAGCCGCGCCGGTCCCAGCCGCCGCTGGGCCAGGTGTATGAGAAAAGCAACGCCGAAGAACAACGCGACCAACTCGGCGAAGAGAATCAGTGAACGACCGATCACGCCTGCGACCTCGGCGCATCAAGCCGGCCCATCAGATCGGCGGCCGCATCCGGCAAAGCGGTCATGCAGGCCTCGTTGACCTCCACCAGCGTACGGTTGCCATCCGGTTGGACGAACACGAAGCCACCATCGGCCAGAATCTGCAGGTGTCGCGACACCGTTGACTGGCTCTTGCCCACCGCGTCGACGATCTCGCCCACGGTCAGCGGTCGGGTGGTCGTCGCCACGAGATGCAGTATCCGGTTTCGGGTGCCATCCGCCAGGCATCGGAACCAACGGGCGTACTCGTCAAACCGAGCAATGGGTTCGTTCTTGGCAGTATTCATCGTTAATCGACGATAGACGATAAAGAGGCCGGGTGCAAGTGTCGGCCGGCTTCTGCCGCCGCGCCGGCGCACCCGGAAACCGTCCTACCCTTGGCGACATGCCCGATCCCACTGAGTTCCTGCGGCTGGTGGTTGATCCGTACCGGTTGGCGATCCTCGGCGCGGCAGCGCTCGGTCCGGTCGACGTCGGGGCGGTGGCCCGCGCTCTGGAGATTTCGCCCAAACAAGTGCTCACCCAGCTGGCCAAGCTGCAGAGAGCGGGTCTGATCGATCACGGCCGCCGCTTGAACCTGGTGCAGCTGCGCGAGATCGGACAACAGCTGCCGGCCGTGCAGGTAGCGGATCCGGACATGGTCGAAGGCCCCTGGTCGCATGATGAGGTTGGCGTGCTCCGGACGTTCTTTCGAGGGGATCGGCTGGCGCATATCCCGACCAGCCGGAGCAAGCGTCTCGTGGTGTTGGAGCGGCTGGCCCAGGAGTTTCAGCCCGGCGTGCGATATGACGAGCGCCACGTCAACCTCAAGCTGCAGTTGTTCCACCCGGATTACGCGGCGCTGCGGCGCTACATGGTCGACGAAGGCCTGCTCACTCGGGCCGAAGGGGTTTACTGGCGTACCGGCGGCCGTTACGAAGTCGATTGAGCTCGGCGCAGGCGCTCACTCCCGTCTGGCGAGGACCAGCGCAAACCGACCGGCCGGGTCCGTGAACCAGCCGCGGGCCACCATCCCTGTGCCCGCCAACATTTCCACCACGCTCTGCTGGGTGAATTTGCAGCTGACTTCGGTGTGAATCATTTCGCCCGAGTCGATCTCAATCTCCATATTGAGGGCAACCACTCGAACAGTCACGGCCCGGCTGGCCCGCAGCCAGGCCTCCATACCGGCGAGCGTGGGATTCCAGCGGGGAACATGTTCGAAGACCTCGACTGGGAAATCCGCACCGAGCTCGCGGTTCACCACGTGCAGAATGTTCTTCGTGAATTCGGCCGTCACCCCCGTTGAGTCGTTGTAGGCGGCGACCATCGTGTCGACGTCCTTGACCAGATCGACTCCCAGCAGGAAGTGGTCGCCGGGTTGCAGAATCTGGCGCACCTGGCCCAGGAAGGCTCTTCGCTCCCGGGCCTGCAGGTTGCCGATTGTCGAACCGAGAAACATGGCGAGCCGCCGGCCCCGGCGGGGCACGGCAGGCAGGTCGCTGTGAAAGTCTCCGACGAGGCCCTCGATCTCGAGCCAGGTGTAGTCCACGCAGAGGTCTTTGGCCGCCGACAGCAGAGCGTCTTCGGAGATGTCCACGGGGACATAGCGAGTCCCGGCGCCGGTCCGACGCATCGCATCGATCAGCAGCCGGGTCTTGTCGGATGAGCCGGACCCGAGTTCCACCAGTTCGTGGGGACGGGCGAGCGCCATGATGTCGTCGGCGTGGACTTCGAGTATCTCGCGCTCCGCCCCGGTGAGGTAGTACTCGGGGAGTCGGGTAATGGCCTCGAACAGCTGCGACCCACGGGCGTCGTAGAAATACTTAGAGGGAATGGCTTTCGGAGTGCTCGTCAATCCCGACATGATGTCGGCGGCCATTTCCGTCCGGACGTCCTTTGGTTCGGTCAAATGGCGCACCGTGACGGGGGCATCCCCAGTGGTCCTCATTGTGCCCCCTCCATCGGGTGAACGGTTGTTGTGCCGGCCGTGAACTCGATGACATGACCTTCCGGCACTGGTACCCATCCGGACCGGTCGTCGTGCGGCTCCGAAGCCACCACGGTTGCTTGTCCGTCCGTGATGCAATACAGCGAGTTCGCGGGACCACCCACGCTGTGGCGGGCGGCGACGAACGTCGTCCCGTCGCCCACGACGAGATTGAGTGTTGCGGTCTCGCCGTGCTTTTCGAGCACGCTGCGCACGTCACTCAGTGTCGTCGCGACGGCGGTTCGGAGTGGCTCGCCGCCGCTGGCGTGCTGAGCAACGAGCAAGAACAAGACATTCGAGTCGGTGAACGCCTGCAGGCGAGCAAATAGTTCGGGTTCTAGGCGGGCCACGAGGTCCCGGCCGACGCCTCCACGAAATCCGTTGATGCGGCCGTTGTGGGCCCCGGCCAGCGCCCCCGCCACGAATGGCGCAACGCTGGCTGCACCAAAGGGAAGACCGCGCGTAGCGGACCGTACTGTCGCGAGCTGATGGGCGGACCGGATGCGAGGCGCCAGTGACACCAGGTTGGCGTCGCCCCACGGCGGCTGGGCGGTTGTGTAGCGGATCGGCTCAGAGTCGTTGCCGTCCCACCAGGCGACTCCGGTGCCGTCCACGTTCAGCGAGCCGTGCAAGAGCTCGCGTGGTGCGTAGGCCTGGTGTTCCAGGGAGTGGGGTCCGTCGAACAGCAGGGCGGACAGCGGAGCCGGTGGGCCGGCGTAGGCCGCGATTCGGCACATCAGGCGTGGTCCCACACGAGCCGGATTCCGGAGAAGATCTGGCGGCGAATCGGCCAGTCCCAGTTGCGGAACGTCCCCCGGGCCACCGAGCGGGAGGTGGCCCACGACGCCCCGCGTAGCACCCGGTAATCCTCGCCGAAGAAGACCTCCGAGTACTCGGGGTAGGGGAACGTGACATAACCCGGGTACGGCCGGAAAAAGGAACGCGTCCATTCGTACGTGTCGCCAATCATCTGCTCCACGCCGAAGGCCGACCTGCCTGCTGGGAAGCTGCCGACCGCCGCCGGGCCCCAGTTGCGCTGGTCGAGGTTGGCCACCTCCGAATGCGGTTGGTGCTCCCCCCACGGATACGTGCGGGCCCGCCCGGCCGTTGGATCCCACAACGCGGCCTTCTCCCACTCGGCTTCGGTCGGAAGCCGCGCGCCGACCCAGGTGGCCAAGGCTTGTGCTTCGTGAAAGTTGACGTGCTGGACCGGCTCAGCCGGGTCGAGCGAACGTGTGTGGCCGAAGCGACGGACCAGCCAACCGCCGGCCAGGTCGGGCATCCAGCCTTGCGGCGAGGTTGCATCTTCTCCGGCCAGCCATTCCCAGCCGTGGTCGGTCCATAGCTCACGGTTTTGATATCCCCCAGCCTCGACGAACAAGGCGAAGCGCCGGGCCGTGACAGGGAACCGCTCCATCCAGTAGGTGTCGAGATGTACGTCGTGAACCGGCCGCTCATTGTCGTAGGCGGCGGTGAGGTCGTCCGTGCCCATGCGAAACGGCCCGGCCGGTATTTCGATCCGCTCCTCATCGTCGACCGTCGCTCGACGTGCCGGAGTGATCGCCTCGGCGACCGGCCGGTAGGGTTCGAGGTCGGTCCGCAGGTCGAGGGCCTGGAGGATGGTCTCCTGATGCTGCGCTTCGTGTTGGACGATCATGTCGAACACATACCCGTCCCGGAGCAGCGGGTCATCTGAGCGGAAGTCAGCCCGGTCGATGATTGCGAGCACGTCGCCCCGCACCTCGTTCAGGTACTCGGTGGCCTCCGTCTGGTCGAGGATGGGTAGATCGCCACGACACCACCGCGGGTTGTCGAAGGGGTTGTACAGCTCGTCGAGTTGCGGATCGTGGGGATCCCGCCCGTCGAGCTCTCGCAACAACCAGAGTTCTTCAAAGTTGGCGATATGGCCCATGTCCCAGACAACCGGGCTCATCAGCGCGTTGTGCTGGCTGTGGAGGTCTTCGTAGCTGAGCGGGTGCACCATTCGGAATGTGCGGTCGCGCAACATCGTCAACTCGCCCCGTAGCCGATGGCGACGCGTGTCGGTGGTGGTCACAGTGTTCCTCTCTGCAAAAGGAGTTGGGTCTCGGAGCTGACCGTCCCAGATATCGGTTCGGCCCAGTGATCGAACTGCTGGGCAGCAGGGAGCGTCGCCACGTCGGTCCCCGGGGAAGCAGCCCGTAGGGTGAACTGCTCCACAAAGGCTTCGGCTTCGCGCAGGTGATCGGTCCGCACTTTCGTCCGACACCGCTGCGCCCCATCGAGCGCCAGGCGCCACACCTGGAGGGCGGTGGAGAAGATTTCATGGTCGGCCAGCCCTCGACGGGCGGCCCGGATCCACAGCTCATGACAGCGCGGGCCGAACGGCTCTAGCACGGCCGAGATGGCCGCGAGGGTCGGTGGGTCGTAGAGCGCACCCACCAGCAACACGACTGGGGCGGCCACCAGCCGCGCGGGTAGTGCATCGATTGCCCGGATTTCGAGCACACCCTGCCGCAGGCGCACCTCCGGGAACAGCGTGGTGAGGTGGTAGCGCAGGTCATCGGTTTCCGGTGGGGGATAGGAGCCCGGCGATGTGATCCAGTCGACCATCCGCACACCGGGAGGGAAGGGCCGGGAAGTGCCGTCACGCCGCAGCATCATTACGTCGGCCGCCAAACACCAATCGATCAGGCCCTCGAGGCCGGGTCGGCCCAGATCGGGGAAGCCGGTCCGGGTGCGGTCGAGTGCCTGCCAGATCCGGGCGCGGCGCGAGGCCGCGGTGGGGGAGGAGGAGTTGCTGAAACTGGCAGTGAGAAAAGGGGAGAGGAGGTTGGCGGTTCGCCAGCGGGAGAGGAGATGCCGCCCGCCATCGAGGTTTATCTGAAGGGCGGCCGTGTTCCGCATCATGCCGGGGCCAGCATGGCCCTTGGATTGGAAGTAGTCGGCCATGGCCTTGTAACGAGGCCCAGGCAGAAACTGAGGGATGTCGTCGGCGAAATGCCACGGGTCGGTGCCACATGCGACCACCTGGCGACCTAGCTGCGCGGCCGAGCGGGCCAGCGCCGTCCGAACGGTGCGCACGTCGTCGATCGCCTCGGACGCGGAGGGTTGAGGACGCGTAGCGTGCTCCAGCTGCGCTCCTGGTTCGAAGCTCATCTCCCCCATCGTTCCCAGATCGAGAATCGGATTGGCGTCCCGGTCGCTGGGGGTGGTTTGGCCCATGTGCGCAGCAATATGCACCGCACCGCCGGGTCCGAACAACCCCACGCGGTCTGCGCCGAACCCCGCCATTGCGAACACCTCAGCCTCGATTCCGACCAAGTCCGGACGAGTCGAGTCGCCTTCCAGCTCCTCGCGGATCAGCCGGCGAGCTGCCTCGATGGTGAGTTGTGTCTGGTGCTGCATCCCCGGTCAACGCCTCCAAGGGGACCAAACGTTCCAGATGTCCTAGCTATTCCGAGCATGATCTATCGTGCGTCGGGTGAAACGAGGGAGTTGACGAATGCCGGGTCTCATGGCCTTTCATGCACATCCCGACGACGAGGTGACATCGACGGGCGGCGTGCTCGCCAAATACGCCGACGCAGGCGAGCAGGTCGTGGTCGTGACCGGAACCGATGGAGCCGAGGGGGAGATCCACAACTACGACAATCCCGACGAGCTCAGGCCTCACCTCACCGAACTTCGCCAGGAGGAAATCGCCAAGGCGCTCGCAATCCTGGGCGTCCACAATCACGAGTTCCTCGGCTACCGCGACTCGGGAATGATGGGCACAGATGCCAACGAGCATCCAGAGTGTTTCTGGCGGGCCGACTTCATGGAATCAACCGGCCGGCTGGTCCGGGCCGTGCGGAAGTATCAGCCGGACGTCATGATCATTTACGACCCGTTTGGTGGTTACGGCCACCCTGACCACATCCAGGTGCACCGGATCGGCTTGGCGGCGTATTGGTCGGCACACGATGAATCCCGCTTTCCCCTGGAGACCGGCGAAGAGCCGTGGCAGCCCCAGAAGCTGTACTGGTCGGCCTGGCCGCGATCGCGGGTGCAGGCCTTCGCACAACGTCGTCTCGCAGAGGGCTCGATCACTCAGGATGAGTACGAGCGGATGCGCCGGGGCGGGATACCGGACGCAGAGCTGACGGCCACAATCGACATCACGCCTTTCATCGATCGCAAGTTCGACGCCTGGCGGGCCCATCGGTCTCAAATCCCACTCGATTGGTGGATGTTTCAGGTGCCGGAGTCCGAGCGCGAAGCCGTGTTCGGCCGCGAGACCTTCCAGCGCGTGTTTTCCCGGGTGGAGGTGCCGTACCACGAGACAGACTTCTTCACCGGCCTGCGCAGCTGAATGCCGCCGGGCCCGGCCGACCGCTGGCGGGAGCAGCTCGAAGCGTGGGCGTTGCCGCCGCGACTCCTCGAGCAAGCCGCCGAATCGCCGTATGGATGGCCGGCGACGCTGCTTCGGCGGCGCAACGAGGCTGGGTTGGGGTCTGCTCCCGACCCAACCCGGGGCGTGATCGCCGAGCACCTGCCGCCGGCCGGTCTATTGGTGGACGTGGGCGCCGGCACGGGGCGAGTTTCGATTGACTTCGCAGGTGCCGGCTATCGGCTGGCGGCGGTCGAGCCCAATGCCGAGATGGCAAACGTTCTGCGGCACGAAGCGGCCGAACGGTCGGTCGAGATCGACATCATTGAGCAACCCTGGCCGCAGGCGGCCCATCGGCTGTCGCCGGCCGACGTGGTGGTCTGCGCCCACGTCGTGTACGACGTGGCGGAGATCGCGCCGTTCGTGGCTGCGCTCGACGGGGCGGCGCCGGTGGTCGTGATCGAGTTGACCTCCCGGCATCCTTGGTCTGATCTCGCTCCGCTGTACAAGGCGCTGCACGGTCTTGACCGGCCGGAGGGGCCTACGCTGGAGTTGTTCGTCGACGTCGTCGGTGAGGCGGTGGGACGTACGCCCGCAGTGATCGAGTGGAAGCGTCCACCGAGCCTGTATTTCGAGTCGTGGACTGAGATCCTCAGTTACTACCGCAAACGGCTGTTGGTGGGACAGGAACGCGACGCAGAACTCCGAGATCTGCTGGCTCCGCAGGTTGCCTGGTCCGGAGGGCGTGCCACGGTCGGCAGTCCCCGCTCGCTCGCCACGGTCTGGTGGAAATCGGCCTGAGTCAGCGGCCTCTTCGGCAATACTTGGGTGCTCGAAATGACGGGGTCTCTGTGTTTGTTGTTCGCGATGTGACGATCGAGGCCGGCGTGCGGACGCTGGTCCGTGACGCGCGTTTCACGGTGCAGGCGGGCGACAAGATGGGCCTGGTGGGTAGAAACGGGGCTGGCAAGACCACGCTCATGCGGACGCTTGCCGGCGAGCGATCCCCCGTCGCCGGCGTCATCCACAGCGTCGGGCGGGTCGGGTACCTCTCCCAGGAGAGCGAGCTGCCTGCCCTCGAGCGGCGGGACTTGAGCGCGTTCGAGCGAATCCTGGCGGCGCGAGACATCGGAGCGCTATTACGGCGCATCGAAGAACGGCGCCAGGCAATCGAACGGGCGACCGGCTCCGAGCGTGACCGACTGATCCGCCAGCATGCTCGACTGCGGGACGAGTTCGAAACCCGCGGCGGTTACGCCGCCGAGGCTGAGGCCAGGGCTACTGCGGCTGCGCTGGGCATCCGCAACGAAGAGCTCGGCCAGCCGGTCGCGACCATGTCTGGCGGCCAGCGCCGCCGCGTCGAGCTGGCCCGGATCCTGTTTGCTGAAACCGACACGCTGTTGCTGGACGAGCCCACCAACCACCTGGACCTCGACGCCAAGGCCTGGCTGATGGATTACTTGTCGGCCTATAGAGGAGGCCTGCTGGTCGTGAGCCACGACCTGCCGCTGCTGGACGAATCGATCACCTCGGTCCTGGCGCTCGACGGCGGACAGGTCGAGATGTACCGGGGCAATTACAGCTTCTACCTCGAAGAACGAGAGCGACGTCGCCGCCAACGTGAGAGGGAACGGCGCCAGCAAGAGGAACGGATCGCCCAGCTGGAAGCGACCGTACGCCGCTTCAAGGGCACGACCGAGAAGATGGCGAAACGGGCCAAGGCGATGCAGACGCGGGCCGACAAGATGAAAGCCAACGTCACCCAGATCGGGCCCCGTGATCGACGGGTCGCCGTTCGGTTTCCGCAGCCCCCTCCGTCCGGCAAGACCCCGCTGGAGGCAACCGGCCTAGCCAAGGCATTTGGCGAGAACCTCGTCTTCGTCGATGTCGACGTGGTAGTCGATCGGGGAGAGCGGGTCCTGATCATGGGTCTGAACGGAGCGGGCAAGACCACGTTGCTGCGCATTCTGGCTGGAATCACCAGCCCCGATCTCGGGGAGGTTTCCCTCGGCCACAATGTGTCACTCGGGTACTACGCCCAGGAGCACGAATCGATCCGGGCCGGGATGTCTGTGCTGGACCACCTGCGAGCGGTTTCCGACCAGCCGGATCAGGTGCTGCGTTCCGTGCTCGGGCATTTCCTGCTGGCCGACAAGGTCGCCCAGGACGCCGGCACGCTGTCGGGCGGGGAGAAGACCAAAACGGCGCTGGCCCAGCTCGTTGTGTCCCGGCCCAATGTCCTGTTGCTGGATGAGCCGACCAACAACCTCGACCCCCAGGCCAAAGAAGCGTTGTTGGGTGCCCTGCACTCCTACACGGGTACGATCGTCCTCGTCAGTCACGACACTGAGTTCGTCGCGGACCTGGTGCCCGATCGGGCGATCATGATGCCCGAGGGCGAATCGCACTACTTCGACGAGACGATGCTGGATCTGGTGGCGCTCGCTTGAGACGAGCCGCCGGCCGTTGTTCGTGCTAGATCTTGCTCCCGGCAGCCTCACGGGCGCCGTTTGTCGTCCGGTTTGGGCGTCTTCTCACGGCTCACGTCGAGTTCGATCTGAGTGGAGACCTCATCCCACCGGCGAACATTGAGATCTTGATCGGCAGGCTTGCTGGGTTCGCCGAGATAAAAACCCTGACCGGCGTGGATGCCGAGGCGCTTGACTTCCTCGAGCTGTTCTCGGGTCTCGATGCCTTCCGCGATGATCGTGGCCTCGATGCGCGACGCCGTGGCAACGACACCGTTGATGATGGCGAGGTTGGCGGGCTCGTCGATGGCTTCGATCAGCGACATGTCGAGCTTGACGATCTGAGGCTTCAGACGCACCACGTGCCACATGTCCATCTCGCCGGTGCCGACATCGTCGAGCGCCAGCCGGTAACCGCGTTCTACCAGCTGCTCTACTGCGGCGCAGGTCCGTTCGTAGTTGGCGACGGTGGCATCTTCGGACAGTTCAAACACGACTTGCTTGGGATCCAGCCCGCCGCACGCGTCAAGCAGCTCGCTCGACAACAGCGTGTCGGTTGAGACGTTCAGCGCCAGGTACGTTCCGCTCACGAGGTTGCCGGCCGCACCGACCGCCTTGCGAATGGTCGCCAGCTCGAAATCGACGATCATGCCGGATCGCTCCGCCGCTTTCAGCCAGTCCGCCGGCTGACCGTGTCGGAAGCGGCTCAGGGCCTCGAAACCCTCCACCGTCTTGAACTCGTCACCCGTCAACATGAAGATCGGTTGGAGGACGACCTCGAAATCGTCCTGCTCGAGCACATCGAAGAGATCGGCGGTCGACACCTCGCCCGACTGCGCCATTCGGGTCGGGTCGCCCTCACCCACCGCGGCCGGCAGGGTGAGCCGGAACACCGAGAATGTCGAGTCGCGCCGCTCATACTCGAGCGATCCGTGCATCAACTGGGCGAGGCGTTCCGAGAGGCGCAGACCTACGCCGACCTTCAGGTCGTTGCGATCAGCCTCGGCGGCGCGCACCCCCTCCGACGCCAGCACCTCGGTCAGCATGTCGGCCGGCAGGCCGGGCCCGTCGTCTGCTACTTCGACCCATGAGCATTCATCGTCGCGGCCGATTGTGATCGTCACGAACTCGTCGCGATGTTCCCGGGCGTTGGCGATCAAGTGGCGAAGGATCTGCCGCAGGCGCTTGGGATCGGCCGATGCTTCGGCGTAACCCGCTACGGACACGTAGTCGACATGCTGCATTTCGAGCCCGGTCAGTACCGTTTCGGTGATCCGGCGCAGATCACAGTCGGCAACCTCGACGTCCACGTCCTGGTCATCCGCCCGCGACACCACCCGCAGGTCTTCCATCAGATAGCCGAGGTCGGTGGCCTGCTCTGCGATGGTTTCAATCATGTCGTTTCTCTGGCGGGCATTGAACCGGTGGCGTTCACTCCGCAGTGTCTCGGCGAATCCGAGCACCGATGTCATCGGGGTACGGAGATGGTGGAGCACCGCGTTCACGAACTGCGTCTTGGATGCTTGTACTGCGCGTTCGGTCTCCAGCTCGGCTTCCAGCCGGAGCCGCTCGGCCATGCGGCGCTGGTTCCAGCGAATTGCCAGTATCGCGATGCCCGGCAGTATGACGGCGACCAGCCAGCGCGCCGCCACAGCCACTCGTCCCGCCTGCGTCGCCGAGGCGCTGATTTGCTCAGCGCGGTTGACCCGCTCGCCGTCGGCCATCTCGACCACCTTGCGCAGCTGCTGGGAGGCGAATGGTGATGCCGTGACCGAGCCGACGCTCAACTGTTCGATGGCCTGATCGAGCGCCTCGCCCGCTTTGATGGCCTTGATGGCCGCGCCGCGTCCGGAGACTGCCTGCAAATCCGCCACCGCGTCCGCGTATTGGGCGCGAGCGACTTTCACCTCTTCGAGTGCGGCGGCCGCGTCGGCCGGGTCGGCTTGACCGGCAGCGACCTGGGTAGCGAGAAAGTCGGCCTGGCTGAGCAGGGCATCGGCCGTCCAGGCGAACACCAGCACTTCATTGGCCTTGAGCTGCACATCGGCATCCTCTGCGATGGCGATCCGCGCCATGGAGGTGGCCAGCAGGCTCGCCGCAAGGACAAGAGCGACGCCGAGGGCGAACCCCCCGAGCACGCGCCAGCGGGCGTCGCGCCTCACGTCCGCCCCGTCAGAACTGCGGCCCTAAAGCGTTTCCGCACTGCCCTCCAATCGATGATGAAGGGGATCACGATAACCAGGGCCCAGATAGTGGCCGCGCCCGTGTCCTGTATGGCGCCGGCGATCACTCCGATGATCACGAAGGGGCTGACGACCAGGTCTTTGAGGGCCCGGGGAATCGCTTCGGCCAGGTCGCGAAGCGAAAAGGCCTGGACCGGGTCAATTGACACCGATCGGAGGACCCGCGGAGGCTCCAGTGCGGCCACGAGCGGCCGCGGCGCCTCCGGCGCCTCTGGAGCCACGGCAGCCGCGGCCTGAGCCGGCGCCGCCGGCGGCTCTTCCTCCGGCGCTATGGGTGGCGCAGCCAGCACTGTCTCGCGCAAATCCTCGTCGGCAGCAGCTGTCAACGGCACGGTGGTCGTGGTGATGTCCACCTCCGGTACCGGGCCCGAATTCACCGACGTGGTCGGCGTTTCGGCGGCGGTGGTCGAAGTCACCGGCTGGGTGGCGGGGGGTGGAGGTGGCGGCGGCTGGGTCGTGACCGGAGGCGGAGTCGTCACCGGGGGTTGGGTGGTGGGCGGCGGAGGGGCGGTGGTTGTCGTGGTCGGCAGCGTGGTGGTCGTAGGCGGAGGCGGCGGCGGCGGAGCCGTGGGGTCGGTCGTCGTGGTCGTGCCTTCGGGCGCCGTGGTAGTCGTTGTCGTGGGTGGAGCAGCTTGCACCGTCAGCGAGAACGTCGCGAAGTCCGAGGTCCCTCCCGCTACCTGCGGTGTCTCCGACAGATCGATGACATACGTACCAGCCGGCGTGTCATAGGCGACCGAAACCGAGACGGTGGCGCTCCAAGAGCCGGCACCTGAGATGCAACGCGGTGAGACTCCCAGCGTGATCATGCCGGTGGGCGAGATGGCGCCCAGACACGAATCGGACCCGGACAGGTTGACTCGGAAAGATGTCGAGTTACCCGCGACAACCGTGCCCGACGACGGGCTGACGGAAGTGATGGTGGCATTGACCGGTGATACGACCGCCATCACGAGCAACAGGACGAATGCAATCGTCACGGCTCCAACAAGGCGCGTCCCCAACGCCCGCCGCTGTTCCATTCTCGTCGCTCCGTGATCGGGGTCGAGCCTCCCAGCCACGATCCCCCCAGACCAATGGCCTGGTAGTCCATGGGAGGATACGCGCGCGACGGGCGTTTGGACAATGGAGGCTCCGCCGGGCCTGGTCTCAGCTCGACCCGGCTCCGGCGAGTTTCGCCATCCAGCCGGCGGGATCGAGGCTGTGGGAGATGTTGACCTTTCCCACGCTGGGCCCCGTGCAGCTGTAGACCATCGTCCACGGCTCGACCGCCGCGCAATGCTCGGGATCAGCCAGCGCACTGGCCAGATTCATGTAGAAGCCGGGTTGTATGTAGTGCTGGGTGGCGTTGGCGTCGGTGGCGTTCACCAGCCGTTCTCCGTACGGATCCGTGTAGAAGGTGCCCGTACGCAGCGCCAGAGCATGGTTGAACGTGAACCCCTCATCGCTCCGGATGTTGTCCATCTCGCGCTTGGTCGAGGTTTGGTCCCGGTCCGGAGCATGGAACGTCACCGTGTCACAGGTGAGGTTGGTGCAGAAGGTGAACGGGTCCCGAATGTCGAACTGATGCTTGAACACCATGCCTAGATTCGACGCCGCCACGGTCTCGTTCGATTTCCACTGCTCGTAGTCGGTGGAGTCCGCCGTCGTGCGGATGCTCTTCTCGAAGCCGTTGGGGATGCTCTCGGCCAGTTCGTTCATGTCGTAACCACAATTGGTCGGGGTGATCAGCGGATCGCCATCCCGGTCCGCCGCCTCGGACACCCCAAAATCGGCCTTGAAGCCCGTCCGGAACACCTCATCCCCCGAGGCCGTATACACCATCACATACACGGTGTGCAGCTGCGCGCACACCCGCCGCACCGAGGCCGTGCTCACGTGGTCGATGAAGCGGACATACGACCCACCGGTTGTCTGAAAGATCGTCTCCTTGAAGCCCATATCCGGCTCGTCCTGGGGCACCTTGTCGGCGACGTACTGGTACCCGACGAAGGGCGCACCAGGAATGATCCTGGGATCCGAGCCGTGTTCATGGCCGAAGTAGCACCAGTAGGTCGGATCGATCTGAGGATGCCAAGTGCCGTACGTCTCTCCGTCCCATGCCACAGTCGTGTAGGAGTCGTGGACCCACACGGGACACAGCTGGTTGGGAATCGGAGTTTCCAGGCCAGCGGGAACCGGCGGCCTGGCGGTGGGCGTCCCGTTCGATTCCGCCAGCAGCACCACGTAGACCTGCGATCCATCGCCGTCGGGGCTCGGGCCCGGCAGCGAGTGCCACCCGTACCCGAGCGTCTTCTCGTACACGTTGAGCACGTCCCCGTCGATGGCCACAGTCCCCGCCAGCGACCAGCTGGAAAGCCAGGCCGGTTTGGGATCCCAGCGCTCCCGCCAGACGAGTGCCACCCTGGCCGAGCGGGTCAGGAAGAAGTGGAAGAAGTCGGAATCGGTGCGGTCACTCCACTGGCTGGCCGGAAGCAGCACGTCCCATCCTGCGTAGTCGTTGGCGTTGGTCACCAGGTCGTCGGCATCCTCCCCGACGGAGAACCCGGCCGCGAACTGACGCGGGTGGTAGTAGACGTCATCGACCTCATAGCGCTTGATGTCAGATCGAGTCGGATCCCACTGGTAGAAGCGCTCTACCAGGGCCCGAATTGGATACGGCGGCGTGAGTTCGGCGAGCCCCATCCCGCGTCCCAGAAATGACGCCATCTGGTCGCGGAGGACCGGCTTGGCCGGGCAGTACGCAGCGGCGCCACATCCGAGGGTGATCCCGGCGTCTGCCACCTTGTTGATGTTCGTCTCGTGTGGGTTTCCGTCATCGTCGGTGAAATGGTCGGTGGAGCCTCCGCCCAGTTGGAAAGCCCGGGCGAGGAAGGAGGCCATCTCGGCCCGCGTGACCGAGTCAAACGGGCAATAGCTCTTGCCGCCGCAGCCGAGGGTGATCCCGGCGTCTGCCAGCTTGTTGATGTTGGCCTCGTGGGCCGTCCCGTCGTCATCGGTGAAATGGTCGGTGGTCGAAGTGGGCAGCTCGAGCGCCCGCGCGATGAACGACGCCATCTGCTCCCGTGACACTTCTGCACTCGGGCAGTAGGTTTCATAGTCGCAGCCGAGCGTCACTCCCTGTGCAGCTATGGCCTCGATGTACCCCTCGTGAACGCTGAGATCCTCGTCGACGAAGGTACCCCCGGGCGGCAGGCTTTGCGCATTGGATGCCTGGCCGGCGAACAGGACGAGCAGCATCACGCCCGCGGTGATGGCGGCCACCGTCATCACTCGCAGAGTAGATCCGGTCCCGGCTCCTGGCGCGGCGGCCCTGACGCGAAAAAGCGGCTCCCTCAAGATTCCCTCCTCGTGAGGTACTTCCTGTCGGTTCCGCCGCCCGGAAATGTATCAGATTTGTGGTCAAACAACAACACCGGGTGCGATTCTGTCTCAACCGAGACGATTCGCCGACCAGAAATGCCTCAACGAAGCGCGAACAATGGTCGATTCACTCCAAAGAAGGGTCTTGCGGGCGTTGTGGGGGGCATGAGTGCGCAGCGACGATTCGAGCTCGGCGATGGAAACTGAAAACGTGGACCATCCGGTGACCGGCCGACCGGCGGACTCCGGTTTGACGGCTACTACCTCTACCGAGGTTGATTTGCGCGCGGGACGCCCCGTTGTCCGGTTCACCTCCGACGGATCCGACGCCGACGAACTGGCCTACTGGGCGACGCACGACCGGCTCACTCGCCTCGCCAACCGCGACCTGTTCCGGACCGAGCTCGTGCGCGCCATGGCCCTCAGCCAGCGCGCGAGAGACGCGCTGGCAGTTCTGTTCATAGACCTCGACCGATTCAAGCAGGTGAACGACGTGTTCGGGCATGAGGTGGGTGACCGGGTGCTGGTCCAGGTGGCCGAGCGGATCGTGCGGGTGTCGCGTCCGGCCGACACGGTGGGTCGGTTCGGCGGCGACGAGTTCGTGGTGCTGTGTAACGACATCCGCGAAGTCGGCCGGGCGTGGTCGATCGCCCAGCGAATCGCATCCGAAATAGACCGCCCGTTCCAGGTTGGAGAGCTGGAGCTGTCGATCGGGTGCAGCATCGGGATCGCCCTTGCCGAGGACACCCTCGCCCCCGACGAACTGATGCGACGAGCCGATCAAGCCATGTATCGAGCCAAGAGCGAGCGCACTGAGGTGGCGGCCTATTCCGGCGATCGGGCGCCTCGTCGGATCGGCTCGGAGACGTCCGAATGTCTGCTGACGGCGGCTCTGGCCGGCGACGTTGAACTGCGCTACCAGCCCATCGTGGGTCTGCGCGACCGTCAGATGCTTGCCTTGCGAGCATCAATCGCTTGGAGCAATGCGGCGGATTCTTCAGCTCCCGCCGGCGATCTCATGGCCACGGTTGCGGACAGTTCGACAGTTCGGGAGCTCGGCCGCTGGGCGCTCGAACGTTCCCTGTGCGACCTCGCAACTTTCACGCGGCTGGGCCTCAACCCCGATGTGGGTGTGATGGTCTCGCTCACCGCCCAGCAGGCGCTGGACGGCGGTCTGAGCGACGCGGCTCGCCAGGCCATCGAACGAGCGTCGATCGAGCCGGGCCGGCTCATTCTCGGGGTCGCCGAGTCCATCCTGTCCGACGTTCTGGATCCGTCGAACCGGCAGCGATTCGCCCCGGTCGGAAACCGATTCGCGATCGAATCGTTCGGTGTGTCCGGCTCATCGCTGCTGCAGCTCGGAGATCTCGGCGCCGCCTATTTGACCATTGACCAACGATTTGTCTCCGGCCTGAGCCGAACGCCGCATCTGGCCAAGGTGATCGGTGCGATGACACAACTTGCTGGAGCTTTCGGAATGAAGGCCATAGCGGCGGGAGCCGAGTCGGAAGCAGACCTTGCGTCCTTGCGTCGGCTCGGCTGCGCGGCCGCGTACGGCCATTGTGTGAGCCCGGCCCTTCCGGCCGACCAAATCAACGGCCTGGTGGCCAGCGGAGCGGCTTGAACCGCCGGTCGTCTCGGCCCGTCTCCGCCCGAAAACCCTAGATCAGGGGACCGTCCACGTACCCTGCGAGCTGAGGAGTTTCGCCAGGTCGCCCCGCCCCTTGGCCTCCCGTGCATCAACCAGCTGGCGGACGACCGCGTCGTCGTAGGCCGGGCGCTCGACGTTGCGGAAGATGCCGAGGGGAGTCGGTCCGTACGGCCCGTGTGCCAGTCGGCTGAGCGCGAACGCTTGACTCGGGTCCGGGTGGGTTTCGTCATGCACCACGATCGCGGACGGATCAACTGTGGCGGTCAGCACGACCTTGGCGCTGGCGCCTTCCATCACGACCGCCTTCTCCTTGTCGGGGCCAAACACCACCGGCTGGCCGTGCACCAGATCGATCCGGTTGTGAGTGCGCTCCTGCTTGCCCGTCAGCTCGATGAACGCTTTGTCGTTGAAGACATTGCAGTTCTGATAGATCTCAATGAACGCTGAGCCTTGGTGGGCGTGGGCTTTGCGCAGAATGTCGATCGTGTGGTTGCGGTCCATGTCCAACGTGCGGGCCACAAAACTGGCCTCGGCCCCCAGCGCCAGACTGATCGGGTTGAACGGATGATCCACCGAGCCCATCGGAGACGACTTCGTCAGCTTGCCCACCTCCGAGGTGGGGGAGTACTGGCCCTTCGTAAGGCCGTAGATCTGGTTGTTGAACAACAGGATCTTGATGTTCACGTTCCGCCGCAGGGCGTGGATCAAGTGATTGCCGCCGATCGAGAGCATGTCCCCGTCTCCACCCACGACCCACACACTGAGGTCGGGGTTGGCGACGGCGACGCCACTCGCAATAGCCGGGGCCCGCCCGTGGATCGAGTGCATCCCGTACGTGTTCATGTAGTACGGGAACCGGGCGGCACACCCAATGCCCGACACGAAAACGATGTTCTCGCGGGGGACCCCCATCTCGGCCATGAATGTCTGGACCGACGCCAGGATGGTGTAATCACCGCACCCGGGGCACCAGCGCACCTCTTGATCGGTCTGAAAGTCTGTCCGGGTATAGGTCGTCATGACTCAAGCATCTCCGCGATCTTGCGCTCGATTTCGGCCGCCCGAAACACAATCCCCTCAACCTTGTTGAAGGAAATGGCCGGAACGAGGAACTCCGCCCGTAGGAGCCGGGAGAGGTGTCCGCTGTTCAGCTCGGGGATCAGCACCTTGTCGTAGCTGCTCAGGATGGTGGCCAGATTGTTCGGGAAGGGATTCAGATGCCGGAGGTGGGCTTGGGCCACCGTCAGCCCGTGGCGGCGAGCGTTCCGCACACCCGCAGTGACTGCCCCATAGGTCGAGCCCCATGAGAGGACCAGCAGGTCGGCGCCCTGGGGATCCTCTACTTCGAGGTCGGGGATGTCGTTGGCGATGTTGGCGATCTTCCAGGCGCGGATGTCGGTCATCAGCTGATGGTTGGCAGGGTCGTAGGACACGTCACCGCTGACTTCTTCCTTCTCGATGCCGCCGAGCCGGTGCTCGAGACCCGGAGTCCCCGGAACCGCCCACTGCCGGGCCATGGTGTGGGCATCCCGGTAGTAGGGCAGGAAGCGGTCGTCCACATTGGGACGGGTTGCGAATCGGATCGAGATGTCGGGCAGCGAATCGACATCGGGGAGGCGCCATGGCTCGGACCCGGTGGCGATGTAACCATCGGAGAGGATGAGCACCGGCGTCATGTACTTCAGTGCGATCCGCGCCGCTTCGATGGTTGTATCGAATGCATCGGCCGCGCTGGCGATTGCCAGCACCGGCAGCGGGGCTTCGCCGTGGCGTCCGTACATCGCCATCATCAGGTCTGATTGCTCGGGCTTGGTCGGCATACCTGTGGATGGACCCGCCCGCTGCACGTCGACGACGATCATCGGCAGCTCTGCGACAACCGCCAGCGAGATGGTCTCACTCTTCAAGGCCACGCCGGGACCGCTGGTCCCGGTGACGGCCAGATGGCCGGTGAAGGCGGCGCCGAGCGCCGCGCCGACTGCGGCGATCTCGTCCTCGGCTTGGAAGGTCTTGACACCGAAGTTCTTGTGGCGAGACAACTCGTGCAGGATGTCCGAGGCCGGGGTGATCGGGTAGCTCCCGTAGAAGAGCGGCAGGCTGGACAGCTCGGCCGCCGCGATCAGGCCCCACGAGAGTGCCACGTTGCCGTTGACGTTCGTATAGGTGCCGGAGGGCAACTTGGCCGGCTTGACCTCGAACGTCCGCTGAAATGCTTCAGTGGTGAGCCCGAAGTTGTAGCCGGCCTTGAGCGCATTGATATTGGCCGTGGCTACCTCCGGCTGCCGGGCCCGGAATTTTTCGTTGACCCAGTTCTCGGTGACGGTGGTGGGGCGCCCGAACAACCACAGGACCAAGCCCAGGGCCAGGAAGTTCTTGGACCGGAGGACGGCGCGGCCGGTGACACCGGAATCCTTGACCGCCTCCTTGGTCAGGGTCTCCATCGGGACCTGATAGACCTCCCAATCCGAGAGGCTGGTGTCTTCCAAGGGGTTCTTGTCGTAGCCCGCCTTCGCGAGATTGCGCTCGTCGAATGCCTCGTGGTTGACGATGAGGATGCCGCCCGAGCGCAGGTCTCCTAGGTTGGACTTCAGAGCCGCTGGGTTCATCGCAACCAGGACGTCGGGTTGATCGCCAGGGGTGAGGATGTCCCAATCCGCGATCTGGACCTGAAATGACGAAACTCCCGGTAGCGTGCCCTGTGGAGCGCGAATCTCGGCCGGGAAATTGGGCAGCGTGGCGAGATCGTTACCAAACGCAGCGGAGGCGTCGGTGAATCGATTTCCAGCCAGCTGCATGCCGTCGCCGGAGTCGCCGGCGAAGCGGATGACGACCCGGTCGATCGGTTGGACGGCGATAGCCGTCTCAGCGTCGGATTCGACGGTTGCAGTGTCGTCAGACACAGAGAATCACTTCCTTCTGAGCCGGTTGTCGTGCTTCAACCGCCCGGCTCGGTGTTTCATCCTCGGGGACATCGTCCGTCCAGCTTCCCACCAGTGCGAACCTTCCCGCAGAAGAGTCCATTCCGCCGCGGCCTGATCTGCCACTCCCGGCTACGCCCGTCACGAACCGGCGATGATGCGACCAAATCCGGCGCTGGTCTTTGTGCAGGATTGCTCTAGTCCGATTGTCCGATATTTGCTTTTCTTTGTCGAGTATTCCGCGGCGTACACACATCCAGATCATGAGACGGGTGCCGGCCTCGGAATCCGCTTCTCAGGGTGCCTCAAAATGTTGCACGCCGTCCGTAGACGGCGTGCAACATTGTAACTCTGCCATCACCTACACAGCGATCATGAGCGAGCGGGAACCCTCCGGTTGGGAACGCTTGGTTCCTGGGGTTGCGAACCAACTCGATACGACGTCAACGTGGCGCGACCGCTTGCGGATGCGCCGCTCCGTCTCAGACCTCAGCCCCCTCCATGGAACCGGTGAGCTTTGCCAGGTTCAGGTCGTACAACAGGCAGGCGATTTCTCGGTCACCGGCGTCCCAGCTGTCGATCGTTGGCGACAGGTACGAGATGTCGAGGCTGGACGACTCGTACGTAGTACCGACGTACGACTCGAAGGCCGGCAGGCAGTTCTCGAACGCGGCGTCATCGATTGCCGTGTCACCCGGGAAATCCCCGTCGGGCAGATCGAACGTGTGGTAGATCTCGTTGTCGTGCGGCTGCGCGCACGGCACCGCATCGACATTTGCGATTTCGCCGAACTCCGTCGGGTCATCGAAGCAATCACCGACCTGAAGGGCGAAGACGTCCTCGCTGCCGGCCTCGATGATGGCACCGGCGTCATCGCGCTGGGCGCCGCCGCAGGCAGCGAGCGCGAGAAGACAGACAATGAAGATCGAGCGTAGGCGGACAGAAGTAGGCATGCGTACAAATATCGGAAGTCCCCAGCTGGGCCTGAACGATTTCGGGCGGCCGGCCATCATGGCGATGGGCGCTCGTATCCGATGAGATCGGTGGCCTCCAAATGGCGACCCAGAGCCAGCAACCTTCGCTCCGACCACCATGGCCCAATGAACTGGATCGAGTGAGGTGGGGCACCGCTATCTCGCAGCGGAACTGTCAGCGCCGGGCACCACATCTGATTGACAGTTGCAGTGAAATAGGCGAGGACGTGGCGATGATTCTGTGCAACACCGTTCACGTCGATGGTGTCCCGGCCGATGACCTTGCGGGGGTGTCCGACTGTGGGGGTGGCGAGCACGTCGACCGACCGAAAGACCCGCCGGGCGGCCCCGACCAAGCCCGCCTGCCAGCGTCTCGCGTCGATGAGTTCGTCCAGCGTGACCTCCATGGCGGCGGCCAGCCTGGCCCCGATTTCTGGGCCGTACCGCTTGTCGGGGTCGGTGAACCAACTGCGGTGGTAGGCGGCTGCCTCCGCCGCAGACAGCGTCCAGCCCAGGCGGTCGGGCGCCAGCGTGGGTGCAGCAAGCTCCCCTATGTCGGCGTCCAGGTCGGACAGGCGGTCGAGTGCCTGTTGGAAGGCGTCGCGGGCCTCCCGTGTGGCCGGCGCCTCGTCCAGCCATTGGGTGGGCAGCCCGACCCGGAGCCCGGCCAACGCGATATCTTCTGGGCTGTCCTCGACCGCCGCCGACCACGGATCTTGCGGATCATCCCCGGCCATCACCTCGAAGGCCAGCTGGGCGCCGTCGACCGATGAGGCTATGGGCCCCACGGTGTCCAGCGATTCGGCCAGTGGCACGACGCCGGAAATCGGGATCCGCCCGTGTGTCACCTTCAAGCCCACGGCGCCGCACAGTGCGGCCGGCACTCGCACCGACCCTCCGGTGTCGGTGCCGATGGCGAGAGGGACGATGCCGGATCCCACTGCGGCCCCCGAACCGCCGGACGAACCACCAGGCGACAGGCTCGGGTCGTAAGGGTTTCTCACGGGCCCGAACCAGTCGTTTTCAGAGTTGAACCCGTACGCAAACTCGTGCAGTCCGGTCCGGCCGATGACGATCGCTCCGGCCGACTCCATCCGCTCCAACACGGGCGCGGATCGCTCTGCGGTATGGCGATAGAAGCTGGAGCCGGCCGTCGTAACGTGGCCGGCGTGGTGGATCAGATCCTTGACTGCGATTGGCACTCCTGCCAACGGTCCGAGTGCTGTGCCATCGCCCACCTGCTGGTCGATTCTTCGAGCTCGCTCCAGAGCCTCGGTGTGGTGGACGTCGGTGAAGGCGTTGAGCTGGTCGGCCTCGGCCGCCGCAAGCGCGGCCTGAGTGACTTCGATGGCTGATTGTGATCGGGATCGGACTGCGGCGGAGAGCTGACCGACGGTTACCACGACACGTTGCGACTGCTCGGGAATACGTTGATCCACGGCTTGCCCGGCGGCACGGCGATGTCGTTGCCGCGCTCATCGGTCAGAGCGAAAACCTCCGTGATCTCATCCCTTTCCCAGCTGCCCTCCATCACGCGACCCTCGGCGAAAACCAGAGCCCGGCCGCTGCCGGTCGTGTCGAACGCCGGAACCGCCGAGCCGGACCGCCCTGAGGCCGTGTAGCGGTCGGCAAACAGAACGATGAGCGTGTCCGCAGTTATCTGCTCGACCGTCTCGCCGTCCTCGGTGCGCCAGTTGTGGGGCTCGGACCCGGCGAAGCGGAGGTACTTCTCCCCATCCCATTTCCAGGTCACGCTCATCGTGCCCGACCAGTTGAAGAAGATGTCTTCGGCGGCGTTCGTTGCGGGGGCGGCAAACTCGCCGAACGTCCACATTGGGGGCGGAGGCGCTTGGTCCAGCTCACGCCGCTCCATCACTCCTCGGAGCTCCAGCGTGTTCGTATACAGGTTGTGGGGGGCCCGGCGGAACCCCCGACGGAACGTGATCGGGGACCCGAGATCACCGATCAGCGGGACGTCGCTGCCCACGATGACGCTCTGGACCCACGGCTGGGCCCCGGAGATAGTCAGCACCCCATTCAGGGGCCGCACCAGAGTGGGATCGGTCGGCCGTCCTGAGCGCATCGGGCCGAGGAATTCGGCATCGGAGTGATGGAAGATCGAGATGAACCTCGTCAATCCCGCCTCGACCAGCAGCTCGTACACGGCGTCGGCCTGTTCGATCCCCGACTGGGGACGGGCGTTCCAGTGGTTGTCGATCTTGACGGCCACCACTCGCCGCTCCAGATTGGCCGCCAGCTCCTCATCCTCAATGGGCAGGCCGTTGATGGGCGAGGTGGGCGCCGCTGGTTCGGTGGTGGTAGTCGTGGGTTGGGTGGTGGTCGTCGGGGCCCCGGTAGTGGTTGTGGTGGCCACTGTTGTGGTCGTCGACGAGGTTGTGGTGGTCTCTTGAGCGACGTCGCCGGAGCCGCTGCACGCCGTCACGACGAGCGCCAGCAACGTGAAAGCAGTGAAGAATATGCGTGGCACGGCCGGCGAGTGTACCGAGCATGCTGCGTTAGCCGGAAAACGGAAATGCCCCGGGCGGGCGAACTCAGGCGAGCGTCTTGTCCGACAGCACCCGCTGCGCCTCGTCCATCCGGTCAACCGCCAGGGCGAAGACTTGGTCCTCGTTCGTCGTGTGAAGCAAGTACATGGCGTCTATATTCACCCGGCACTTGGCCAGCTCGTTGGTGAGGTCGGCCAGGCCGCCAGGTTTGTTCGGCACTGTCGTTATCAGCACGTCCCGTTCTTCGAACCCGACCCCGGCGTCCCGCAACGTGGCCCGGGTGGCGGCCGCATCATCGGCGACGATGCGGACAAACCCCTCCTCATCCACACCAAACGCGGCCATGGCGTCGATGTTTACACCCGCCCGAGCGATCAGGGTGGCCAGCGCAGCCAGCATGCCCGGTCGGTTCGACAGCCAAACCGTGAATTCCGTCATGACCCGAGCCTAGGCGTTCCGACCGGCGTTTTGCAGGGGGAGATTGACCACACCGGCCGGGCCCGTCGGCCTCTAGACATGGCGACCGCTCAGATCGCAGGGCAGTCCCGAGCGATCTGGCCGTCACAACATTCCGCTTGATTGAGGCCGAACATGGGACAGTCCGAACGTAAGCAGGCCCCATGGCCGTGGAGATACTCCAGTGGCCGGCGACACCAGGCGCAGAGCATGTCCGGGAGTCAACCAGAAGCCGGCCCCGGGAGCGACCATTTCCGCCCGTGGGGGAAGCACGGTCACTTGATCGGTCCCATGGTGCCGAGCGGCCAGTACCGAAACGCCACCCGCCCCTCGACCAGGCCGACGGGAATCGGCCCGAGCAGGCGGCTGTCCCCAGCAGAGACGTACCGGTTGTCTCCCACGACGAAAATGGTTCCGGGAGGCACGGTCCAGCTACCGGCGCCGGGTGTCGGCGCGCCGTCGACCGCCGCCCCGTTTCGGGTCAGTCGGCCGTCCTGGACGCTGATTTCGTCGCCGGGCAATCCAACGACTCGTTTGACGAGCCAGAAGCCCTGCTCCACCGGGTGTTCGAAGATCACCACATCGCCGACGCCGAGTGCCGCACTGCGCCGAGATGCCAGGACGTAGTCGCCCGGTGCCAGGCTCGGCTGCATCGACCGTTCGCTGACTTCGAAGCGGTGGTAGGTAGAGGCCCAGCGAGCCGCCGCCCAGCCAGCCAGGATCGCAAGGAGAAGTCGAAGGCGCATCGGGGGGCTGGGTTGTCCTATGTCGGGCCGGGACCGATCGGCGTCGGCTCTGATGACGGCAGTGTATCGTCTGGGAGCCCACGTCTTTCGGAGGTGACCATGGGACTCTTCAAACCGGCCCGCACGGCCCACGCACACTGTGACCTCTTTTGCGGTGTGTACGACCCCGCCCAGGCCCGCATCGAGGCCGAGTCGGTCCTCAAGGCGGCCGAGAAGTACCATGCCAGCGATGACGATGTCTTCCGGGCACGGGCGATCGCCATCAAGGAATCCCAGGCTGAGCTCGTGAAGCACCATCTCTCGGTGCTCTGGACCGACTTCTTCAAGCCTCACCACCTCGAACAATTTCCCCAACTGCATGACATGTTCTGGCAGGCGATCAAGGCGGCGGGTGACGCCAAGAAGTCGATGGATCCGGCGGATTCGCAGGACCTGATCGACAAGATCGAGGCGATCGCCGACGTCTTCTGGCAGACCGACGAGTCGAAGACTGTGGGGCTGTATCCGCCCAGCTGATCTGCGCTGGCCGCGCGGTGACGGCCGCCCTCGGGGGTGGCCGTCACGCGTCGGGCAGGCGGGTCATTCGCGGGCCAGGTCCAAGGTCCGCAGTACCCAAGTGGTCAACGCCACGGACAGGGTGAACAGGACCGCCACTTTGGCCACAGCTCCGCCAACGCCGGGTACGACGTTGCCTAACAGCTCGTCGAGCACTTCGCGCCCGTCCGCGGTGAGACGGCCGACATCGCCGAAAGCCGAGAGGGCGGTCCGGAACACCGAAAAGGTGGAGACGCCCTGCACGAAAGAGCCGAGGATCGATTCCCAGACGAACACGAAAGCCAGGCCGACCAACGTCGGCCGACCTATCAGCAGCCCGAGGGGGACGAACACCGCGGCGTAGCCGATCGCCGAGATGACCAACGCAACGGTGGGGGTCAATCCGACCGTGGCATCACCGAGCGCCACGGCCGCCACGATCCAGCCGGCGCCGATTCCGATTCCTCCGACTACCAGTGTCGCCACTATCGCAGTCACGGTCACCGACGAGGCGATGACCCAGCGCGATACCGGCTTGACGATCAGAAACGGCAGGGTCTGGTTCCTTCGTTCTTCGCCGAACCCGGCACTGGCCAGCACCAGCGCGGTCACCGGCAGTGCGATAACCATCAGCACCGTCACGTTGAGTGCGGTGTAGATGGACCTGATGTCTTCTCGTGAATTGCCGAACGTCACGAAGAACAGGACACCGGCCGGCATCGATGTGAGCAGCGACAGGCCGATGAGGCGTCGCACCCGCAGGAGCCGGGCCAGCACGTTTTGGACGATTGCCAGGTTCATCGCCCATCCACCAGGTATCGGAACACCGATTCCAGCGACTCGTCCTCCGGCTCGACCTTGATGATCCGCACCGCGGCGTCCCGGGCGGCGCCGGGCAGCATTTGTGCGAACGCCACAGGTTCGGCCGACTGCACGTGGAGCATCCCGTCTTCGATTTGGATGCCGGTCACGTATGCAGCTGGAAGCAGGACCTGCGCCAGACGGCGCGGGTCGGACGCATCGATCCGGATCCGGCGCGGGATATGCGACAAGGAATCACGCAATGCCGAGACCGTGCCGGCGGCCGCGAGGCGGCCATCAACCATGGCGATCACCCGATCGGCCATTCGCTCGACTTCGGCCAGGACGTGTGAGGAGACGACGACCGTGCGACCCTGCTGCCCCAGGGTCCGGAACACGTTGATCAGCTGCGCCCGCTGGGCCGGGTCGGTGCCGTTCAGCGGCTCATCCAAGAAGAGCACGTCGGGATCGTGGACGAGGGCAGAGGCAACCTTGGCGCGTTGACGCATCCCTTTCGAATACGTCGCCAGCTTTCGGTCGGCGTCGTCGGACAAACCGACGGTGCGCAGGGCGCGAGCGGCCGCAACCGCAGGCTCCGGAGTTCTCGTCAGCTCTGCGCTCCAGCGGATGAAGCCGCGGGCCGACAGGTGTTCGTATACCGCCTCGTCCTCCGGAACCAGCCCCACGCGGCGGTAGATCTCCGGATGGGCTCTGGGATTACCACCATGTATCGCCACGGACCCGGCGGAGGGAACCAGTATCCCGGTCATGAGGCGCAGTAACGTCGTTTTGCCGGCCCCGTTCGGGCCGAGCCATCCGGTTACCCCCGGGCCGAAGGAGCAGGCAATGTCGGATACGGCCACCTTCTGGCCGAACCACTTGCTGACGTTGTCCAGCTCGACGGTCGGCTCCGCCACGAACAAGGCTGCCGGGCCCGTCACGCGATCCTCCGATATTGCCATCGCGTCACGAGTGCTGCCACGATCACCAACAGCGCTGCTACGACCAGCGACGCCCAGGGCGCAAACCCAGCTCGTTCGGGCAGATGCTCGATCGTGTCGATGTCGAAGATCCAGTCCCGCACGTACCGGGGATGCTGCTCCACAGCCACCAGCCCGAACCAGCGGCCGATCGCGAGGTTGGTTCCTTCGATGAAGAACGCGGCCGTGGCGTTGAGGATGAACATCGTTCCAAGGAACAGCCCGGCGGCCGCCCCAACTCGCGGGACGAACGCAGCGATCATCACGGCGACGGAGGCGTGAACCGCGAAATAGACGAGAGCCGCCGCCGGGATCTTCCACAGTACGTCCAGATGGGCGCCGAGATAGGAGAGAAAGCCCGCCCGGTCCACTGCAGCCAGACCGATGTGGAAAGCGAGTTGCGGCACCAGATAGAAACTGAGGATCAGTGAGCCGAGCGCCGCCAGCTTGCCCAGCAGGTAGAGATCGCTGTCGAGCGGCCGCGAGAAATAGACGTTGAGCACACCTTGGACCCGGTCCGGCACAAATAGCTCGGCCGCCGCCAGCGACATGAACAGCAGGGCCACGACCGAGATGAAATCGAAGTATTCGCCGTAACCGGGGAGCAGCTCCTGTCCTTCGCCGGGAGCGATGGGGGCGTTTGCGGCCACCCAGTGGATGCCGATGAGGATGGCCACCGAGGCGAGCGCCAAGCTGATGAGAAACCATGGCAGAACTTTGCGCCGCGCCTTGCGGCGTAGGCCCAGCACCCGACGGTAGCCCTCCCGGACGATCGCGCCGACCGCACCTCGCGATCCGGTGCGGTGGCCGTCGTAGCCGCGGTAGCCGCGATCGACGATGACGGCGTCGCTGCGCTCACTCACCGGGCGCCTCCCAGGAAGAGATCCTCGAGACTGGTCAGCGACGTCCCCATGCGCCGCAAGCCGAGCTGGTGCTCGGCGAGCGTGTCGCGGACCAGATCGAACACGTCCGCGCCGCCCCGATAGACGACGCGCACGATCTGGCCGTCGACACGGGCTTCGGCCCCCCTGGCGGAGAGGGCAGCTGCCAGCTTGCGGGGATCACCGATTATCTCCACGCTGACCTCGTCGCCCCCGGCCGGCGGCTCGAGCGGGGCGTTGCGGATCAGCCGACCGGCGTCGAACATCACGACCCAATCGCACGTCTGCTCGATGTCCTCGAGTATGTGCGATGAGAAGATCACGTTGATCCCGAACTCGCGCAGGCGCCGGATCAGCGACAGCATCTGCTCGCGCCCCGCCGGATCCAACCCCGAGGCGGGCTCGTCGAGCAGCACGAGTTCCGGATCGCCCACGATGCTCTGCGCCAGCTTGACCCGCTGTTGCATTCCGGTCGAGAAGTCGCCCAGGTAGCGGAACCGCTCCTCGTGCAATCCGACCAGGAATAGTGTCTCGGACGACCGCCGGCGAGCTTCGCTGGCTGGCATTCCCGCCAGCTCCGCGGCAAATGCGACGAAGTCGGCCGCGGTTTGATCGAGCGGCAGACATTTGCCTTCGGGCATGTAGCCAACTCGGGCTCGCACCGCCAGCGGGTCGGCGGCCACGGGCGTGCCGAGCACTGTGACGGAGCCGGCCGCAGGATGGAGCAATCCCAGGATGATTCGTAGGAGGGTGGTCTTGCCGGCACCATTGGCGCCGACCAATCCGACGACCCCCTGGGGAATCTCGACGTCGACGTTGTCGAGGGCGAGGACTGTTCCCCCGTAGTCGTGGCTGAGGGCCGACGTCTCGACGAGGGTCATCCGGTCAGGAGGCGTCGGGGCTGCTGCGCCGCCGGATGATGCCGCGCCGTTCGAGCGGTTCCCGGATCTTGTTGACCGTCCGCCGCGCCCACAGGAACTCCCGGCTCAGCACGAGCAGCCCGCCGATCACCAGGGCCCATCCCGGCAGTATCGGCAAGACGATGCCGGCCAGGCCCAGGACGATCAGCGCGATGCCGATCAGTCCGGTTCCGATGCGCACGATTGCTCGCCCCATAGCCGTGAGGCTATCCGAATCTCCGGTCAACGGTGACGGCCTGGGCAACCGAACGGCGGCGCCCAAGGTTTGCCGAAGCGGCCGGAGTCACTCGGCCACGTCGATCTTCTTGAACAGCGGGACGACCTCGCCCAGTGGCGTGCCCGGTTCGAGATCCTCCCGGTTCCATAGATGGTCCTCCACCGCCCCCTTGTGGCCGAGCATCTCATGCACCCTTTGACTGCTGACCGGCAGATAAGGGGCCATTGCCACTTTCACTCCGTTGATGGCGCTCAATGCCACAAACAAGGTGGTCGCAGTTCGTTCTGGATCGGTCTTGGCCGTTTTCCATGGCTCGGTGCTGTTCAGGTAAACGTTGATCTCCTGAGCGGCGTCCATGGCCGTTCGTAACGCTGCCCGGAGCTCGACCTTCTCCAGCTGATCGGACGCCGTCTCGAGGGCGGCATCGACCGTCCCCAGCAACCTGAGGTCTTGATCATCGAGTGAACCCGGCGCCGGGATCGACCCTGCAAAGTTCTTGTGGGTCAACGACAGGACTCGGTTGACCAGGTTGCCCCACGTGGCGACCAGCTCATCGTTGATGCGACGAGCGATCTCATCTTCCGACATGTCCGTGTCGTTTTGCTCCGGCAGGTTGGCGGCCAATGCGTAGCGGAGGGCGTCCGGCTCGTACCGATCGAGCGCCTCGCCGATCGTGAGTCCCACCCCCCGGCTGGCCGAGGCCTTCCCGCCTTTGAACGTGACGTATTGGTTGGCCGGGACGTTGGTGGGGAGCTGCAGCCCGCCGTAGCCCATCAGCATTGCCGGCCAGATGATCGTGTGGAACGGGATGTTGTCTTTCCCGATGAAGTACACGTGTTCGGCGTGCTCGTTATGCCACCAGTCTTTCCAGGCACCCGGGTTGCCGTGGATCTTTGCCCACTCCTTCGCGGCTGAGAGATAGCCGATCACGGCGTCGAACCAGACATAGATCTTCTTGCCGGGCCCCAGGTCGTCGACCGGGATATCAACTCCCCAATCGATATCGCGGGTGATGGCCCGATCCTGCAGGCCCTCCTCGATCCAGCCGAGTGAGAAGTTGAGCACATGCTTGCGCCAGCCTCGCCGGGAGCGGAGCCAGTCGCCCAGCCGCTGCTGGAAATCGGACAACCGCAGATAGAAATGCTCGGTGGGCCGGGTCTCGGGAGTAGCTCCGCTGAGTTTGGACCGCGGGTTGATCAGATCGGTCGGGTCGAGGGTTCGGCCGCAGTTGTCGCACTGGTCGCCCCGGGCGTCCGGGTAGTCGCAGTGGGGGCATTGGCCCTCGATGTAGCGATCCGGTAGGAAACGCTCGACCTGGGGATCGAACATCTGCTCGGACGTTCGTTTGTCGATGTAACCCTTTTCGAGCAGCCGCAAGAAGAGGTCCTGGGTAACAGCATGATGGTTGGGAGTGCCGGTGGTGGTGAACAGATCCCACGACATTGACAGGCGGTCCCACTCGTCCAGGAATTCGGCGTGGTAGCGATCGACGATCTCCTGAGGTGGTACACCTTCCTCGTCCGCCCGGACCGTGATCGGGGTGCCATGGACGTCGCTGCCCGACACCATGAGCACCCGGTTGCCGGCGTGGCGGTGGTAGCGGGCAAAGATGTCGGCGGGCAGATAGGCGCCGGCGAGGTGTCCGATGTGGCGGGAGCCGCTGGCATATGGCCACGCGACGGCCACCAGTACGTGCTTGCTCATGGGGGAGGAGCGTAGCGACGTCCCCATGCGCACGAATCGGGATTACTGGGCGGGCTAGCGCACGTCCGGATGATGCGCCATCATCCGGACAGAGGAGGCACACATGGCCCAGATCAGCCGCACCCTCGCGACGTTACGGTCGGTCATCCGATTTCGCGAGTTCGAGCGTGACCCGGTGCTCCGGAGGCTGGCGACCGCCGCCGACATCGGTGATCTCCGCCGCATCGCCCGGAAGCGTCTGCCGGGCGGCGTGTTCGATTACATCGATGGCGCGGCTGAAGACGAGCGCACCAAGGCGAAAAACGAGGATTCGTTCCGCCGTCTGGAGTTCCGTCCCCGCGTCCTGCGCGACGTCAGCGGTATCGACCCGTCTTCCACGCTGCTGGGCCGGCCGCTTGCCTATCCGCTGGTCTTGGCCCCCACGGGATTTTCCCGCATCGCCCATCCCGACGGGGAGCTGGCGGTGGCCCGCGCCGCCCAGCGGGCCGGCATCCCCTACAGCCTCTCGACGCTGAGCACCCGTTCGATCGAGGAGGTGGCGGCGGTCAGCTCAGGGCGCAATTGGTTCCAGGTGTACGTCTGGAAGGACCGGGGGTTGGTCAAGGAGATGCTGGAGCGGGCGGCGGAGAGCGGTTATGAGGCCATAGTCATCACCGTCGACACTGCCGTGCTGGGCCGCAGGGAGCGTGATGTGCGTCGAGGGTTCAGCCTGCCCCCCAAGATCGGCCTCGACACCATCATCGACGGCTTCCTGCATCCGGGCTGGACGCTCGAGTTCATGCGCTCGGAGCCGATCGCGTTCGCCAATGTGGTGGGTCGGTCGGTGGGCGATGGATCAGATCCGGTGTCACTCTCCGAGTACATCAACTCACAGTTTGACCAGAGCTTGTCCTGGGCGGACATCGAATGGTTTCGGTCGGCGTGGAACGGGCCGGTGATCATCAAGGGCGTCCAGACCGTCGCGGATGCTGTTTTGGCGGCAGATGCCGGTGTGGAGGCGATCGCACTGTCCAATCACGGCGGGCGGCAGCTCGACGATGCGCCGGCCCCCATCGATCTCGTTGCTCCCGTGGCCGAAGCTGTGGGCGACCGCCTCGAGATCATTTGTGACGGAGGCGTTCGTCGGGGCAGTGACATCGTCAAGGCATTGGCCCTGGGAGCAACGGCCTGCATGGCGGGCCGTGCCTACCTGTACGGCCTGGGGGCGGGAGGCGAGCGCGGGGTCGATCACGTGCTCACATTCCTACGCAGCGGCGTCGAGCGGACGATGGCATTGTGCGGCGTCCGGCGGATCGCAGACCTCTCCCACGATCTCGTGGTCCGTCGCTGAGCCGGCGCCTGGGATCGCAGTTCGCGCGGCCAATGGGCGATGCTTCAATAGTGGGACCATGGATACGACGCTCTCGGCCCTGGCGGCAGTGGCGGCGACCGCCTTCTTCGTCGATCTGGCTCGCAACTACCTGTCGAAGGAGCGCCCGCACGTGGCCGCGTACGCGGCCGGGATAGGAACGTTCGCGGTCGCAACCTGGGCTCTGTTCTTCGGGGTTCTCGCCGGCTGGACCTCCGCTTCCTATCGCACGTTCTATCTGTTCGGTGCGATCGTGTCCGTACCGCTGCTGGCATTGGGGTCGATGTTTCTCGTCGTGGGCCGCCGGTCGGGTCATCTGATGACTTTTGCGCTGTTTCCGCTATTCGCCATCTCCATCCCCATGACGTTGGCGGAACCCTTCGTCGGTCCCCTTCCGTCGGGCGGGGTGCCGGCCGGGTCCGAACTGTTCGAAGCCGGGTTCGGCCCGCGGATGTGGGCGGCCATCGGGAGCGGGGTGGGGGCGACAATCTTGATCAGCCTGGCGTTGGTCTCCGTGTTTCGATTCTGGCGGGCGAACCGGCGGGTGGTGTGGGGCAACCTGCTGATCCTCGCCGGAACTTTCGCCGCCAGCTCCGGCGGGACGGTCCTGGCCCTGGGGGAGCAAAGCGGGTTTGCGCTTTCGCTCTTGCTGGCCGCCGGCTTGATATGGGCGGGCTACCGGGTGGCGTCCGGCGCCCGCCGGCGGGCGCCCGAGCCCGTCACCCGCTGATCGACCTGCCGGAGTCCCGGTCGGGTGGAGACCGGGACCCCTCAGGCGTTGCTCCAGGATCACGAGTTGTGGTCGTCGATTGCGTCGCGCAATGCTTCGACCGACGCTCGCAGGCCCCGCACGGCGCTGTGCGCCAAATCTCCGGCGTCGTGGAGTGTTCCCCGGGCGCCCTGCAGCTGCGATTGGGCCGGTTCGGGCCAGTCCGAAGCCGCCAGGCCGATGATGTCTTCGGCCACCGGGTCAGCGGTCGCCGCCGCCCCAGCTGCGTCGGCCAATGCAGCGTCAAGCAGCTCCTGAGCCGCCGATACGTCGATTCCTGAATCCGATGCCCGATCGACGGCGGCCTGGATCTCCGCGCCGGCTTCGGCGATGCGGTCGCCGGCGGCCACGATGGTGTCGGAAACCACGACGCCGTGGGACTTGGGCACGATGACGAGGAAGACCCGATACTCGGTGGCGATCTTCGGCGTCAGGGTCAGCGCCTCTTCCAGATCTGTGGCCGCCTGAATCTCGGCGTTGAGATCGGTTAGCCCGGATTCTGCCGCGGCGTAGTCGGACAGCAGGTCAGTTTGGTGGTTGAATGCGATGTGTTCGTTGTCGTTGATCGCCTCGGTCAGGCGAGCCAGCGCGTCGAGCCGGCGGTCGACGGCTTTTTGTGCATGCACTTTGACACGCTCCAGCGCTTTGTCCGGGTCGTGGCGCTCGACCTGGTCCAGTCGGTTCTCATCGGGCCCCGTATTCGTCTGGGCCGCGGCCGGCAAGGCGGCGACCATGATGATCAGGCCGGCGGTCAACAGGGTGGCGATTCGTTTCATTGGCTGACGTCTCCTTCGTCGGCGGTGAGGCTGTTGCTGAGTTCGGTGAGTAGCCCATCGATGTCGGCCATCAGAACGTCCAGTTCGCCGGTGTCCGGGACCGAGATAGCGGGGGTCTGCGGCACGACCTGTTCTGCGGCCGGCTGCGTCATGGGGTCTGCCGGGGCCGCAGCCGGGGTTGTCGTTGGCTGCCCGGTGGTGGTGGTCGGCATCTCCGCCCGTTCGGCCGGAACCGATACGCCCGCGGCCGCGACGGCCGGCTCGGAAGTGCGCGGCGCAACTCGGGGCTGGTCGGGGACCTCGGACGGAGCTGCCAGCCCGTCGCCACACGCCCCCAAGAGGAGCATGCCGATGACAAACACCCTTTTCTTCATGACGAGCACTCTCCTGATCGGCATCATCTCCAGCTTCGGGAAGACGGATTGGGAGGCTGTGAGTCAATCGTTAGAAGTCTGTTAGTTGGCGTCACGGGCCGGCACGAGGCTTGGGGCGTTCCCGGCTGGTTCCGAACGGCGGGTGAGCCGTTAGCCTCCCCGCCCATGGCTATCGCAAGTTTCAGTCTGGTTGCGATCGACTGCCCTGATCCGCACCGGCTAGCCGAGTTCTACAGCATCGTTACTGGCTGGCAAATCGGCTACGAGGAAGAGGATTGGGTGCAGCTCGAAAGCGACGTTGGCGCCACTATCGCCTTTCAACGTGTCTTGGATCACGTGCCACCCGTCTGGCCGGGAACCGAGCACCCGCAGCAGCTGCACATCGACTTCGACGTGCCCGACCTCGACGAAGGAGAGGCCCGGGTGCTGGAGGCCGGTGCTCGCAAGGCGGGCGTGCAACCGGGGACCAGCTGGCGGGTCTACCTAGACCCCGCGGGCCATCCGTTCTGTCTGGTCAAAGCAGATTCCTGAGCCGGACCGCAAGCGGGGGGATATTCATCACAGCGTCGGCGGTCAGTGGTCGTGCGCGGCGGCTCCGTCTGGCACCACCACGGTCGCCAGCCACGTAGTGAATGGCACGGAGGCGATCAGCCCCATCGAACCGATCAGGGTGCGGATGATCTCGGTAGCCACCACCTCGCTGTTGGCCACAGTGCCGAGCGATTGCTGGGATACGAGGAACAGCAGCAGCAGCGGTAGCGAAGCGCCCGCATATGCGAGCGCAAGGGTGTTGACCGTGCTCCCGATGTGCGCTCGGCCGATGCGAAGCGTGGCGGCGAATATGTCGGCCCGGGACATCTCGGCCGAAGCGGCTCGCAGTTCCCACACCGCTTCTGTCTGGGTGATGGTCACGTCGTCGATGGCGCCGATCGCCCCAAGCACGATCCCGGCCAGGACCAGCCCCCGCAGGTCGAAATCGCTGGAGAGGAGCGGCAGAAAGAGTGACTCCTCGCTGGTCAGGCCGGACAGCTCCGCCACGGCGATGACCAGCCAAGACAAGATGGCGACAGCACCGAGGCTGCCGAGCGCACCGGCCAGCGCGACGGTTGTGCGAAGCGTGATTCCATGTCCGATGTAGAACGCCACATACGCGATCGCGGACGCTCCCACGACCGCTATGACCACGGGGTTCGCCCCGTTGACGATACTGGGTAAAACAAACCACAGCAGCAGCAGGAATGACGACCCCAGCGCCGCGAGCGCGGCTATCCCGCGCCAGCCTCCCAACGCCACCACCGCCAGGGCGAAGAGTGCAGCAACGGCCCACAGCACGTCGCGACGCTGGCGATCGGCGAAGGAATACTGGAAGTCCGGCTCGGCCTCCGCCACATAGTTCAGGACGACTCGGTCTCCCGGCTCGAGATCCGGATCGGTCGCATCGCCGAAGAAGTCCTGCCGGCTGCGCTGGCCGCCGTCCGAGCCGTCGGTGATCTCGTATTCGACTGCGATGCACTCCAGGTCGGGCACGTTGGTGCAGGGGGCCGGGCCGACCGCCACCACCTCGGCCGGCACCACGTCGGTGGCGAAGATGCGGGCCGTGTCTGTCTCCTGGATCGGCCCCGGCCACAGCGCAACGATCAGCGCCAGTATCGTAATCCCGGTAACGGCGATGACGGCCACGAGCGTCCGGGCGGTGCTCGAGCTGCTCATCGGACCAGGTAAGCACAGGAAGCGTCCCGCTCGTCGTCTTGCGGTGGATCTAGCATTACCGCACCGGGTGCGACCGCGGCAACGGTCGCCACCTACGATCCCGGCGGCGAAGGGGTGCACGAGTGCCGTATGCCACCCACGGCGACATACAGATCTATTACGAGCTGCACGGTTCCGGAGATCCCGTCATGTTGCTGACCGGTCTGGGCGGCGTCGGCGCGGCGTGGGGCCCCCAGATCGAACTGTTCGCGTCCGACTACCTCACCATCGTTCCCGACCACCGCGGGACTGGGAGATCCTCAAAGCCGGCCGACGGTTACACCATCGAGGCGCTGGCGGCCGACATGGCCGAAACGCTGCGCCAGGTGGACGTCGGTCCGGCCCATATCGTGGGGTCATCCACCGGTGGAGCTTTCGGCCAGGTGATGGCTCTTGATCATCCTGAGGTCGTTCGCAGCCTCATCCTGGCGTCCTCCTGGGCTCGACCCGACAACCACTTCCTCCACCAGTTCGCGACCCGGCGCCGGGTGCTACACGAAGCGGGGCCGGCGGCGTACGTCGAAACGACCGCGCTGTTTCTGTTCTCGCCGCGATACATGCGGGATCACTATCCGGAGGTGCAGGCGTGGTGCGCCCGAACTGCGGCCGCCACCGATCGTGAGCTCATGTCGGCCCGAATCGACATGATCACGGCCCACGACACCTTCGACCGGCTGGGGTCGATCAACGTCCCCACGCTGGTTGTTGTTGGCGCCGAGGACGCGTGCACACCGCCGGCGTTGTCGCGCGAGCTCGCGGAGCGCGTCGTCCAGGCCGAGTACGTGGAGCTGCCCGGCGGCCACCTTCTCTACCGAGAGGACCCCAACGCATTCTTCAACGCAGTCCGTGAGTTCATCGATCACCACTGACGCCACCTCGGTCGGAAGGGAAGCCCAGGTCGAGGCGGGGTAGAAGAATTTGGACCAGCGGACCGATGGTGACGGCGAAGACGATGGTGCCCAGCCCCACATTGCCCCCCAAGAGCCAGCCGATCAGCAGCGCCGACCCCTCGACCACGGTGCGGGCCAGCCGCAGTGATATGCCCCGGGCGGCAATGCCGGTCATCAACCCGTCCCGCGGTCCCGGGCCCAATCTGACGCCAATGTAGAAACCAGATCCGATGGCCACTATCACGATCCCGGCCAGAAACAGGGGCCAGCGGATCCACAGAGGTCCGACATCGGGCAGCAGAAAAAGCACGACGTCGATGATCAGGCCGATCCAGATCGAGTTGACAACCGTCCCGATGCCGATCCGCTGCCTCAGCGGAATCCAGAAGAACAAGACCAGAAACGACACCAGGATCCCGGCCACACCGATGGTGATGGGCGTGTTGAGGGAGATGCCTTGATGGAGCACTTCCCAGGGAGAGAGCCCAACCGCGGCCCGTATCTGCATCGCCCCGCCGATACCGAACAACGTCAGTCCGAACATGAGTCTGGGCAGGCGGCGAACCACGTCCTGCAACGGCATCGCGACGGCCATAGCCGGCGCAGATTAGGGGTGCGGCTGCACGTTTCAGGCCCGCTCGCGCAGCTCTACCCGCCGGATCTTGCCGGAGATCGTTTTCGGCAACTCGTCGACGAACTCGATCTCCCGTGGGTATTTGTAAGGTGCCGTGATCGACTTCACGTGGTCCTGAATGTCGGCGCGCAGCGCGTCAGAACCAGTGTGGCCCGGCGCCAGGATCACATAGGCCTTGACGATATGGCCGCGCTCAGGGTCGGGTTTGCCGACCACCGCCGCCTCGGCCACCGCCGGGTGTTCGATGAGCGCCGACTCGACCTCGAAGGGACCGATCCGGTACGCAGCGGACAGGATCACGTCATCGGCGCGGCCCACGAACCAGAAGTAGCCGTCCTCGTCCCGATACGCGCGGTCCCCGGTGTAGTACCAGCCGTGGCGGAACACCTCGGCGTTGCGTTCCTCGTCCTGCCAGTATCCGCGGAACAGCCCGACCGGCCACGGCTCGGTGCGAACGGCGATGTGACCCTCCACTCCATCGGGGCAGATCGCGCCGTCGTCGTCCACGATATCGACGTCCATGCCTGGGGCCGGTCGCCCCATAGAGCCGGGCTTGACCTCGAGTGCCGGATAGTTGGCAACCAAACACACCGATTCCGTCTGCCCGTAGCCGTCGTACGGGACAGTGCCGGTGGCGGCATGCCACGTTTCGATCACTTCCGGGTTGAGCGGCTCACCGGCGCTGGTGCAGTGGCGCAGGGTCGACCAGTTGAAGGAGCTCAGATCCATCTGGGCGAATGCGCGATACAAAGTGGGAGGGGCACAGAACGAGGTGACCCCCAATTCGCCGATCAAGTGAAGCATCCGTTCGAAATCGGGTTTGCCCACGATGTCCCACATGACAACCGTCGCTCCCATGATCCACTGGCCGAACAGCTTGCCCCACGCGGCCTTGGCCCAACCGGTGTCCGAGACCGTCCAATGGATGTCGTTGGGCCCCAGGTCGTGCCAGAAGCGGGCGGTGATCTCATGGCCCAGCGCGTAGGAGCCGGCATGCTGAACCATCTTCGGCCCGGCTGTTGTGCCCGATGTGAAGTACAGGAGCAGCGGGTCGCCGGCTCGGGTCGGCTCCACCGGCGCCGGGCCGGCGCCGACGCCGTCGAGTTCCGATCCGAGTGAGCGCCAGCCGGGCTGGTTGGCTCCCACCACGAACCGTGCCGTGAGTGATGGACAGTCGTCAGCTACCTGCGCCAGTCGGGCCGCGCCCGTCGCGTCGCACACGGCGGCGGTCGCGCCGGCCCGGTTGATGCGGTATTGCTGATCTTTGGGCATCAGCTGGGTGGTGCCGGGCATCGGCACGGCCCCTATCTGAAAGCAGCCCAGCAGAACGGCATACCACTCGACAATCCTGGGAAGCTGCACGAACACCCGATCCCCCGCACCAATGCCGCAGCCACGGAGCAGGTGGGCGGTGCGATGAGCCAGGTCGGATAGGTCGGCATATGTATACCGGTTGATCGTCTCGCCGTCGGCTTCGACGCCGATCAACGCTACCTCATCGGGCCCTTCGGAGGCCCGGCGGTGCATGACGTCGCCGGTGAAGTTGTAGTACTCCGGCACCTCGACCCCAAACTCGGCCCGAGTTTCCTCATAGCTGGTCATGTTCGGCAAAGTGGTCACCTCCCGGCACGCAGGGTACCGATCGTGCCCAGGGGCAGGCCGGCTGCGGCGCCCGGTTTGCGGCCGCGTTCCGATAATCGCCGCCGGGGACAAGGTCCGTCTTTGCTACTTTGACGGGACAGTCCCGGTCCAACGGGAGACCCGGCGCACAGGAGACTTGCGGGTGAAAGGCGGTGTGGAGACTCGTCTGGTCTACACCCTCAGCGTTGATCTGATCGAGTCAACGCTCGAGGGCATCGCCATGACTCAGCGCGAACTGGACCGCTTCAATCGAGCGCTGGTGGCGCAGATCGAACCGCACCTCGACGCGCTGGGGTTCGAAGATCTACTCGCGAAGTTCACCGGAGACGGCTGGCTGCTCATGAGCCCGGAGCTGCACGACGCCGAACGCCTGTGCGCACTGGCTGCCATCATGAAGATCAGCTTTCATCGTGACATCGAGGAACGAACCGGACTGTCGCGGTCCCGGATCCCCGATTTGCGCATGGCGCTGTGCAGCGGCCGTGACATCCGCATTCACCTGTGGCAGGGCTCCTTTGACTGGGTGGGCGATAGTGCCCGGCGGGCCGCCCGCAGCGCTCAGTTTGCCTATCCGAACGAGGTGCTGATCGATGCTTCGGTCAATTCCCTCGTCATGCGCGACTTCGTGACCACCCAGATCGATCCGGGCGTGCGGCCTACTGCGCCCAAACGACTCGAGGAAGACATTCCGCTGTGGGCGCTGGGCGAGCTGCGGATCGAGGCGGCCGAGGACTGGGAAACCGCCGCGGCCTACGTGTACGCGCTCGGACAGGTGGGACGAACCGAAGACGCGGCCGCCGCCTCTTTACGCGCTGCGGACCGGCTGGAGTCCGAAGGCCTGCTCACCAACCCGGAGCCGGGTTCCACGATCGGGCGCTGGAACCGGCTGATCAGCACCGCTCCGACCTACGAGGCGGTACTCGACCTGTGGAGACGGCTGGAAGAGTGCGGCGCCCGTCCCAACCTCGTCACCCTCAACACGCTGATCGAACGTTCCCCGTCCCATGACGAAATCGAGCGATGGACGGACACGCTGACTGAACGCGGGATCCGCCTCGACGCAACGACCTATCGATTGATGATCGGACGGGCGCCGGACTTCGACGCCGCGCTGAAGGTCTTGTCCGAGATGGATTCGGCCGGGGTTGAGCCCGATGCGGAGATCCTCGAAGCGCTGGTTGTCCGGGCTCCGACCTACCGTGCCGCGGTCCGGCTCGTACGCATGATGCTCACCCGCGACGTGCGACCAACCGTCGAGATCTTCCGCCGGCTCGTCGCCAAGGCCCCCGGCTACGACGTGGCGATCGGGGTGCTGGACCTGATGGACCAGTGGCGGGTGGCGCCGGATGTTTCGATATTCAACCGACTCGTGCAGCGGGCTCCCTCCTACGACGATGCCGTGTCGTGGCTGGACACGATGGCCGGCCGCAGTGTCATGCCCGACATCACCACCTTCAACACGCTCATTGCGCGGGCCGGGCGCTACGGCGCTGCGGTCGGCTGGCTGGACGACATGGAGGCGCGGGGGGTGCGCCCGGATGTCTCGACCTTCAACGTCTTGGTCTCCCGCGCCCCCGACTACGAAGTGGCGGTGGCGCTGCTGCGGCGCATGCCCGAGCGCGGAGTCCGCCCCAACTCGGAAACGTACAAGACGCTGATCGGTCACGCTCCCCACTACGGGGCCGCAGTGGGCTGGCTCGACGAGATGCGCACGGAAGGCATCCGCCCCAACAATGAGGTCTTCAAAGCCCTCATCGAAAAGGCACCCGATTACGACAGCGCCGTCCGGTGGCTCAACGACATGGGGCAGGCGGGAGTGGCTCCCAACACCGAGACGTACCGCACGCTCATGTCCAAGGCTCCGGATCTCCTCGAAGCGCTGAACCTGCTGGACAACATGGCTGAGAACGGGGTGCAGGCCACGTCTGAGACGTTCAAGACCTTGGTTGGTTGCACGGGGTCAAGCGACGAGGCATTGGATGTGATCGCCAGGATGCCGGCGGCGGGTGTGAGAGCCACAGCCGAGATCTACCAGCCCCTCATAGCCGGGGCCGGATCGCTGCAAGAGGCGCGAGCCTGGCTGGATCACATGTATGCCAGCGGGGTGGAGCCCACGACGGAAACGCTGACCGCCGTTTTGCGGAAATCCTCGACGTACGACGAGGCGGAGGTCCTGCTCGACACGATGCGAACGAGTATCGAGCCCAACGAGGGCGCATACCGGGTGCTGGTCGAGTTGTCGCCGGACATGCTGACTGCGCAGGGGTGGGTGGAGGAGATGAGGGAAGAGGGCATGCGGCCCAGCGCCGCGATTCTCGAAGCGCTTCTGGGCAAGGATCCAGGAGACATCTCGGCCCAGGCGCTGCTGGATTGGTATCTCAGTCTCGACTATCACCCTGCCGGTCCTATGGCTGCTGCGATCGACTCCTATGTCGAGCGTGGCTCGGTCCAGGATGCGCTGCGGCTCACGCTCGACTATCCGCACCTGGAGGCCGCCCGGCAGGTGTTCGCCGATCACGGGGATGACGCGCTGGTGTACTTCAATGATGTGGTCAGCCGTGAACCGGGACACCCGAACGGTCGCTATGCCATGGGGCTGGCGCTGATCGAGGCGGGCAAGCCCCACGAAGCGCTGTCCCATCTCGAGGTCGCCATGGAACTCGCCCGGCCCGGGCCTCGGGTGGCGGCGCTCGACGAGATCATCCGCTCCATCCGCAGTCAGCTCGAAACACCGTGATGGCGGCACCCGGCCGGGACCGATCCCCCGACCTGGCAGAACCCTCGGCGGGCGCGGAGGGTGAGCACGGCATGAGGGTGGGGGTCCAGGTGCCTGAGGTCGAACGCTTCGTCCCGTGGTCCGAGTACGCGCACATCGCACACGCAGCCGAGCGGGGCGGCCTGGATTCGCTGTGGGTGGGAGACCATTTGCTCTACGACTTGCCGGACGGCACGACTCGGGGGCCGTGGGAGTGCTGGACGCTGCTCGCCGGCCTGGCGGCGGTGACGCAACGGGTCACGCTGGCCCCGCTGGTGGCCTCCACAAGCTTCCACGCACCCGCCATGCTGGCCAAGCTCGCTAGCACCGTCGACGCGATCTCCGGCGGGCGGCTCGTCTTGGGCCTCGGAGCGGGATGGAACGAGCGGGAGTACCAGGCGTACGGTTTCCCGTTTGACCGCCGGGTCAGTCGCTTCGAGGAGGCGTTCATGATCATCCACACCCTCGTGCGGGAGGGTCGAATCGATTTCGAGGGGGAGTTCTACAGGTTGCAGAACATGGTCCTGGACCCTCCCGCTCGGGCGGACATGCCAATCCTCGTGGGGTCGACGGGTCCCCGCATGCTCGCCATCACCGCCCCGTTCATGGATATGTGGAACACGTGGTACGCCGACTTCAACAACGATCCTGCGCGGTTGGGGGAACGCCTCGCCCTGGTGGACGAAGCCGCCATCGCGGCCGGTCGAGACCCGGCCGAGATCGAACGCACCGCGGCATTGTTGTTGCAGCTGGGTGACGCCCCGACTCGCCGGAACAGTCAGAACCCCATCACGGATCTGGACCGGCTGCCGGCAGCGCTCGACGCCCTGGCGGAGGCGGGGATTTCACACGCCCAGCTGGTGCTCGACCCGATCACGGCCGAGACTGTTGCCACTGCCGCCCAACTCGTCGAGGCGTGGCGTTCCGGTTGAACTCCCGGTCCGGCCCGCTGACGCCCGTGTCGTGCCCACCCGCTAGCGTCCTCGCCGTGGAGAAGAGCCGCACATTGCTGCCGCATCGCCCGCTGGACCTACGTCGCACGTTTCACGTGACTGGTCTGAAGGGCCCGAACCAGCGCGTGGCCGATGGGGGGCTGTGGCGGGCCAGCCGCACCCCGGAAGGTCCGGGCACGATCCGGCTTTCGATAACGGCGGCCGGCGAGCTGGAAGCCACTGCGTGGGGACGGGGCAGTGAATGGCTACTCGAGCGGCTGCCCGCCATCGTCGGCGAAACCGACGATCTGGCCGGGTTCCGGGCACGTGACGACGTTGTGCGCGGCCTTCTTCGGCAAGCCCGGGGGCTGCGGCTCCCGGCTGTCGGCGCCATGGTCGAGGTGCTGATCCCGATCATCCTCGCGCAGAAGGTCACCGGGGTTGCGGCCGGTCGCAGTTACCGCAGGCTGATGGCCCGCTTCGGTGAGTCGGCACCTGGGCCGGCCGGGCTGCGTCTCTCCCCGGACCCAGCGGTGCTCGGCGCCCTGCCCTACTACGACCTGCACCCCATGGGGATCGAAAAACGGAAGGCAGACGTGATCGGCCGGGTGTGCCGGGAGGCTGTCAGGCTGCAGGCTGCGGTGAACATGGATCGGACCACGGCGTACGCGGCGCTGCAGGCCATCCGTGGAATCGGCCCCTGGTCGTCCGCGCGCGCGATGATGGTCGTGGCGGGTGACCCGGACGCAGTGCCGGTCGGTGATTACCACATTCCCAACTCCGTCACATGGGCGCTGGCCAACGAACCGCGGGGGACCGACGAGCGGATGCTCGAGTTGCTCGAACCATATGCCGGGCAACGAGGCAGGGTGGTCAGGATGATCGAGGCCTACGCCGGACAGGCGCCGGCATACGGTCCGAAGCTGGCGCCCCGGGCGTTCGGGACGCAGTAGCAGGAGCCGGCGGCCGGCGGCTCTCAGCCGGCGTCTGCAGCAGCCTTGCGCAGTTCCGGTAAAACCTCGACTTCCATCATGTTCATCAGCTCGTCGACCCGGGTGGTGGCTACCTGGATCGAGATGTAGTCGGCGCCGATCTCGTTCACCAACGGCAGGTAGGCGTCGATGAGGCCCGCCACGTCCCCGACGATGGTGTAGCGGTCCAGTATGTCGGAGCGTTCCATCTCATCGGCCCGCTGGCGCAGCACCATCGGGTCGACCGCTTCCAGCCGGCCCGGCGCCCGTAGTCCCCGCATCGAGCCGAGGGCCCGCCAGGCATCATCGGCGTCGGCCGCGAACACCGTCCAGCGGGTGGCCAGAATCCGGCCCGCGTTGCCGTGCTTCTCGGATGACTCCCGAAAAGGTCCAATCACCCGCTCGATGGTCTCCGACGGGTTTTTCACCGACGTGATCAGACCGTCCGCCCGCCGGCCGGCGAAAGTTGCCGACTGGGGACCCCCGGCTGCCATCAGGATCGGCAGCTTCTCGGTCAGCGGAGGACTGTACAGCTGGGCCTTGTCGGTGGTGTACCAGTCACCTGCGAAATCGAGCTTCTCTCCGGCGAGGAGGCGATGCATGATCTCGAGGGCCTCGCGCATCCTGCCGATGCGTTCCTTGTAGTCGCCGAACTCGAATCCGAGCGGGCCCTCGTTGATGTTCTCGCCGGTACCCACTCCCAGGATGAAACGCCCGCCGCTGAGCCGGTCGACCGTGGCGGCCGCCTGGGCGATGAGCGCAGGGTGATAGTGATACAGCGGGCACGTGACCGACGTCGCAAGTTCCAGGTCGGTCCGCGCGGCGACGGAACCCAGCCAGCTCCACACGAAGCCTGATGCCGACTCATCATCGACCCAGGGGTGGAAATGATCCGAACCCAGCACCAGGTCGAACCCTGCCTCCTCAGCCCGAACCGCCTGGTCGACCAGGACCTCCGGTTGGAAGGATTCATGCGAACAGAGCCAGCCGAACTTCACCATGGAACCAATCCCTTCAAAACGTGAGCCGATCCTATCGGTGCGCCCGGTGGCGCGGAAACGCCCGCCTCGGCGACTGGGGACTCAGCCCCCTGCCAGTTCCCAAACGTGATGGGCGATGGCGTCAGCGGTGGGCCGGCCATTCTCGGCCATGTCGACAATCGAGAAATGTCCGACCCCATCGAGCTCACGGTATTTCACGGAGTAGCCGCCGGAGTCGAGTGCGGCCGCGAACTGGACTGAGAACTCCGGGTCCACAACCGGGTCGCGCCCCCCGTGCAGCATCAGCACGGACACGTCGGGATTCCGTCCCAGGTACGTGTACGGATTGCCCGTTGCCCACGCCTCCGGGATCTCGGTACGCAACCCTCCGAATTGGAGCGCAAGGAACGGGAATTGGTCTGAATCGTACGGTCCCGAGATGCCCACGAAGCCGGCGACTGGAGAGGGCTCCTCGATGCATTCAGCACTGAATTCCTCAGGGGCGAGCGCTACCACCGCCCCGATGTGGGCGCCGGCCGAGAATCCAACAAGGGTCGTGGGCGGACCGCCCCCGTAGTCGGCGGAACGGGTCTCGGCGAAAGCGAGGGCACAGGCCACCTCTTGGAACATCTGCGGAAAGGCGCCATCCCGCTCCAGGGGCCGGTACTCGACGTTGAATACCACCACCCCGTGACGGGCCAGCGTACGGGCCAGACCGGCCAGATCCTCCTTACGGCCCGAAACCCAGCCGCCCCCGTGGATCGTGATCGCCACCGGCCAGGGCCCCGGATCCGCCGGGAAGAACACGTCCGCCGGCAGACCCCCGGGGACCGCCACATCGTGGTCCTCCCGGATCGCGAGGTCGTCGGGAGTGTGACGCGGAATGGGTGCGGTCGTGGGCGGGGCGGGAGCCCGGGTGATCGAGGTGGTCGCGTTGCCGGCGGGCGCGAAGGTGGCGACCGTCGAACTCGCCGTGCTCGCAGGCGGAAACCTGTCGACCGCCGGGCTCTCGCCTGCTGCTGCGTCCCCATCTGCGGCCGGCGCAGTTTCGCAGGCTGCCAGCAGCGTCACCAGAATCACGAGACCCGTCAGCGCGCGTTTCATGCGCCCGACAACCGCTCCAGCAGGAGGTGCGTGGCCCAGTTGGCGCCCTCCCCCCATTCGGCCACGACGACCCGCACCTGATCTTCGTCGAGGAGGTCATCTTGCTCCGCGACATACCGGCTGATGGCCTTGCGGACGCCGAGATCGCCGGCCGCAATCACATGACCGCGACCCAGACACCGGGCCAGGAGCCAGTCGGCGCTCCAGCGACCGATACCTCGAATCGCGGTGACGTGGTCCATCACGGCTGCATCGCTCATGTTTTCCAACCCGGCGAGGTGGCCGTCCGCCGCCGCCTGGGCGAGGCCGACGATGTACTCGGCCTTGCGCATGGTGAACTGCATGTCTCGCAGCGCGGCCGGGTCGACCGGTGCCAGCATCTCGGGGGACGGGAACCGCCAGACCGTCTGCCCGTCGATGTGATGCGCCGAACCGAATCGTCCGACGAGGCGCCGTCGAGTGGTAGTCGCCCACGTCAGATTCACCTGTTGAGCCGTGATCGCGGTGACCAGCGCTTCGAAGGGGTCGGCGACCAGCGGAGGTCGGTAACCGGCGAGGCGCCGTGACTGCTCGGCCACCGGCGGCACGGCCAGTGCAGCCGGAGTGGGCCGGGGAAGCGCTTCGGCTAGGCGGTGCGACAGATCGGCATTGGCCCGGCCCGGGTCTCCCAATACGTGCAGCTCGACCGCGTACGCGTCGAGCTGGCGTGCCCGGTAGACGGTGCCATCGGGTGTGACCCGGTGGTAGCACCCGTCTGTCACCGTGTTGACCGGATCGTCCCCCCACCGGGTGTATCGGGCGATACACGCTCGGAGATCGAGCGGCCGGTCGGTTATCCAGGTGGTGCGCTCCATGGCCGCGGAGAGTGTATGCGGCCCGTGGACGTAGCCGGATCGCCCCCGGTGCCGGGCCGTGGGCCGTTTCAAGATTTCGGCCTAACCCGTCGATAACCACTGGGAGTGACGGGCGAACGCAAGGAGTGTCGTTTGAGTCTGGTTTCCCGTGGCCGCTGGATCCTGATCCTGGCGGCCGTCGCCGTGTCCGCCGCCCTTTTGCCGCGCTCGCAGTCAGCGGCGGGTGACGTCGACCCGGTGTCGGTGATCGTGCAAGTCGAGCCCGGGGACCTCGATCGGGTCCGCGCGGCAGTGATGGGAATCGGAGGTCGGGTGACCATCGATCTGCCGATCATCAACGGGTTTGCCGCCTCCTTGCCGGCGACCGCCCGCGCCTGGCTGTCAGACCTGCCCGGGGTCAGCCGGGTCACCGAGGATTCCACTGTCTTTCTGCACGGCCGTCGGACAGACCACGACGTGGAGGGGCCACCGATCTCCACCCTCACCACGACCGTACTGGATGTCGACCGGCTATGGCGGCGAGGTGTGACCGGCGACGGTGTCGGCGTTGCCCTGATCGATTCAGGCGTCGCCCCGGTAGGTGGTCTCGACGCCGACGGCAAGATCGTCAACGGGCCCGACCTCTCCTTCGACTCGCAGTTCGAGAACCTGCGCTATCTGGACATCTACGGGCACGGCACCCATCTGGCCGGGATTATCGCCGGCGCCGATCCGGCGGTCGGGCCGCAACCGGATTCCGCCGTGGTCCGGGAGCATTTCGCTGGGATCGCCCCAGGCGCTCACATCGTCAACGTCAAGGTGGCAGACGGACTTGGCACCGCCGACGTGTCCCAGGTGATAGCCGGCATCCAGTGGGTTGTGGCGCACAAAGACGACCCCGAAGCGAATATCGAGATCCTGACCCTGGCTTTTGGGACCGACGGCGTTCAGGACTACCGGATCGATCCGCTGGCATATGCGATTGAGCGAGCCTGGCATTCCGGTCTCGTTGTTGTCGCTGCCGCCGGCAATGACGGCAACGGACACGCCTTGCGCAACCCCGCCTCCGATCCATATGTCATCGCCGTCGGGGCGGCTGATTACGGAGATCCAAAGCGTCGTCACGACGACGTAGTCCTCGACTTCTCCAACTGTGGGCTGGGTGACCGCAGGGTCGACGTGATTGCCCCCGGGCGCTCGGTTTCCTCGCTGCGCGTTCCCAACTCTTACATCGATTCGACATACCCGGACGCAGCGGACGGGGAGCGATTCTTCCGGGGGACGGGCACTTCTCAGGCCGCCGCGGTCACGGCTGGGGTTGTTGCTCTCATGCTCGATGCCCGGCCCGAGCTGACGCCGGATCAAGTCAAGGCTTTGCTGGTGGGTACCGCCGATCGGATTCGGAGCGCCGAGGGTGCCTGCGCCGGTCGGGGCATGATCGATGCCCGGCAGGCGGCGACCAGGATAGCTCCGCGCGACGCCGGCCAGAGTTGGGCCGTCGCGGATGGCAGCGGTTCGCTCGAGGCGGCACGTGGGTCGTACCACGTGTACCAGAACGGTGTGCCGTTGATCGGCGAGGTCGACGTCACGGGCACTCTCTGGTCGGGTGGCACGTGGTCGGGTGGTACGTGGTCGGGTGGTACGTGGTCGGGTGGTACGTGGTCGGGTGGTACGTGGTCGGGTGGCACGTGGTCGGGTGGTACGTGGTCGGGTGGCACGTGGTCGGGTGGCACGTGGTCGGGCGGTACCTGGTCGGGCGGTACCTGGTCGGGCGGTACCTGGTCGGTGAGCGACTGGGATTGATGAGGCGTCATGACCGCAGAGGCGATTGCGTCTGAGCCGAAACGGCGGAGGTTGTCCGGGGTCGGACGCGTTTGGGTTCTCACTGCGGTAGCCGCCCTAGCGGCGGTCGGCCTGTCTGCACTGATCTGGCGGATGCATTCGTTCGCACCTCCGATCCGGATCCCCATGGTCGTCTTCGGGGTGCTGTTCTACGTCGCCGAGATCACCGTGGTGCACGTCCGGTTCCGACGAGACGCGCACTCGTTTTCAATGAGCGAGGTTCCGCTGGTTCTGTCACTCTTCTTCCTCGCTCCGGGCCAGATCATCACGGCCCAGTTTCTCGGAACCACTCTGGCATTGGCCGTCAACCGCCGTCAGAGATCGGTCAAGCTGGCGTTCAATGCGTCCCAACTGACGCTGCAGGCTGCCGTCTTCATCGGCATCTTCATGGCTATCACCACCGGTGCGGACCCGCTCGGCCCGATGGGTTGGCTGGGGGTGGCGGCAGGGATCGGGGCCACTGTTGTCGTGTCGAACACCATGATCGGTGCGGCGATCCGTATGTCGGGTGGGACGCTGTCGACGGACGATCGCAACACGATGTACCTCCTCAGCCTCGGCGCGGCGGTCCTCAACGCGGCATTGGCACTGATCGCCGCCACGATCCTGTGGGCCCGTCCGAGCAGCGCCTGGATTGCGCTCATCCCATTCGCCGTATTGTTCTTCGCGTACCGGGCCTATCTGGCGCAACGGCTCGATCGCGACCGGCTGCACGCGCTGTACGAAATCAGCGGTGAGCTTCACCGCCTCCCCCGCATTGACGACGCCCTGGCCGCGGCCGCCGATCGGGCGCGGTCCATGTTCGATGCCGAGAGCGCCGCAGTCTTGCTCTACCCGGAGGGTGAGCAGGGTCCGGGTTTGCGCACCGAAGCCCTGGTCGACGCCCCCACCACGGCGATGCAGCCGGTCGAGGACATGGATGCGGATGTTGCCGAGTTCGTCCAGCGAGGTGGTGGTCCATGGCTGGCAACCGACGAAAACGATCGAGGGATCGCAATGATCGTCCCGGTACCGGGATCCGATTCAGGGTTCGGGGCGATGGCGGTGCGCAGCCCGTTGAGCGACATCGGCAGTTTCGGCCCTCGTGATCTTGCGCTGCTGGAAACTCTGGCCGACCACGTTGGGGTCTCGCTCAAAAACGGTCGCCTGCAGGACTCGCTGGCCCGCCTCACCGAGCTCAAAGATGAGCTACACCAACGGGCATTGCACGACAGCTTGACCGGCCTCGCCAACCGTACGTTGTTGTTTCAGGAATTGGAGCGAGTGCTGGGAGCGAGCAGCAATCGGGGCGCCGTGATGTTCATCGATCTCGATGATTTCAAGGCCATCAACGATACCCACGGACACGAAACCGGGGATCTCGTCCTGATCGAGGTGGCCGCCCGCCTCCGATCCTCCTGCCGCCCCCACGACCTCGTCGCCCGGCTCGGCGGGGACGAATTCGCGCTGCTGCTGGAAAACCTCACTTCCCATGACGACGCCATCCGGGTGGCCGAGCGCATCATCCGGTTGGTGGGCGAGCCGATCGTCACCCAGGGGGGCGCAGTCGAGACGCAGGTCAGCGTCGGGGTGGCGATGACCGATGGCACCGGCGAACCGGACGAGGTGCTGCGCCGTGCCGACGAAGCCATGTATGCCGCCAAGTTCGACGGTAAAGGCTGCTACCGGCTCCACAGTCCCGGCATGAGCAGCAAACACGCGGCGGAACTGGCCACCGTGACCAGCCTGCGCCACGCGATCGACTCGGACGAGCTCGAGCTGTACTACCAGCCGCTGGTCGACTTGAAGACGCGGCAGGTCCACGGCGTGGAGGCCCTCGTGCGCTGGAACCATCCGACCGAAGGACTGTTGCTACCGGCCGCCTTCGTGCCGGTGGCCGAACGTCGCGGGCTGACCGCCGCCATGGGTGAGTGGGTGCTGAAGGCGGCCATTGGCCAGATCGCAAGCTGGCAGGCCGAGCACGATACCGTGCCGCTCGTTTCGATCAATCTCTCGGCCGCCGAGATCTCCGAAGGATTGATACCGATGGTCGATGCTCTGACCCGGGCGAAGGGGGTTGAGCCGTCCAACCTCCAGATCGAGATCACCGAAGGTGTCATGATGTCGAGTGACAGTGCGTTCCTGGAGCGGCTCCGCGCCCTCGGCGTCCAGGTCGCTCTCGACGATTTCGGAACCGGGTATTCCTCGCTGGCGTACCTCGACAGGTTGCCGGTCGACACCATCAAGTTCGATCAATCGTTCATCGCCCGCCTCGACGACGAACGAACGGCCCGGATCCTTCAGCTGATGACCGACTTCGGTGTGGCCATGGGCTACCGCACCGTGGCCGAGGGGATCGAAACGACCGAACAGCTGGCGGCGCTCACCAAGTTCGGCTGTCAAATGGGCCAGGGCTACCTGTTGGGCCGGCCGATGCCGGTGGCGGAAGTGGAGCGGCTGATCTTCGGACCGGAGGAACGGCTGGCCGACGTCGTCGTGCTGCGCCCGGCCTCCAACGGCTGATGGTCGGGCGAACGTCCTAAGGCGATTCCGGGCGCACCGCGGCAGACGTGAGTGATGCGGCCGCGGCTTCGTCCACATACCAGCTCACCTCACCTGACCCGTCCATGATCCGGGCCGCCGGCAAGGGTTCACGACGAGGGCCCGGCTCCAGCACCCGGGCCAGCGCTTCTGACTTGGCGGCGCCCGCAACCAGGAAGATGATGTGGCGCGCTCGGTGCGCGAGAGGATACGTAGCGGTCAAGCGCCACGACTCTTTTGACTCGACCCAGGTCTCGACGAACCACCGGTTGGTCACGTCCAGCGCGCTAGAACCCGGAAACAGGGACAGTGTGTGTCCGTCGTCGCCCATCCCGAGCAGCATGATGTCGGGACGGGGGCCGTCGGCGTCGTGGTCGAGAAGGTCTACCAACGTCGCCTCATAGGCAGCGGCCGTCTCGGTGGGCGACCAGTCGTCACGCCAGGGAACCGGGGCAAATGTCGCCTCCACCCTGTCCATGAGGCTGGCCCGAATCATGGTGCCGTTGTTGTCCGGGTGATCGGGCGGAACAAAACGCTCATCGCCCACCCACCCGTGCACCCGCGACCACGGCACGTCTTCATGCCGGAGAGCGGCGTAGGTCCCGGCCGGGGTGCCACCTCCGGCTAGGGCAAGCGTGACCGGTCCATCGTCCGAGTCGCGAATCAACTGTGCGATGGCGCCGGCCGCGGCGTGCGCCATCGCCTCAGGGTCGGGGAAGACGTGAACATGCATGCGGTGAGCCTACCCAGCCGCACGAGGTCCCAGCAGGACGCCCGGCGTGCTCAATAAGATGCGGCGAGTGGCGACGCTCGGATTCTCATGAGCCGGACCGTTCGGATCAGATGGCACGATGGCGCCGTCACCGGGCGGTGGCGGAGGCCGCGTTCGGCGCGCGGTCCGGCCGTCTTGCTGGCTCACGGCGCTGGGACCGACCAGGACCACGCCTCGATCGTTGCGCTCCGTGAGGGGATCGCCGCCGCCGGCCATCCGGTGCTGACCTTCAACTACCCCTACACCGAAGCCGGCCGGGGCCGCCCCGACCGCCAGCCGCTGCTGCTCGACTGCCATCGGGCAGCCGCTCGGTGGCTGCGGTCGCACTACCCGGGCCCAGTGGTCTTGGCCGGAAGGTCGATGGGCGGGCGAATGGCAAGTTATCTGGCCGCCGAGGGAGCCCCCATGGCGGGCCTGGTGCTCTACGCCTATCCCCTGCACCCGCCGGGCAAGCCGGAGCGGCTCCGCCGCGACCACCTCGCCGCGATCCGGGTTCCAATGCTGTTCTTTGCCGGCACTCGGGACGCGCTTTCCCGAGGAGACCTCTTCGACCGATGGGTGCGGCCGCTTCCGACCGCCACGGTGATCCTGATCGAAGAGGGTGATCACTCGTTCCGGGTTCCGAAGCGAACGGGCCGCACCCCGCAGGACGTCACCGACTCGATCATCTCCGATACCGTGGCCTGGATCCGTCAGCTCGACCCGGACGAAGGCTGAGCGGGGCATTCAGGCTGTGTTCCACGATGTGGTACGGTTTCGCCATGCGGTGTTGGGCCCGCCTGCTGCGTGACTGGCGAGGATCACGATGAAGACCGTCCAATCCATCGAGCGAGCATTCGCCATTCTCGATGCAGTCGCGGCTCGGGAACTGGGTCTGAGCGAGATCGCCGACGAGGTCGACCTCCCCAAGAGCACCGTGTCACGGATTCTGCGCACCCTCGAACAGGTCGGGGTAGTAACCCGGGATGCGTCCCAGGGTGCCTACCAGATCGGACCCAAAGTCAGGACTTTGGGCCGGGGCTCCGGCAGCCCCGCAGATATTGCAATCACGGCTCGGCCCTACCTGGCGATGCTGGCGCGGGAACTGGGCGAGGATGCCGGTCTCAGTATCGCCGACCGGCGCGACGTGAGGATCATCGCGCAAGAGAACGCTGAGAACGCTGTGCTGGTCGCCGACTGGACCGGTGCGATCATTCCGATGCATGTGGTGCCGGCCGGGTTGGTGATCCTGGCGAACTGGCCGGCGGCGCGAGTCGACCAGGTCCTGGCCGGCCCGCTCGAGGCGGCCACCGCCAAGAGCGTGACCGATCCGGGCAAGATCAGGCAGCGGCTGGAGAAGATCCGCCGCGACGGCTATTGCTGGGTGTTCGGGGAATTCTCGGAGGACCTCAACTCGGTGGCAGCCCCCGTGTTCGCGACGGAGGGCGTCATAGCGGCCGTCACCGTGCACGGTCCCGCCTACCGGTTCCCGCAGCGGGGAACCGATGATACCGTCGCGCAGCGGGTGGTGGAGGTGGCCGGCCTGCTGTCCGAGCGGTTCCGGGACCTCGTCGCGTCCTAGCTGAACGGCCGGGGTGGACGGCCCAGGATCTCGCGGACCAGCGGTTCGAACGTGCTCAGCGGCTCAGTTGGGTACTCGGGGTCGAAGGACACTTGGTCGTATTCCTCGCAAAAACGCACGGTGTCCTCGTACCACTCGTGGTCCCGGTACCGTTCGCGCTGGTTCCGGTCTCCGCCGCCGTGGTGAAGGTAGTAGTAGCCCTGGAATACGCCATGGTGCTTGATGATCCAGTGGATCCGATCGGACACGTAGGGACGCAGCATGGCCGCCGCTACTTCGGAGTGGTTGGCGGGAGACAGCACATCACCAACGTCGTGCAGCAAGGCGGCCACGATCATCTCGGTGTCCTCCCCGGCCCGCATGGCACGGGTGGCGGCCTGGAGCGAATGCCCCAGCCGGCTGATCTGATACCCGGTGTGATCGTCCATATCCCGGAGCCAGCCGAGGACGCGATCGGGGAACCGTGCGAGTTCGGCTGCCTCGAACTCACCAAGCAGTTCGTAGTCCTCCTTGGTTCCCTCATCCATTCGGGTGAAGCTCACGGATTTCATTGTTCGCTCCCGGGGCTGGCCTCTTCGCTGCCCATTCTGCCCGCCGGCTGCCGATCGCGGCGCTCCGATCGCCCGTTTCGCGCCAGCTGAAAGATCACGCCACCGGCCCGAGCGGGCACTGATGTGAAGCGGCGCTGGCGGTCGATGGGCAGTCCCTCACGGATGATTATCCGGACGAGAGCCGCCACGCCAATCGCCGCATGAACGGCGGCAAGGGTCAAGAAGAACCCCTCCGGTCCGAACGCGTCCAGGGTGGTCGCCGCCAGCGGCGGTCCGATGATCGCTCCGATCCCGGTGACGAAGACGTACAGCGAGCTCACTGCGACGGTGCTCCCGGCCGGAACCTGGTCGTTGATGTGGCTCAGGCCCAGGGAGTAGAGGGGGAAACTGAGCCCTCCCAGCAAGAACACGGCTGCGATCATGACGATCGACAGAGGGTCGACTGTCACGGCCCACATTGCCACCAGCGCTGCGCCCATTGTGACGAGGAACACCGCCCAGCGCCGGCGAATCCGATCGGACATGGACCCGATCGGGATCTGGGTCACCAGCGGCCCTGCCACCGCGGCCGCCAGGAACAGACCCACCCGGCTCGAGCTCATGCCCACCCGGGTGGCGTAGACCGCGCCGAGGCCCCACAGCGCGCCGTTGGCAATCCCCACGCCGAGGCCGGTCATGATCCCGAGAGGTGCCAGCCGCCAAATCTCGCGCACCGCCAGCTTGGTCGCGTATTTGAACTCGGGAGCGGGCCCGACCGACAGCGTCACGGGTATGACCGAGGCGGACACCAGCACGGAAGACGCCACGAAGAGCGTGACCTTGGTGGGATCGCCCAACGCCAGCAGACCCTGCCCGGCGGCGATGCCCCCCATGATCACGACCATGTACACGGACAGCAGCAATCCTCGGTTGCGGTTGGTGGCCGAGTCGTTGATCCAGCTCTCCGCCGTGATGTACAGGCCGGCGTAGGCGAAGCCCGTGATCAGGCGCATCGCCCCCCAGGTGAACGGCGAGAGATCGATGGCGTGGATCAGCGGCGCAACGGACGCCAGCGATGCCAGCGCGGCGAAGACCCGGATGTGGCCCACGCTGCCGACGAAATGGGGAACGAGCCGGGCCCCGCCCAGAAAGCCGACGTAGTAGGAGGCCATGACTACGCCGGTGGTCTGTGTGGTGAAACCCTCGAGCTCTGCCCGCAAGCCGATCAGGGTCACCAACAACCCATTGCTCAGCATCATCAGCAGCAGCCCGGCGAACAACCCCCACGAACGCAATGCGATTCGTGCGGTGTAGCGAGACCGGGTAGAGGTTACTGACATGGTTGATCCGAGGTATCCCGTGGCGTGGGGTGCGGTTTGGGCTGTGAATGAGAAGCCGGCCCGGGCGGTGGACGGTTTCGGCGACGGGACACTACTCCTGTTCACGCGATAACAACAGAACATATTTGCGCGAATTCCCCGGCCGGACGCGGTCCCCGTCCGGTGGCTACGCTCCCGGGCAGATGCAGTCGGGTCTGGTGCGAGGTTCCTTCGTATTTGGAGGGGAAGCCGTTCCGTTCGCGGAGCGCGATTCGGTGCTGACGGCCCTCGCCCGGAGTGGTATCCATCCCACCGGCGGCGGCTGTTTGTGCTTTGGAGGCGATTGCCCGCACTGTCTGGTGCAGATCGACGGAGTTGCCTACGTCCGGGCGTGCCAGACCCAGGCCCTCCCGGGGCTCGTCGTCGACCCGCATCCGCCCGACGGTGATCCACCGCTACCGGCCGGCGGCCCCGCGAAGGCCGATGTTGCAGTTCGGCATGTGCACGTGGATGTGGCCGTGGTGGGTGGAGGCGAGTCGGGTAGCGCCGCTGCCGACGCCGTCCGGGCTGACGGCCGCCATGCGGTCGTGCTTGACGCTCAGGACGGTATCGAGGTGGTCGGGATCTATGCCGGCCCGCTCGTGATTGCCCGATCCGACGATGAGATGGTTCAGGTCCATTGTGATGAGGTAGTGGTTGCCACCGGCGCGGCTGAGATACAGCCGGTGTGTCCGGGCAGCGACCTAACAGGCATCCTCACTGCGCGGGCGGCCCAACACCTGCGTATTGCCGGCGTTGACCTCGGGGAGGTCGTTGCGGTCGGTCCAGGCGCCACGAGCGATCCGGCCTGGATCGAGGGCGACCTGGTGCGCTTCGAAGGCGAACGCGCGGTTGACGCTGTCGTTCTTCGTGGCGGGGACGGGGCGGAACACCGCTACCCGTGTGAGACGGTCGTGGTCGGGCTCGGCCGAGCGCCCCGGGACACCCTGGCCCGGATGGGACGCGGACTGGCTGTTCGGGTCGTCGGCGAGGCGGCCGCGGCCGCCGAGCTGCCCGTCTGTCCCGACACCGGTACAGCCTGTCCTTGTGCCGGGGTGACGTTCGAGCAACTCGACGACGTGTGGCAGCGCGGATTTCGAGAGATGGAGCTTCTCAAGCGGGCGACCCTGGCCGGCACCGGCACCTGCCAGGGCGGCGTATGCCTCCCATACCTCCGCGCCTTCCTGCTGGACCGGGGCGGCGAGCTGCAGCCCGCCTTCACCGCAAGGCCGGTGAGCCGTCAGATGACCATCGGTGAGGCGGCCGCCGGACACCACCTCCACGCCTTTCCGCGCACCGGGCTCGATGCCGAACACCGGCGGCTGGGAGCCCGCATGGATCGGATCGGCGGCTGGTGGCGGCCGTGGACCTACGGCGATGCCGAGGGGGAGTACCGGGCGGTACGCACCGCAGTGTCCATCGGAGATGTGAGCACGTTGGGCAAGATGATCCTTGCCGGGCCCGACGCCGAGACGGCGCTGCAGAAGCTCTATCCGACGGACGTTTCAACGATCAAGCCGGGACGGATGCGCTACGTCCTGCTCCTGAACGAGCGCGGCTATGTGCTCGACGATGGGATGGTATGCCGGGAAGCCGACGGCGAGCGTTTCTACCTCACCTTTACCTCGGGTGGAGCCAGCTTCGCAGAGATGTGGGTGCGCGACTGGACCTCGACCTGCGACGTCCGGTGGATGAACGTCACCACCTCGCTAGGAGCCATAAACGTGACCGGGCCCCGGGCCCGGGAGCTACTGGCCCGGGCCGGTTTTGCCGACGATCTCCCGTATCTGGGTCACACCCAGGCCGACGTGGCGGAAGTGCCGTGCAAGATCTTGCGGCTCAGTTTCACGGGCGAACTCTCGTACGAGCTCCACCATCCCTACGGCGCCTCGGTGGAGTTGTGGCGCCGGCTGCTGGACCTCGGTGCCGGCCTCGGGATGCGGCCCCACGCCATCGAGGCCCTGCTGCAGGTGCGGTTGGAGAAGGGTCACATCCTGGTGGGACAGGACACCGACTATGACTCGACCCCGCGCCGAATCCAGCACGAGTGGGCGGTGCGCCTCGACAAGGGCGATTTCATCGGCCGACACGCCATCATCCGGACCGATCGGATCCCGCTCGACCGGATGCTGGTCGGGCTCGAGGTCGACGGGCCGGCTCCGTTCGAAGGTGCAGTGATCTGGCACGGCGAGGAGTACGCCGGCTATGTCACGTCCGCCACCTGGTCGCCGGTGCTCGGGAAGTCGGTGATGCTGGCCTGGCTCTACGCCTTCGACGGTGAGTTTCCCGAGACCGTTACCGTGGAGGGTCGCTCGGCCCGGCGGTCTTCGGTGCCGTTCTACGATCCGGAGGGGGCCCGTGCACGAGCGTGAGGTTCTGGCCGTGACCCGCATAGTCGCAGAGCGCACCGCCATCGACGTGGGAACGTGGCCCCCGCAGTCACTGGTGTTGCGCACGGCCCCCGACGAGGTGCTGATGATCGGCTCCGGGTCGCCACGGGTTCCCGATCCGGCGGCGATTGTCCACGTCGACACGAGCTGGGTCGGATATCGGGTGGCGGCGCCCAACGCCGCAATCTGCATCGAGCAGTTGGCGGATTGGCCGCTACCGTCCGAGGGCTTTGCGCAGGGCATGGTGGGCGGGATCGCCGCCAAAGTCTGGGTGGGTCGCACCGAGGTGTTGTTCGTCGTGCCGGCCGCAGTCGCCGCAGATTTCGAGGACCGCCTCGACGCCGTGTGGGGGCGGTCGCTGTGAACGAACACTGGGAAGCGCAGGTAGCTCTGCGGTGGCCAGAGCTGAAACCGTCCTATGACGTGGTCATTGTTGGCGGCGGCGGGCACGGACTGTCGACGGCCTACCACCTTGCCACCCGGCACGGAATCACCGATGTGGCCGTGCTCGAGCGCTCGTACATCGGAGGGGGAAACAGCGGCCGCAACACCACTGTGATCCGTGCCAACTACGGGATCCCTGAGGCCGTGCGTTTCTACCAGCGCAGCGTCGAGTTGTACGAACGGTTGGAGGAAGAGACCGGCCGCTGGCTCATGCACTCCACCAAGGGGATCCTTTGGCTGATCCACACCGAGGCCGGAATCCGCACCGAACATGCCCGGGCGGCGGTCAACCGCGCGTTTGGCGCAGCCACCGACTTCGTCACGCCCGAAGAGATCAAGTCGATCGTCCCCGAAGTCGACCTCAATGCGGGCGGGGGGCGGTACCCGGTGTTGGGCGGTTCGTACTATCACCAGGGAGCCACCGCCCGTCACGACCGGGTCAATTGGGCACTCGCCGAAGGTGCGATGAAGAAGGGCGTACACGTTCATCAGCGGACCGCCGTCACCGGGATCAAGATGGCGGGCAATCGGGTGATCGGGGTCGAGACCGACCGTGGCCCGATTGCGGCCGGCACGGTGGTGGGCGCCGTCGGCGGCCACGTGACCTCGCTGGCGACGATGGCCGGCGTCCGCCTGCCGATTCGCAGCCATCCCCTGCAAGCATTCGTGACGAATCATTACGCGCAAACATTTCACCCGATCGTGGCTTCGACCGATTTGCTGTTCTACGCATCCCAGACTGCGCGGGGAGAGATGCTGATCGGCGCCGAGATCGACCGCCAGCCCAGCTATTCCTATCGCTCGGGGTACTACTTCCTGTCATCGTGTTCGCATAGGGCGATGACGCTGCTGCCGTTCTTGCGCGACCTGCGGATCCTCCGGCAGTGGACCGGCATCTGCGACATGTCTCCTGACTATTCGCCGATCATGGGCTACACCGGCGTCGACGGGTTCCTGATCACCACCGGCTGGGGCACCTGGGGCTTCAAGGCCATACCGGCCGGGGGAGAACAGATGGCCGAGTTGATCGCCACCGGACGGGTCCCGTCACTGATCGCTCCGTTCGCGCTCGATCGGTTTGCGCAGGACCGCACCATGGCCGACCGAGGTTCGGCGGGGACGCACTGATGAGCATTCGTCTGCCGTGCCCTCACTGCGGAGATCGCGCTTTGGAGGAGTGGGTGTACGGCGAAGTGTTTGCGGTGCCCGACTCGATCACCGACCCGGATGCCCGCGACGTAGATCGCGCCTATATGCACAACAACCCCGAAGGGTCGGTGGAGGAGGCCTGGTTCCACCTCTACGGCTGCCGCCGATGGGTCTATCTCACCAGAGACACCCGCACCGACGAGCTGTTGTGAGTTCACGGCGGAAGGGCTGGTCACCCGGTGAGCGGGCGGACGGCGTGCCACACAGGGTCGCACCGATAGTCCCAGTATTTGACGCTGGACAGCGTGAGCGCATCGGGCTGGGAGAGCGCCGGCGTCGGTATCGAGCCGTAGTAGATCCGCACGTATTCGTAGTAGCAGGGAGCCACCTCGGAAGTGGCGGCCCGATGGGCGGTCGACGCCGTCCATTCGGTGATGGTCTCGCTGTGGCGCATGAGCACGAGGTTGGCGTAGTTGCGCTCGTCGGCCAGTAGATGGGTGGTGTAGCCGAGCATGCCCGGGGCGTCGATCACGGCGTCAATCATCTGGTCGTTCAGCTGCGCCATCCGTTGGGAGATGTCCTCGGGAATGAGGTCTCGCATTCGGCCGAAAAAGCCGACGACAGTGAGCGTCGCCCGCCGGGGAAGCGGGCGCGGGATCACAACCCGCCGGTACCAGTCCTCGGGCGCCGGGAGGTACCTGACGGTGGGGCGGCGCGGGTCGGCGCGAGCGGCCTGAGCGGCAAAGTCGCGCAACAACATGCACACCACAGCGCGGTCGGCCGGGATATGGTCCGGGTGGGCGAAAGCCCGCCGCTCGACGGGGTCGGTGTGGCCGAGCGCCACCGGAGATCCGATCACCACGCGCGTGCCGTCCCCACGACGTGGCCGCGCCGCATCCCGAGGTCGGATGCAATGGCGTCGGCCGCATCGATCAACCGGGCTGCCACCGCCGTACGCGTGTCGTGACCGAAACGGGTCGTCGGTGCGCTGATCGAGACGGCCGCTGCCGCCGCCCCCGACTGATCGAGCACCGGAGCTGCAACGGCTGACGTGCCGATTTCGAACTCATCGGATTCTGTCGCGTAGCCGCGCCGGGTGATGGTCGCCAGCTCTGTCGACAGCCTTGCCTCCAGCTCGGCCGGCCCCTCCGTCCTGGCGATGCCGACCAGATCCCGCCAGTCCTCCCCGCGATCGTGCATGGCGGCCAGGAGAACTCTGCCGCTGGCGGTGGTCCGAAGCGGGATGCGCCGTCCGATCCAGACGACGTGGCGTACGGAATGAGTGCTGGGCAGGTGAGCGACCGTCACAGCCTCCCGGCCCCGGCGGACCGAAACACTTATCGTCTCGTTGATCTCGGCGTGGAGCTGTTCCATGTGCGGCATGGCGGCGGCCCGGACGTCGATCTGGCCGAGCGCAACCCCCGCCATTTCCACTACCGCCATGCCGAGGGAGTAGCGCCCGGTCTCGGCGTTGTGCCAGACCATGCCCTCGTCGGCCAGTGCGGCCAGGATGCGGGATACGGTGCTCTTGTGCAGCCCGAGCCGGCGGCTGATTTCGCCCACTGTCAGTGTGGGTTCGAGCTCGGAGAACTCGCGCAGTATGGCGATCGCTCGTTGCAGGGACTGATGGGTTGATCCGGCCATCTCCCGCCTCCCGCGGACTAACCCGTCGGGTGGGTCGCAGTTCCTCGACCGGCGCCGACGGACATGCCAGGTGTTGCATGCCATGCAACACCTGCTCATACTATGCGACGACTATACCGCATGGCGCCACTCAAAGTGGTGGGCTTCTAGACCAGTTGTTTCTGCTGCGCCCGCCACCGGTGGAGGATCGGTTCGGTGTAGCCGGAGGGCTGCCGGGTGCCCTCGAAGACGAGTTCACAGGCGGCCCGGAATGCCGGCCCATCGAACTGGGGGGCCATGGGTGAATACAGGGGGTCGCCGGCGTTCTGGGCGTCGACCACGCTGGCCATTCGCTGCATCGTCTCGCGTACCTGGTCGGGGCTGACCACGCCGTGGCGGAGCCAGTTGGCAATGTGCTGGGAGGAGATGCGACACGTCGCCCGATCTTCCATCAGCCCGATGTTGTGGATGTCGGGCACCTTGGAGCATCCGATGCCATGGTCGATCCAGCGGACCACATACCCGAGTATCCCCTGGGCGTTGTTGTCGAGTTCGGCCTGGATCAGATCCGCACTCCAGTCAGCCGGGCTGCCGAGAGGGATCGTGAGAATGTCATCGAGGGTGGCCCGCGGTCCGGCCGCCGCAAGCTCGGCCTGCCGGGCGAGCACATCGACTCGGTGGTAATGGGTGGCATGAAGAGTGGCGGCGGTGGGTGATGGCACCCAGGCGCAATTGGCCCCTGCCAGCGGGTGAGCAATCTTCTCTTCGAGCATGGCCGCCATCCGGTCGGGAGCGGCCCACATCCCCTTGCCGATCTGAGCAGTCCCGCGCAGTCCGCACGCCAGCCCCACGTCGACGTTCCAGTCCTCGTACGCCTTGATCCACTGCTGGGACTTCATTTCGGTCTTCGGGACCATGGGCCCGGCCTCCATCGAGGTGTGGATCTCGTCCCCGGTCCGGTCCAGAAAACCGGTGTTGATGAAGGCCACCCGGGAGCGTGCAGCCCGGATGCACTCGGCCAGGTTCACTGTGGTGCGGCGCTCTTCATCCATAATGCCGATCTTGACCGTGCCGGCGTCGAGGCCCAGTGTTTCTTCGACGAAGGCGAAAACCTCATCGGCGAAGGCAACCTCCGTGGGGCCATGCATCTTCGGCTTCACGACGTAGATCGAGCCTTGGCGCGAGTTGCGGCGGCCGGCCAGGTCGTGCTGGGCGATCAGCACGGTGCACATCGCATCCAACAGCCCCTCGAAGACCTCGTCCCCGTCCCTATCGAGCACAGCAGGTGTTGTCATCAGATGGCCAACGTTGCGGACCAGCATCAAGGAACGGCCGGGCAGCGTGAAGCTTTGCCCGTCAGGGGCCGTGAAGTTGCGGTCGTCGTTGAGGGCCCGGGTGAAAGTGTTCCCGGCCTTGGTGACCTGCTCAGTGAGATCGCCTTTGACCAGGCCGAGCCAGTTGCGGTACGCGTGTGCTTTGTCGAAGGCGTCCACGGCCGCGATCGAATCTTCGCAATCCATGATCGTCGTCACCGCAGCTTCGAGGACAACGTCCGCGAGGCCGGCCCGATCGGTCTTCCCCACTGGATGCTTGGGGTCTATGACAAGTTCGATGTGCAGGCCATGGTTGCGCAGCAGCACGCCGGTAGGTTTCTCGGGCGGCCCGTTGTAGCCGGCGAAGTGGCTGGGGTCGGCCAGACCGACACGGCCGTCGCCAAGCGTGGCGTGGAGTCCGCCGTCGATCACGAGGTAGGCGGCGACGTCGGCGTGTGAGCCGTCGGCGAGGGGCACCACGTCATCGAGGAAACGGCGGGTCCAGGCGATCACCCGGTGACCGCGCGCCGGGTCGTACGGCCCGTCGGGAGGTACGTCACCGAGCGCATCGGTGCCGTAGAGCGCGTCGTACAAGGAGCCCCAGCGGGCATTGGCTGCATTCAGGGCGTAGCGGGCATTCGTGACCGGGACCACCAGCTGCGGTCCCGGAATCGCCGCAATCTCGGCGTCCACGCCCCGGGGATCGATCGTGAAGGGTGCGCCCGTCGGTCTCAGATAGCCGATCTCTTCCAGAAACTCTCGATACGCGGCGGCATCGTGGAGCCGGCCGGCCCGGGCCCGATGCCAGTCATCGATCCGGGCCTGTAGGGAGGCGCGCACCTCGAGCAGCTCCCGGTTGCGCGGCCCGAATGTGTGGATCAGGTCGGAGAGCCGCCCCCAGAACCTGTCCGGGGTCACGTCGGATCCCGGCAGCGCTTCCTCGGTGAGGAAGTCGTACAGGGGCTGGCCGACCGAAAGCTCACCGACCGTGACGCGGCCGGAATCCTGCATATTCAGCACCTTTTTTCGGGTTCGGGGCCAGGCTAACGGGCGGCGTGGGCACCCGAGCCGATGCATTGCTTGAGAACCGCTGATCTTGTGCGCGGCATGGCGCCGTCCCGGCGATTCGCCAAAGCTGGGGATCTTTGATGGAGAGTAGAAGCGCGCTCTCGTCCGGCGCCGCCCGAGCCCGCCGGTCAAGGCTTTTTGGGATGTGCCGATATACTCACCGGTCATCGCCCGGGGAGTCCATGCGCCAATCTGTCTTCATCGCGCTCGTCGTCGCCATCCTGGCCGGCGTGGTGCCGGCCGCCGCCCAGAGCGACCGTTGGCTCGACGAGGACTTTTCGAGCGGGGTCGACGTGTTCAATGCGGGGGCATGGGGGATGAATCCGACCTCCGATGGGCATGTCGGCGGAGGGCTGCTGTCGGTCATCCCGCAGGGTGAGCATTGGGGATCGAGTGGGCACTGGAACTTCGCCGACCATGGCATCAACGACCCGGACGAGTTGTGGTGGCGCTATTGGGTGCGGTTCGACGCCGACAATTACATTGCTCCGCCCGACCGGGGCAAGTTGCCCGGTCCGGCCGGCCTGTACAACTATCGCTGCCTGGGTGGGCGCCCGTCGACCGAAGCGGAGCCCTGTTTCTCGGCCCGGATGATGTTCGGGCGGGATTACCCCCGCTGGAACGAGCCCGGGATCTACCCCAACGGCGAGGAGGGCGTCACCCGCATCGGGTTCTACGTCTACCACCTCGACCAGGAAACGGAGTACGGCGACACTTGGGACTGGGACCGGGACGTGTCGGTATTGCCCAACGGCCGGTGGTACTGCTTGGAGGGCCACATCACTATGAACACTCCGGGCGAGAACGACGGGCTGCTGGAAGGCTGGGTGGACGACCAGCTTGCCTTCCAGAAGACGGACATGCGGTGGCGGCGAGCGACCGAGAGCTGGATGGGGGTCAAGAGCTTCTGGTTCGACATCTACTACGGCGGCGGGAACGCGTCACCACAGCGCAACGACATCACCTTCGACTCGCTGGCGTTGGGACCCGAACGCATCGGTTGCGACGACATCGGACGCTTCGACGGCCGGTTCTACGACGACGACGACTCCACCTTCGAAGCCGATATCGAGTGGCTAGCTGCGGCCGGCATCACGCTGGGGTGCAACCCGCCGGCTAACAACGCCTTCTGTCCGGACTTGCCGGTCACGCGGGGGCAGATGGCGGCCTTTTTGGCTCGAGCCCTCGGCCTGCCCGACGATCCGACCGACTGGTTCGTGGACGACGACGGCTCCACGTTCGAAGCCGACATCCAGAAGATCGCTGCGGCCGGGATCACCCTGGGCTGCGGGGCCGGGCAGTACTGTCCGGATGACTACGTCACGCGGGGGCAGATGGCGGCGTTCCTGGTCCGGGCCTACGGCCTCACGGGCGGCGGGTTGGTTCAGTTCCGCGACGACGACGGCTCGACCTTCGAGGCTGAGATCGAGGCGTTGGCGCAGGCCGGCGTCACCCTGGGCTGCGGGTCCGGTATCTACTGCCCTAGCGACTACGTGACCCGTGGGCAGATGGCCGCATTCCTGCATCGGGCCGACGGCTCGTAAGCCGACGCCCGCACCCCTCAACGCAGCCTGAAATCGGCCCCCCGTCGCTCGAGCGCCCGCAGTTTGCCGAGGAAATCGTCGCGATCGAGGTAGCAGCCCTGGAGGCGACGCGCCCCGGAGGCCGGATTGAACTCAGCTCTCCCGTGCAGCACCCGAACGTTATCGAACACCTGGCAATCACCGGGCGCCATCTTGAAGGCGAACTCCACCGCCGGGTCCCGCAGGGCCTGGCCGAATGCCCGAATGGCGTCGTAAACCGGGCCCACGAGTTCGGGATCGACGTCGAGCGGCGCCATCAACGCGGTGTGGTACCGGACCTGGCGGAGCCGCCCATCGCCATCGACATCCAGGACCGGCGCATGGTTGGCGATGTCGGTCGTGACGTCCTGGAACCGCCAGGGCAGCTCGACCTCGGTGAGCAGCTCATACGCGGCCGGATGGGTTTTGGCGAAGCGTTGTGCCACTGCGAAGCCGTCGACCAGCAGACTCTCGCCCCCCTCGGCGTCGAACTCGAGGCAGTGCAGAAACTGGAGGTTGACCGAGCTGTGCCGGTTCGGGATGTCGCTGTGGGCGTTGAGCTTGTGCGATGTATAGGCCAGGTTCTCGGGGTCGGGCTTGGAGATCACGTGAAAGGTGTGCCCGAAGTTCGTGTCCTGCACGAAGGAGATCCGCTCGGCCAGGGCGAGCACCGCGTCTGGTTCGATGGGTACTTCCCGGATGAGCGAGAATCCGTAGTCCCGGATCAGCGCCAGCCACCGCAGCATCCCCTCGGCACCTGAGTCGATCTCTTCGAATGTGATCTCGGGTGGGTTGTCGGCGATGGACGCATCCCACAGCACGGGTTGGGGCGCCCGCGCCCGCCGTCCCTGCGGACCGTATTCGTTCTCCCGCAGCCAGGCGGGCGACATGGTGGTGAGATGGCCGTCGGGCCACGTGAGCTGGAGGTCACCGTTGGTCGCGACTGATGTCGGTGCCGGGTTGGGCGGCATCGCCGCGGTGTCGTACAGCCGCTCCCATGCGTCTGGATGACGGCACTCGGGGCAGGTGCAGTTGTCCCGCAGCCATGTGTAGTGATAGTCGCAAGTGGACGCGTCGTCCCACGTCACGCTGAGACGGTCCTCGTGTGTAACCACTGATGCAATCACGGGTGGTCTCCTTGGAGCTGCGGCCTGTTTCAAGGTACAGGCTGGTGGGTGTTTCACATGTGTACACGAGCCGGATAGAACGGTCTGACGGAGGCGGTGGCAGGGATTCGTTCACCCGCGACCTCTATTTCAAACGACGAGGCTTGTACGAAATCGTTGGTCACGCCGTCCGGGTGGTTCAGGTAACCCATGGCTAGCGGCCGGTCCTCGACGTAGCTCCACATGGCCGAGGACGTCCGGCCGATCATCTCGCCTTCGGCGTAGATGGGTTCGTCGTGATACAGCAGGCGGTCTGAGTTCTCCAGCCGGAACTGGATCAAACGTTTCGTGCGGGGCAACTCCCGCTGTGCCGCCAGCGCGTCGCGACCGATGAACCCGCCCGCCTTGTCCCAGGCCACTGCAAAGCCCAGCCCGGCTTCGAGCGGGGTGTCCTCGTCGGTGATGTCGTGGCCCCAATGGCGGTAGCCGGCCTCGAGACGCAGCGTGTTCATGGCGTGGTACCCCGCGTGGTGCAGGCCAAAGCTCTCCCCAACCGCGAGAACGGCGTCGTGGGCGACGACGGCTCGAGCGGCCGGCACGTACAGCTCCCAGCCCAGCTCGCCGACGTAGCTGACCCGCAACGCCAGCGCGGTCACCTCGCCCATCGTGATGTCTTGCGCCGTCGCGAAAGGGAACGCCTCGTTGGCCAGCGCAGCGTCCGTCAGCTTTGACAGCAGATCGCGGGACGCCGGGCCCATCACGCCCAGCACCGCCAGGTCGTCGGTCACGTCGGCGATGGCCACCTCGTAGCCCCGGATGTGGCGACGCAGCCAGGCCCAGTCCCGGGTGGCCACTGCCGCGCCGGTGACCACCAGGTAGCGGTGCTCGGCCTGCCGGGTGACGGTCAGGTCGGCCTCGATCCCGCCTCGTTCGTTCAGCCACTGCGTGTAGACGACCTTGCCGACTTCCGTGTCCACGTCGTTGGCGCAGATCCGGTTGAGCACCCGCATGGCATCGGGTCCCTGCACATCGAATTTGGCGAATGACGTCTGATCGAACAACCCGACCCTGTTCCGAACGGCGTGGCACTCCGTCCCCGAGGCCTCGAACCAGTTCTGCTTGCCGTAGGAATATTCGTAGACCCGTTCGTTGCCGGCGGGGGCGTACCAGTTCGGTCGTTCCCACCCGGCCGTCTCGCCGAACACCGCCCCGGCCGCGTCCAGCCGGTCATGCAGCGGCGACCGCCGGATACCGCGAGCGCTTTCGTACTGGAAGAACGGCCAGTGCATCGCGTACAACAAGCCGAGGCTCTCCGATATTCGCTCGCTCAGGTAGGCGGGGTCGGCCTGGAACCGGAACGTGCGGCGGATGTCGACGGGCCACAGATCCATCGGCGGATGACCGTCGACAATCCAGTCGGCCAGTACGCAACCGGCGCCCCCAGCGGACTGAATACCGACCGAGTTGAACCCGGCCGCGATGAAGCACCGGTCGATCTCCGGCGACTCGCCGAGGTGATAGACCCCGTCGGGAGTGAACGCCTCGGGGCCGTTGAAGAACAGCTGGATGCCCGCATCGGCCAGGGCCGGTACCCGGTGGATGGAGCGTTCGAAGATGGGTCCAATGTGATCCCAGTCCTCGGCCAGAGTTCCGAACGAAAAGTCGCGGGGGACGTCGTGGTGCCACACCTTGCCTCGCGGCTCGAAGAAACCGGCCATGATCTTGCCGGTCTCCTCTTTGAAATACGTGTAGTTACCCGGATCGCGCAGAGTCGGTAGCCCGGCGCCGATTCCCTCGATCGGCTCCGTGACGACGTAGAAATGTTCGCAGGCCTGGAGCGGCACGCTGATGCCGGCGGTAGCGGCCAGCTGGCGTGTCCACATCCCGGCGGCCAGCACCACCGTCTCCGCTTCGACGTAACCCTGTTCGGTTTCGACCCCGGCGACTCGGTCTCCTGTGGTACGCACATCGGTGACGGCAACCCCCTCGATGATCCGCACTCCCCGGTCCCGCGCTCCCTTGGCCAGCGCCATGGTGGTATCGACCGGACTGGTCTGGCCGTCGCGGGGGATCCACGCTGCGCCGACCAGATCGTCCACGTTCAGTAAAGGCCACCTCTCCTGCGCTTCATCGAGCGTTATCTCGTGCATCTCGACGCCGACGGTGCGGGCCATGGACAGGCCGCGCACGATCTCCTCCCACCGCTCGCCGTCGCTGGCGACCGAGATCGAGCCGGTGGTCCGATACCCGGTGGCTTGTCCCGTCTCGACTTCGAGTTCCTCGAAGAGCCGAGTGGAGTAGGTGGCGAGTTTCGTGAGGCTGTGGGACGACTTCAGCTGGCTGACGAGGCCGGCCGCGTGCCAGGTGGTGCCGCCGGTGAGCTGCCCCTGCTCGAGCAGCAGGACATCGGTCATCCCGCGCCGGGCGAGGTGGTATGCGATCGAGCATCCGATGATGCCCCCGCCGACGATGACAACTTCGGCTCGATCGGGCAGCGATGTCACCAGACCCCTCCTTACCGTTCCGATGAATGAAACGTTCCACTGGATAGAATGCCTGTGCACAGCGGCACACTGAAAGGACCGGGCCCATGCAGACGGTCGAGCGGGCGTTTGCCGTGCTGCGCGCACTGGCCGCCTCGCACGGCAGCGCCGGGGTGAGCCACGTGGCCCGCCAGACCGGTTTGGCCAAGAGCACGGTGTCGCGCCTGCTGACCAGCCTCGAGGCAATCGGCATGATCGAACGCCTGGACGACGGTGGCCGGTACGCGATCGGAGCTGGACTGGCCGCGCTGACCGGCCGGGTGTCGCCGGCCGGTTCGCTGCGGGAGGTGTGTCGCTCCTATTTGCGGGATCTGGTCGATGACCTCGATGAGAGCGCCGGCCTGACCGTGCCCGACGGCGCCACCGCGCTCTACATCGACCACGTCGCAGCCGAAGGTTCGGTACGGACCCGGGATTGGACCGGGATGCGTTTCCCGTTCCACACCGTGGCAGGTGGGCACGCCATGATGATGACCTGGTCGGATGACCAGATCAGGGACTACGCCGCCGAGGGACTGGAGAGGTTCACGGCATCCACTGCCACGACCTTCACCGAGCTGGCCGCCCGGATCCGGGCGGCCCGACGGCAGGGATACGCCTGGACCCGGCAGGACTTCGACGACGAGATCAACGGGGTGGCGGCACCGATCCGGGCTGCCGCCGGGCCGGCTATCGGGGCCGTGAGTGTGTACGGACCCAGTTTTCGGTTTCCACCCGACGACAGCGCCGATACGATCGGCGAGCGGGTAGCAGCGGCCGCCGCCGCGATCGAAGACCGATATCGGGCGATTTGAGGTCACCAGCGGCCGTCCGACCCTGATTTGGCGGCAGGCGTCAACCGGATCAGGAATTTCTCCCGGATGAGCTCGTCGGTTGCGGGGTCGATGTGTTGCGGATGATGCGAGGACAGAACCTCGCGCACCCGCAGATGCGCCCGGTCGGCGGCGGAAGTGGCGCCGGCCTCGGTCCAGTCGTCGGGGCTCAGGCGATCCCCGACGGCCGGATAGAGGTACTCCTTTTGCATCAGTCCCAGCGTTTGGGCGTGACCGAGGAAATGGCCGGGCCCGCTGATCACGTCTCGGATCACGGCGGCGGCCAGCGACTCGTCGGTCACATCGATGCCGCGCACTGTTCGGTTGACCGCTCCCAGCAGGTCGTTGTCGATGACCAGCATCTCCAGCGAGCAGGCGAGCAGTGACGCCAGCATCCCGGCCGATTCGTACACCAGATTGGCGCCGGCGTGCGCGGCCAACGCGACGGTGAGGCCCTTCTCGTGGCCGGCCTGGGCGTCCGGGATCTTCGAGTCGGCCATCCCGGCCGGTACCCCGGAGGGAAGGCCCAGCCAGTTGGCCACCTGGGCCGCACCGGCCGCCAGGACCGCCTCTTCTCCGCTGCCCCCGCTCATGGCACCGGTACGCAGGTCTGAGACGAAGGGCCAGAGTCCCATCACACAGGGGTGGCCGGGAGACAGCAGATTCACGCTCGTCAACGCGGCCAAGCATTCCGCCAGGGCTTGCGCCAGCGAGCCGGCCAGTGAGGCGGGAGAGGTGGCGCCCGCCTGGCCCGCCGACAACAGGTTGATAGGCATGCCGGTCTGGACCTGAGCCACCATGCATTTGGCCGAATCGACCGCGAACCGGAGCGGTGGAACCACGAACGTGTTGTTGGCCACGACGAACGGGCGGCGGGCGAACTCTCCCGGCGCCCCCAGCACCATGTCGAACATCTCCACGGACTCATAGACATGCTCGGGGCTGAAATACGAAGTCCCGACTGGTTTGGTGGTTCCGGCCATAGTGGCGTAGGCCGTGTTGATGTCCAGCTCTCTCGACGTCTCGCAGTCGCGGGTCACGACGGGGCGGGCGAAAAAGTGGATATGTTCTAGTGTGTCGGCCAGCCGGGACAGGTCGTAGAGATCGGCCGTTGTCGAATCCCGGAACTTCTGGGTCCGGTGGTCCAGCATCAGTACTGCGGCTCCGGCCGTGCCAAAGTGCACTCTCTGTTCGGATAGCTCGATGCTCCGATCCTCGTCGATCCCGTGCCAGACCCACGATTTGGCCGCCGTTTGTATGGCGCCTTCGACGACTCCCCGGGGATAGCGCAGCCGGTCGCGTTCGTCGACGCGGCCCCCGGCCGCCGTCACGACCTCGATGAACTCAGGAATCGGGTCGCCCATCCCGACGTTCTCCAGCAGATCGAACGCGGTGTCAGCGATCCGAACGAGGTCGGCCTCTGTCAGCGGCCGGTAGGCGCCGCCCATCTGACCCGGCCAGACTGCCCGTTCGTCTTGGCTCGGCCCGGCAGCCCGGGCCGCGATCCGGGCCGACCGGCCGCCGCTGCGCCGCCGGGCGGTCTGGGCCATCAGGCCCGGAGCCTCTCGCTCTGGGGATCCCACGCCGGAGCGTCCAGCACTGCCGCGTCCCGCCGCTCGTCCATGACCCTGATTTGGAACTTCGACCCGGCCGGGACGAACTCAGGCGTCACATACGCAAAGAACAAGCTCTTGCCAACCGAGTAGCCGTACGCGCCGCTGGTCGTGAGACCGATCACCTGCTCGCCCGCGTACACTGGCTCGTTCCCGCGACAGTCGGCGTCGGTCGCATCCAACTCACCGTACACACACACCATCTCGAGTGGTCCGTCTCGGCGGGCCAGCGTGGCGTCTTTGCCGAGGAAGTCCTTGTCGTAAGCCACGAAGCGTTCGATGGCGGCCTCTACCGGGGTGATCTCGGTCGTGAGCTCGCTGCCCCATGCTTTGTAGGCCTTCTCGATCCGCATCACGTTCATGGCCCGGCTGCCGAAATCGACGATGCCGTACGGCGCGCCGGCAGTCTGGATCGCCTCGTACAGCTCCAGCATCCGATCAAGCGGATGATGAAGCTCCCATCCGAGCTCGCCGACGTAGGAAACGCGCAGGGCGATGCACGGGACACCCGCCACCGTGATCTGCCGGCCAGTCAGCCAGCGGAACGCCGGATTGGTGAGGTCCGCATCGGTCAACCCGGCGAGCAGGTCTCGGGCGCGGGGCCCGGTGACCGCCAGGATACCCAGATCGTTTGTCACGTCCCTGATCTGGATGTCCTCGTTGCGAGACGCATGGAACTGGAGCCAGTCGAGATCGTGTTGCTGTCCCACCACCGCGCTGTTCAAGTAGAAGCGCTCGGGTTCGAGCCGGGTGACGGTCATCTCGCATTCGATCCCGCCCAGTTCGGTGAGCATATGCACGAGCCGGATGCCGCCGTCGGCGGAGGGGAGCCGGTTGGCCGACAGCCGGTCGAGGAGCGCCGCAGCATCACGGCCGGCCACCTCGAACTTCGAAAACGCAGTCAGGTCGGCCACTCCGACCCGTTCGCGAATGCCCCGGACTTCCTCGCCAACCGGCTCGAACGCTGAGCCTCGGCGGAAGGAGTAGACCTCGGGTTGGCCGTCGGGTGAGAAGTACTGGACGCGTTCCCAACCGTAGACCTCCTGCCACTGTGCGCCTTTGCCGTTCAGCGTTTCGTACAGCGGAGTCTGGAGCAGGGGCCGGCCGGCCGCTCGGTATTCGCCCGGCATCCGCACCTGGTACATCTCGTGGTATTCGTCGAGCGCCCTTTCATAGGTGTAGTGGCCCGGGGCGTACTCACCGAAGCGGCGAGGGTCCATCTCCCGCACGTTGATTTCGGTCTGGCCGTGAACCATCCATTGGGCAAGGTATTTGCCGGCGCCCGGCCCTTGGGTGACGCCGATCGAGGCGCCGACGCACATCCAATAGTTCTCCAGCCCGGGGGCGGGGCCCATCAGGTAGCCGGCGTCGGGGGTGTGCGTGATGGGCCCGCTCACGACTTGCTTGATCCCCGCTTGTTCGAACGCCGGGATCCGCTGGGCGGCCAGTCCCAGCCAGGGGAGCAGCCTTTCGACCTCGGGCGGAGTGAGGTGAAACGCCAAGTCCCAGTCGATCCCCTCTACTCCATACGGCTTTGATCCTTCGGTCTCGTACGGCCCGATGATCAGGCCGTCGTGTTCTTGGCGGTAGTAGCAGGACGCCCGGGGGTCGCGCACGACCGGCAGCTCGGTGCTCACCGCCGCCACCTCTGGAATCGTCTCGGTGACGATGTACTGGTGGATCACCGAGACGATCGGCACGTCCAGCCCCACCATTGCCCCCAGTTGCGGCCCGTAGTGGCCGGCCGCGTTCACGACGTTTTCGGCGACGATTCGGCCCTTTTCGGTGAGGACCTCCCAGCGGCCGTCGGCGAGATGATTCATATCGAGTACCCGGTTGTGCCGGGAGATTTCGGCGCCGAGCTGGCGGGCCCCGGCCGCCATGGCATTGGTGGCGGCCGAAGGATCGGCCCAGCCGTCGTTCGGCGTGTGCAATCCCAGCGCCACATCGGAGACGTCAAGCAACGGATGGAGATCGGGTATTTCGCTCGGACCAACCAGGTGGGCCTCTACCCCCACCAGCTCGAGGATGCCGTGGACATACCGAAACCAATCGACCTCGTCGGCCGTGTGGGCCAGCCGCACGGCGCCACATCCATGCCAGCCGGGGTGCATCCCGGTTTCCGCCTCGAGCTCCGTGTAGAGCTGGGAGCCGTAGGCGTGCACCTTCGCCATGTTGAGACTGCCGATGAAGTGGGGAACCAGCCCGGCGGCGTGCCACGTAGAGCCGGAGGTGAGTTCGTCCTTCTCGACGAGGACCGTGTCGGTCCAGCCTTCGTGCGCCAGGTGATAGAGCAGGCCAACCCCCATGGCGCCGCCACCGACAATCACACACTGCGCTTCTTCGCGCACGTCGTGCCCCTCTCCTCACTCGCGTTCCACTCAACGGAACGATCTACTCAGTGGTACATGTTGGGGCAGCATACCGGACAGGTAGTGCGCTGAACGGGCTGGTTGGAGAAATCCTCACCGGAGCGCACCAGCGCGGCCGCTTCAGCGCGCGGCGCGGTTGTCCCAGCCGAACTGCTCCCAGTCAACCGGTGTGTCGAGCCGAGGCAAGGGCTCGCCGTCCATCACTTCGATGTACTTCTGGGCGGCGCCCGTGTTGTAGATCACGATCCGCTCGTCGGGGTCGACGGCGTTCTCTTCGACGAGCTGTTCCAGCACGCCCAAGCAGGCACCGGTTTCGGGTGCAATCGAGATACCGGTGAGAGCGGACGCTCGCTGCGCCCACCACAGCAGTCGCTTCTCGGGTGTGGCCCGAGCCTGACCACCCGACTCGACGACTGCATCGATGATCATGAAGTCGCCCACTGCCGCCGGAACCCGCAGACCGCTGGCCGCGGTGTGGGCGTCGGGGAAGGGGTCGGCAAATCGTTCGCCCCTTTCCCAGGCGGTGGCGATCGGGGCGCAGCCATCGGATTGACACGAGATCATCCGGGGGCGGCGCTCTGACGTCAGCCAGCCCATCTCGGCCAGCTCGGCGAAGGCCTTCCACATGCCGATCAAGCCGGTGCCACCCCCGGTGGGATACAGGATGACGTCGGGCAGTTCCCAGTCGAGCTGTTCGGCGAGTTCCAGTCCCATTGTCTTCTTGCCTTCGATCCGGTAGGGCTCCTTCAGGGTCGACACATCGAACCAGTTCATATGCGGCATGCCGTCGCGCACGACGGCACCGCAGTCGGTGATCAGCCCGTCGACCAGGAACGCCTTCGCTCCGTACCAGCCGGCCTCGAGTTGATTTACTGCCGGGGTGTCGGCCGGCATGAAAACGAACGCCTCCATCCCGGCTCGGGCTGCGTAGGCGGCCAGAGCGCCACCGGCATTGCCCGCCGTCGGGATCGCCAGCCGGGTTGCACCGAGTTCTTTGGCGCGACTGACGGCCATCGAAAGGCCGCGGCTTTTGAACGATCCGGTCGGAAGCTGGGACTCGTCCTTGATCCAGAGGTCGTCCAGTCCGAGTTCGGCGCCCAGTCGCTCGACCGGCAGCAAAGGCGTCATACCCTCTCCAAGCGTCACCACGTTCGCGCCGTCCCGCACCGGGAGTAGCTCGCGGTAGCGCCACATGGTCGGCGCTCGGGCCGCCACGCCGGTTTTGCTCATGGCAGCCGCCACCGCCTCCAGGTCGTAACGAACCCAGAGGGGCCGATCTCTATGGAGTGTTTGGAGTTGCTCGGCCGCGAGCCAGGTGCCGTCCAGCGCCGACTCGAGGTGTGTGACGTAGCTCATACCGGGCGAGGGTACTCGCGGCGGTCTTCGACCGGGCCTGGGCTACTCGGCCTGATCGATCTCGATGACGACGGCCACTTCGGCCTCGAGACGCTCGAGTTCGGCGAAAGAACGGGCGAAGGGGCCATCCTCTGCGCGGGATGGGTCGCAGTCGAAAAAGGCTCCCTCGGCCACTTCCACCCATGTTCCGACCGCGCCGTCCAGCGCCGGGTCGGGAGTTGGTTCGAGAGCCGGCGCCACCGAGCGTAGTTCGGCCAGCACTTCACGGCACGTGCCCCGGTCGGGCGCCAAACTGTCGGGCGCAGC
>JBFGLM010000006.1:0-138457 GCA_041576165.1 Acidimicrobiia bacterium
CGGCCGGCGAACAGCGTTTCGACTTCAGCGGCGCCGTCCTCTTCCTGACCGCGTTGCTGTCGCTATTGCTCGCGCTGTCGATCGGACAGGAAACCGGCTTTGCGCAGGGCGGGATAATCCTGCTGCTGGGGTTGTTCGGAGCGTTTGGGGCTGCATTCATCATGACCGAACGCCGGGTACACCAGCCGATGCTGGACCTGACGATGTTCGAGAACATCGACTTCTCGATCGGGATCGCCACCGGGATGCTCAGCTTTGTGGCTGTTGGCGGCTTGTTCATCATCAGCCCCTTCTACCTCACCGACACCCTCGGCCTCGGCCCACGCGGGGTGGGATTGGTGCTGGCCTCCGGCCCCCTGCTCATCGGGCTGACCGCGCCGGTCGCGGGCAGGGCGTCTGACCGAATCGGATCGCGTCCGGTCACCGTCCTTGGCCTTGCCTCCGTCGCGCTCGGGTTTCTCCTATTCATGCGAATCCAACCTGACTCCGGAGTGGCGGCGGTGGTGTGGGGCATGCTCCCGATCGGTGCCGGTATGGGAATCTTTCTGAGCCCGAACAACAGCGCGGTGATGGGCGCAGTGCGGCCGGAGCGGTACGGCGTCGCCGGCAGCATCCTCACCCTGAACCGAATCGTAGGCCAAACCATCGGCATCGCGGCTCTCACCGCCATCTGGGCCATCCGTTTGGATGCGCGGCTCGCCCAGCTGGATGCGGGTGCCGCGTCCGCCCCGGCGGAGGCCGGAGCGTTCCGAGACTTTGCGATGACCGCGCTGGCCATCGTGCTGGTGGCCCTGAGCCTGGCCGCATGGGCCCTCAGCCGGGAACGCTCCCCGGCCCCGGCACCGTCCGAGTAAGCGGCTCCCGGCCTGGTCGGGCGCCCTTCAAACTCCCGGTGGGCCGGCGGCACACCTGTCCGCTGGGGCGCACTCATCCATGATCGACCGGGGCCGAGGATCGATCGCAGCCGCCGCTCGAGAGGAGCCCGCATCACTGTCTGAGCTCTCAAAGGTAGGTGCTTGCGGCTGAGCGGCGATGCTCGCCGGCGGGTCTGAGGTAGCCTCCCGCCTGCTCACCGGCGGTCGCTAGCCGATCGCCACGAACAGCAGCTGCGCGAGCTGTCCCCGGGTGAGCGGCTGGGTGGGGCAGAACGTGGTGGTGGTGCATCCCGAGGTGACGCCATTGAAGGCCAAGATGTCGATGTTCTGCTCGTGCACACTGCCGTCGTCGTCTGTGAACCGGTCCCTCCCCTCGCCCCCGGTCATGCCGGTGGCGCGAACCAGCAGAGAGGCGAACTGGGCGCGAGTCACGTCCCGAGTGGGACAAAACGTCGTCGCCGTGCAGCCGAACGTGATCTGGGCCGTGGCGAGAGCGTCGATATTGGCTTCGTGCACGCTGCCGTCGTCGTCGGTGAAGAGGTCGTCTCCCGCCCCGGTCGTCAGGTTGAACGCCCGAGCGAGGAACGAAGCAACCTGGCCACGCGACACGGGGTCGTCGGGGCAGAACTCGGAGCCGTCGCCGCACCCGCGGCTGATCCCCTGCGCCGCCATCCATGCGATGGCCTGGGCAAAGCGATGATCGGCCGCCACGTCCCCGAATACGGGAGCGGTGGTCACCGTCCAGGCGAAGGTCACGCTGTCCGCCGCGGAGCCGTCGGTGACCGTAGCGTTCACGGCTGTGTCGATCAGCGATGTCGGCTTGCCGGATATGAGCCCCGTGGACGGGTTGAGCGCCAGCCCTGGAGGCAGCCCGGAGGCCGAGTATGTCAGGGTATCGCCGGCGTCGGCATCGGTGCCGTCGAGCTGTAAGGCGACCTCGGCGCCAACCACACTGAATTGGCTGGCCACCGCCGCCAGGCTCGGGGTCTGATTGGGCGTGGCCACATCCAGCGTCACGGTGGCCGTGAGGGTGGCCCGATTGGTCGGGTAGGCGGAGGCGGCGTCGTAGGCGTAGTAGGTGAAGGCATCTTGCCCGTCGTACCCGCCCGTCGGCGTGTAGGTGACGCTCGATGCCGTGAACGGGGTGCCGGTTGGCACGTTGAGGGTGCCGTGACTCGGCCCGGAGACCACGACGAAGGTGCGCGTGCCGAGCCCGGAGCCGAAGTTCTGAGTATTCAGCGCCACGCTCTGGGCGCGGGTAATGGTCAGCGGACCCGCATCGAGGGCGACGTACCCCGGCACCACCGTCAGTGTATCCGTCCACGAGTAGCTGTTGTTCGACTCGTTGGATTCGACCACGATGTCGTTCGGGTCGGCCAGGGCCGCCAGGTAGTAGTTGCCCGGCGCCACAGCCGACACGTCGACCCACTGCAGTGCGAGGTACTGGCCATAGATATCGCGCCAGTCGGGCGACACCCCCATCTCGAGGTACGTGGCATCGGGATCGCCGCTGGCGCACCAGTTGCCCCCGCCGTCGTACACGGGAGGCGGGGGCGGACCCTGACCGATCCATTCGATATCGAACAGGCAGAAGCCGATCTTGGCCCCGGCCGTAACCTGCTGGGTCTTGGCCTGGTTCCACAGCGAGTACTCGGTGATCTCCATGAGATGCCAGTGCTGGTGACCGTCGGAGTTCTCGAACTGGATAGCCGGATTGGATCCGGTGGTCGCCAGCGGGAACCGCTCCACCATCGCTCCGTCCGAATTCAGAATGTGTTGCGCCACCGCCCCGGCCGTTCCCGCCGCCGACGGCTGTGGGTTGCCTTCGATGTGGAGCGGGCCCGCGCCGATGTTGGTGACGAAGCCGTCGAAGCGCACCCCGAGCAGCTCATTCCCCAGCCACGGGATGCTCTCCGGCGGCTGGACGTTGTCGGGGGGGTCGGCCACCAGATCCGGGTAATCGCCCGCCTGAGCCCGGGCCGTGGTGGCGACCAGAATGGCGAGTACGGCTCCGAGCAGGGCGGCCACGACCGCGCGGCCCGCGAAACCGCTTCGACTGGGTTCGGTTCGCACCTGCATCGGTCCCCCGGCTGGCCCTGGCATCTGCCCTCAGGGTGAAGCGTACCCGGCCCCGTGTGGGAGGCGGCGCTCTGCCGGCGGCGGCGGTAGTCTGTCGGGCAGCCGACATTCAAATGGCCGGGGACGGAATATCGCTCCGCCGCTCAACGCTGGCCACGGGGAGACACCTCGATCTGGAGGGACACAGCATGTCAGACGCACCATTCCCTACGCTCCCCACCGGCTGGGAGCCCACCCGTGCCACTCTTCACGTCTACAGCCGAGCGATCGGTGCCCTCCCGCAGGTGCACGTTCCGAAACACGACAGATGGTGGCATATCAGCCTCAAGCCGCTCCCGATCGGCTTGGTGACCGAACCCATGGGACTGCCCGACGGGTCGAGCATCTTTGCCCGGCTCGACCTCCGCACCCACGAAGTAGTCCTGGAGTCGAGCGACGGCCAGGCCCTTCGCTGGGACATGCGATCGGGCAGGACCGGCACCGAGATGACCGAGGCGCTGATCGAGGCACTCGCGTCGCGCGGGCTCGAGGGCGAATACGTCCGCAAGGACTTCGAAAACGACGAACCGACCTCCTACGACGAAGCTGCGGCGACGAGCTTCTGGCGGGCGCTGACCAGCGCCGGCCAGGTGTTCTCCACACACCGGGCCGCGATTGGCGGTGAGGTTGGACCGGTGCAGCTGTGGCCGCACGGGTTTGACCTGGCCTTCGAATGGTTCGGCACCAAAACCCAGGAACACGAAGAACACGGCGAGACCAAGCGCCTGGCTGCGCAGCTGAACCTGGGCTTCTACCCGGCGGGCGATGCATACTTCTACTCAAATCCGTGGCCGTTCGACGCCGGCGCGTTGCTCGGCAAACCGCTCCCGGACGGCGCTCGCTGGATGACGGCCGATGCCGGCGGCTTCGATGGAACGTCCCTTCCCTATTCGGCAGTCGCCGGCGACCCCGCCGGGGCAGAACGAGTGGCGGCCTACGCCATGGCGGTTTTCGAGCTGGCGGCACCCACCCTGACGGAATGACCAAGCCGCTCGGCGGTCATTCGCGGGCGGGGCAGATGCAAAAAAAGTGACAGGATTAGGCCAAATGGCCCTATCCACAACCCACGCCGGCGAGTAAGTTGCCTGGAGTACCCACGGCTATCCGCCCAGCCGGAAAGGGATCATATGCAGGGACCCCCCCTCAGGACGCTGTCCGGGGATTTGTTCGTCGCCGCCATCACCGGCGGCGAAGAGAGCGTCGATTCGGACCTGGACAAGCGCATCATGGTCGAAGCCGACGAACTCGCCACCGAGTATCCCGCGGAGCTCATCGCTCTCGAAGACGCGTTGAAAGGGATGTACTTCTTCGGCTGAACGGCAGCCCGACGGCTAGGAATCAGCAGCACCGCCAGCACCGCCGCCGTTTCGTCGCGTCCGGAGGTCATCGCCATCAACGCGCAATATCCGCCACCTGCGCCCCGACCGCGGCGATGAGATCGGCCGGATCGAGCAAGATCTGAACACCGGCCGCGCCACCCGAGATGCCCATCTGCCGGTGCAGCTCAGCCGTCTCGTCGACGAACACCGGCAGCCTACGCTTGGCGCCGAGCACCGTCACCGAACCCCGGCGGTAGCCGGTGAGGCCGTGTACGCGGGCCCGGGCAGCCAGCTCCACCTTACGATTGCCGCTTGCTGCGGCCAGGCGCTTGAGGTCGAGCTGGGAACCGCCGGGGATGAGTGCGAAGAGCGGACCCGTGCGGTCTCCGACCGCAACCAGGGTCTTGAATACCTGTTCCGGCGGCATCCCCAGCAGCTCCGCCACCGCCTCGGCCGAAAACTCCGCATCTTCCAGCGCATACGCCCTGAGCTGGTACGACACGCCGGCATCATCAAGGATCCGAGCGGCGATGGTCTTCGATGGCGCCGGCCCCGAAGATGCCGGTTGAGACCGCCGCGCACGCTTGCCCATCTCCTGCAAGCTAGTTAGGTGCGGCCGCGGTGCCGAACAAGCCCGAAGGTCATCCCACCGGATGCACTTGGTGTTCCTGTTTGGCCCAATCGAGGTCGATACCGTGAAACACAAACCGAACCGGAGCGTTCAAATCCCGGGCGACGGTGAGGTCCACGAACCAGACTCCGATCGTCGTGTCCGTCGCCTGCTCCTCATGCGCAGTTGCCCAACCATCGAACGTGACGGACAGGCCGAACGGCACAGCGGCCAGCACTCGCAGCACACCACCCCGGGGGGCGGTCGGCACCCGCCGGGTCGGCTTCCACACCTCCATATTCGCCATGCGCCCGCGGCCCCGCAGATAGCGATCAGCCACCGGAGGAACCCGGTCAAAGACCTCTCCGTCGTATACCGATCGCAGCAACTTGATGTATTCGGCGTGTGCCCACATCAGAGGCATCGCCGCACCGGTCGGGCGCCCGAATGAGAGCCCGTACTGTAGGAGATCCGGGCGATCCCACACTTGCTCGGGAAGCAAGCCGGCGCCGGTGGCAAAGCCCTCCATCCAGTCGATATACGGCATTGGGTCACGCCCGGTCGCGAATTCGTAATGCCCGCGCTCCCCTGTCAGCAGCGGCCACGGGCGTCCCCGCCCCCAGATGTGATAGCCGGTGCCGTCGTCCCGCTGGCCGTAGCCATCGTGGTTGTAGCGGTACCACGCCGTGCCCGACGGAGAATCGAACCTCAGACAATGGTCGACCACCTGCAGCGAGTCTTCGATCAGAGAATCACCGGGCGGACGGATCCCGTACCTCACCAGCTCGAGAAAGCCGGCGTCGACGACCTCGGGGGCCGGCCAGGCGAATTGGCCGCCCGGCGGCCGGTTGGCGAGTATCAGCACCCCCTGATTCGGGTCCTCGTTGGGGTACGGGTCGAGCGGGTCAACCGGATGGATGCGGATGTAATGGCGAGAGATATGGGGGTGCAATGTGCCGCTCGTGGTCACCGTCAAGTGTTCGATCCGCGCTTCGAGATAGTCGGCCTGCTCCTCGAGAAAACGCGAGAGGTCATGGTCGCCGCGGGAGCGGGCCATCTGGGCGGCCGCGACCAGCGCGGCGATGGTGGCGGCCAGCGTGGACGGTGAATAGCCACTGGCCTCCTCCCAGCGTTCCTGAGGCGTGACCGGACCTCGTTGGATGAGGTAACCCGCGGCCCTCCGCACCATTGGGTATGGATCGAACTGCTCTAGGCCCCCACAGTCCCACAGCCGCCATGCCAGCAAGATCGGAAAGGCCACCTCGTCCAGCTGGACGCCGTTCCAGTACGGTTCGCCGCTGATCCAGAAATTCTGGGGGAAGCCGCCGTCGGCGTGTTGTGTGGCGGCCAAATAGATCAGCGACCGCAGCGGGGCCTCGGTGTTCCCGGTTGCTAGTAGGCCGGTGGCGCTGTTCACCATGTCGCGGGTCCAAACCAGGTGGTAACCCCCGAGTTCCCCGTCGCCTTTTTCGTCGCCCCACGGAATGGACAGTGATGCAATCAGGGCGCCCGGGTAGCGCTTGTCTTCGTGGGCGAGCAACAGCTGGGCGGAAGTTCGGTACAGCGCTCCCCCGTCACCTGCCACGCTGCCGAGTGGCACCAGCTCCGGCGCGCCGCGTCGCCACTGCCCAACGAACTTCTGGCGGAAATCTCCGAAGTCGTGCCCGAGCGCTTGCAACATGCCGGTCAAGGCGCCATGGCGGTGGTCCGCAAACGCCAGCGCCAGAATCGCTTCGTCAGTCGCCGAGAAGTCGAGCTCCCCCGTCAGCGCGATATTCCCATCGAGGGCGACGTCGAACTCCCAGTCCATCGTCAGGTTGGTACTGAGGTCCTGCCAGCCGTCGCTTGACGCCACATACCCCACGGACGCCTTCAGGAACGGCTGGTCGGCGCCCAGCGCCAGCCACGTCCTTCTCTTCCACGCGGTCAACACTTTGCGACTGTTGGCCTCGATCACCTGACCGTTGTTGCCATATCCACCGATCTCGAGGTGGGGGGCGCACAACACGAATAGGCGCAGTCGGGAGCGGACGGGTTCGTCGGCGTGGAGCTCGACCCGGATCAAGAGCGTCGCCGTGTCCGGATCAGTGACGATTTCCTTTTCCAGCTGGTACCTGCCTTCCCGATCGCGGGTCGTGACCACGAAACCCAGGGCGCCGTCGATTGGCTCGATCGACGCATCGAGATGACGGCGTTCGTCGTGGAAAAAGCTCTCCCCGTCGGTGACCAGCAACTGGAGGTCACGCACTTGTGGTCGGTCGATCGTCGGGTAGTAGATCTCGTTCAGAATGCCGGAAGAGATGGTGAACCACACCGGACTGCCGGTGTCGCGGGCGGTTCCCACGGCATCTTTCGCGGCCCGAGTCCAGCGCGGTTCGATTCCGGGAGCGCCGAACGCCACCCGAGCGCCGGTCGGTGCGCCGGCAGGTTCGGAGGCCAGCTCCCAGGGCGGGCTCCCCGACGGCATCATTGCGCCGTGTTGGCGACGAAGGATTGAATCAGGGACTGGTACCGATCCCGGTCGACGTTCCAGGCTTCGCCATGTCCGGCCGACTCGAAAACCTCGAGTCGCACGAAGTCGCGCGCTTCGATCGCCATCTCCCGACTCACCTCCAACGGGGCTTCCCGATCCGCGCCTCCGTGCATGATCAACATCGGAACCCTGATCGAGTCTCCGAAAGCTACATAATTGACGTCGTCCCAGTCCAGACGAGTGCGCCAGCCGGTAAAGGCCATCGCCGCCCGGGTCATGAAGCCGGAGATCGGGAGCCGCAACGCCAGGTGGTCCCGGCGAGCGATGTCGGCTTCGATCGAAGCTCGGGCGTTCAAGTGTGGCCCCTCCAGGGCAACACCGTCGACCTGGTCCGCCATCTCGGACCGAACGAGAAAACTCACGGCAGCGGAGCCGCCCATGCCCTGCCCGAACAGCACGATGTGTTCGGCGCCCTGCGATGCGGCGTACTCCACTCCGACTTCGACATCACGCCATTCGGCGGCGCCGAAGCGGTACAACCCGGAGGGATCCGGTGGTGACGCACCTTGGTTGCGATAGTCCAGCACGACCACCGTGAGGTTGAGCCGCGCGAGGATATCCACCAGGCGCAGCGCGGCGCGGCGCTCGTCGCTGCCGTCCCGCAACACGATTGCCCAGCGGTGCGGATCGCCTTCGATCAGCCAGCCGCCCAGCGGGCCGAGGGCTGATTCGAGGCTCAATTCATCGTGGACCAGGTTCAGGCCGACAGTCGGATCGGGGCCGAATGCCCAGGGATGAACCGAGACGACCGAGCCGACCCGCAGTGAGCTGCCGTCGAGCAGCTCGACCCGGCGCACGACCTGTTCATACGACCTGTCGAGGATCTCACCGACGAGGCCGAAGTTTCCGGTGTTGTCCATCGCCCAGACACCCTCTCGGCCCACGAACGGGGTGCGTAGGCTGACGACGTCCAGCCTGACCATTCCTTCATCCAGGGCAGATATGCGCGCCTGCGGAGGCGGAACATCCACCCAGGGTTCGAGGAACCGGTCTCGTATGCGGCTCGACCCAATCAGCCCGCCGATCGTGATGGTGGCAATCAGCGCGAACGCGACGACGCTGAGGAGGCCCCGAACAACGATCAGGGTAAGCGGCGCCGTGACCTCGCTAGGCCTCACCATGCAGCAACCCTACGTGGGGACATCCATCAGCATTCGGACATCTGCCCGGGCGTGCACCGTGAAACGTTCGTTGCGGTCAGCCTCAGCCGCTGAACGTGTCGCAGGCGTTGGGGTCCCCGGTCTCGTACCCGGTCGTGAACCAGTCGACCCGCTGCTCCGACGACCCGTGCGTCCACGATTCGGGGTTGATCCGACCGCCCGACTGCGCCTGGATTCGATCGTCTCCGACGGCCGCCGCCGCGCTCAGCGCCTCCTCTATGTCGCCCGGTTCGAGGACATCGCCCCGCTGATAGATCGAGTGGGCCCATACGCCCGCCCAGCAGTCCGCCTGGAGCTCGAGACGCACCGAGAGGCCGTTGCGCTGCGACGGATCCTGCTGGCTCAAAGCGTTGACCTGGTCGCTGATACCGAGCAGATTCTGCACATGGTGCGCCACCTCATGGGCAATGACGTATGCCTCGGCAAAATCGCCGCCACTCGCCCCGAACCGGCGTTGTAGTTCGTCGAAGAAACCTAGATCGATGTAGATCTGTTCGTCCAACGGGCAATAATGCGGGCCGATGGCCGCACTGGCCCCGCCACACGCAGAGCTGGTACCTCCCTCGAAGAGCACGAGTTCGGCCGGCCGGTATTGCTGTCCGGCCTGGGTGAATAGATCCGACCACAGGGTCTCGGTCGTGCCTAGAACGGCTTCAACGAACTGGCGTTCGTCATCGTTGACGGGAGGCACCGTCTGGCTCGGTGCCTGCGGGGCGGTGGCGCCGCCCAGCTGGCCCATCAGATCACCCAGGTCCCCGTCACCGCCGCCGCCAAGCAGCATGAACAAGATCAGACCGATGATGCCCAGGCCGCCCACGCCGCCAGCGACCCTGCCGCCCGGCATGCCGCGGCGGTCCTGGACGTTTGAGCTTCTTTCAAGATTTCGCCAACGCACCCCTGTACTCCAATTCGTGTGTGCGGCCCCGCAGGTTAGGGCTCTTCCGGCACACAGGGCCTACCCAGCCGGGGGCGGGTTCAAACTCGACAGGGCGGGTTCACACGCGACACCGGTCAGAGGTAGAGCCCACCGCTCGAGCTGGCCTCCGGGAGCTCCCGTTGCTGCTGCATGCGCTCCAGCTGCGCACGGGCGGCAAGCTGCTGGGTCATCACGGCCGCCTGGATTCCGTTGAAGAGACCCTCCAGCCATCCGATGAGCTGGGCCTGGGCGATGCGCAACTCTGCCTCGCTGGGATGTTCCTCGTCCAGTGGAACGAGCACGGCGCTCAGCTCACCCCGCAACTCCCGCGGAAGCACGCTGCACAGTTGATCCACCGATGCCTCGAATACTGTGCGCAGGCGGGCCCTACCGCTGTCATCCAGTGGAGCTTCCCGCACCTCATTGAGCATGGCCCGGGTCATGGCGGCAATCCTGAGCAGCTTCCCCGGTTCCTCGATTCGCTCGGGCGCATCCTCCGTGGCGGGCAGGGCGGCGCTATCCGGTTGACTGTCGTCCGTTGAATGCGTTTCGGTCATGTGGCTTGACACTACACCGACCGACCGCCGGCCTCAGAGGTCGAGCAGTAGGTTGGGCCGCGCCGCCTGGACATCGCCAAAGACCTCCGATGTCATGCGCACCATTTCTTCGACAACGTCATCGCCGTGCCGGGGATCGTGTGAGGTCAATACGAGGGTGCCCACTTGCGCCCGATCGGCCGCATCCGCCGCGGCCTTCCAAGTGCTGTGGCCCCAGCCCACCCGGGCGGCGTACTCGTCCTCGGTGTATTGACCGTCGTGCAGTAACACGTCGGCGCCGTCGGCCAGCTCGCACAACGGGCCGTCGAAGTCGTCGTTGCCGGCCTCGTGATCGGTAGCCACGACGAGGCTGGCTCCTGCCCGATCAAACCGGTATCCCAAACAACCCTGTGGGTGGTGCAGCCTGGTCGTCGCGATCTCGAACCCGCCGACCGACAGGTCGGCCGACCGGGCATCGACGAATGCCTTGCGTGAGGCCGTCTCCCGAAAGTCCACCGGGAACCACGGCGGCTGGAAGACGCCCGCCAGCACATCTTCCAGTGTCGTGCCGGGCGGCGGGACACCGTAAAACACGAACTCCGCCTCCGGGTCGTAGATCGGGGTGAAGAACGGCAGCCCCTGTACATGGTCCAGATGGAAGTGCGTGAAGAAAAGGTGGTACGGGCCTGCCTCCTCCAAGACCGGGGCGAAGGCGATACCGGTGCCGGCGTCGACTACGACGACACCGTCGGAGCCGGCGTCCACGGAATAGCACGTCGTGTGTCCGCCATACCGGGTTACGTGTGATCCGCACGTCGGAGCAGAGCCGCGAGCGCCGTGGACCGAGAACCTGCCATCACCCATGCCGGCTTGTATACCACGCGGGGGCGTCCGACGCGAAGTGCGGGGGCCGTATGGCGTCGGCGGCCGGCCGCGTCGCTGCCCGCTCGTCGACTGCCGTGGTGCGCGCTGGGTCCGCCGGACACGAGCGCTGCTCAGCTCGCTGCCTCCGGCGTCGCTAGGAGCGAAAACGGTCGAATGTGGCGGGTTCGATGCCCGCCGCCGCTGCCTGCGCCTCGACCGCCGCGACCGCCGGAGCGAGATCGGTGGGACGCTGCGCCAGATCGGCGATGGGATCAATGTCGAGCCGTGGAAGAGCCGTGCCGGTATCGAACCTCCGGGGCGGTGTCTCATCTAGCTCATCCCAGGCGATCGGGGTGGCGACCGGCTGACCCTCGCGGGCTCGGACTGACCAGGGTGCGACGCCGGTTTGACCCCACCGGTTGCGTAGCCAGTCGACAAATACTTTGCCTTGCCGCCTTGCCAGCCGGAACTCGCCGGTGAGGAGGTCTGGTTGGGCAGCCACCATCAACGCCGACGCCAGCTGGGCGAACGTGCCGACCGCTTCGTAGTCGAGCGTCGGAAGCAGCGGGCTGACGACGTGATATCCCTTCGAGCCGGTCGTCATGACCGCGCTCTCCACGTCCAGGGCGGAGAGGAAGCCGTGGACGACCCGCGCCGCCGCCCTTGCCGAGGCGGCGTCCCCCTCGGCTGGATCGAGATCGAAGACGAGGCGGTCGGGTTGGTCGAGGTTGGGCACGGCGCTGGTCCAAATGTGAAACGTAATGGTGCCCAGGTTGGCCAGATACGGAATGCGGTCCGGTGATGTCAGCACCGCGTAGGTGGTCGTCCCACCCTGTTTGGGGACCTCAATTCGCTCGATGTCGTCGGGGAAGAAGTCAGAGGCGTTCTTCTGGAGGAATCCCTTTTCCCCGATTCCGTTCGGGAAGCGGTGCAGGGTCAGCGGGCGACCGACCACGTGCCGGCCCATCGCTTCGGCGGCTTTCTCGTAGTACCCGACGAGGTCGGCTTTCGTGAATCCCGACGCGGGGAACAGCACCTTGTCGGGATTCGAGATCTTCGTCATCGACCACACGCTATCTGGTCGGGGAGCCGTGGGTGGATCCGGTCGACCCACGTGACGACGCGCCTGTGCCGGCCGTGGCGCCGTCCGGCTGCTCAGAGCTGTCGACGCTGAACCTCCCGGAGCAGGGCCGCATCCGAATAGGCCATGAGGTCCGGGTCCCACTCCCGCTCAACCACCGGTTCATCTCCGTCGAGCATGTCGACCACGGTGTCCCGGAGCGTCCTCGCCCACGCCCGGCCCCTGGCAGCCGACTGCTGGCTGAGCGTGGCGTCGGGATTGACCCGGTACACCCGAGCTTCGATCTGCGGGTTGGAGCGGGAGCCACGTTCGCCGTATACGAGGAGCACGGAGTTGGCTGGAACATCCTGGATCCCGCCCACCGCCACGAACTCGCCCTCGAAGGCCCACCCGGACGCCTTGGAGGGATCAACCGCGTGGACGACTTTGGCCCAGTTCTTGTGTCGCTCATCCCCTACGAGCGGCACGTCAACGGCGACAAGAACTTCCATGACCCCACTGTACGACGCACAGATACGAGGGCGAATCATGTTGTGGAACGACACCACAGCCACAGCCGCGTCACAGCCATAACCTCAGCAGCAGCCACAGCCGGGGTGACGGCTAACGGCCAGGGAGTTCCTCGCCAACAGCCGACAAACCTCCCCAAGCGAGCGAGTCCGGCCACCAAACGCCAGCCAAACGAGCGAACCGCGCCCGCCAACGGGAGTTTCTCGCCGAAAGGCGACAAACCTCCGTAAGTGAGCGAGTCCGGCCGGCGAACGCCGGCCAAACGAGCGAACGGCGCCCGCGGCAGGATTCGAACCTGCGACCTACCGCTTAGGAGGCGGTTGCTCTATCCCCTGAGCTACGCGGGCACACCGACACGGTAGCCGCCGCCGGCGAGCTGGAGGCTCAGACCGCGCCCAGCGCCACCGCGGCCGCGAGGATGCCCAAACTGACGAGCACGATCAAGCCTTGGATCAGGCCGCGCACCTTGGCACTTGTGTTCCTGGCAGTGAGCTGGTGTCCGAGGGTCAGAGCGATCGCGATACCGACCAGCAGCAGCTTGAAGACCAAGACGCGCCCGAAAGTGTTGTTTATTCCCGCCGATAGATCGATACGGGTCAGCTGGAAGATTCCGGTGGCGATCGCCAACAACATGGCCACCCAGGCGAGCCGCCCGAACTGGCGGGCCATTGCTTGTATGGCCGCTCGGTCGGCGCCCGCTTTGCGCATCGCGGGCACGAGCGCCGCCAGGGTGATGAGTCCGCCCACCCAAGTGGCGGCGGCGAGGAGGTGGAGCCAGCGGACCAGCAGATCCATGTCGGCTGATCGTACCGCTGCCGCGCGCCGTGAGCCGGTACGGCGTAGCCAACCCTCGCCGCACGTCATGCCCAACTGGCCGGTTCTCCGCCCTGGGCGTATCCTCTGGGTGGGCCCACCTGGGAGTTTGATACATGCCCTACGAGCGACTGAGTTCGCTGGACGCCTCGTTTCTCGCACTTGAAACCCGTACGACCCACATGCACGTGGCTGCCGTATCCGTTTTCGAAGCAGCACCTTTGCGATCGGAAGCCGGCGGCATCGACATTGACCGCATCCGCCGTTTCATCCAATCGCGGCTCCACTACATCCCTCGCTACCGCCAGCGTTTGGCGTGGATTCCCCTCGAGCGCCATCCGGTATGGGTCGACGACGACCATTTCCAGCTCAGCTACCACGTCCGGCACACAAGCCTTCCCCAACCCGGTACCGACCTCCAGCTCAAACAGTTGACGGGCCGGATTCTGTCTCAGCAGCTCGACCGCCAGAAGCCGCTGTGGGAGATCTGGGTGGTCGAGGGTCTGGAGGGTGACCGGCTGGCGCTGATCTCCAAGATCCACCACGCCATGCTGGACGGTGTCGCCGGGGCGGGCATCATGGGCGTTCTCTTGAATGTGGTGCCCACCAACGAAATCGAAGACCCGAAACCCTGGGAACCGACACCCCCGCCGCATGAGGCCGAACTGGTCGCCGGAGAGATCAGCCGCCGGATCAGCGCCAGCTTCGAGCGCATGCGCAACGCCCGGCGGGCGATGGATGACACGCGCCAGTTGGTCGAGGGCGGCCTCCGCAAGGCACGGGCCGTCTATTTCTCTTTGAGCTCGGGCTGGCTCACCCGGGCTGCCTCGACCCCCCTCAACCAACGTATCGGACCCAACCGCCGATTTGACTGGGTGGAAGTAGCGCTGGCCGACATCAAGGAGATCCGGAAGGGACTCGGAGGCACGGTCAACGACGTCGTGCTCGCGGCAACGGCCGGAGCGATACGGCATTTCCTGATCGAGCGCCGTTCGTTCACCGACCTCGACGTCGACTTTCGGGCCATGGCGCCGGTCAGCGTGCGCTCCCGGCCCCAAGCAGGTGAGCTGGGCAATCAGGTAGCCATGTGGCTCGTTGCGCTTCCAATCGCGGAGCCGGATCCAGTGAAGCGCCTGGAAGCCATAAAGGAAGAAACGCTACGTTTGAAACAGGGCGAGCATGCGTTGGGGGCGCAGACCATCGTCAAGGCGTCCGGTGGTGCTCCGCACACACTGGTGTCGCTTGGTGCGCGGCTCGCTACCGGCATCCGGCCGTTCAATCTGACCGTCACCAACGTACCCGGCCCTCAGTTCCCGATGTACATGCTGGAGTCGAAGCTGCTCGCCCAGTATCCGGTCGTGCCGTTATGGCATCGTCACGGAGTGGGCATCGCACTGTTCTCGTACGACGGGACGGTGGCCTGGGGTTTGAACGCGGACTGGGATCTGGTACCGGACACCGACGCGTTGGCCGCGTGTATCACCGGTTCGATCGAGGAGTTGTGCGAGGCCTCCCGGGCCGCCCGGGGCGAACAGCCTGCACCTGCGGACGGTGGCGGTACGCGTCGCAAGGCTGCGGAGGGTAAGTCCGCCACCAAGGGGTCCGCCGGCTCGGCAAGCGCAGGGAATGGTGCACGGGCGGCCAAAACCGACACCGCAACGACCAAGGGCAAGGCGACCGCAAAGCCATCAGCGCCCGCCAAATCTGCCAAGGCTTCACCTTCTGGCGGGCAGGACTGACCGTCAGGCGATAGTCGGGAAGTATTGCCCGATATCGTGAAAGAAGCGGGAGCGCGGGAGCACCGTGGTGGCGCCCAGTGACCGGGCTCGGACCATCGCCACATCGTCGACGTGCGGACCATAGGCCACTACGGTCGAGCCCTGTTTGACGGCAGCGCGGATGGCGTCGTCGCTGTCCCGAAAGTCCAAATCGATGATCACCGTGCCCGGCGGGTCGGTGAGCTCTTCGACTGACCGGAACACAACCAGCTCGAACCCGCGGCTCGTCGCCGCTGCCTCGATCTTCGATCGGTCCATCAGGTTGGTGCCGACATAGGCGAGTCTCGGCGCGGGCGGGGCCGTCATGGCCCGCGCTTTGCGCATCCCCCATGCCATGTGCGCTCGCCAAGCCTCCTCCCCCAGCTCCTGGGACGACCCCGGCGCCAGCCCGAATACGTCGCCAGGAAGGGCCCGGGAGGCTGCCTCATCCCGGGCAGAGGGCTCAGCCTCAGCCTCCAACAGGGCCTGGGTGGGGAACCGCATGGCCTCCTGGAAGATCTCGAGTGGACCCCGGCGTTGTTCGGCAAACGGTTGGGTCAGGAGACGCATGAGGTTTTGTTCAAGCCAGATGCGGCCTTCGGCAATCGCCGTATCCAGCCGCACCGCGTCGAGAGCCACGCTGTCGAGCTCCAGCTCAGCGAGCCGGGCACGGACGAACGAAGGGAAGATCTCCGTGAAAGCCTGGATGAGGTCGTCATTGCCGGTCAACGGACCAACTTTCGGCTGTGAGTGCCCGTGCGGGTACGCCCCAGCCTAAGGGGGTCAGCGGATAGGCCACTATCTCGTCGGAGGTTTACCACCGCATGCTGCGCGCCGAGTGCAAGTGCCCATGTCCATAGAGCGGTGTCGCGATAACCGCTACGTCCGGTCGGACCGTTCCCCTGCCTATCGGCTGACCCCCCAAGGTTGCGACCGCTATCCGCTGAACACCTCCACGACCATCAGGCCGAGCGGGCCGCGGTAGGCGCCGATCCCCACCCGCCGGAACCGGGATTCCAGCATGTTGACCCGATGTCCCGGACTGGCCAGCAGACCTTCGTGGACGTTCTCAACCGTCGGCGCCAGTGCCAGGTTCTCGCCGACCACCACGTAGGGGATCCGGGCGGTTTGCAGCCGCTCGGCCACGGTTCCGGTGTCGGGCGAGACATGGGAGAAGTACCCTGCGGTGTACATCTCGAACGCATGCGCCTCCGCCACCTCCGCCAGCGCATCCGACCACGCGAGAGGCTCTGCCCCGGCATCAACGCGGGCCAGGTTGAGCAAGTCGAAGATGGCCCTCGCGGCATCGGAGGTTGCTTCTATGTCACTCGAGACGGCAATGGCCACCCGCTGCTCGCCGTCGATGACAACCCGGCCTGCGCCGATCGCCCGGTCGAGGTTCACCATCGCTTCGAGGACTCGCTCCTGGTCGAAGGCCACAACGATGTCGTAGGTCGGGGATCCGGGCTCGGTCAGCGAGGTCACCGCCCGGGACCCCGCCAGCACCGAGTCCGCCGACTCGCTCAAGGGCAACGCAACGGCCACCAGCAGCATCAGCGTCGCGAGCACGCTCAGCCATACCAGCGAGAACAACCCGCCCAACACACGCGACCACACCGACGGGGCGTACACGAACCGGCGCGCCACGAGCGACGCGGCGTAACTACCCAGAATCACCCCAGCGATGAAGATGAGACCGCCGGCCATGAACCGGGCCGGGAGCGACGAGGCTCCGCTCCACGAGGCGATGACTGAAGCGGCGGCTCCGTTGAATCGAAACGCGGCGAAGGCGGAGATGATCAGAACCAGCAGGTCGAGGGATTCGCGCAGAGCTCCCCTGATGATGCCTCGCGTCAGCACTGCGGCCGTTACCACCATGAGAGCGATATCGAGACCGGCCATCATCGGGCCCAATCGCGCAGGCCCCGAGAATCAGTCTGCCGACTCGGGCGGGTCATGGTGAGCGAACTTGTCCGACAGCTCCCGCACCTCCAGCTCGGCCACGCGCCGGATGCGCTCGGCCAGCCGGCCGGGTTCCACTTCCACCAGTACTGCCTCCTGGGCCTCTTCCCACGACTCCCCCAGGACGCGCGTGCGCCAGACATGGCTGATGAGAATCTTCAGCGCGGCGGTGAGGGGGACCGCGATCAGCACACCAAATAGACCGCCGATCGAGCCGCCCACCAGCAGCGCCAGGATGATCATCACCGGGTGCAGTTTCACGGTGTAGCGGAGGATGACCGGGCTGATGAGGTGGTTGTCCAGTTGCTGAATGATGGCAAAGATGACGGCCACCCAGAGGGCTTTGGAGACATCGCCCGCAACGAGCGCAGTCATCACGCCCAGGATGCCACCCACCCACGGGCCCACGAACGGAATGATGTTGAGGAAACCAGCGATCAGGCCCACGATCAGCCAGAAGGGCAGATCCAGCATCAGCAAGCCGAGGCTGGACAGCAGTCCGACGATGAGCGCCACGAGCAGCTGACCGCGCACGAACCCGCCGATCGCCTTCGCCACCGTGTTCGACACGTGAGTGACCTCTTCTCGCAGGTTTTCCGGTACGAGTCCGACTGCGGCCTGGCGCAGGCCGGGCGCGTCCATGAGGATGTAGAGGGCGAGCACCGGCGCCAGCAGCACCAGGAGGACGATCTCGACGACCCCCAACGCAATCTCGCCCACCTGACCGATCCCTTCCAGGATGACTTCCTGGTTGGAAGGATCCTGGAGCCATGCCTGAATCTCGGCCACGATCGATTCGAGCCGGGTGGCTGAGATGGGCACCCCGAACCGATCACCGACATCCGCCACCCACTGGGACAGCCTTTCGGTCAGCTCCGGAAGACGATCGCCGAGTTCGGTCGCCTGACTGGTCACGACAGGAAGAACGAGAAAACCGATCAACACCACCAGGCCGCCGAACAGCACATACGACAGGCATCCGCCCACCACCCGTGGCACCTTGCGGCGGGACAGCCGCTCCACCAGCGGATTGAACAAATAGACGAGGATGACGGCCAGTATCAGTGGCGTCCAGATGATGCGGAACTGGACGATCAGCCAGATCAACACTGCCAGGACGAGCAGAATCCCGGCCAGGCTCCAAGCTGCGACGCCGGCTCGACGAAGGCGCTCGAAGGCTGGCGAAGGTTCATTCATTAGCGCCGGGGAGTGTACTCAGCCTTCAACGATGCGCGCGACGGAACCGTCGGCGACCACGACGACGATCACCGCCCCCGACCCTTGAGTACGCGATCCGGATTCGGTTGTCTCCCACCATGCGGGCACACCGGCCGCCCCCATGACTTCCACCGGAGAATCGGCCGGGACCATGAGCGTCAACTCGCCGTCCAGCGCGATCTGGGTGTCGACGGCGGGCCGCCCAACTGTGACGGTCCCATCTCCAACGACCGCCAGCCGGCGCAGGTCCAGGCCGCGGGTGGAAATCTCGAGGTCGCTCCCCGCCACATCGATCTCCCAAGCGGGCCCGCGGTGAAGGTCGACCATCCACCCCGATGACCGGAACCATCCTGCCCCCGACCGCTCCCGTAGCTGAATGACTGCGCTCGACGGAACGAGCCGTTCCAGTGCGTCGGGTGGGCCCGTCGATCCGCCAGATCGAGCGAGGTGGACCTCGTAGAGGAAGTCTGATCCCGCGCGGACGGTGAGCGAACCCGACAGTTCGATTCCGATCTCGGCGGTGGTGATGCCGGTGCCTCTCGGCCCCTCGATGTCGGCCGACGCTGATGGCAACCGGTCCCACTCCAGGAGATGCAGGCCCACCGCGGCGGCGAGCCAGCTGAAGAGCAACAGCGGCAGTACCGCACCGATCCGGGCGATGCCCCGGCGTCGCAGGGGCCATAGCGCGAGGGCGATGAGGAGGGCGACGAGCCACGCCGGCCAGAAGGAAACGATATCGAGCACCACAGCCGGCATCAGCAGGCCGCCCCAGGCTGCGATCCCGACCACCAGCAACGACACTGCGAACAGCAGCCAGCCGATGACCGGCCACGGGCTGAAGACCGCGACCTTGGCTTCGGTCTGCGGCTCGGGGGCAGCTGGTTCGTCCGTCACCCGCTGAATGATGCCCCAAGCACGATCACGATGTCGGCCGCGGTGTCATCTCCGGGAAACGGGCCAACCTCGGCGTCGGGAAACTCGGCTGCCAGCACCTCTGCCTCCAACTCGAAGCCCGGTACGTACCACAGTGCGGTGGTGCTCAGGCGGGGACGATAGTTGTCCTGCTCGAGCATCTGATAGCCCAGCGCCGCCAGCTCGCGAGTGATCCGGGCTGCCAGCCCGTTCCGCCGCGTCGAGTTGAGCACGAGCACCGTGACCTCCTCGGGAGGACGGGGCTGTGGTTCGGTCGTGGTGGTCGTCGCCTGCGTCGTCGTGGTCGTGGGCTGGGTGGTCGTGGTGGTCGTCGCCTGCGTCGTCGTGGTCGTGGGCTGGGTGGTCGTGGTGGTCGTTGCGCGAGTGGTCGTCGTAGTTGCTACAGAGGTCGTGGTAGTGGATGTGCCGGCCACCGGGATGGTGTCGACGTCGTTGCTCAACCAGTTGCTGATGAGAACGGCGCCGCCAACCAGCACGATGAAAATCAGGACGACATAGATGACCAGACGGATTGTTTCCGAGATCAGCCGCCCCCGCCCAGGCGCTGCGTGGCGACCAGACATCAGCCCTCCGCCGGCCCTCGCTCCTCGCGCTCCGGTTGCACCCGTTGCGAAGCCCGCAGCCGCCGGAGGCGCCGCACGGTCAGCGGGTCGTAGTCGAGCGCAGCAGGCTTGTCGATCAGCGATCTCAGCACCTGGTAGTAGGTGGTGGCGCTGAACCCGAGATGCTCGCGAATGTCACGATCTTTCGGGCCGGGCAGCTTCCACCACGACCGCTCGAAGTCCAAGACCTGCCGTTCTCGCTTGCTCAACATGATACGGCCAGCGTATCGAGGCTCCGGGAAGCCGCGCGGTATTTGCGGTGATGGTGGGGCGGTCCGGAGGACGGAGCTGGCGGAGGGATTCGAACCCTCGACCTGCCGCTTACAAGGCGGCTGCTCTGACCACCTGAGCTACGCCAGCGTGCGCACCGCACGTCAGCCCCGGAGTGTAACGGCTACCCGGATTCCCACATCGGAGATCTTCCGGTACGCGGCAGGGTCAGTCCACCTCGCCGAGATAGGCTTTCCGCATGTCGGGGTTGGCCAGCAGCCCCTCGGCGGTGTCGGCGAGCACGATTTGGCCGGTCTGCAGCACGTAGCCGCGATCCGAGATCGACAGGGCCATGTTGGCGTTCTGTTCGACCATGAAGACGGTCGTCCCTGCGTCATTGATCTGCTGGATGATGTCGAAGTTCTGGGCCACCAGCACCGGAGCCAGGCCCATCGACGGCTCGTCCATCAGCAGCACTTTGGGCCGCGCCATCATCGCGCGGCCGACGGCGACCATTTGCTGTTCACCACCCGACAGCGTCCCGGCCTTCTGCGCCAGCCGCTCCTTCACACGCGGGAACAGCTCGAAGATCCGCTCGAGGTCGTCGTCCAGCCCGTCGGTCCCGCGCAGGTATGCGCCAATCTCGAGGTTCTCCCGCACGGTCATACGTTTGAAGAGCCGCCGGTTCTCCGGGACCATCGATATGCCACGCGCCACGATGTCGGCCGTGCGCATCCCGCTGATCACTTCTCCATCGAGCACCACCTCGCCGGTGGTCGGCTCCACCATCCCGAGGATGGTCTTCAACGTCGTGGTTTTGCCCGATGCGTTGCCACCGAGCAGGCACACCATCTCCCCTTCGCCAATCGTCAGATTGACGTTCTTCAGGACGTGCACCGGCCCGTAGTGCGCGTTGACGTTTCGGAACTCGAGAACGGTCTCAGCCACCATTGCCATCCGTCGGCCGGCCGAGATAGGCCTCGATAACATCCTCGTTGGTAGATACCTGATCGTACGAACCCTCGGCGATCTTCACACCATGATCGAGCACCACGACCCTGTCCGACACGTCGCGCACCACCTTCATGTCGTGCTCGATGACCACCACCGTTAGCTTCAAATCGTCCCGCATCCGGCGAATGAGACCAACCAGTTCGAGGGTTTCTCTTGGGTTCATCCCTGCGGTCGGCTCATCCAGGAGTATCAGGTCGGGGTCAGTGGCGAGCGCCCGCGCAATCTCCAGCCGGCGCCGATTCGCGTACGAGAGAACAAATGCCGGCTGGTCGTGGCGGTAGCCGGTGAGGCGTGTTCCGAAGAACTCGAGCACCTCGGCTGCCCGCTCGTGGATGTCTTTCTCCTCCCGCCGGAACGATGGCGTTTGGAAGATGGTCGACCAGATCCCTTTCGAGGTGCGGCAGTGCTGGGCGACCATCACGTTCTCCAGCACGGTCATGTTGGGGAATAGACGAACGTTCTGGAATGTCCGTGCGATCCCCAACCGTGTGATCTCACTGGGTGGCAGGCCCGTGATGTCGTTCCCCTCGAAAAGGATCGAGCCTTCGTCCGGTACTGGTCGATGCTCCGATGATCCGGTCGACGGCAACATCCCCGAGATGGCATTGAAGAACGTGGTCTTGCCGGCGCCGTTCGGCCCAATGACGCTGACGATCTCACCCTGGTCGACGCGAAAGTCGACCCCGCCGAGCGCCTGCAGACCGCCGAAGGCCTTCTTGAGGCTGACTGTCTCGAGCATCACACTCATGCGCTCACCTGCGCTTCTTCCTCAGCATCGACCGGACGTTCGCGCTTGGCCAGCCAGGCGTCCTGGAGCATCTCGTCGTGATGGAGCTCACGCGACCGTCGCACACTGGGTACCAGGCCCTCGGGCCGCTGCAGCATCATGTACACGAGCAACGCCCCGTAGATGAGCAGCTTGAATTCTTGGAACTCCTGCAGGACACCGGGCTGGGTCGGCCCGCCCAGGATGCCGATGAGGACGAACGCCCCGACGATCACACCGGGGATGCTGCCCATGCCGCCCACGATCACTACAACGAGCACAATGATGGAGACGAGCAACGCGAAGCTGTTCGGGAACACGGACCCGACCTTGACTGCGAACACCATGCCGCCAAACGCCGCCAGGATTGCGCCCACCACGAATGCGAGCAGCTTGACCTTCACGGTGTCGATACCCATGGCTTCTGCCACCGACTCGTCTTCGCGCAACGCTGCCCAGGCCCGGCCGAGGCGGCTGCGCGACAGCCGGTACGAGATGTAAATGGCGATCACGACGAAGACACCGGCGAAATACACGATCGACTGCGGATTGATCCCGGTGATGTCAACGCCAGGCGGGTTCACCTCCGCGCCCGGGATCTGGCGCACACCCTGGGCGCCGCCGAACGTGGGGGCGAGCCAGTCGGACAGGAACAGGATCCGGACGATCTCCCCGAAGCCGAGGGTAACGATGGCGAGGTAGTCGCCCCGCATCCGGATGACGGGCGTTCCGACCAGCAGGCCGGCAATGGCGGCCATGACGATGACGGCAGCCACGATCAGCCAACCTTCCCAACTGGCGAAGTTCAACGTCAGCATCGGGGCGATTCGGGGTGAGATGGGCGACGTCAGGATGGCCGTGGTGTACGCGCCCACGGCGAAGAATGCGACGTACCCCAGGTCGAGCAGGCCGGCGTACCCCACCACGATGTTGAGACCGAGCCCCATCAGCAGGAACAAGGCGACGTTGGCGAACAGCTCATTGACGAGGCTACCGACCAGCGTCGGCAGGATGATCGCCCCAACTGCGGCCACCAACCCGACGGTACGCCAGTAGCGGCGAGCTTCAGCGCGGCCCATTTCGCGAACGCGAATCCGGGAGCGGGCGATAGCCCCTTTGTACCGCCACGATAGGAACCCGGCCAGAAGAGCGACAACAATCGCGCCCGGGATGGTCAGGCCACCATTCACGTCGTACAGGAATTCGGATACGAAGGTCAGGCCGATCTCGTCGAGGATGTCTTCGACGATCAGCTCCAGGATCGCTACCGCGAACGTCCAGGCGAAGGCTCCGGTGACTCCACTGCGCACCCGGGGTGAGGTGCCCGCCAGCGCGCCTCCCACCGCGCCCAGCGCGGACCATCCGACCGCCAGGACGAGCAGACCGAAGGCGAACCCGCGGCCAAAGGTGACCAGGTCCACGACCCGGACAGTCAGGCGAATGAAGATGTCGCTGATGTCGAAGGTATCGATGGCGAGGGTGAAGAGCCACAGGCCAAGTCCGGAAACGAGTCCGACGGTTACGCCGGAGATGAGATGCCTGGATGAGACCTCTCCCCCCTCATCCCCGGGCAGGCGCAACTGGGCGGCCGCCACGTAGCCAAACACCACCGGTGTCATGTACAGCACGGCATAGCCCAGGCTGATGATCGGCACAATCAAGATGCGTTCGTTGAACGTCTCCAGCATGCCGATCGACACTATGAACGCGCCGGTGAGCGCCCCCAACAAGCCGCGGGAAATCAGGCGCCGCCAGTCGAGCGGTCGCTCGGGAAGCTCCATGCTCACGGTCTCGGGCGCGACGGTGGTGGCCATCAGGCGCGGTCCTCTGCCGCGAGGCGCTCACCCAACAGGCCAGATGGTCGGAAGATGAGCACGAGGAACAATGCATAAAAGGCGACGACGTCCTTGATCTGGAACAGACCCGGGACCTCTTGGGACCAGCCCAGAAACGACGCAACCGCGCCGATGATGGCGATCCCGGCCGGCATGTACAGCGCAGCCCGCTTCATCCCAACAGCCGCCCCCAACGTGGCCAGGCCCACCAGCAGCAGCACCACGCCGAGTGCGGTCGGGATCTCCCAACGCAACCCGAACAGCACGATCTGAGGCCCGAGACTCTCGAAGATCCCCAGCGCCAGGCCACCGAGCATCGCGCCAACGATGTTGCCGATGCCGCCAAGCACAGCCGCGGTGAACGCTTTGATCCCCGGCAAGAAGCCGGTGACGTGGTTGATCCCCCTGAACAGAAGCGCGAACAGCACGGCCGCAACCCCGGCCATTGCGCCACCCACAGCGAACGTTGTGACAATCGTCCGATCGACGTTGACCCCCATGAGCGCGGCGATCTCCTTGTCCTCGGCCACGGCCCGGATCGCCCTGCCGGTCTTGGTCCGGTTCACAAACTGGTACAGCGCAAACATGGAGATGACGGCCACGACGATCACGAGCAGCCGCGTACCCTCGATCTCGATGATGCCCAGCGGCACCCGCTGCGTGAGCCAGTCCGGGGCTGCCGGGTAGCTCTTCACGTTCTCGCCGAAGAGACCGCGGACGGCGTTCTGCAAGAAGAACGAGACCCCGATGGATGTGATGAGCGGGATGAGCCGGGGTGCGGTACGGAGAGGACGGTAGGCCACGCGCTCCACGATCACGGCGGTGGCCGTGGAAGTGATCACCGCCGCCACAAACACGATGATTATCGAGAGGACAAACGCCGACTCCCACAACCCGCCGGGATTTGCGTCGGTGACACTGATGGCGGCGAGGGCTTCGGCAAAGAAGAACCCGACGATGGCTCCGATCATGAATACTTCACCGTGGGCGAAGTTGATGAACCCGAGGATGCCGTACACCATCGAGTAGCCGAGGGCGATGAGGCCGTACAACGCTCCCTGTGCGATACCCGCAATGAATAGATCGCGGAATTGCGCCCCGCTCTGAATGCCGCGGGCGCCTTCAACCGCCAACGCAATGTAGCCGACAATGCCCCACAGGATCACGAAGAGCGAGAAAACCTTGACGGCAAACAGGAACGAGTCAACCCAGTCGAGGCGGATACGCCGAGCTTGGGGGGCGACTTCAGTCGCAGCAGCTGTCATGACTGGGCATCATTCAAGTCGAAGCGAGACACCTAGGTCGAGCAAAGCGGGCGCCGGATTCACCCGGCGCCCGCTTTGCATTCATGTCGTCAGTTGATCATCCACCCGTGATCAGATCGATGAGATCGGCCCGAGCGGCGCTGAACACCGCGGTGTCCCCGGCCGACGTCGCTTCGGCGTCGCCTTCGTGCAATGACACGGCGATCCGCTGCGCTCCACAGTCACCGAACTCGTCGCAGGTGATCAACCCGATGATGCCCGGGAAATCAGCGGTGGCGTTCAGCTCGTCGCGCAGAGCCTGACGGTCGATGAACAGCGTGCCGTCCTGTTCAACGGCGACATTCTCAACCGCCGTCAGCAGCATAATCGTCGCATCGTACGAATGCGCCCAGAACGCGGCACTCGGCACCTCGCCGTAGGTCTCCTCGTAACGAGCGAGGAAGTCCGTGGCGTTCATGCCGGTCGAGCTGGCGTTCTCGCCGAACGCAAGATCCGGACCCGAGAAATACATGCCTTCGGATTCGGGCAGCGCCAGGAAGTCGGACACCAGCAAGCCGTCGGCGCCGATCAGCGTCACGTCCTCCAGGCCCGACACACTTCCAACCTGCTGAACGATGAAGTCACCTTCGGGCTGGAAGATGGGGAAGTAGATCGCTTCGGGTTCGAAGCCTGCTACCTCGGTCAGGACCGGCGTCATGTCGGTATCGCCCTTGTTGACCGCCGTGAACACCACTATCTCTCCACCGAGCGCTTCATACGCGTTGGCGAACGCTTGGGCCAGACCGTTGGTGTACGGGTCACCGTCGTGGATCGCTGCAGCCTGTGTCAACCCGAGATCGTCGAACACGAACTTGGCGACGGCCGCACCCTGGAACAGGTCGTTGTGCGCAGTCCGGTAGTAGCCCGGGCTGTAGTCGGTGCCGGCATTGCCTTGCAGGTCGGACGTAAGCGCCGGCGAGGTGTTCGACGGCGAGATCATGACCATGCCGGCCTCACTGATCAGCGGTGCCGCAGCCACGGCTGCACCCGAGCAAGACGTGCCGATCACCCCGACGACCTTCTCGTCGGCCACGATCGTCTGACCGGCGGCCTGACCACCTTCTGCGGAGCAGAGGTCGTCGAGCCCCGTGCCGAGGTTCACGTTGTGGCCCATGATCGGGCCGTAGTCATCGATGGCGAACTGAATGGCGTTCTGGTTGGGGATACCCAGGAACGCCACCGGGCCGGAAATGGCCTGGAGGCTCCTGATCTGGATGTCCTCACCTTCGGCGAGCTCGACCGCTCCGAGCGGACCGGGCTCAAACGCCGCCATCGTCTCTTCTGGTGCTGCCTCGGTCGTTTCGGGGGCAGCTGTGGTTTCGGGGGCTGTCGTGGCCTCCGTCGTTTCTTCCGGTGCCTCTGCGCCGGCTGGCTCGGTGGTGTCCGCGGTGCCGTCGTCGCCGCCGCAGGCAGCAGCAACGAGCGCCAGCACCAAGAACAAGCCGAGTAGCCGCATCAGGCGCACCCTGTTGTTAGTCACTTCGGTCATTAGCACTCTCCTAAATGAGAACGCCCTTCCAGATTCTTCCTCCATTTGGAAGGAGCGCCCGCAGATATTAGATCCAAACCACGCGCATCTGCGTCAGATCGAAACCTCGGTTGCGCTCGCTCGCATCCGGCTGATCTCGAACGCCGCCAGCGCTGCCGCTATCGAAGCATTCAAACTCTCCACTCCGTCAGCCATCGGGATCGAAACGTTGAGGTCCACCCGTTCGGCCGCCAGCCGGCCCAAACCGCGCCCTTCCCCACCGATGACGACCGCTACCGGCTCTGCGAGTAGCGCGAGACCGAACAACGATTCATCGGCATCTGCGGCAAGACCGACCGTCCAGATCTCCCGCTGCTTGAGGCGCGAGATGGCGTCGGCTATCGACGAGACGATCGCTACCGGAACATGCTCGAACGCCCCAGCGCCGGCCTTGAACGCCGCCGGGCCCAGTGGGGCTGCTCGCCGTTCGGCCACAACGAGGCCGGTCATCCCGGCGGCCCACGCTGAACGAGCCGCGGCTCCGACGTTGTGGGGATCTTCGAGATGATCGAGAATCAGGATGGCCGCGTCGGGCCGGCTCAGATCATCTACTGAGAACAGCGGGATCGGAGTGGCGTCGAGGACCACACCCTGGGCGTTGGCCGATTGGGCAATGCCCTCCACGGTCTCGACCAGTTCGACGGCGGCGCCGCCCGCCCGGGCAACCTCGACCAGGGCAGCAATCTGATCGTGGCGCAGTCGGGAGCGCTCGACAGTGATTTTGCGGGCCCGTCCGGCGGCAACTGCGGCCGCCACCGCATGGACCCCCTCGACCCTAGGACCGATGCCAGGTGGTGCCATCAGCTCCGTCGCGGATCGTGACACCGAGGGCGGCCAGGCCGTCCCGGATGGCGTCGGCGGCCGCCCAGTCCTTGTGAGCCCGGGCCTCCTCGCGCCGCCGCAGGATTCCCCCCATCATCCCATTGACGTCGCCGGCGGGCTCCGATCCCAGCGACGCCAGCAGCTCCGCCAGCCCGTCGGCGAGATCCGCGAGCGTGTCCTCGGCCAACTCCAGCCCAAGCACTTCGACCATCACGTTGAACGCCGCAACGTATTCTGCAGCATCCTCGGCTCCGTCCAGCCGCCGGTTAGCCCCTCGCACCACGTCGAATAGGACTGCGAGGGCGACCGGGGTGTTGAAGTCCTCGTCCATGGCATCGACGAACCGTTCCATCGACTCGCCGTGTGGCGTCGGCCCGGCCTCGCCTGCCCTCGACCGAAAGGCTCTCAGTCGATCCAGAGATTGGGCGGCGTCGGCCATCAGTTCTTCCGAGAACTCCAGTGGCGACCGGTAGTGGGCCCGCAGGTAGAACAGTCGCACAGCCGCGCCGCCGAAGGTCTCGATTGCGGTTTCCAGATCCAGGATGTGTCCGGTGGATTTCGACATTTTCTCCCCATCGAGGTTCAACATTCCGTTGTGGAGCCAGTACGTGGCGAACGGGCGGCCGCTCGCGCCTTCCGACTGGGCGATCTCGTTTTCGTGATGGGGGAAGATGAGGTCGGAGCCTCCGGCGTGAATATCAAACGGGGTCCCCAGGTACTTGGCAGCCATGGCCGAGCATTCGATGTGCCAACCCGGTCGGCCCGGCCCCCACGGGGACTCCCACGACGGTTCCCCGGGTTTGGCAGCCTTCCACAAGGCGAAGTCGAGCGGGTCTTCTTTGTGTTCCCCGGGTTCAACCCGAGCTCCGGCTACGAGGTCGTCGAGGTTGCGCCCCGACAGTTTGCCGTAGTCAGGGTCGAGCCTCACCTTGAAGTAGACGTCACCATCGGCCGGATAAGCCAGTCCCTTGTCGATGAGCTGGTTGATCAACTCGATCATTTCTGGGATGTGTTCTGTAGCCCGGGGCTCGACGTCCGGAGTGAGGATGTTCAGCGCATCGGACGTCTCCCGAAACCGATCCGCCATCTGCTTGGCGAGCTCATCGGGCGAGATTCCCAGCTCAAGGGCCGCATCGATGATCTTGTCTTCCACATCGGTCACGTTCTGGACGAAGGTCACGTCGTATCCCCGCCACTGCAAATAGCGACGAATCACGTCAAAGGCCACCATGAACCGGCCGTGCCCCAGATGCGGGGCCGACTGCACGGTGGGGCCACATACGTACACACCGACCTTGCCTGCTACCAGCGGCTCGAGCGGCTGTTCAGTCCGGCCGAGGGTGTTGAAGACTCGAATCACGCGCAGGGATGGTACCCACGCTCCGACGCAGCTCAGTCCGCGGGTGGGATCTCCGCCTCGGCGATCTCACCGAGCACGACCGCGGCCACGGCCGCCATACCCTCATCGCGGCCAATGAACCCCATGTGGTCGGTAGTGGTGGCCTTCACGGAGACCCGATCGCGGTCCAGGCCGAGGACACGCGCCAAGTTGTCGCGTATCCGTTCGCGATGGGGGGCGATGGGCACGGTCTGGGAGATCACGGTGGCGTCCACCTGGGCCGGGCTGAGCCCGCGGCGTCCCAGCTCAACCACGACCTGTGTGAGCAGGTTCATGCTGTCGGCGTCTTCCCACTGGGGGTCATCCGAAGGGAAGTAGGTACCGAGGTCGCCCAGCGCGGCCGCTCCGAGCAGGCCGTCCGCCACTGCATGGGCCAGGACGTCGGCGTCGGAGGTTCCGGCCAATCCCTGCTCGGACACGACGATGCCGCCCAGCTTGAGCGGACCGGAACCGCCGAATCGATGAGCGTCGAAGCCCCAGCCGATCCTCATAGGCCCGCATCCCGGACCAAGGTCTCCGCCATAGCGAGGTCGGCCGGGTAGGTGATCTTCAGATTGGTCGCTTCGCCCGCGACCACCGCGACGGTGCCTCCCCATCGCTCGACGAGCGCAGCATCGTCGGTGGCGTCGAGTTGATCTGCGGCGTGGGCCGCCCGCAGCGACGCCGCCCGGAAGATCTGCGGCGTCTGCGCGGCTATCAGGTGGGAACGATCCACCGTCTCGATCACCATGCGCGATTCGTTGATCCGTTTGATGGTGTCCGCCACTCCCACACCCGGTATCACGCCATCAGCGGAGGTCGCGGTCATGGCGTCGATCAGGCGCCGAACGAGACCAGTCGACGCTAGCGGCCGGGCCGCATCATGGACAGCAATGAACTCCGCCCCTTCGGGCACGTGAGCCAGGCCCGCCGCCACGGAATCCCGGCGTCGCTCGCCTCCGGGGACGCCGCCCACCACTGGCCCAACCACGACCACCGGATCGAGCCCTGACCCGACCAGCGCATCCCTCGCCCACTGCCATACCGGCCGGCCGGCCAGCTCAGCGTGTTGTTTGGTTGCCCCAAAGCGGGTTCCTGTCCCAGCCGCCACCACGATGGCCGCGACCCTAGGTTCTCTCATACGGCGAGTTTGGCAAACAGCATCCGGCCAATGGAAGTTCGGGTGGCGCTGGTCACCTCCACATCAAGGGTTTCGCCCATGTGCGTAGCCCCGCCCTCAACGACCACCATCGTGCCGTCGTCGAGGTACCCGACACCCTGACCTGGCTCGCTGCCGGTCCGGGAGATGGGCAGAGCCAGTCGCTGTCCGACCTCGACTACCGCCCGCACCGCGTCGTGAATCACGTTGGGATTGAGGACCGGGATTCCCCGGAGCTCGGCCGCCCGGGCCAGATTGTGGTCGGTGGTGATGAGGCGCGCCGACGCCATTTCGGCAAGCCGCAGCAACTTGGCGTCGACGTCGACGACATCCGGCACCGTTTCCTCGAGGACCGCGACGTCGATCCCCGGCTGCTCCTGCAGAGCGGCCATGACGTCTAACCCCCGGCGTCCCCGGCGGCGGGTAGTCTTGCTACCAGAATCGGCCAGCTGCTGGACTTCATCCACCACGACGGAAGGCAGCCAGAGCCGCCCGTCCACCAGACCCGCCCGCACCAGCTCGAGGACCCGGCCGTCGATTGCGGCGGATGCGTCCAGCAAATAGGAGCGGTCCGTCTCACCGATCCGGCGGCTCACCAGCGGCCGTCGGATCCCAAGACCCAGCGAGGCCATCAGATCTTCGGAGCGTACGGCAAACACACGAGCGCTGATCGCGCTGAGGAGGAACACGATCAGACCCGCAGTCGGCCAGGCGATCGTCGGCGGGACCAACAAGATGAGCGGAAGGGAGAAGACGGCCCCCACCACCAGTCCGACCATGAGGCCAAACGCGCCGGTGAAGAGCTGGGCTCCGCTGAGCTGGCGGGCAATCTGGGAAGGGGCATCCGACAGTCCCCGCCGGAAGGTGCGGCCCACGGCGCCGCCGGCCACATAGCCGAACCCGGCACCGACCACCGCGCCCACCACCCGCGCGGTTTCCATTGCGACCGTGGACGCGCCCATCGACACGAGACCCGGCGCGACTTCGAAACCGATCGCCGTCACGGCGAGCGTGATGAGCAGGCGGACTGCCTCCACCAACACCGGCGCCTCCTCGACATTTCCCTACCGTCGTGGCCGGGTTATTCCTCGATCTCCACCTTGGGCAACGCCCGGTCGAGACGTTTGATCGCGTCCTCTTCCGAGATCGCAAGCGCAAAGCCCAGCTCGCTGGTGAGCGTCACCCGCGCTTTCGAAAGCATCCGCTTCAGCGCCGGGGATATCCCCTTGGTCTGCTGCGCATAGGTCAGGTCGCGAACAACCTCGGCCACTTGGTAGATATCGCCTGAGGTCATCTTTTCGTTGAGGACTTTGTACCAGCGGCTCCAATTGCTGCCGGCTTCCTGCGGCTCGTCTTTGAACAAGGCGAACACTTGCTTGGCGGCAGTTTTGCTGATCACCGGGCGGATCGTCTCCTCGATCGAATCGACCGGCACGAACACGGTGAGCTGATCCGTTGCGATCTCCAGCATGAAGTAGTCGCGCTTTTCGCCACCGACCTCCTGCTTGACCTTTTTGGTGATGATCGCAGCGCCGTGGTGGGGGTGCACCACCTTGTCGCCTACCGAGAATGCCGGTTTCTTCTTCGAGTCAGCCATAGAAGGTTGCGGAGTGTAGCCGTTTCAGGTGAGAGCCATTCCGCGCCGGTGCCGCAGCCCCACGGCAGTTCGCCTGGGAGGGTGGAAATCAGAAAGGAACGAATCCGGGATGGGTGGCCACCTCGGACAACCGGTCAAAGTATCGCCGGAGCTCCATGGCGCGGGCACCGCCAACACCGGCAACCTCATCGAGTTCGTCGACGGACGCCACGAGCATCTTCTGAAAATCCTTGAAGTGGCGTACGAGCGCATCCTGGACCGTCGCCGGCAGGCGCGGCACCTGGGAAAGCAGCCGGTAGCCGTTGGGTCTGACAGCAGTGTCGGGATGATCGAGGTTGAGGGCACTGGCCAGGCGTTCGATGTCGTAGAGATCGTTGGTGGGGGTGTCCTCGAGCTGCTCCACCGCTTCCGTGGCTCGCTTCTCGCCGCCCTTCACATAGTCCCGGACAACGTGATCACGCAGCTGGCCGATCCCCTGCACCAGGTCGAGGTGTTGGAGGTCGACCATTGCGCCCTCGCCGCCGAGGCCGACCGCATCAGCTGCGATCTGAGTCCCAATGCGCCGTACCAGCTCGGCCCGTTGCAGGACGTTCAAGACCGCCCTGACCGTCACCCGATCCGAAACCTCGAGGCGAGTCAGCATTGCTTCAGCTTCATCGAGCCGATCCCGGAAGCGCTCGAGGGTCTGCAACTCCTGATTGACCTTGCCGACCAGGGCCTGCGGGGTCTCCAACTCCATCTTGCGGTCCCCGACGAAGATCGTGGCGACGTGGCGCTCTTCCGAGACCGCCACCACGGGGCGTTTCGTCTGGCGCGCCACCCGCTCGGCAGTCCGGTATCTGGCACCGGTCTCGGTGGTGGGCACTGAGGGATCGGGCAGCAGATGCGTATTGGCTCGGAGGATGTACTCGCACTTGTCGTCGAGCACGATCGCGCCGTCCATCTTGGCGAGCTCGGCGAGCTTGGCCGTAGTGAACTCCGCTTCCTTCAGGACGAACCCGCCGGTGCAGATTTCTTCGACTTCAGGGCCGGATCCCAACACGACGAGGGCGCCGTTGCCGCTCTGCATGACGCGCTGGAGCGCATTCCGGAGGGCAGTTCCGGGCGCCAGTATCGCAACGACTTCGAGCAAGGTCGAGGAACCCACGGGCATTGATCGGAGGCTACTACAGCGCTTTGACTGCGCGACGTTCCGCTGTAACAAATCATGCTATCGGATGCCGGCCCGGGGCAATGGCGGGTCGCCGGCGCCAACTTCCGGCTGCCGCGGCCCTTGAGGGCACCCTCCAGCCTGAGGGGGTCAGCCGATAGGCAGCGGAACGGTCCGACCGGAGGTAGCGATCGTCGCGACACCGCTCTCCGAGATGGGCTTTTGCACCAGTCGCGTAGCAAGCGTGGTACACATCCGACGAGACAGTGGCCTATCCGCTGACCCCCTAAGGAAGAGTCAGTCCGGCACGGACCAAGGCCTCGTCCACTCGATGCACGCCACCCGGGCCTGGGGCGAGAACCCGTTCGATTCCCATCCGCTCTGCCTCCTGTCGGCGGCGCTTGCCGAGGCTCGCCTGGCGTACCTCGCCGGTGAGGCCGACCTCGCCCCACGCTGCCACCGACCCCAGCGGTTTGTCCAGGAGGGATGACGACAACGCCAGCATGATGGCCAGATCGGCCGCGGGCTCGGTGACACGAATCCCGCCCACGACGCTGGCGTAGGCTTCCTTGCCGCCGAATCCCAGACCGGCATGGCGTTCGAGCACGGCCAGCAACTGGTGAACCCGGGCCGGCTCGAGACCGCTGAAACTGCGCCGGGGCTGGACGGCCTGGGTCGAGCAGACCAGGGCCTGCACTTCGACCAGCACCGGCCGCCGTCCCTCCATGGTCGGCAGCACGACTGTGCCCGGCACCGAGCCGCTCCAATCGCCGACGAGGGCTGCGGAGGGATCCGCTACCTCCGCCAAGCCCTCATGCTGCATCTCGAAGAGACCGGCGAGATGTGTGGCTCCGAATCGATTCTTCAGCGACCGGAGCATGCGGAGCTCATGATCCGCGTCCCCCTCCAAATACAGCACCACATCGACCATGTGCTCGAGGATCTTGGGACCGGCGATCCCGCCATCTTTGGTGACGTGGCCGATGAGAACGACGGCGGTGGCGTGGTCCTTGGCGAAGCGGATCACTCGGGCGGCGCACTCCCGAATCTGCGCCACCCCGCCGGCGGTTCCACCGACCTCGGGGGCGCTCACCGTCTGAATCGAGTCAACGATCAACAGGTCCGGCCGGGTATGGTCGGCCGCATCGATGATCTGATCGATGCCGTCGACAGCCAGGAGGTCGACGCCATCACCCCGGATCCCCAACCGCTCGGCGCGGAGGCCCACCTGGTCGGCCGACTCCTCCGCCGATGCGATCAGAACTTGGCGGCCGGCTGCCGCCAGCGAACCTCCCACCTGCAGAAGCAGCGTCGACTTGCCTACTCCCGGCTCTCCCCCGATGAGCACCGCTCCTCCGGGCACAATCCCGCCGCCGAGCACCCGATCGATCTCGCCGATGCCGGTTGCCATCCGTTCGACGGGCGCGTCGCCCACCTTGGCAAGCGGGATCGGCTCCGGCCGGTCCCGGACACGTCGCGAGCTGGCAGCTTCTGCCTCTTCGACGAGTCCGTCGTCCGAGCGGCACTGGGGGCAAAACCCCATCCACTTGGAGGAGCGATATCCGCACGCAGCACAACGAAATGACACGCTGCGACCTTACCGGCGCAGTGTGACATTGATCAGCACGGCCGCGATCACCCCGACCGCGACCAGCAAACCGACTCCGCCCAGCAGCGAGCCGGTAGCCCACAGTTCAGTTTCACGAAGCGCCAACACCCGCAGAACGTCCAAAAGTCGACTCGGCATGGCACAATACCCACGCTTGGTGAGGAAGGAACCTTTGACGGACAAGCCAGATGAGTGGAGTGACCCGCTGGACGCGATCGATTTCGAGGAGTTCACGCTCGAAGAGCCGGTCTCGTACGACGAACCAGCGGACTATCCCACAGCCGAACCGCCTCCTCCGGCGCTGATCACCTGCCCGTCGTGCGGGGCCGCGCAGCCCGCCACGAATCGGCACTGCGAGCAGTGCGGCGCGCGGCTCAGCCAGTCGGCGTTACCCGTGGCCCCCCGGCCACTGGCAGGAATGACGGCAGGGACCCGGGCCCTGGCCGTGCTGGCGTCGGTCATCGGCGTTGTGGTGATACTGGCGCTGTTGCTCAATGTGTTCTCCGGTGGCGATGAAACGGCGCCGGCTGACGACGCAGCGGCATCCGATGTTTCAGAGACCACTGCCCCGGCGCCGTCCACGGGCCCGATCGGCCGGGTGACGCCGATCGACGTGCGCTGCTCGACCGAACTCAACGACACCAGCCTGGCGTGCCGCAATTTGATTGATGGCTCCTCGGATCCGTGGAACGATGCCAGCCTCCAGGGGGTCGGCGCCCAGATGACGTTCACATTCGCAGAGCCCGTGGAGCTGGAACAGATCCATTTCTTCAATCTCGAAGATGATGTGCGGTTCGCTCGCAACTACCGCATACGCGGAATCGAGATCCAGGCAGATGACCTGCCCGGGCTGCCCGTCATCGAGGAGATCGACAACGACAACTCCCGCCCCCATGTGGTCACCATCAATACGCTCGGTACCACCCAGGTGATCATCTCGGTCAACAGCACCTGGCCTTCGGAAGCGGTCGACGGCAAGGCTTTTGACGAGCTGGCCATCCAGGAGATCGAGTTCTGGGGCCGGGTGGTAGCCGAGCCGGAGGTGCCGGCGGACGATGCGGGTGACGACTCTGGAGGGTCGGACGGCTAGCCACTTCGCTCGGGCAACAACCCGGCCGCCAGCGCCCACGGCCCAAGCCCTGTTCTGGCGCAACGGTGGCGTTTCGTCTCTGAGCCGGTCATGAAGCTCTTCGACCCGAGCGATCCGAACTTCATCGACGACCCATATCCCCGTCTGGCCGAGCTGCGCGAGCGGACACCGGTTGAGTGGGATCGCGATTCTGGGTTGTGGCTGCTCACCAGACACGCTGATGTCGACAGCGCTCAGCGGGACCGGCGCTTGGGCCGCGTGCGTGGCGGCCACGCCGAGCCTTCCGACTTCAGGCCGTTGCGGGAGCTGAAGCTCAGCCTCGATCCCTCGCCGTATTACCTGATTGAGCGCTATTCGTTGCTCATGCTGGAACCGCCGGAACACACCAGGATCCGGGCACTGGTGTCGCGAGCTTTCACGCCCCGCCGGGTGCGAGAACTGCGGGGTCCCATAACCAGGATCGCCGACGACCTGCTCGCCGGTCTCGCCGGTGCCGACGGGTTTGACCTGCTGGCGGATTACGCCCAGCCCTATTCGATCAGGGTGATCGCATTGTTGCTCGGGGCTCCCACCGACCACGCCGACGATCTACTGGCGTGGTCGCATCAGATCGTCAAGATGTACGAACTGGCGACGACGGTCGCCGAGGCGGAGGCCGCCATCCGCGCCGCAGCCGAGTTCACGGAATGGACGGCAGACCTCATCGAGCAACGGCGACGCACACCGCAGGACGATCTCATCACCGCCCTCTGCCACGCCGAGACCGAGGATGGCGTGCTGTCCGACGCCGAAATCGTCTCGACGGTGATCCTCCTTCTCAACGCCGGCCACGAAGCCACCGTCAACACGATGGGTAACGGCATGACCGCGATCTTGCGCCATCTCGGCACCTGGAAGTCGATTGTCGACGGCACGGTTGAGCCGGCCGTGGCGATCGAGGAGATGATGCGCTGGGATCCGCCTCTCCAGCTTTTTGAACGCTGGGTCCTGGCCGACGACTTCGAAATCGGGGGCATCCACATCCCTCGCGGCGACAAGGTGGCGATGCTGTTCGGATCCGCCAACCGCGACCCCCGCCAGTTCGACGACCCCGACCGCTTCGACGTCGCCCGGGGCGACATCTCGCACATTACCTTCGGCGCCGGCGTCCACTACTGCCTGGGGGCTCCCCTCGCCCGCCTCGAGCTGGAGGTGGCAGTGGCCCGCCTCGCCGCCCACCGCCCTGACCTGGAGCTGGCGGCAGACCCGATCCGTATCCCCGCCTTCGTGATTCGCGGCTACGAATCGGTGATGGTCGCGGCACCGGCGGCGCCCCCCTCCGACAGCTTTGGGCGCGTAACCAAAGGGGGAGTTTGAGGGGGAAAGGCTCCTGCCGTCCCCCTCAACCTGGGGCGCAGCGACCCGGGCGGTGCGACCCAGCAAAAAGTGCGCGCGGCCGAAGGCCGCACCTAAAACAACCGCCACCGAAGGTGGCGCATGCGCCCCGATCCTGATCGGGGCGCTCCCACTCGCCGGCGGCGAATCATCCCCAGCAGTCGCGGGAGGCGTTCCAGTGGCGCCAGCCACCGCCTTCATAGACGAGCCAGGCGGCGACGGCGGTGTTGGCCACCGGATCGAAAACATCGGAGCCGGCGTATCCCGCACTGGCCGCTCGTGGCGGCCACATCGAGGCCAGGTGCTGAAAGAGCCCGGACGCGGTGGAGCGTGGATTCTTGGCTTCCGGGACGCCCCGGCTCTCGCAGTCCACGACGGCAACGGCCAGGTCGACGTCGCTGGTATCGAAGAAATGGGCGATCAAAGGCCGCCAGTCCTCGGCTCCTTGCGGATCGAGCGGGACCAACCGCTCCAGATGGGGGGCGCGCGGTACCTCCGCCTGGAGGCTCTGCGAGGGCGCGGCCGCGGTCCTGGTCTCTTCGACCGCCGCCGGGGTCTCTGCGTCGGCTGCCTGTGGCTCTCCCGACGTCCCGGTTGAGTCATCGTGCTCGTGAGCGGCATGGGTGTGGGTCGTGGTTGTTGGAAGGCACCGAGGGTTGTCGCCGTCGATGTCGCAGATCCACTGGGTTACTGACTCCCCCACCACCGGCTCAGGCGTCGTCGGCAGCGGCGGAGGGACGGCAGCCAATCTCGCTTGCAGGCCCGCATCGGCCGTCGTGGCGGTCGACCCGGCGGAGGTGGTGGACGCAGGCACCGCCTCCGTGATGACCTCACTTTGAGGGGCAGCGCCCCCGCTCAGCCAGGCACCGCCCGCCAGCGGAAGCCCGATGAGGATGGACAGTGCGGTGAACAGCGACGCGGCGCGTCGAAGGTGATACCGCATGTTGATACCTCCTGGATATGGAGGGGAAGAAGCAAAAGGGCGCAACCATAGTTGCGCCGGGCGGCACTCTAACGTACGAGCCCGGCCCCGCCAAGGCTGCACACCGATGGGCTAGTCACACCCTGTACCCCGATACCAAGCAGCTACGCGGCAGGCTCTATCGCACCAGCGCCCGGTGCACGAGCTCGGGGGTGCCACAATCGGCCTCATGTCGACGCTCATCATCGACACCGACACCGCATCGGACGATGCGGTTGCGCTGATCATGGCTGTTCGCCATTCTGAAATAGCCGCCGTCACCACCGTCGCCGGCAACTGCGGAGTCGAGCAGGCTACCCGCAACGCGCTCTACACCATGGAGCTGTGCGGCGCCGACGTCCCTGTCTATCAAGGATCGGCCCGGCCGTTGCTGCTCGAACCCCGCTATGCCACCTGGTTTCATGGTCAAGATGGGCTGGGCGATCAGGGCTATCCCGCACCCGCCGGCCAACCCGAGGCCGAACACGGCGTGACCGCGTTGATCAGGTCGGTCCGGGAGAATCCCGGTTGCGTACTGGTAACGCTCGGCCCCCTCACCAACGTGGCGATGGCGATCCGGCAAGCGCCGGACATCATCTCGCAGATCGACCGATGTGTGGTCATGGGCGGGACAGCAAACGTCATCGGCAACGTGACTCCAGCTGCCGAGTTCAACCTGTGGTTCGACCCGCACGCCGCGGCCATGGTGTTCGACTCCGACCTGCCGATCGAGATGGTCGGCTGGGAGATCTGCCGCGGTGAGGCCGGCCTGAACGTTGAGGAGCAGGCAGCGCTGCGGGGCCTCGGTACCGACGTGGCGAGCTTCATCCTGGACTGCAATACGACGGCGCAGGCGGCGATTCGCCGCCAATCGGGTGGTTCGACACTGGAGCTGCCCGATCCGACCGCAATGGCAGTGGCGCTCGAGCCCGACATCGTCGTCCGACACTCCTCGCGCCACCATGTGTCGATCGAGCACCATTCGGAACTGACCCGCGGGATGTCCGTGGTTGACTCCTTCGACGTGACCGGCAAGTCACCGAACACCACCATCATCCGCTCGATCGACGTCGAGAGGTTCAAGCAGCTGATCTTCGAATCTGCGGGCTGATCAGCGCTTTCGCTGCTTGCCAAGTGGGCTGAGCCGCATACGGGCGAGAGGTCTGATGCGTCACCGAGCTAGCGCACGCGGGCGCGCGCGATCATTCTTTCACCCATATTCGGCCGTCGGCGGCGGGCATTCGGAGTCGGCGAGTGGCGAAGAGGAGGACGATGATGACGGAGATGAACGGCGTGATCTGCGGCAGCTGGTTGGGCACCGAGTCGGACACGAGATAGAAGTAGCCGACGATGATCCCGACTCCACCCATCCCAACAGCTTCCAAGTAGCGCTTCCGCACCAGAGCACGGATCGCGAAGATCAACAGCGCGACCGTTACGAAGAGCAGGAGTGCATGCGGGGCACTCGGATCGCGCAGCCGGAGCGTTTCGGTGAACCCGAACAGCAGAGCGCCTGCTGCAGTACCCCCGGGCCGCCAGTTGCCGAAGATCATCGTGGCGAGGCCGATGAAACCCTTCCCACCAGTCTGAGCCTCCTTATACAGGCCAGAAAGCTGAACTGACAGGAATCCTCCACCGAATCCCGCCAGGAAACCCGAGATGACGACGCCGTAGTACTTGTAGCGATAGACGTTGATCCCGAGCGAATCCGCTGCGTCCGGATCCTCGCCGCAGCTGCGCAGCCGCAACCCAAACCGGGTGCGCCACAGCAGGTACGCAGAGAATGGAACCACCAAGATGGCGAGCAGGGTCAGCCACGACATCTGGAACACGAAACCGCGCACGACTCCGGCCGCCTCGCTCAGCAGGAAGATATCAGCCCGTTCGATCGCACCGAGGATGTCCGGGCTCTTCCAGTTTCCTATATCGCCACCGGCGAGGAATGGGACGTCGAACGTTCCCACTCCCTGCACGGTCGGCGACTGGGTGATCGAACCTCCGTATTCGGGAAATATCAGACCTGACAGATAGCGCGTGATGCCCGGCGCCATCACAAAGATGGCGGTGCCGGCGATGATGTGGTCCACTGCGAACGTGACCGTGGCCACCGCCATCAACAGGCCCCCAGCTCCCCCAGCGATGGCTGCCATGAGCAACCCGACCCATGGGCTACCGGATACGATCGTTCCGTAGGCTCCGAACCAGGTGCCAAGCACCAGCATGCCTTCGAGCGCGATGTTGACGACGCCGGACCGCTCCGAGAACATGCCACCCAGGCCGGCCATGAGGATGGGGATCGACCAGGCGACGGCGATGCTCCAGGTGCCGGATGATGTGAGGTCGGTTGTCGGGATGCGGGCGAACTGCTCCGTGAGGGCCAGCAGGACGATGCCCGCCACGAGGTAGACAACCCAGCGAGTGCGGCCGGTCAGACGGTGCCGGACCGTCCGCGCCGCCGGCTCGGGAGCCGGGCGTTCGATGGTCGGTGCCGTCATGCCTCGGCCCCCGTCATCGCCGCCGCAGCCTTGGCGGCTTCGATCCGCCGGTATCGCTCGGCGATGGAGTAGGCCACCACCACCGCCAGAATGATCACCCCTTGAATGATCACAACGATCTCCCGCGGGGCGTCACCCCGGACCTCCAGCACTCCCGAGGCCCGGCCCAGCCAGCCGAACAACAGGGCGCCGACGGCGATACCCGCCGCATGGTTGCGGCCCAGCAACGCGACAGCGATGCCGGCGAATCCAAGACCCTGAGTAAAACGCAGGCTGTAGGCGTGGGTGTCGCCGAGCAACTCCGGCAGGCCCACCAGGCCAGCAACGGCGCCCGACAGCAACATCGCAACGACAATGGTCCGCTTGGGATCGACCCCACTGGCCTCCGCCGCGTCGGGATTCTGGCCGGTGGCCCGCAAGTCATAGCCCAGGCTGGTCCGGTTGATCAGCAGGTGGTAGCCGACACCCACAACGATCGCCACCAGCACGAACCCCCACAGGCTGGAGCGGGTGCCTCCAAATACTGTGTCGGAGATGAAATCGAGGGACGGGAAATGGCCCGACGGAGGGATATCGCCGAGCGCAGTGTCGAGGCCAGGGTCGGGAACGTCCCACACGCCAAGCAAGTAGGAAACGATCCCGCCGACCGCGATCGCATTGAACATGATGGTCGAGATGACCTCATGCACGTTGCGAGTGACCTTCAACACGCCGGCCAATCCCGCCCACATGCCACCGACCGCCATCGCCGTCAGGATGATCAAGCCGACGTGCAGCACCGCAGGTAGGGACATGACCGCACCGACCTGGGCGGCGATGAATGCGCCCAGAATGTACTGGCCCTCGACGCCGATGTTGAACAGGCTCATCCTGAACCCGATGGCGACCGCCACACCGGACAGGTACAGCGGCGTCGACCAGTTGATCGTCTCTACGAGGGTATTCGGCCGAAAACCGAACTCGACGAGGTTCGCGAACGCAGTGAATGGGTTCGTTCCCGAGATGAGGAGCACGATCGAGGAGACGATGAATGACAGGACGACGGCTGCGATGGGAGGTGCGAGCGTCAACAGACGAGGATTCACGATGCCGCCTCCCTGGCGCCGGTCATATAGCTCCCCAGATCGCGGGGGGTGACGGTCGCCGGATCGAGGTCGGCCACCAACCGTCCCCGCAACATGACGTGGATGCGGTCGGACAGGCCGATCAGCTCCTCGAGATCGGCCGAGATGAGCAGGATTCCCATGCCCGACGCTCGAGCCGAGCGCAGCTCCTCCCATACGGCGGCTTGAGCTCCGACGTCGATACCCCGCGTGGGGTGTGCGGCAATCAGGAGGCTGATGTCGGAGGCAAGTTCCCTCCCCACGATGAGTTTTTGCTGGTTCCCGCCCGAGAGGGCGTGCGCCATCACGTCCACATTCGGCGTTCTGACGTCGAACCGTTCCACCACGTGCCGGGCGTGCTCCCGGGCCGCATCGGGATCGATCCAGAAGCCTGATTTCACGAACGGGGCCTGCTGCTGGCGCCCGAGCATGTCGTTCTCCCACAGCGGCGCGTTCAGAATCAGACCCCGTCGGTGGCGGTCTTCCGGAATGTACCCGACGCCGGCCTCCCGCATCTTGCGAACCGGCCAGCTCGTCACGTCTTTGCCGTTGAGATGAACCGTGCCTGCATCCGCCTTGCGAATCCCGAGTATTGCCTCCACCAATTCGCTCTGTCCGTTGCCTTCCACGCCCGCGATCCCGACGATCTCTCCCTTGTGGACGGTCAAATCCACGTCTTGGATGGGGACGTCGGTGGCCGTACCCGCGACCGAGAGATCGCGGATCTCCATCACTGTCTCGTCCTGTACCGTCGATTCGCGGGTTTCGGGGGTCGGCAGCTCGGAGCCGACCATCAGCTCGGCGAGGTCCCGGGCGGTCACGTCTTCGGGCTTCACCGTGGCAACGTTCCGGCCCTGCCGGAGAACGGTGATCGTGTCCGCGATCTCGAGAACCTCCTCGAGTTTGTGGTCGATGAAGATGATCGTATGGCCTTCGGCCTTCAACTCCCGCAGATTGCGGAACAGCTCCTCGACTTCTTGGGGCACGAGCACTGCGGTCGGCTCGTCGAGGATGAGAATCTTCGCGCCGCGGAACAAGACTTTGATGATCTCGACGCGCTGACGTTCCCCAACGCCGAGCGTTTCGACGAGTTCGTCTGGTTCGACCTCGAGACCGTATGACCGGCTGACCTCGGCAATGTGTTCGTGCGCTTCGTCGAAGTCGAGGCGGCCGCCGTTGAGGGTTGGTTCGGCCCCGAGGATGACGTTCTCGAGCACCGTGAAGTTGTCGGCCAGCATGAAGTGCTGGTGCACCATCCCGATCCCGGCTGCAATCGCGTCCGTAGGCGAGTGGAATTCGACATGCTGCCCGTTGACATACATCTCGCCTTCGTCCGGCCGGAGCATGCCGTAGAGGATCTTCATGAGGGTGGACTTGCCGGCGCCGTTTTCACCGGCGATAGCATGGATCTCGCCTGACTCGACCCGCAGGTTCACGTCGTCGTTGGCTACCACGCCCGGAAACCGTTTCGTGATCCCTTCGAGCAACACAGCGGGCTCGATGATGTCCTCCTTCAGTCCCGCAAGCCAACGGCCCGGCACCAAAATAACGTGGGACCGGACATTAGCCCGGTCCCACGAGATCTCGCTGGTTCTGCTGGACTATGCGGGTGACGTCGGTACGACGATGTCGCCGTCGATGATCTGCTGCTTGAACTCGTCGAGCTGATCCGCGATATCGTCGACGAAGCCACCGCTGGTCGAGTAACCCACGCCGTCGACGGAGAGGTCGAACACGACCGGACCCGGGGAGAACTCGTCGTTGGCTTGCGCTTCGATCGTCTCGAACACGGCAACGTCAACTCGCTTCAGCATCGACGTGAGGATGTACTCCTGGACGTCCTCACCTGCGGTCAGGTACTGATCAGAGTCGACCCCGATGGCCCATACCTTGGTGTTGTTCGCTTCGGAGTATTCCTTGGCAGCCTGGAACAGGCCGGCGCCGGTGCCGCCCGCCGCGTGGTAGACGATGTCCGCACCCTGCTCGAACATGGACTGAGCGATGACCCGTCCAGATGCCGGATCATTGAACCCGTCGAAGTTGGGCGGTTCTGTCACATACTGGGAGATGATCTCTATGTCAGGGTTCACGGCCTCGACCCCGGCGATGAAACCAGCCTCGAACTTCTGAATGAGTTCGATGTTGACTCCACCGATGAATCCAACCTTGTCCGTCTGCGTCTTGAGCGCGGCAGCAGCTCCAACCAGGAACGATCCTTGCTCCTCGGCGAACACGAGGCCGGCGACGTTGGGCAGGTCGACCGAAGCGTCGTCCACGATGGCGAAGTTGACATCGGGGTTCGCAGTCGCCGCATTCGTCATCGGCTCGGCGAACAGGAACCCGACCCCGAACACGAGGTCGTTGCCCTCGGCCTGCAGGTTCAACAACTCCTCGCGGTTCGAACCGGTCTCATCCGCCGATGCTTCTGACGCACTGACACCCAGCTCGTCCGTAGCCCGATCGAGCCCAGCTGCGGCCGAGTCATTGAACGACTGGTCCCCACGGCCGCCGATGTCGTACACGAGCCCGATCGGGACGCCGTCGCCGCCGCCCGAATCGTCGCCGCACGCAGCTGCGACCAGCGCCAATACCGCGATGAGGAGCAGCCACCGTGTTTTCCTCACTACATTCATCCGTTCTTCCTCCTATGTCGGGTACGCCCCAGGGGAAGTCGCGTACCGTGCGGTACTTTAACCCCAGAATGCTGGGGCGGCCTCGTTTGGGACTCGCGCCGCTGGTCAAACCGTCGCCCGTTCCAGCGCATTCACGAGGTCGGCGATCAGATCATCGCCGGCTTCGAGACCCACCGACAACCGGATCAGTCCTTCCGGTGCAGCCGGATCGACGGTCCGCCGATGCTCCGCCAGCGATTCGACTCCACCCAATGATGTTGCCGCCGCGAAGAGTCGCAAATGCTGCATCAGCCGGGAGGCCGCGTCATACGAGTCCAGCTCCAACGACAGGATGCCCCCGCCGAGATTCATCTGGCGGCGAGCGACATCCACGCCCGGCTGGCCGGGCAGAAACGGATACCACACCTGGAGCCCGCGCCCGGCAAGCTCCTCGGCGATCCGGGTGGCGGACTCGGAAGCGCGGGCGACCCGGAGCGCCAGGGTGCGGACCCCGCGCAGGGTGAGCCATGTCTCGAGGCTTCCCGGAATCGAACCGCCCCGGCTGCGATGGCCCCGCAAGTCGTCTGCCAACGCCGAATCCGTAGTGACTAGCACGCCACCGATAGCGTCGGAGTGGCCGCCGATCGCCTTGGTGGTGGAGTGCATGACCGCGTCCGCGCCCAGTCGGAGTGGCTGTTGGATGATGGGGGTGGCGAAAGTGCCGTCGACCACGAGCTTGCCGCCCGCCCCGTGTACCTGTTCGGCAGCAGCAGCGATGTCGGTGACCAGACACTTGGGGTTGGAGGGGGTCTCGACCCACAGCAGGTCACCCGCGCCGACTGATTCGTGACTGCCCAGCTCCAGCCGGCCGGCGGCCGCCTCGGCCTCGGCCCAGGCCCGGGTACCGTGATACACCTCGGACGGCAGCAACAGACGGCGAGGTGCGATGACCTGGACCACCGCCGCGATGGCCGCCATGCCTGACCCGAACGTGACTGCCTCGCCCCCATCGAGCGCACCGAGCACGGCCTCGAGCCGGCGCCTGGTCGTGACCTCGGGGTCGCGGATGTAGACCGGCCCCTCCCCCGCCGAGCGGTCGAAGGTGGTGCTCACGTGGAGTGGCGGAGCCACGTCCGCCACCTGCTCGATGCCTTTGTCGGCATGAAGGGCGAGGGTGGCTGGATCCAACGGGCCGTCAGGCATGGCCGCAGACGATAACGCCGTCCGCGATCCGACGTGCCGCGCCACCGGAAGTCCGGTGCCAGGCCGGAACCGGCGGGGCGGACACGCCGGACCAAGGACGGCGTCTCGAGCGGAGCGGATCTACGTCACACGACCGCCGGTGAGCGAGTCGGTGAGGGTCCGAAATTCTGACCAGCGGCCGTGGGCCAGCAGGTGGGCTTGCATCGGCCAGGTTCCGGGGTCGTGGATGCGGAAACGAGGACCGGCCTCGTCCAGGATCCGTTGCAGACGCTCGCTGCTCGATCGAGACAGCTCCATCCAGGTGGTGATCCCGGCGGCGTGGCACAGGCGCTCGATCTGCGGGCCGATTCCCTCCACCAGCGTCAGCTCGTCCAGCTTCACCCGGTGACCGAGGACCTGTTTTGCCTCGCCCAGGTCGGGTTGCGGCTGGTCCGCCGGCGACCTGGTGTCCGGGTAGCGTCCGCCGTCGAGATGATCGGCCAACCGGAGGAATTCCTCCCACCTGCCGTTGGCGAGCAGCCCGGCCTGTATGGGCCAGGTCTCCGGATCGTGCATCCGGAATCGGCGACCGGCGTCTTCGAGGATTCCACGCAGGGTGGCGGTGTCGGTCGCCGCCAGGCCCCGCCACGTGTCGATGCCGTTGGTCGAGAGCAGACGGGCTATCGCCGGCCCGACACCCTCCACGAGGGTCAGGTCTTCTGCCTGGACCCGGCGCCCCAGCACGGATGCTGCCGATGAAGTATCGGGATCCGGCGTCTTCAACGCGGCTATCTCATCGCGGAGGTCGATGACCTCTACCTCGAGAGGCTCCAGCACATTGATCCGAGTCCGGAGGCTGCTCAGCTCGGCATCGGTCGTCTCCAGCTCGTTGACCCGAGCCAGCAGCTCGGGGATCCGGGCGTTGTCGGATCGAAGTGATGCAACCTCTCGGTTCAGCTCGGTCAGCTCGGCGATACGGCCTTCCAAGTCCCCGATTTGGCGGCTGAGCGCCTCGACGTCATCCGCACCGGATTCCGGGGCTTGCTCCACGCGAGCGGTGAGCTCGGCGTTGAGAGCCTCCAGCTCACCGACACGAGCCCGCAGCTTGCCGGCTTCGGCGGTTGACCGGTCCAGCCCCGCTACCCGGCTTCGCAGCTCAGCCAGCTCAGCGGTATCTGCCTCCAGCTCCGCCGCTCTGGCCCGGAGCCTTTCCAGCTCGCCGGCGGCAGCGTCCAGCGCTCCATATTTGTTTGTGAACCCGGCAACGGTATCCACCTTGGCTTCCAGCTCACCGATCGTGCCGCGCAGTCTCCCCAACTCAGCATTCGCGTCCTCCAGCTCTCCAATCCGCGACCGCAGAGCGGCCAGCTCCGCGTTCTCCGTCTCTAGCTCACCTATCCGCACCCGCAAGCCCGCTAGCTCGGCGTTGTCCATCTCCAACTCAGAAATGCGAGCCCGCCAGCCCGCCAGCTCCGCGTTCTCGGACTCAAGCTCGGTGATGCGGGCGGCCATTGCCGGGACCTCACTCTCGAGCGGTTCGAGTTCACAGATCCGTGAGGTCAAGCCCGTGTGCTCGGCTTCGGCGGCGGCGAGGCGGTCGCTGAGCGTGGCCGCTTCCCCACGGGCGGCTTCGGCTCGAGCGGCATGCTCATCAGCAGTGGCCAGATTCGCTTCCGCCAGCGTGCGCAAGCCGGACAGCTCCTCCAGCTGTCGGTTGCGGCGGCTGATCCACCATGAGCACCACCAGTAGGCGAGGCCCACCAGAAAGCCAACGATCAGCGCTCCGATCACCCACGGCAGTATCTGTGTGAAGACGTAACCCATTCATCCCTCCAAGAATTCGATGCGGCGGTTCTGTGCGCGTCCAGCTGCAGTGGTGTTCTCGGCCACCGGTTGCGCTTCGCCATAACCAACCGGAAGCAATCTCGCGGCCGCCACGCCCTGCCCTGCCAGATAATCCCAAACGGTCTCTGCTCGGGCCTGACTCAACGCCAAGTTGGCGGCCTCGTCCCCCCGATCGTCGGTATGCCCTGCGATCTCGATACGCACCTGACGGTCGACGCTCATGGCACGGGTCAGTACGTCGGCGACTCGATCAAGAGTGGCGGATCCGTTCTCCGTCAGCTCAGCGGACCCGGATGCGAACGTGATCGTGTCGCGCGCCAGCACTTGTTCGATGGCACGGGTTGCTGCTTGGCCGGCGTCGATGTCCGTCCGTGCCCGCGCTGCGTCTGCCCCCTCCGCTGCCACGGTCAGATTTGCCAGACCGTCCAATGAAGAGGCAGTGCCGCGGATGCCAAGCGTGGCGTCACGCAAACGTAGGTCGCCGGACTCGAGCGCTCCGGGGAGCAAACCGATCAGGTCGGCCGCCTCAGCGATGGCTTCCATCTGCTCCGCCGTCGCAGCGACTCCTTCGACAGTTAGTTCGTCGACCACTCCGGCGCCGCCGAAGGCCGCCTCGGCGGCCGCCACCAGCTGCGTGCGGGCGGCCTCGTCGGGGACCACCCCGGTGAGGCTGATACCCGTGGCCGTCAGCACGGCGCTGAAATCCGTCGCCGCCACCCGCGGGGCCAGAATGTCGGCCCGCCCTTCGATACCCGTCAGCGACTCGATCGACGATCTGAGTGAGCGGGCGCTCGCAACGGTCGCCGCTTCGCCACGCACCGCCAGCGTCGAATTGTCGAGCGCTAGCCGTCCCGACGCGAGCCGTTCGGGAAGCAGATCGATCACGTTCGCCAGCTCGGTTGCGGCCGCAGTCACTTCCGGTGCAGCGACAACACCTCCCACCATCAGGTCGTAGGTAGTGTTCTGCTCACCAAAAGCTGATTCGGCGGCGGCCACGAGCAACGCCCGGGTCGCCTCGTCAGGGACCACGCCCTGGAGGATCATGCGGCCACCGTCCACGGTGCCGGTGACGTCGATATTGCCGGCGTTGACATCGATGGCGGCTGCCGTCACCTCGGTCGGGGCCGGGGGCGCCGACTCGGGCTCGCCGCCCGTACCGACGAAACGTACATCTTGGGTGGCTGCCAGAGCACCGGCGACGGATAGCGCGTCGGTTTCGAGCATGTGGGGACCTGCGAGCGTCACGTTCCGGTAGGCGACGTCATCGACGGTGACTTCCTCCATGCCCGCCACGTCGAGTGCGGAGCGGACGGAATCCGCAACGTCGGTTTCGACAGTGGTACAGGCCCCGATCGTGAACAGGGCAGCCAGGCCGACCAGCATCGGTACCAACACCGGCGCGCGCATCAGACGGCACAGGCGAGCCATCGACTCCTCCATGGGTAGCGGACGGCTCGTTAAGCCTGTCCTCTCTCTCACCTGGTTCGACGGAGGAGTCCAGCGAAAGTTCCCTCGCTATTTCCACGCGCGACTGCCGGAGCGGTCAGACGTTTGGAGGAGGTGCGGATAGGGCCGCCCTCGGGGCGGCCCTATCGGCTCAGTTCTCGGTGTCGGCCAGGTCGACAGGCGGAACGTCAGGCGTCTCGACCATCTCGAACGTCAGTTCGTCCACCTCTTCGTCGACATCCACCACGATGGTGGTACCGGCCGAGAAGTCGCCCATGAGGACCTTCTCCGACAGCGGATCCTCGAGGTGGCGCTGGATAGCTCGACGGAGCGGACGGGCCCCCAGCGACTGGTCGTAGCCCTTTTCCACCAGGAACACCTTGGCGTCGTCGGTGAGCACCAGGTCGAGTGCCTGGCTGGCGAGCTGCTCCCGGTCCCGAACCAGCATCAGCTCGACGATCTCCTTGACCTCGTCCTTGGTCAGCTCGTGATAGACGATGACCTCGTCGATCCGGTTGAGGAACTCCGGACGGAAATGTCGCTTCAGCTCTTCGGTGACCTTCTCTTTCATCTTCTCGTAGGTCACCTCGTCCGAATCGTGCTGGAAGCCGATCGCCTTCTTACGCAGATCGGCCGTTCCCAGGTTGGACGTCATGATGATGACCGTGTTCTTGAAGTCGACCTGGCGCCCTTGCGCATCGGTCAGGCGGCCATCTTCCAGGATCTGCAGCAGCGTGTTGAAGACGTCTGGGTGCGCCTTCTCGATCTCGTCGAATAGCACCACCGAGAAAGGCTTGCGCCGGACCGCTTCGGTCAGCTGCCCGCCCTCGTCATAACCCACGTATCCGGGAGGGGACCCGACGAGCCGGCTCACCGTGTGCTTCTCCATGTACTCGGACATGTCCAGCTGAATGAGGGCGCTCTCGTCGCCGAACAGGAATTCGGCCAGCGTCTTGGCGGTCTCGGTCTTCCCAACCCCGGACGGCCCCAGGAATATGAACGAGCCGGACGGGCGCTTGGGGTCTTTGAGACCGGCGCGGGTGCGGCGGATGGCCCGACTGACCGCGCTGATCGCGTCGTGCTGGCCGATGATCCGCTTGTGCAGCTCGGCTTCCATGTTGACGAGCCGGGCGGTCTCCTCCTCGGTGAGCCGGTGGACGGGGATACCCGTCCACTGGGCGAGAACCTCGGCGATCTCGTCTTCGTCGATCACCGAGCCGATCGGCGTTCCGGCCGCGGCCAGGTCGGCCTCGTGCTGGGCGCGTTCCCCTAGCAGCGTACGTTCCTGGTCGCGCAGCTGTGCGGCCCGCTCGAAATTCTGTGTCTGGACCGCGTCGGATTTGTCCCTGCGAACCTGATTGAGGCGCTCGTCGATCTGCTTGATCTCGGGCCCGCCACCCTTGCGATAGATGCGGTTGCGGCTTCCCGCCTCATCGATGAGGTCAATTGCCTTGTCCGGCAGGAATCGATCGGAGATGTAGCGGTCGGCCAGATTGGCCGCCATCACCAGGGCGTCATCGGTGAAACGCACACTGTGGTGCGCCTCGTAACGGTCCTTCAGACCCTGCAGGATCTGGATGGTCTCGGCCACCGTCGGCTCTTCGACCTGCACCGGCTGAAACCGGCGCTCCAGCGCAGAGTCCTTTTCGAGGTATTTGCGGTACTCCTCCAGGGTGGTGGCCCCGATGGTCTGGAGCTCGCCCCGGGCCAGCATCGGCTTGAGGATGCTGGCAGCGTCGATCGCTCCCTCGGCCGCCCCGGCGCCTACCAGGGTGTGGATCTCGTCGATGAAGAGGATGATGTCGCCCCGGGTCTTGATTTCCTTCAGGACCTTCTTGAGGCGCTCCTCGAAATCTCCTCGGTAGCGCGAGCCGGCCACCAGGGCACCGAGGTCGAGGGTGTAGAGCTGCTTGTTGGTGAGCGTCTCAGGAACCTCGGAATTGACGATCTTCTGCGCCAGGCCTTCGACAATCGCGGTCTTCCCGACGCCCGGTTCACCGATCAGCACCGGGTTGTTCTTGGAGCGGCGGGAGAGAATCTGCATCACACGCTCGATCTCTGTAGCTCGGCCGATGACGGGATCGAGCTTGCGCTCTCTCGCCATCTGAGCCAGGTTGCGACCAAATTGATCGAGCACGGTAGAGCCCGACGGCCCGGACTCGCTGCTGCCGCGACCGGACTGGGTGGAACTGGCGGCGGTTTGTTCCTCACCTGATACCCCGGACAGCAGCTGGATGACGGTTTGACGAACCTTGGGGAGGTCGGCCCCCAGCTTCTGCAGCACCTGGGCGGCGACGCCTTCCCCTTCCCGGATCAAACCCAGCAGGATGTGCTCGGTCCCGATGTAGTTGTGGCCGAGCTGCAATGCTTCGCGCAAAGACAGCTCGAGGACCTTCTTGGCGCGCGGGGTGAAGGGGATGTGGCCGGACGGCGACTGCTGGCCCTGGCCGATGATCTCAACGACCTGGCTGCGAACTGAATCCAGGTTGATTCCCAGGCTCTCCAAACCACGCGCGGCGACGCCTTCGCCTTCGTGGATTAGGCCAAGGAGGATGTGCTCGGTTCCGATGTAGTTGTGGTTGAGAAGCCTCGCCTCTTCCTGCGCAAGGACCACGACCCGGCGGGCCCTGTCTGTAAATCGCTCAAACATCGGCGATCAGCCTCCTAACGGTCCGACGCACCCAAATCTCTGGCCATCGGGTGCGCCTCGCGGAGTATAGCCCCGGGCTGCACCAAGCTTCGCGGCTCCCGTCCGGCCCGGACAAGTCCGATTCAAAGCCCGTTTCACAGATACAACCCCCATCCCTCCGTGGCGCATTCCGCCGATTATCGGTGCGTCGATCGAGCACTACCATGCTGGCGGTCAGCAAGGTATTGGTGTTTTCGGAATGGACGCTCCGGCCCTGAAGGACCTCGTCACCATCCCCGAAGTGTGGGAACGGGTTGAGCGTGTAGAGGTCCGTCTCCTCGATGTGTCCACCTCCGATGACGCCTTTCTCACCAAGGTTGCTCAGCATCTGATCACCGCCGGGGGCAAGCGATTCCGGCCACTTCTCGCCCAGCTCGGGGCCGAGCTCGGGCCCGATCTCGATGACCGGGCGATCGACGCCGGGGCGGCGGTGGAACTGATCCACATCGGCAGCCTCTATCACGATGACGTCATCGACGAAGCCGAGACCCGGCGGGGTGCCGTTTCCGTCAACGCCAACTGGAGCAACACGATTGCCATCCTGGCCGGAGATTTTCTCATGGCCCGCGCCTCCGAGGTGGCGGCCGCCACGCTGGGGCAGGAGGCGGTCAGGTTGCTGGCTCGCACATATGCCGAGCTGGTCGAGGGCCAGACTCTCGAGCTGCAGTTGACGGACGATCTGACCCATGAGGCCAACGAGTACTACCGGGTGATCGGCGGCAAGACCGCCAGCCTGATCCGCACCTCAGCCCGGCTGGGGGCGATGGCGAGCGATGCCGCGCCCGACACCGTCGAGGCGGTGAGCACTGCTACCTGGGAGCTCGGGATGGTGTTTCAGATCACCGACGACGCCCTCGACCTGGTGGCCACCGAGGAGGTCCTCGGCAAGCCGACCGGTTCCGATATTCATCAGGGCGTGTACACCCTGCCGGTGCTCAAAGCCCTGCACGGCCCCGACGGTGAGCGGATTCGTGCGTTGCTCTCGGTCCCCCGGCCCTTCGCCGATGAAACCGTCACAGAGGTGATCGGCCTGGTCCGCAACAACGGCTTCGTCGACCAGACTCTCGACGAGTGCGACACCCGCCTCGACGTCGCCGCCGCCGCCATCGCCGTCCTCCCGGAAGGCCCCGTCCGCGACATCTTCGCCGCGATGGGCCGTTTCCTGATAGACCGCGTCACCATCGCCCGCGACGCGTAGGCGGCAAAGCCACAGGCACAGCTACAGCCGCAGCCACAGGCACAGCTGCAGCCACGGCCACAGGCACAGCTACGGCTGGGGGGTCGACGGATCGTGAGGTCAGGCTGGAGGCGCTGGCGATAGCGGGTCAGAAGCGTTTTGTTTCCTCCGTCAGAGCTGCAAGTTCCACGTATCGCGCCTACTCGAGCAATCGAAGGTCACTCGCAAGGAGTAGGAGGTAGTCCGTCTCGCTCGCGGAACCGAGGGCGATTCCCAAGAAGTGTGAGAACTCTCGGGCACCTCGTCGAGCGCTGCCCTCTGCAATGTTCGCTGGGATCGATACAACGGCTCTTCGCAGTTGGTCTGTCAGCCTGTACCCATCTCGTCAGATGGGAACGCCGCCGTCCCCGCGTACGCGGCTTTCACCAGCTCATGGGCAGACTGCCAGCCCTTGATGGTCCGAAAGTCGCGCATGGCGCCCACAATCGCGCCTGGGTACGACAATCCGCGTGGCCCCACTGCAGCTCTGCTCCTCGACGGGCCGATTACTCCGGAGCAACAACCCGCCCCGGCTGTAGCCGTAGCCCCTCCGGCTGTGGCCGTAGCTGTGGCTGTGGCTACTCCGGCCGCATGGTGGGGAACAGCAGCACGTCCCGAATGTGATGGCTGTCGGTGAGCAACATGACCAGGCGGTCGACGCCGATGCCGAGGCCGCCGGTGGGCGGCATGCCGTACTCGAGCGCCAGTAGAAAGTCTTCGTCGACCGACATGGCCTCTTCGTCGCCGGCCGCCTTCGCCCGCGCCTGGGCCTCGAAACGAGCCCGCTGATCGATCGGATCGTTCAGTTCGGTGAAGGCGTTTGCGTACTCGGCGCCGGCGATGAACAGCTCGAACCGCTCGGTCAGCTGCGGATGTTCGCGGTGCTCGCGGGCCAGCGGCGATACCTCTTTGGGATGATCCATGACGTAGGTCGGCTCCCAGATGTGGTCCGCGACCAGGCCTTCGAAGAGCTGATCGATGATCTTGCCCGGGCCCCAGCCGTCTTGCACCGCGATGCCGTGCTCGTGCGCCAGGCCGACCAGCTGATCCCGGTTCAGTTCCAGCAGCGCCTCTTGGCTGGTCGCCTCGGCAACCAGATCGACGAGCCGGGCCCGCCGGTAGGGCGGCGTGAGGTCGATCTCCCGATTTCCGTACGTGATCCGGGTGGTGCCGTGGACGGCCTCGGCCACAGCTGCAACGATCTCCTCGACCATCGCCATGATGTCGCGGTAGTCGGCGTAGGCCTCGTACGACTCGAGCATCGTGTACTCGGGATTGTGGGTCGCATCGACGCCCTCATTGCGGAACACCCGGCCGATCTCGAAGACCCGTTCCAGGCCACCCACGATCAGCCGCTTCAAGTGCAGTTCAGTGGCGATACGCAGGTACATATCGATGCCCAGCGCGTTGTGATGGGTCTGGAAGGGGCGGGCGAGCGCCCCGCCGGCGAGGGTTTGCAGCACCGATGTCTCGTATTCGATGTAGCCCCGGGCGGTGAACTGATTCCGCAGCTCGGCCACGATGCGTGCCCGGGCCTGGGCGATACGGCGCGACTCGTCGTTCACCATCAGATCGAGGTAGCGCCGCCGCGATCTGGTCTCGATGTCCTGCAGCCCGTGCCACTTCTCCGGCAATGGCCGAAACGCCTTGGCCTGAAGCACGAAATCGCCCACCCGGACGCTCAGCTCGCCCCGCCGGGTGGTCATGACCTCTCCCTCGGCCCAGATGAGGTCGCCGCCGTCGAGGTCGCCGAACCGAACGAATTCTTCGTCGCCCAAGGTGCTGGGGTCAACGAACAGCTGAACGCGTCCCGAGGCGTCTTGCAGGACACCGAAAATCAGCCGCCCGAGCTCCCGGACATTCATCAAACGGCCGGCCACCCGCACTCTCTCGCCGGTTTCGGTCCCGGGGCCGAGGTCGCCGTATTGCGTGTGCAGCTGCGCCGCAGTGTGCGAGGGCTTGTGGCCCAGCGGGTATGCCTCGGCACCCGTAGCCCGAATTGCCGCCACCTTCTCCAGCCGGCGCCTGGTCAACGGATGGTCGGACAGCGCCAGGCCGGGTTCAACTGGCTGTTCCGGGTCGTGGTCGGCAGGCGCGGATTGGTCGGACATGGCGCGGCAGGGTAGTCACGCCGAGCTCGCCTCTTGGGGGCAGCGGCGATGGCCGGTCGAGGGGCGATCTCCGGCCGCGCGCTTCTCCATGAATTGCCTAAAGATCGGCTCAGGGGGCCCGACGGGATGGTCGATAACTAGAACAGTCACACCCACTGTGACTAGTCAAGGGGGATGCCTAGGCGCTGCCTGGGTACGACTCGGACGGTTAGCCGTCCGGTGCAGATTTCTCCTTGCGGCTCACCGTCTCCGGACGGGAGGAGACGAAGTCGTACCTACGGCTTCGACACATCTGCACGACAGGCCACCGCTCCGGCGGTGGCCTGTCGAGGTTTTGGAGGCCTCACCACAACCACGGAATCATGCGGCGCGGTGTGGACCTCCGATACGCCCCGTAGTCCGGGTAGATCCTCTCCAGCCTCCGTTCCTCGAACCGAGCCTTGACCGAGAAGAACGCCGCCGTCACGAGGGCCAGTCCCAGTCCCACCCAAGACCGGAGTGCTAGAGCAAAACCCACCGCCCCCAGCGAAACCGCTCCGTACAGCGGATGGCGCACCAAGCGATAAGCGCCGCAGGTCACCAAGCGAGCTCCCTCGAGCGGTTCCGGGAACGGGGTCAGATCCCGACCCAGGGACACCGCGCCACCGGCGCCCAGCGCCGCCCCGGCAATCAGCAAAGCCCCACCAAGTGCCGGCACCAGCCCGCCGACCGCAGAAATCTGGTGTCGGTAGGTGATCGAGGTAGCTCCCAACGCTCCCAGCAGCACTGCCTGGGTCGCCACCCACACCCCACCCCGAGAGCCGGAACCATTCGCGCGTGGTTCGAGCCGGGCCCAGCCGGGACCCTCCATCAGGTCCAGATCCTGATCTGCCACCATCCGGAGCTCGGCCAGCAGATCACGGCCGAGCGGATCCACCGCGTCGGGCCATACGGCCAGCAGCGGCTCGAGCACGAAGCGCCGTTCGTGAAAACGGGGGTGAGGCACTGTCAGCTGCTCAGTGTCGATCACGCGCTCGCCGTAGAGAATCAGGTCGAGGTCGAGAGTGCGGGGTCCCCACCGTACCTCTCGGACCCGACCCGCCGCGGCCTCCACTCCATGCAGCGCCCGCAGCAGCTCAGCGGGTCCGAGGTCGGTGTCGAGGAGCACAACTGCGTTGAGGTAGGCCCCCTGATCGGGACCGCCCACCGGTGCCGTCTCGTACAGCGGCGAGACGGCCACAACGGTGCCGAGCTCCGACAAGCCGGCCAACCCGGTCGCCAGGTGGCGGCGGCGATCGCCCAGGTTCGACCCGATCGCGACAGCTGTCCGCGTCATCGTGTCCGTGTGATCGACACCACCACATCGGAGAACGCCACTGTGATCGCCGCATGCGGCTTGTGAACGGACACATCGACGGCGTTCACACGCGGGTCCTCGAGCACTACATCGGCGATTCGTTCGGCGACGCGCTCGATGAGCTGATGCTGTTCTTTCGCCACCCGATCGTGGATGGCCGTAGCCATGCGGCCGTAGTCCACCGTGTCGGCCAATTTGTCGGAGGCGCCCGCCGCCGTCAGGTCTGCGTAGATCGTGACATCAACGATGAACACCTGCCCGGTCTCACGCTCGTCGCCGAAGACGCCATGGTGCGCAAAGACCTTGAGACCACGGAGATGGATCCGATCCAAGGCGCTCAACCGCCCGGGATCAGGGCTCGGCCCTCAGGTCCAATGGGGCGGCCGATTATCTCCTGGATGACGGCGGCTGCCACGATCTGGTTCTCGATCAAACCGGAATGGACCAGGAAACCTGCCAGGAGCCCAGCGACGGTGTCGTCGAGGTGATCGCGATGGACCAGCACGACGGCGGCGGCGTCCGACAACAGCTCAGTGAGGGTGCCGAAGATCCGCTTGACGTCCTCGGGGGTCACTTCACCTTCCAAGGGCTGATGGATGACCGAGAGACCGGCGTCTTCGTAGCTCGCAAGGTTCTGGTTACCGGTCAAGAGTGAGAGCACGGTGGTCACGCCGTTCTCACGCAGCCAAGCGATCTCTTCCTCGCGCCGGACGCGCCGGTGCTGGAAACCATGCCCGCCGATACGTTCCGCGACCGCCAGCTTGCTGGCGATCACCCAAACAAACTGGCGTGGCTTCAACCCCGTCGCCAACGATCCCCGTCCCTCTCCGTTCTCACGAACGCACGATAGCCTCGGCCACGCGCCTGGCGTCCTCCGCAGCCCCAACGTTGTGGGCCCGCACGACAAAAACCCCGGCAGCGACCGCCAGTGCAACAGTCGCCGCCGTGGCAACGTCTCGTTGGTCGACGTCCCGGCCGGTGATCTTCCCGAGGAACGCCTTGCGAGACGTCCCGAGCACGACCGGAAATCCCGTCGCCACGAATTCGTGAATGTGAGAGAGCAGCGTGAGGTTGTGGTCGATCGTCTTGCCGAATCCGATGCCGGGATCGATCGCGATCGAGTCCCGGTCCACGCCCCCCGCGTGGGCGGCCTCGGCGCGGCGCAGCAGTTCAGCGAGAACGTCCCGGACTACGTCGTCGTACCGCGGATCGATTTGCATGGTCCGTGGTGTCCCCTGCATATGCATGATGATCAGCCCGGCGCCTGTGCTGGCCGCCACCCCGACCATGTCCGGGTCGCTCAAACCGGTGACGTCGTTGATGATGCAGGCGCCGGCTTCGAGTGCGGCGGCGGCAACGGTGGCCTTCGATGTATCGATCGATACCAGAGCCCCTTCGGCTGCCAAGCTTCGAACCACCGGGAGCACCCGGGCCAGCTCCTCATCTGCCGCTACTTCGTTCGCGCCGGGACGGGTCGATTCTCCGCCCACGTCGAGAATCCGCGCCCCTTCACCCCAGAGGCGCCGGCCGTGTGCGATGGCTGCGTCCGGATCGAGATAGTCACCCCCGTCGGAGAACGAATCAGGTGTGACGTTGACGATTCCCATGACCAGCGATGACTCGAGGCTGTGCTCACGCACGCGCCACACGCTGATGTCACCTGCCTCCGTTGAGGAGTGAGAAGGCCTCCGCCCGGGTGGCGGCGTTCTCGGCGAAGATGCCGCGAACGGCCGAGGTGATCGTCAACGCGCCCGGTTTCTTGACACCGCGCATGCCCATACAGAGATGTTCGGCCTCGATCACGACCGCCACCCCGCTGGGTTCGAGCGCCTCCATCAATGCTTCCGCCACCTGGGTCGTCAGCCGCTCTTGCATTTGGGGACGTTTGGCAAAACCCTCCACCAGGCGCGCCAGTTTGGAGAGGCCGGTCACCTTGCCGTCCGGCATGTAGGCCACATGGGCCTGGCCGTGGAACGGCAGAAAATGGTGCTCGCACATGGAATAGAAAGGTATGTCACGCACCATGACCAGTTCTTGATGGTTCTCGTCTGAGAACACCGTGGTTAGTTCCTCGCACGGGTCGTGACCGATTCCCGAGAACACCTCGGTGTACATCTTGGCCACTCGGCGCGGGGTGTTGAGCAAACCTTCGCGATCGGGGTCCTCGCCGAGGGCAATCAGAATGTCGCGCACCGCGGCCTCGATCCGTCCCAGGTCTGGGCTCCGAAGTTCGTGAACCGTCGCCATCAGCGTGCTTCCGAGCGAGCGGCCGCGACACCGTCTGCGGGCGTTTGCTCCTTCTGAGCCGGTGCCTGAATCCTGCCAGACACGTCGTCATCGGCGTGTTCCCACTTGCGCACGTCGAAGAAGATCTCCCCGACTTCCTTGGCGCTCACCGTCTCCTGGTCGATCAGGTGCTCCGCAATACGGTGCAGCGCATCCACGTGGGTGGTGAGTATCTCGCGCGCCTCATCGTGCGCCTGGGAGATCAGTGCCCGGACCTCATCGTCGATGTTGGAGGCGACGTCATCCGAGTAGTCCTGCTGCTGAGAGTAATCACGCCCCAGAAACACCTCGCCGGTCGACTTGCCATATTTCATGGGACCGAGCTTGTCGCTCATGCCGTAGTCCATGACCATCCGGCGGGCGAGCTCGGTGGCTTTCTCGATGTCGTTCGAGGCGCCGGTGGTGGGGTCGACGAAGATCAGTTCCTCAGCCGCCCGGCCCCCCATCAGCATCGCCAGCTGATCGATCAGCTCGCTCTTGCGCATGTAGTTCTTGTCTTCGACGGGCAGCGCCAGCGTGTAGCCGCCCGCTCGACCGCGGGGAATGATCGTGACCTTGTGGATCGGGTCGGCGTTGGGCAGCGCGAAACCGACGAGCGCGTGGCCGCCCTCGTGGTAGGCGGTGATCTTCTTCTCGGTGTCCGACATGACTCGACTCTTGCGTTCGGGGCCGGCGATCACGCGGTCGATCGCCTCTTCCAGTTCGTCCATCGAGATCTTGGTCTTGTTACGGCGCGCGGCCAGGAGAGCCGCCTCGTTGATCAAGTTGGCGAGGTCGGCACCGGTGAAGCCGGGGGTCTGGCGGGCTAGCACCTCGACGTCGATCTCTTCTTCCAGCGGCTTGCCCTTGGCGTGCACGCCCAGGATGGCCTGCCGGCCCTTCAGGTCGGGTCGATCAACCACGATTTGCCGGTCGAATCGGCCGGGGCGCAGCAGCGCGGGGTCGAGAATGTCGGGGCGGTTGGTGCCGGCGATGACGATGACGCCGCTCGACACGTCGAACCCATCGAGTTCCACCAGCAGCTGGTTCAGCGTCTGCTCACGTTCGTCGTGGCCACCGCCCAGGCCGGCACCACGGTGACGCCCGACGGCATCGATCTCGTCGATGAACACGATGGCCGGAGCCTGGGCCTTGGCCTGTTCGAAGAGGTCGCGAACCCGGCTGGCGCCGACACCCACGAACATCTCGACGAAATCCGAGCCCGAAATCGAAAAGAACGGAACCCCGGCTTCGCCGGCCACCGCCCGGGCCAGCAGTGTCTTGCCGGTGCCCGGCGGCCCGTACAGCAGCACACCTTTGGGAATCTTGGCGCCCATCGCCCGAAACTTCTGAGGGGACTGCAAGAATTCCTTTAGCTCATGCAGCTCCTCGATTGCCTCTTCGAGACCGGCTACGTCGCTGAACGTGACCTTCGGTTGATCCTTCGTTACTTGTTTCGCCTTGGCCTTCCCGAACTGCATCACCCGGCTGCCGCCGCCCTGCATCTGCATGACGATGAACACCATGAAGCCAAGCAGGAACAGCCATGGCAAGAAGCTGATGAAGAAATCGAACAGGGTGGGCGGTTCGGGATCGGTGACAAAATCGATGTTGTCGTTCGCCAGCAGATCTTCTGTCAGCTGGCCCTCGAATTCGGACGGGTAGTTCGTGGTGAACTCCACCGCACCGTCGGTCGCCGGGATCGGTTCGCGCAAGGTGCCTTCGATGACGAGCGACTTCTCCAGCAAGGTGACCTTTTCGATGTTGCCCGCCGCCAGCTGGGCCTGGAATTGATCGAGGCTGAGCTCCTCCGGGGCAACGGCGGTGGTGAACAACCGCTGACCGAGGATGATCAGCAGAAACACCACGAGGCCATATACCAACAGGGTTCGAGAAGTTCGATTCACGTGGTTCCTCTTGCGGACAAATCACTCTGAGCGTGAGCCGAGCGGTGTGGCAGCCATCCAGGTGCCTATCGCACTCCGGAACGCCCGCCTAACCGTATCAAACCCCGCCAGGGCTGCCCACCATGGTATGGCGATCCTGCGATTATGTAGACCTGCAGGCCTCACCGTTCATGCTCTTCGAGCACGCCGATGTACGGAACGTTGCGGTATTTCCCGGCGTAGTCCAGCCCGTAGCCGATGACGAAATCGGGCCCAATGCTGAAGCCCATGTACTTCACGTCGATCGACACGCTCTGAATCCCCTCTTTCACGAGCAGTGCGGCCACCTCCAGCGTCGCCGGCCGCCGCACCCGAAGGCTCTTGAGCAGGTAGTTGAGGGTTAGCCCCGAATCGATGATGTCCTCGACGATGATCACGTCACGTCCCGCGATCTCCTGGTCGAGGTCCTTGAGAATGCGAACGACGCCAGAGGTCTGGGTTGCGGCACCATAGGACGACACCGCCATGAAATCGAACTCAACCGGGAGGTCGATCGCCCGCGCGAGGTCGGCCATAACGACGAAAGCGCCCTTCAGCACCGCCACCATCAGCACATCCCGGCCCTGATAGTCGGCGGTGATGGCCGCTCCCATCTCGGCGATCTTGGCGGCGATCTCCTCTTCCGAGATCAGCACCCGGCCTGCTCTCACGGTCCCTCCTGTACGGCGCCGACGCAAAGGTAGCGCCGCGTGCCCTCTCCCACCCAACCGACAAAGGCTCGCCGCACGCCCGGAATCCAGATCACGTCGGCGCCGGCTGCCACCACCGGCCACGAAGCCGCCACCGAAGCGTCAAGTCCGGCTTCGGCGAAGGCGGCCTTGAGGGCCTTCGTGCCGGAGCGCAGCCGAATGATGTCGGATTCGGTGCCCGGCCGCACCTGGACCGTCGTGGGGATCTCGTCGGCATCGAACACCTCCGCCCACGGCGAGAGAGAGAAGTGTGAAGGCGCCGCATCGGAGATGTGTCCCTCGAACCGCCATGTCGCCCAATCGAGCGTGCCCAGCCAGTCCCACGCGACTCGGCCGGGAACGGGCTGGCGTTCGTTCACGATTTCAAGTCGCTGGCCCACCCGGCGCACCGTGAGGCCGGCCGGCACCGCGGCGGCACCACCCTCGCGGGCGATCCGCCGAATCTCCTCCACATCCTGGAAACGCAACCCCCGGTCCGCTCCCGCGGCGGCCAGCCCGGCCCGGATGGCCCGTCGGGCCAGCGCCACCGGAAGTGTGTTGAGGACCGGGCAGACGAGGCCCGATCCGGCCCGGCGGGCCGTTTCGGCGGCCAGATACGCCACATCGTCCTCCACCAGGCGGGCAAACCTCGCCAGCGCGACCGAGGTGCCCGGAGCCACCGAACCTTCGATGTCCCCGAGCAGTCGCAAACGGATGAAGTTGCGGCGCAACGCCAGGTCCAGGTTGGCCGGGTCGTCCCGGTACGGGAGCGCGATGAGGGCCGCCAGCTCTCGGAGTTCCTCCCGCCTGATGCCGAGGAGCGGGCGGTGGATCCGGTCCCGCTGGCGGGGCATGCCGGCGAGCCCGCCTAGGCCTGTGCCCCGCAAGAGATTGCCGAGCACCGTTTCGGCTTGGTCATCGAGGGTGTGGCCCGTCAACAGCATTTCATCGGGTGCCAACGCCGCCGTCAGCGCCTCGTACCGGGCGTCACGGGCTGCGGCTTCGGGCGACGAACCCTGCCTGGGTTCGACCGACACCACCTCGATCGGCAGGGCGAGGTGGTCGGCTACGGCGCGGGCGGCGTTCTCCATCCGGTCGCTGATCGGCCAACCGTGGTGGACGTGGAGCGCCCGCCCCGGTCCGCCCCGTAGCTGTGCCAGCCAGGCGAGTACGCCCGAGTCGGCGCCGCCGCTCAGCGCGATCAACCAGGGAGCAGGGGGCAGCTCGGCTCGGTCTTGGACCGAGTCGGTCAGAGCCTTCAGCCGACTCGACCGAGCCACGTCTCCGGGTCCTCTATCTCGGCCCGGGTTGGGAGCGAGTCGGGCCCCTCCCACGCGGCGTCGATAGCAGACCAACCGGCCCGCCGCTCGACCGCTTTGACGAACCGCTCGCCCAATTCGTACTGGCGCAGTTTCATCTCCATCCCTGTGAGGCGCATGAAGGCCGCCATCCGGGGATCCTTGCGGCGACTCTTCAAAAGGCCGGACATCCGCTTTTGCGTGACCAACGTCCGGGCCCCGATGCGGTCCATGACGACATGGCCATGTCCCTCCAGCAACGACATCAGCGCCTGCACCCGGTCGATCGACTCGCGTTGCTCCGGGGTAGCGAAGAGACCGAGCAGCCCGGCCTCGCCGACGAGGGGTTCGCCGTCCGATCCGGCCCGGCGGACCTCAGCTATCAGCCTGGCCAGCCGACCCGGGTCGGGTTTGGCCATGCTCATCAGTTCCTGAATCAAGCCGAGGAAATAGTCCTGCATCCACGGCACACCCACGAACTGAAGCCGGTGGGTCGATTCATGCAGCGCCAGCCAGAATCGAAACTCGGAGGGCCGGAACTGGTGCTGGCGCTCGAGTGCGAGGATGTTCGGAGCGACGAGGTAGACCGTGTCACCTGAGCCTGCCGCCGGCAGCACGAGCTCGTACTGGCCGAGGACGCGCCGGGCCAGCACGCCGAGCAGGGCGCCCATCTCGGCCGCGGCGAACCTCTGGCCGAGTACCGACACCGACCGCCCCGAATCTCCCAGGCGCTCTGCGATCGCTTTCTCAGCCGGAGCCAGCAAGACGCTGAAGAACTCGAGGTTGCGCTCGACCCACTCCCGGCGACCGATCACCATTACGTCGGGCCGGCCGTCGCCCACCAGACCCGTCTCGTCGACGACCATGGCGGCGGCCCGGTGGACCAGATCGGGCGCCTGCTGCGCGAGAGCTTCGAAGTGATACGTGTGCTCGAGTGGGTGTGAGCCCGCGACCCGGGCGGCAATCTTGGCGGCCGAGTCCCAGCGGATGGTGGAGGTCACTCCACTACCCGGTACCGAGCCTTCGTGACCTTGACGAAGTACGCAATGATCGTCCCAATGACGGCCAAGCCTCCAAGGACAAGTGTCATCGGCACCAGGAATCGAAAGGTCCACTCAGGGGTGGCGGCAGCCTCATCTTCCGGCTCGATCGGCACAGCCGGTTCCGGTAGGTCCGCCGGGATGGACACCTCGGCACCTGCCGGGGCCTCTTCCCCTTCGGCCGGCTGCCCTTCGGTGTCGGCCGGCTGCTCGGTTTCCGCCGTGGCCAACACGATGCCGGGAGACGCCATCGCCGGCAGCGACAGCGCCAGCAGCACTGCGACGAGCGAGATGAGGTAGGCAATGCGACGCATCATGGTGGTGGACATGCGTGCACTGTAACTCACCCGGTTCCCGGCGAGGAAAATTGGAGACGACCGGGCGGCAGCCTGTCGTCGATCGCCCGAGCCGCTATTCGGGGTTCCGGAAATAGTCGCGCAGGCGCTCGATGAATTCGGTGGGAGGCTCGGCGCGCGAGCTTTCCCGGATCTTCTCCCGCAACCGCTGTTCGAATGCGAAACCGTCCGAGCAGTCATGGCATTTGCGAAGATGGAAACGGACCCGCACCCGTCGGTACCACGTAGCCTCTCCATCCAGGTAGGGATAGACCCGGGCAATGGTTTCGTCGCAGTTACGTTTCCCCACCGTTGGCCTCTCGTTCTTGTGAGCCGGCGCCAACGAGCCCGCGCTCCTGTGCAAATTCCCACAACGTCTTCTGTAGAGCTTTTCTTCCGCGATGCAGCCGGGACATGACCGTTCCGATCGGGACGTCGAGAATGTCGGCAATCTCCTTGTACGCGAAGCCTTCGACATCCGCCAGCAACACGGGCATGCGGAAGTGTTCCGGAAGGGCCTCGACGGCGGAGATCACATCAGCTTCGGCGAACTGCTCGAGCACTTCCGCTTCGGCGCTGCGGCCGGCGTCGGCCGTTTGGGCAGAGCCGATCCGCTTGTAGAGGTAGAGGTCTTCGACCTCGCCCAGGTCCACTTCGGTGGGCCGGCGTTGTGCCTTGCGGTAGCGGTTGATGTAGGTGTTGGTGAGGATGCGGTAGAGCCACGCTTTGAGGTTGGTGCCTTCTTCGAAGGTGTCGTACGCCCGATAGGCCTTCAAGTAGGTCTCCTGCACGACATCCTCAGCGTCGGCGGGGTTGCGGGTCATGCGCAGGGCAGCCGAGTACAGCTGCGGGGCGTACTGCATCGCATCCCGCTCGAAATTCGCTTGATCGGCCACCGTGAGTCCTCACGCCGGGTCAGTGGCAGGCACGATACCTGAGCGGCGGACGGGCGTGGCCATCGGCGGGGGCTCGGTGTACCGGGACAGGAGGCCGAGCGTCGGAGGCCTCAACCCGGGCGCGACGCGGGTCGATTACCATGACCGGCACGCCGGAGTAGCTCAGTCGGCAGAGCGGCTCACTCGTAATGAGCAGGTCAGGGGTTCGATTCCCCTCTCCGGCTCCAGGTATGGAGCCGTCACAGTGCAGAGAGAGGCAGCACCTCCCATTGCGCTCTTCATGACGGGCCGCGGCGAGGTAGGCCGTGTGCGACGGGGTGTATCTAGGTGACGGCTTCGTCGCCTGCCACCGCCCAATCGACCGGGAGTCGCCACGGGCCAGCGTCGAGAGCCAGCACCACGCGGTATACGATCATTTGGTCAGTCCATGGCAAGGCGGCAGCGCTGCTGAGCATCGACTGCCGCAGCTCTCGTGTCGTGATCGCAGCTCTGGCAACGGAGGCGCGAGACTCAGACTCGACTTCGGCGGGCACCGGTTCATCGAGTCTCCGGATCGACAGCAGATTCGAAACTCCGTCCAGAATGCGTAGGGTCTCGACAGCCAACTGCGACAGCTGGGTGCGGAGCACGTTTCGTAGCTCGACACGCAACCTCGCGACTGCGCGGCACGCCCTCCCGCGTAGCCACCGCCGAACAGAGCGAGGACGGCAACCACCAGGTCCGCGAGCGACAACGACAAGTCAAGAGAGTTGAGCACTGTGTCCATCGAACGTTGACGGCGAATCCCGTCGGCTTGTACGTGCCTCAGTCCGGCTCCGCGCGACGCAGCCGGCACCACCATCCGCAGTCAACGCACTGCCAGCTCGCATCAAGAGCGGCGAACGCGGACGGCGAACGCGGATATCAGCGAGCACAGCCGGGGTTGAGCAGGCGGCCCCGAGTTGAGGCCGGCGTGATCAGCTCGTCCCGGGCTCGGTCTTCCGGGGTGACGCCTCGGCCATTTCTGTCAGCTGCGTCCCTATCCATGTTTGCCAGGCGCCCATGATCGCCGTGAGGGGGTCCTCGTAATCGAGGAAGTCATCGGAATTGATCGGCGCGCCGACGCGAACCCACACTTTGGCCGGGCGCAGTGTGAGTGTGCCGAGCGGCATCGTGTCCTGCGTTCCCCACACGGCGACCGGCACAATCTGAGCGCCCGTGCGCAAGGCGAGCCAGGCGGCACCCTTGCGCGGCTCCTCCTCCCCCCAAAAAGTGACCCGGCGTCCCTCGGGAAAAACGCCGACGGCGCCGCCCGACTCGAGATGGGCCAGCGCCGCTCGCATGGCCGACACCGGATAACGCGTGCGCGGCAGCGGGATTGCACCGAGCAATCGAAAGACCCGGTCCATCATCGGAACGTTGCCCCACAGCTCATCCAACGCCAGAAAGCGCATCGGTCGCTTCACGCCCAGGCCGACAAAAGGCGGGTCGGGGTGCGCGAAGTGGTTGGGAGCTACCACCAGCGGACCCCGCGGTATTGGCGCCTCTTTCCGCAGGTCGAGGTTGAACACCAGCGCGCCGACCAGCCGGGCCGGGTACCACAGCAACCGCCAGAGCAGCCGTTTGGCCCACCCGAACTCAGGCATCGGCGCCCAGGGCGGCGAACAGGGAAGCCAGCACGAGGTGTGGCCGCTGATTGGCCTGCAGCGCAGTCACGGCGTCCAGCACTCGCTCGGCGTTGCGCACAGCAGCCGCCGGAGTAATCCGGACGAGATCGGCCGCCGGGATGTCCTTGTTGCGCACCGGTCCCCCGAACTGAGCGACGGCCGCGTCGACGTACCAGGAAGCGAGCATCTCCAGCCCGGAGATGGTCAAGGCCTGACTCGCCCGATGTAAAGCTCGGTCGTGACGCTCTCTCATCGCCCGAGTGAAATCGGAGCCGCTCTCGGCGGCCACCGCCACCTCATCCTGCTGCTGGCGTCCAATCCCCGCAAGGAGCGGCTCCGCAGAAGCCAGCATCTCCTCGGCCAGCCGGAACGACTCTCCGGGCTCTGGTCGCACCCGGGCGGGAACCGACAGCCACGCGTCGCGAAATCGGGTCGATTCCTCTTCGGTGGCAAAGGCGAGGGCCAGTCCGGGCCGCCCGCCCGAGATGCGGGCAACTTCGCCGGCCCGCGCGTGATCAACGCCCCGGCTGGCCAGGCCGTGCGAGATCACCTCGTCTGGTACCCGCCCAAAGCGGATGGTGCGGCAGCGGCTGGCAACGGTGGGCGGCAGGTCGTCCTCCGAGTCGGCGATCAACACGAAGATGGTCGACGCGGTCGGCTCTTCCAGGGTCTTCAGGAGCGCGTTCGCGGCCGCTTCCGACATCGATGAGGCCTCATCGAGCAGGAACACCTTCCTGCCCGATTCCACCGGCGTTCGATTCGCATGCGAAATGGTGGCGCGGGCCTGGTCGACCCCCATCATCGTCCGGCCCTCCGGTGTCACGATCACGAGGTCCGGGTGGCCGCTGGTCTCGGCCCGCCGTCGGCTGTTCTCGTCCTCGGTGAGGAGACGGGCCGCGAAGAGTCGGGCGATTGTGGCTTTCCCGAGCCCGGGCGGACCGACGAACAAGTAGGCCTGGGACGGCCGCTCGAGCTCTCGATCCAGAAGATCGATGACCCGCTCGTGCCCGATGATGCGTCCCTGTACGTCTTTCACGGCCCAACACCCAGTAGTTCGGCGACCCTGGATTTCACGGTATCCAGCGGTTGTGACGCATCGACGACGACGACCCGATCGGGCTCGGCCGCGGCGAGGTCGTGAAACGCGGCTGCCACTCTGGCCTGAAACTCGACACCTTCGGCTCCGATCCGGTCGGCCACCTGCTGCCGGGCCAGGCCAACCTCAGGGGACACGTCGAGCAGGACCACGAGATCCGGCCACGTGCCCTCCAGCCCGGCCTCATTGACTGCCCGCACGTCTGCCACGCCCAGGTTGCGGGCGCCGCCTTGGTACGCGAGCGAGGAGTACACGGACCGATCCGAGATCACCCACTCGCCCCGGGCGCGGGCCGGACGGACGACCTCGGCCGCCAGTTGCGCCCGGGCGGCGGCCAGCAGCAAGGCCTCGGTCCACGGGTCCAACCGGAACTCGTGTGACAGCAAGATCGAACGAATGGCTTCTCCCGCCGGCGTGCCGCCTGGCTCGCGCACCTCCGTCACCGGCGCACCGTTCTCACGCAAACGGCCGCTCAGAAAGCGCGCAACACTGCTCTTGCCTGTGCCCTCGATACCTTCGAGGGCGACGTATCTCCCGGACATCAATCGTCCACTCGCCGCTTTCCTCGGATGGCATTGAACGTGTCCGATGCGTCCTTGATCGAGCGGTACAGCTCCGAGCTGAGTTTCGGCCGGAGGAAGATCGAGCGCATCGACCAGAGAGTACCGAGCCCCGAAGCCAGGATGATCACTCCGCCCAACACGAGCACGTTGCGGATGCCGTTGTCGAACGGTTCGGGGAACCGGCGGTTCAGCGCCGCAGCCACCGCCACCGCCAATGTCACCGAGACCAGGAACGCGGTCCGTACCAGCGTGAACAAGGCTGCGAACGTTCGGCCGCGGAGGGTGTCGTCCACCGTTTCGTGCAGGTGGGTGAAGCCCATCACATATGCCATTCCGACGGTCACACCGGCCACGAATACCCAGCCGGCTGCGCCCCAGACCGTCGCCGACATTGCAGCGAAGGTGATGGCCAAACCCGTGAGACTCAGCGAGATTGCGAAGGTCAGATCGCGGCGGGTGAGCCCCGAGGAAAACACGGCCACCGCCAGCATGCCGGCGCCCACGCCCAGGCCGAGGGCGGTAACCAGGATCCCGAAACCAGAGGCGCCCGCCAGGAGGACGTTACGGCTGAAGGGCTGGCCCAACGCGATGAGAGCGCCGCCGCCAAACAGCGCCGTCGCCATCCCCAGCACCACGGTCCGAACCGTGCGGACGCCGCCCACGAACCGGAAGCCCTCCAGCAGGTCTCGCAGCGGTTGTCGTAGGTCCATTCCGGTGCGGGGAGCCCGGGTGGTGTCGTTCTTCACCAGCTCCGGCTTGGGGATGGCGATGGTGGCGACGATCACACCCGACAGGACGAAGGTGACGGAATCCAGCGCGAAGGCGAGGCTTTCGGCTGTGTCGAAAACAAAGAATCCCCCGGTCCGCTCGGTAGCGGTGGCCAGGGCCGCGAACAGCGCCGAGCCGAGCGGGCCGGTCCCGTAGGCGGCGGCCAGCGACAGGCTGTTGGCCGCCACGAGTTGCTCCGGCGCCACCAGCGTGGGCATGGCGGCCTCCCGCGCCGGCTGGCGGATGAGAGTCAGCATCTCGAGGACGAAGTTGATGAGCGCCAGCGCCCACAGGCCGATACCCGCCCCACTCGTCTCGGCGATCGGAGCGACGAACAGCAGGGCCAGGACCAAAACGCCACGACCGAAATCGGAGACCACCATCGTTCGTTTGCGATCCATCCGATCCGCCAGGACCCCTGCCAGGGCCCCGAACAGCAGGCCGGGGATCAGCCGGCTCACCAGCGGCACCAACACTCCCGAGCTTCCACCGATGGAGTCCGCAAGTGTCAGCGAGGCGAAAAATGTGATCCAATCCCCCAGGGACGAGATCGCACTCGCCCACCACAGCCGAGCAAATGGCCCGCGCCGTATCAGGTCGATGAGGGCTCCCCTTTGCTACTGAACCGCCGGTCTCGTGGCCGGACGGGTCAGGGTCACTGCAGACTGGGACGATACCAGCGCCGGGCGAGAAAACAGTGATGTTGGCGACGCCTGCGACCGATTGCTGTCTTGACATTCTCCCCAAGCCCTTACTATTTGTTTTTCGCGTGGCTAAACCACTCATCATCGTCGAGTCACCTGCCAAGGCCCGCACGATCGCCGGATATCTAGGCAGCGACTACGAGGTCACTTCGTCCGTCGGACACATTCGCGACCTCCCTCGCAGCGCGTCTGAAATACCCAGGAGCTACAAGTCGGAGGCGTGGGCCAAGGACTGGGGCATCAATATCACCGACGGCTTCGAGCCGCTGTACATCGTGCCCAAGGAAAAGAAGGACACGGTCAAGACCCTCAAGGCGCTTGTGAAAGACGCATCCGAGGTCTACCTCGCCACGGACGAGGATCGTGAAGGTGAAGCGATCGCCTGGCACCTGTCGGAGGTTCTGAAACCAGCGGTGCCGGTGCAGCGGATGGTATTCCACGAAATCACACCTGATGCGATCCGCCAGGCCATCGAGAACCCCCGCCAAATCGACGAGAACCTGGTCGACGCCCAGGAGGCCCGGCGCACGCTGGATCGTCTGGTCGGCTACGGGGTTTCGCCAGTTCTATGGCGCAAGGTGAAGCCGCGCCTGTCGGCCGGGAGGGTGCAGAGCGTCGCGGTGAGGGTGATCGTCGAGCGGGAACGGGAGCGGATCTCATTCGTGGCGGCGGGCTACTGGGATTTGGAGGGAAGCTTCACTACTCGGGATGACGAATCGTTCACCGCCAAGCTCGTCACACTCGAGGGCCGGCGACTCGCCACCGGCCGCGATTTCGGCGACGACGGCCGGTTGCGGTCCGATGACGTCACCGTGCTCGACGAACCGGCCGCAGCCCAGCTGGCGGCGGAGTTCGATGGGGTGGAAATGGACGTCCGGTCCGTCGAGCGCAAGCCGTACACGCGAAACCCGTATCCACCTTTCCGCACTTCCACGCTCCAGCAAGAAGCATCCCGCAAATTCCGGTTCGGGGCGGCCCGGACGATGTCCGCCGCCCAGCGGCTGTACGAGAACGGCTACATCACGTACATGCGGACCGACAGCACCGAGCTCTCCGAGGTCGCCCTCCAGACGTCCCGGGCCCAGATCAGCGAGCTATACGGGGACGAATATCTCTCCAAGACCGCAAAGCAGTACGCCAACAAGGTCAAGAACGCCCAGGAAGCGCACGAAGCAGTGCGCCCGGCCGGCGACGCCTGGAAGACACCCGAAGCGGTCGCAGCCGAGCTACAGGATTCTGACCAGATCAAGGTGTATGAACTGATCTGGACCCGCACGCTGGCATCACAAATGGCCCCGGCCCGGGGGGAGAGTGTCTCAATCCGCCTCGGCGGGACGACCACTGCTGGCCGCGTTGTCGAGTTCGCTACGTCGGGCAAGACGATCACATTCCCGGGCTTTCTCAGGGTCTACGTGCAAGGCAGCGATGATCCGGAAGCTGATCTCGATGATCAGGAGCGCCGCCTGCCGGTCATGGCCGAAGGCGATCCGCTGGCGGTGGATCAGGTCGAAGCCAAGGGTCACACGACGAAGCCCCCGGCCCGCTTCACCGAGGCGTCTCTCGTCAAGCGCCTGGAGGAACTGGGAATCGGGCGCCCGTCCACCTACGCCTCGATCATTCAGACGATCATCAACCGGGGCTACGTGTGGAAGCGGGCCAACGCCCTGATTCCGTCGTTCATTGCGTTCGCGACGATCACCCTGCTCGAACAGCACTTCCCGGATCTGGTCGACTATGCCTTCACAGCCAAGATGGAGGACGACCTCGACAAGATCGCCCGCGGTGAAGAGGCCCGGGTTCCCTGGCTCGACCGGTTCTTCAACGGCAACGGACAGCCGGGACTCAAGGACATGGTGTCGGAGGATCGGATGGAGGAAATCGACGCCCGGGAGATCAACTCGATTCCGATCGGGGAGGACGATGAAGGCCGGGCAATAGTCGCCCGGGTCGGTCGCTACGGCCCGTACATCGCCCGTGGCGAAGAGACCGTTTCGATCCCCGAGGACATGCCTCCAGATGAACTGTCCGTCGGGCGGGCCGTGGAGCTGCTCAGTACACCCAGCGGGGACAAGATCCTGGGGACCGATCCCACGACCGGTCTCACGGTGCTCGCTCGCAACGGCCGCTTCGGCCCCTACGTTCAGCTCGGAGAGATCGAGGAGGGATCCAAGGAGAAACCCAAGACGGCCTCGCTCTTCAAGAACATGTCGATCGACGAACTTTCCCTCGACCAGGCGCTCCAGCTCCTGTCACTGCCGCGGAGCGTCGGCCCGCATCCAGAGTCGGGCGAGGAGATCATCGCCGCCAACGGGCGCTACGGGCCGTACATCAAGATGGGCAAGGACACCCGGTCCTTGGAAACCGAGTCTCAAATCTTTGACGTCACTCTCGAAGAGGCACTGGCCCTCCTGGCACAACCCAAGCGCCGCCGGGGCCAAGCCGCCGCCCAGCATCCCCTGCGGGAACTCGGAAAGGATCCCGTCTCGGGCGGGGAAGTCGTCGTCAAGGACGGCCGCTTCGGCCTCTATGTGACTGACGGCGTTGTGAACGCCAGCTTCCAGAAGGCGGACAGCGTCGATGGCATCACCCTGGAGCGGGCGGCCGAATTGCTCGAAGCTCGCCGCGACCGGATGAAGGCCAAGGGCCAGTGGCCCCCCAAGGGAGCCGCCCGCTGAGCGACCGATAGCCCTCCCGAACCAGCGAGGAGGACTCGGCCACGAAGACGGAGGGCAGTGCCCGGCCCGCACCGCACAACCGCCTCGCAGCCTTCGGGAGGCCTCGCGGCGGACCCTGGGTTCCAAAACCCCCGAGTCGGCTCAGGCGAGTCCGGAGCACGGCTCCCGGGCGGGCCCCGCCTCGGTCCGGTGCGCGTGACCGCCGCCACTGCGGCTGGCCAGCCAGCGGTGATAGGCTGCGGCGATCTGCAGATCAGCTCGCGTCCACGACAACCCTCGGGTTTGGATGACGTCGGACGTGCCGCACGACTGACATCTGACCAGCGTCAGCGCTGTCCCTGTAGCCGATGTCACTTGCACACCGCCGCAGCCGCGGCAGCCCTCAGGCGTTGGTGTCGTATCTCCCATGGCTTCCCCTCTCGTCCATCCTGCAATAGGACGAGGAACCCGCGATCAAGTTCCTGGGTCTGTGGGCCTATTCGACAGCCCGGTCAAGCCCCTCGGCCCACCGTTCCATCACCGCCTGCCACGTCCATTCGTCTTCCGCCGCTTTGCGGGCCGCAACCCCCATTTCGGGGCGTTGCAGGATCCGCTCCACGGCTGCGACGATTTGGTCCACGGTCTCGGCGATATACCCCGTTTCGCTCGGGATCACGGTCTCGGGTGCGCCACCGGAGGTCCCGGCCACGACCGGAAGGCCGGCGGCGGCTGCCTCCAGATAGACGATGCCCAGACCTTCCACCTCGAGACCCGCCCACCGCGATCGGGCGGGCATGACGAACACGTCCATGGTCTGATATACGCCGGGCAGCTCGTCCCAGGGGATGCCGACTTCCATACGTACAACAACGGACGACCTCGCCGCCCGGCGACGGATACGGCGTTCCAGCCGGCCCTTCCCCACAATCAACACATCGATCTCATGACCGCGCCGGGCGAGTTCTTCGGCGGCTGTAATGACCCGCACATGCCCCTTGCGGGGGATGAAGCGTGACACGCAGCCGAGTGTGATCGGCCCCGGAGTGCGTTCGACCGGGCGGAACAGATCGACGTCGACACCCGCCCCGAGCACGAACGGTCTGGCGCCGCTCAGCGCTTCGACCCGGGAGGCGGTGTAGCGGCTCACGGCGAACAGCCCGTCGGCCGACCGCAACGTTGCGGCAAGAATCTGACGAAGGCCGGGCACGACCGCCGGCAGGGTCACCTCCGCGCCGTGCGTCAGGACCACAAACGGGACGTCGGTCCGGGCGCGAATGGCGGCCCCGAGCTGCGCGAGAGGGGTGGGCGCACCGTACACGACCACGTCGGGCTCGAACTCGCGAACGTGACTGATCACCCAGTCCCGCGTGACGGGAACCGGCAGCATCCAACTCCGGTCACCGCGGAAGACGTGGGGCGGATCCGTCGCTCCCGCGTGTGCCGGTCCCAGCACCCGGATGGGACCGTCATGGCGGCTCACGAGGTTAGCGAGGTACTGCTGAATGCCACCCGGCTTGGGCGGATAGTCGTTGGTCACCATCAGTACTCGCATAGCAGGGCAGTTTGGCTCGGCGACCGATCCGAGGCGAACCTCGCGGGAGCGGAACGGTCACGCCGATCCGGCCGGTCAATGGTTCAGGTGGTACGCAACGTTGTACTCGCTGATGAGCGGCCCGTCGCTGGTCACAACCACCCGGCTGACGGCGGTGTTGCCCAGCCGTTGCATCGACCGATAACTGGTGTGATCCAGGCTGAGGATGCCGGCGATGTAGCTGCGGATGGCCAGGCCATGCGACACCACTCCCAGCCGCGACCCGGGGTGGCGCTCGGCTATCGCCTGAACCGAGGCCGTCATTCGCCGCTGCACCTCTTCGAAGTTCTCGCCGTTGCGGCCGCGCCGGACATCCTCCCGGCCCGACTGCATGGCTGCGATCTCGTCCGCGAAGTCCGCCAGGACCTCCGGCCACAACCGCCCCTGCCACTCCCCCATCGCGATCTCCATCAAACGTTCGTCACACACGATGTCGGTGTTGGGAAAGGCAAGCTGGGCCGTCCGGGCGGCCCGTCCCGACGGCGACGTGTACACGAAGTCGACGGCGCCGATCCACTCCGCCAGCCGGCGGGCCTGCTCTTCCCCGTCCACATGCAGTCCCCAGTCGGCCTGGCCCTGCACCCGGTGCTCGAGATTGGCATCCGTGACGCCGTGTCTGACAAAGTCGAGCGCCACAGCGCCGTCGTCCAGGCGCTCCCGGGTCCAGTCGCTGAGGGGGCCGAGGTGGCCAGAGTCGTTGTACCGTTCGACGACGGCCCGCCCGTTCTCGTCGATCTCAAGCTGGGTGATACCGGTGTTCGTCATGGGTCCGAACAGCCGGAACGCATGCTGGTCGGTCTGGAGATAGTTCCCCAAGATCGTGTTATTGGTGCCGCCGTGACCAACGATGAGGATCCGATCATCGGGATTTGCGAATTCGATGATCGCGGCCAGGTCGGACGTGATACGCGCCGTGAACTCGTCCACCGTCTCACCTGTCCCGCCCCACCGGATCGGCTCCCCCGCTCGGAGCGCGGCGAGCTCGTCCGGGAAGCGATCCGACACCTGGTCAAACGTGAGGCCGTCCCACTCGCCAAGGTCCATCTCCACGAGCGATTCTCGTGGCTCGGCTTCGAACCCGGCAAGACGTGCGGTCTCGACCGCCCGGTCGAGCGTCGAGGACACAACACGGTCGAAGTGACCGAGATCAACACGACGTCCCAGCGCCCGCGCCTGGCTGCGGCCGCGGGCAGTGAGCGGGGCGTTGCCGCGACCCTGCCACAAGCGCGCCGCGTTCCCTTCGGATTGCGCGTGGCGGATCAGTGTCAGCTGCATTGCGGCCCCCGACCAAAGACAGGGTCGAGGATAGGCCAGCCGGAACGCCAGCCGGTCCGGAAGCCGAGGCCGGCGCCCGAGTTCAGATGAACGCGGACGCGAAGATCAATGACACGATCGTCATGACCTTGATCACAATGTTCATCGCCGGGCCCGACGTGTCCTTGAACGGATCCCCGACGGTATCGCCGATGACGGCAGCCTTGTGCTGATCAGAGCCCTTGCCGCCGTACGCGCCCGCCTCGATGAACTTCTTGGCGTTGTCCCAGGCCCCCCCGGCGTTCGCCATGAAGATCGCCAGCAAGAACCCCGTCACCAATGCTCCCGCCAGCAACCCGCCCAACGCCTCAGGATCGAAGAAGCCGACCACGAGCGGCAGTGCAACTGCCAACGCCCCCGGCAGCAACATCTCCCGCAAGGCAGCATTGGTCGCGATGTCGACGGCGGTGGCGTAGTCAGGTTTGGCCTCCGACTTGCCCTCGAGCAGACCGGGAATATCGCGGAACTGGCGACGGACTTCCTCGATCATTTTGAACGCGGCCCGGCCCACCGCGTTGATGGTCATCGAAGCAAATAGGAACGGGAACATCGCGCCCAGGAACAGACCGACCGTCGTCCCCGGGTTCGTGATGTCGATGGACTCGAGCCCGACCGCCTGTGTATACGCCGCAAACAGAGCCAGCGCAGTCACGGCGGCCGACCCGATCGCGAAGCCCTTCCCCAGGGCTGCGGTGGTGTTGCCGAGGGAGTCGAGAGCGTCAGTCGCTTCCCGCACCTCGGGCGGCAAGTGCGCCATCTCGGCGATGCCGCCTGCGTTGTCCGCGATCGGCCCGTAGGCGTCGACCGCGACGGTTATGCCCAGGGTCGAAAGCACGCCGATGGCCGCGATCGCCACTCCGTAGATGCCGCCGCCCTCACCCATCGCCCAGTTACCGGCCCAGAATGCACCGCCGATCCCGGCCGCCACGACGATCACCGAGAAGGCCGCGGAGCGCATTCCCTCCGCGATGCCGGAGAGAATGACCGTGGCCGGTCCGGTCTCCGACTGGCGGGCGATCTCCTTGACGGCCTTGTAGTGGTCGGAAGTGAAGATCTCCGAGATCTTCCCGACGATTATGCCGACCAAAAGGCCAACCAACACGGCCAGGAAGATGCCCAGAGGGTTCTCGACGCCGCTGTCCCCGTTGAACACCAGGAACGTCAGCCCGAGCACGGCCAGACCCGTGATCACTGCGGCGACATTGCCACCCCGGTGCAACGCGGCCGACAAATTGGCATCGGGCCCGGACACCCGGACGAAAAAGGATCCGATGATCGCGGCGAACATTCCGGTTGCGGCGACGGCCAGCGGGAAGATGATCGCCTCGTCGATGAAGCTGCGTCCGGTGAACGCCAGCGCCGCATATGCCACCGGTGCCACGATCGAGCCGATGTAACTCTCGAACAGATCGGCGCCCATCCCGGCCACATCGCCGACGTTGTCACCCACGTTGTCGGCAATCACCGCCGGATTCCGCGGGTCGTCCTCAGGTATGCCGGCCTCGACCTTGCCGACCAGGTCGGCGCCCACATCGGCTGCCTTGGTGTAGATCCCGCCGCCGACCCGAGCGAACAGCGCGATTGACGAAGCGCCCAAGCCGATGGCCGCAAGCACATCGTACTTGTTGTCGATGTCGAGGACGTTGACGAAAACCAGATAGCCGAGCGCCACGCCGAGCAACCCGAGGCCGGCCACGGTGAATCCCATGACCGCGCCACCCCGAAAAGCCACCGGAAGCGCCTGCGCCACTCCGCCGGCGTGGGCGGCTTCGGCGGTGCGGGCGTTGGCGGCGGTAGCGATTCGCATTCCGATGAATCCGGCCAGCCCGGACAGGAAGGCCCCGAAGATGTACGCAATGCTCCCCCACGGAAATCCCCAATCGAGAACCACCGCGATGATCACGGCCATCACGACCACGAAGCCCGCCACCCACGTGTACTCGCGCCGCATGAATGCGTCCGCGCCCAGGCGTATCGCAGCCGACAGCTCTTGCATGCGATCGTTGCCCTGGTCGGCCGCCAGCACCGCCCTGGCGTAAAACCACGCCAGCGCGACCGCCGCCACCCCGGCGACGAGCGCGATGACCAACAGCACATCAGATGACATCGAGGAGCCTCTCTCCCTCTAGCTCAATGCAAAACCGGCCGGAGTATAGGAGTGGAACCCTGGGCTAACCCGAATCCGGTCGGCACCCAGATCAGTCCTCGAGCGGCACACCCGATCCTCAAATGGGCGCATAGCGGTCTCGTCCGTAAAGTGCCCCCGATGCACCGCACCGTGGCCCTGCTCCTCGCCGCCGGATTGGCGTTGGCCGGGTGTAGCCGGTCGGATGGCGGCGGGTCGACTAACACAACATCCGAACCAGCACCAGGGGCAACTGCGAGCTCAGCGCCGGCGCCGTCGACCACGGTCGCACCGACAACTTCGTTGCCGACCGCCGTGACGGTGACGACCGCTATTGAAGGGGCCGACGGTGCCATGGCCGCGGCAATCGCTGCGGTGTACACCGCGGCGCTCAATCCGGAGCAGGATGCCGAAGGCGTGCCCGCCGGCCTCCTCTCCCAGTTCAAGGAGAGGGCCCCGCAGCCGGGGCCGGTCACGATCGCGGGCTCCGTGACCACGGGCAGGATCCTCGACACAGATATCGCCGTCTTCACGTCAGGCCACGACGTGGTGTTGCTCGCCGGCGCGCCCGGCGTGGACTCGGGATCGGCGACGGGCTGGGAGGTCGCCGGCGCCAAGCTCGCCAGCCTGGACGAGCCGGCGTGGTACGGCAACGCGCCGCGACTGGTGTTGGTGCTCGGCTCCGACGCGCGGCCCGGCCAGAAGGTGACCGGATTTCGAGCGGATTCGGTGCACGTGGTTGCGTCCGTACCTGCCACCGGCGAGGGCTCCGTGGTGGGGATACCCCGCGATTCGTGGGTGGAGGCCTCGTATGGTCGCCAGGCGAAGCTCACCAACACGATGGCATCCCGCGGTCCGGAGGTGGTGCTCGAGACAGTGCGCCTGCTCACGGGACTGGAGCTGGAGGGTTACCTGGTGACCGGGTTCCAGGGCTTCGAGGGTCTGATCGATGCGTTCGGCGGGTTCTCCATCACCGTTCCGTATGGCATGGCGGACCCCAAATCCAACGCCTACTTCAACGCAGGGGTCCAGCAGTTCGACGGCGCTGATGCGCTGGCGTTTTCGCGAAACCGCACCGACACACCCCGGGGGGACTTTGGGCGCCAGCTCAACCACGGCCTGGTGATGCTGGCAATGCTTCCCGAGGTGCAGGAGCGGGGTGTCGCGCAGCTGCCGCAGCTGCTGGAGATACTCACTCGGTTCGTGATCACCGATCTCGACGCGTCCGACCTGCTGGCGATCGCGGCATCGAGTTTCGAACTAGACCCGGAGAAGGTGAGCAACGTGGTCGCCCCGGGCCGGGCGGGATCCACCTCGGGCGGCGCCAGCGTCGTTTTCCTCGGGGATGAAGCGTTCGAGTTGTTCGATGACGTGGCGGACGGGGTGGTGGACGGAACGTACTGATACCCAACGAGGGGCCGCATATGTGTGCGGCCCCATGGTGTTGGCGGCATCCCCCACGAGCGGCCGGTTGCCCGTCCGCTCGCCGGCTGCCTCTGTATACGACGCAGCGTCCCCGGCTGGATGATCTATCTCCCGAGACTCGCGATACTGCCGCCGGTGCTGGGGAGATTCGCCACCTCGATCATCGTGCTGATCGCGGCAACGGCCGTTGCCGTCCCGTCGGGCGCGCTGGGAGATCTCCCGCCAGGCGGGACCTTTGCGGACGACGACGGGAGCGTGCACGAAGGAGCGATCGAGGCCCTGACGGCTGCCGGTATCTCCTCAGGGTGCGGACCGGAGCGATTCTGCCCGGCCCGGCTCTTGACTCGGTCCGAGATGGCCGCCTTCCTGGCGCGGGCCCTGGCTCTACCCCCCAGCTCCAACGATTGGTTTGCCGACGACAACGACCACCTCTTCGAAACAGAGATCAACAGCATCTCCGCCGCTTCCGTCACCCAAGGGTGCAATCCGGGCATGTTCTGCCCGGATGAAACGATGAGCCGGGGGCAAATGGCATCTTTCCTCGCTCGAGCCTTCGCCATCCCGGCGACTGATATCGACGCCTTCAGCGACGACACGGGTTCGGTGCATGAAGCATCCATCAACGCAATCGCCGCCGCCGGCATAACGACCGGGTGCGACGATGGCCGGTACTGCCCGCTCGAGCGCGTTCGGCGCGATCAGATGGCGTCGTTGCTGGTACGGGCGATGCGCCTCGAGTTGATCGTGCCTCCGCCGCGAGCCCCCCAGCTGTGTCGTACTGCCGACCCGGCTTCGCCGACCGGCACGTTTACGACTGCCGCCGGCGGGCATCCTCCGTCGCCCGGCGGTGGAACCATCTGGCGCTACGCGGTGCAGGTCGAAGTGGGGCTGGGTATCGATCCGAACTGCGTAGCGGCCTCGGTGGCAATGGTGCTGGCCGACGAAGCTCGCGGCTGGGGCAGCAGCGGTGCCCGATCGTTCGAACGAGTCGATCCGGCCGCAGCCGACTTCATCGTGACGCTGGCGTTCCCGTCCACCACCGACCAGCTGTGCCATCCGATCCGAACCGGCGGGATCTATAGCTGCTGGAGTGGTCGCCAGGCGGTGCTGAACTCGTGGCGATGGGAGGCGGGCGCCGCCGCCTACGCCGAGGTCGATCAGTACCGGATCTACCTGATCGGTCACGAGGTGGGACACGCGCTCGGATTTGGTCACCGGAGTTGTCCGGGAGCCGGTCAACCGAGCCCCGTGATGATGCAACAAACGAAGTCGGTCGGCTCCTGCACGCCCGATCCCTGGCCCGAGTCATACGAGCTCTAGCCCGTTACCGCCGTCCCGGCGTCGGAATCCGCCCGGGGGGTGCAGCCAGGTTGGATAGGCCGGACCCGGCCCGGTCCTAGTGACGTCAGGAGGGCTGGTGCTTGTGATTCACCTCGACTCTGAGCGCCCGCCACAGGACACGATTCTTTGTCACGACATGCGCCGACGACGCCCAGCTCATCAAGCTCGGAGCGACGAGAAACCGTACGTCGTCGATCAGGACCCGCTTGTAGGGCCGGATGTTCTTTCCCTTCAGGTGGGTGTCGACCGACACCTCGGCTTTGCCACCTCACGAGATGGGTGGGATGAAATCCAATGCGACGGTTCCGCCGCGCCGGCGGGCCAGCTCGAGGGCTTCCTCGTCTGCCGTAACTGTGAAGTTCAGCACCAGCTGAAGCTACTGGATCGGCGGAGATATCCCCTCTGACACCGCAGCCGATGGAGCCAGCACCCGGCGATAGCGCAGCCGCAGGCTCATCACCGCGACCGCAGCGGCTGCGCCGGCCAGCGCCAGGACGGAGAAGCTCTGCCAGTCGAGGATGACGCCCGAGGCCACGGCCGCCACCGCTCCCGAGATCCACGTCACGGCGTCGGCAACTCCCTGCAGCCGTACTCGGGTACTCCCGGTCGCGGCGTCGGTCACCAGTGCGCTGGCCGCAACGAAACCGAAGTTCCACCCGACCCCCAGCAGGAACAGCGAACCCATCAGGAGCGCTCGGTCCCCACCGCCTGCCGGGGCCGCCAGCAGCGCCGCCACCACAAGCAGAATCTGGCCCGTCACGATGATCGGTACCTTGCCGTACCGGTCCGACAGCCAGCCCGTCACGGGGGAGAAGAAGAACATGCCGAAGGTATGCGCCCCGATGACCAGACCGACCAGCGTCAGGTTCTCTCCCGCGTCCCGGATGTGGATCGGGGTCATCGCCATGATCAGCACCATCACGAATTGCCCGACGCTCAGCGCAGCTAGGGCGTAGCGAACGACCGGAGTCCGCACGGTCGGGCCGAGCGGCATGCGGTGCGACTGGGTCGGTCCGGTGGGATCGGGATCTTCGGTGAACGTCAGCGGATCGGGTCGCAGCAGGAGACCGAGTATCAGCGCTGCGCCTCCCACCAGAATCGCCGCCACCAGCAGACCGCCTGCCAACGCTGGGAAGGCCAGCGTCTTGGCCAACCGCTCGGCAGGCGCCAGCAGCAGCGGCCCCGCAACCGAGCCCACCGTTCCCGCCCAGACGATCGCAGAGATGGCCGATGCTCGCATGTGGGCCGGGGCCACGTCGGCGGCGGCATATCGGCTCAGCCGATCGCCCGACGCGCCGAGACCGAAGAGAAAGAAGCCGGCCAGCAACAGCGGAAAGACCCCGACCCGCACTGCCACGGCTCCGGTCAGCATCCCAGCGGACGCAACGCTCAACGACAATCCGAAACCGGGGCGCCGGCCACGGCGTGCCATGAACGCGGCCAGGGGCGCGACGCCTGCCGCAAGACCGAAAGTCGCCAGCGCGGCGGGTATCCCGCTCCAGCGAGCGGCTCCCAGCATTTCCGCCGCAGCCAGCGGCGCTACCGTCACGGCCGCGATGAACGCGGTGCGATTTATCCCGGCCGCGACAAACAGCGTGACCAGAAGGCGTTGACGGGTGTGGGGCCTGGCGACGGTGTCGGTCACCGGCACCAGTGTACGGCCATCGTACCCGCCCGCTGTCGTCTCCGATCCCGGCCGCCGGCGCTAGCCGATGCGGCGTTTCCAGCCCAGCTTGGGATGAATACCCCGCGGCGGCCAGTAGCCGTCGTTGCGATACGCCCAGTACTCAAAGGGGTTGTCGTAGTAGGCGACCGTTTCGATGGCGTTGAACAGGCGACCTCTCACCACGGGCCACAGCATGAGACCGACGATGCCGCCCATCACCAGCCATCCGCCGTATGTGATGTGAAACAGAGGACCGAACCAGCGGTTTTGCCAGATGTGCAGCTCCTCGTGGGCCGTGACGAACCGGCGGCGTCTGCGCGCTCGCTCCGACTCCCCTTTCAGCCCCACCTTGCCGCCCGCGTTGGAGATGACGTTGCCCATCGACAGCGCGAACCCGCCCCGCAGCGACGCGCCGGCGGCGTAGACGTGGCGGCACCGTCGCCGGCTGAGCGACTCGACATAGCCAGATCCCGGCCACACAACATTGACGGCATGGAGGGCCAAACCCAGCGCCGTCCCGACGAGTCCCCATGTGGAGTCGAGGATCGCGGCCGTCCAGCCCCGCCTGCTTCGCCAGTCGTAGATCCCCGCGAACCCGGACACCACCCCGTTGAGCGAGCCGAGCAAGAACCCCAACGCGGGCAACCCCACCAGCGATCCGGTGGCCCAACCAGCGACCCCACCACCGGCACCCACCGCGAGGGCCTCGACCACCCGCCGCATCAGAGGATGAATCCCTTGTGGAACAGCGCCAGGCCGTCCATGGTCGCCGCCACCGCGCAGTGCAGCGCCGCCCCCCACCAGATCGATCTGGTCTTGAGGGAGAGGGACCCCAGCACGTATCCGCCAACGATCGCCGCCAGTGCCTCGGCCACCGGCTTGGTGTAGTGGAGCATGTTGTAGGGAACGATCATCACGAACACCGCCATGAACCCCAGGCGTCCTTTCAGCCCGTGCACCAGAAAGCCGCGAAAGAAGAACTCCAACGCCACGAACTGAGCGGCATAGACCACCCACCAGATCCACATGTTGGGCCAGAGGTCTTCGCCCGGGGCCAGGTCATAGAAGGGATATTTCGCCTGGAACGCCGCCGTGGTGGACGCCACCACGATGAAGGGGAGCGAGACCGCAAACAACACCAGATATGTGCGGGCCTGGGGGAGGATCCCCCGAACGGTGGTGCCGAACGCACTGATTTGCTCCCTGAGAACGAAGCGAATGACCAGCCAGGGGATCGCCACATAACTCAACACCTGGACGATGCCCCAAAACGCAAGCCCGTTGAGCTCCCGATTGGCCGACTCGAAGAAGGCGCGTCGGCTGGCGGCCGCCAGCCCGTCCAACCCCAACGCGTCGACCATGCCTATGAACCAGAACGGCCGGCTGGTCGCCCCGAAGTTGAGGGCGGTGAGTGCGACCGCCGCAGTGACGAGAATTATGGCGACCCGCCGGTTCGCCTCGGCCGGCGGGACCGACGCCCGGTACTGGTCGGACTCGGCATCCGTGCGGTCCGCCAGGTCCCTGAAAAAGCCCCGTCGAGAACGCACAGGCACGGTGTCCGCGGTCATGGCGGCGGAGCGTAGTCCCGACCCGGTCCGTAGCTGCTGAGGGCGTGCGCGGATCGGCCATAACCTTGGACAATGTCGACAACAGCCGGCTACCCAGACCAGCGCGATACCGCATGTTGGTGCGATCTGGAACGAAACGCGAAGGCCAGGGACCGTTCCCCAGCTTTACCGCGCACGCCCTACGCCAGCCGGGCGAGGGTGGGAGGAAGCTCGGCCAGTTGGTGAATGACAGCGACGGCGGTCGATGAACCCGAGTTCCTCCTATCGAGGAGGATCGCACGGATTCCGGCGGCGTGGGCCCCGGCCACGTCGTAGTCGTCGTGGTCCCCAACCATGATCGCCCGGCTCGGATCGACATCTCCCATGCGGGTCAGCGCGAGCAGGAACAGCTCCGGGTCCGGTTTGGGCACACCCTCGATCGGGCCAAGCACCGTCGCATCGAAAAAGCGCCCGAGGCCGCCCGCCTCGGGGCCTTTGGTACCGTTTGAGACAAGACCCAGCCGGTACTGCCCGGCGAGCTGTTCCAAAGTCGGAACGGTATCGGGGAACAGCGGCAGGTCCCGGCTCAGGCCATCCAAGAAAGCCTCGGTGAGCTGGTCGACCAGTGCCGGATCGACAACGCCCACCTCGCAGAGCGCCAGCTCGAAAGTCCGTCGCCGCAGACCGACCACATCGGACTGGCCGTACTCCAGTCCGAGCCGGCGCCGAATCTCGATCACGTGGCGTTCGTCGATTTGACCGATGAGGGGATGCACGCCCGCAGCCAGGTCCAGCACGGACCGCGTCACGCTTCGGGCGGCCAGCTGGAAATCCCACAGAGTGTCGTCGGCGTCGAAGAGGACTGCATCGATCCCCACGCCGCCAGCCTAAGGCTGGAGCGGCCCTTGAGGGCACCCTGTGGCCGAGAGTTCGAATCACACCCGGCCACTCGGTCCAACGGTCGGCTGTAGCGCCCCCTCAGGGGACCTTGCAGCCTAAGGTTCGCCCATTCCTCGCGAGTCAGGCGCCGGACCCGGCGCCTGAAGACGTGTTGTTGAAGACTCTCGGTGGGTACTCAGTCCCAACCGAGTCCTGCTGCGGCCCGCATCAGCTCCACGACCCGCCGAGCAGCTGCACTCCGCCGGGGATGCCGCCCCCGAACTCATAGACCGTCGGAGCAGCCGGCGCATCATCCTGGTCGGGGATCGTGTAGACCGGGCCGGATACACCGACCACGAGCGTGGCCGCAACGACGGCGCTCGCGATCCACTTTCTCAGACTCCAGCCTTCGGAGCGGCGTTTCATTGTGACCTCCCTGCGATTCACCGAACCTTGTTTTCGTCCGGTTCTCGCCCAAGCTGGAGGACGGTTAATTCGTCACCCGCGCTGACTAGTGCCCGGCGCACCCCGCCGCCGGTGGCGTCAGCTCCCGCACCGCGTTCCCGGCGACGGGCCCGGGAAGGCGTCAGCCCCGTGCCACCTGGTCGCGCAGCACGCGGCGGAGAATCTTTCCGGACGCCGATTTCGGAATCTCCTCTAGAAAGGTGACCCTCCGAATCGCCTTGTAGTGAGCCACCTGGCCGCCGACGAACTCCATCAGCTCATGGCCCGACGCTTCGAGGCCGGGTTTGAGCACGACGTACGCGGCGGGTATCTCCCCGGCCTCCTCGTCGGGGAGCCCGACCACCGCTGCGTCGGCGACGGCCGGATGGGTCAACAGCAGCGCCTCCAACTCGGCCGGCGGCACCTGAAAGCCCTTGTATTTGATCAGTTCTTTCAGGCGGTCGACGATGTAGAGGTGCCCGTCATCGTCGAAATGTCCAATGTCGCCGGTGTGCAACCACCCGTCGTCGTCGATCGTCGCCGCAGTGGCATCGGGGTTGTTCAGGTAGCCCGCCATTACCTGTGGACCCCTCACCCACACCTCGCCGTCCTGCTCAATCCCCACCGGCTCGCCCGACGCCGGGTCCACGATCATGGTTTCGGTGTTGGCGATCGTGACACCAACCGAGCCCGGTTTGTACTCGCCTTCCGGCGTGCTGTGAGACACCGGAGACAGCTCCGTCATGCCGTAGCCCTGGACCACCGCGCAGCCGAGCCGCTGGTTGACCTCAGCGGCCAGTTCCGCCGACAGCGGGGCTGCACCGGAAAACACCTGGCGCAGGGCACTCAGGTCGTATTTGTCGACGATGGGATGCTTCGCCAAAGCCACCACGATGGGCGGAACGACAAACGACCGGGTGACCCGGTATTCCTCGTGGATCCGGAGGAACTCCTCGAGATCGAACCGAGGCATGGTCACGACGGTCGTCCCCACCCGCAAACCGAGGTTCATGAGAACCTGCATCCCGTAGATGTGGAAGAACGGCAGGACGGCTATCGCTACTTCGCCTTCTTCGATAGTCACGACCGGCATCGTTTGTTCGAGGTTGGCCACCAGGTTGCGGTGGGTGAGCATGACGCCTTTCGACAGCCCGGTCGTCCCCGACGAGTAGGGCAGCACGACCAGGTCTTCGGGAGCGACCGGCACCTGGGCGTCCAGCGGTTCACCGAAGAGCGTGTCCAGGGACGGAGCGACCTCGGCCTCGCCTAGGACATAGATCTCCCGGACACCGGTATCGGCGGCCGCAGCCCGCGCTGTCTCGAAGAACATCGGCACGGTCACCATGATCGAGGCGCCTGCGTCCTCCAGCTGATGGTGGACCTCGCGAGCGGTGTACGTCGGATTGATCGTTGTCACGACCCCACCGGCCAGCGCTGCCGCGTGAAACACCACCGCGTATTCGGGCACGTTCGGCGCCATCAGCGCCAGCACCTGGCCCTTCTGAAACCCATGCGAGACCAGGCCCCCGGCCAGGCTGCGCACGGCAGCCTCCAGCTGGCCATAGGTATATGTCCGGCCCGAGGGCCCGTCGATCAGCGCCGGCTTGTCGGCGAGGCGGCCGGCTGCTGCGAACACATACTCGAACAGGGGCTCAGTCGGGATCGCCACGTCCGGGAACGGGCTGGTGTGGATCACGGGCGTACCTCCAAGACGGTCGACACCAGTCTGCTACTTCCCGACTCGGTGTGCAGGTGCCGTGATCGGCGGTGCGCCGGTGGTGGCCGGTCTCTGGCAACATGACATCGTGGACAATGGCCCCACCGACGAACGCGACCTCGAGGGTCTGCTTTCCTCCTGGGCAGACGATCCTGATCTCGCCGGGGACCTGGTTCACCGCCGGGTCGTTCGCGGCCACGACGCCGCGTTCGCGGACTTGTCGGATCCTTTGCCCGGTGCGTTGCGGTCCCGGCTGGCCGACCAGGGAATCACCCGCCTCTACCGCCACCAGGTCGACGCGGTGGACAGGATCCGGGCCGGTGACCACACGGTGCTCGTCTCCGGGACTGCTTCGGGGAAGACGCTGTGTTACCAGATTCCCATCGCCGAACAGATCCTCGAACAACCCAGGTCGAGCGCACTGTTGCTGTTCCCGACCAAGGCGCTGGCCCAGGATCAATTGCGCTCGTTCGGTCGGCTGCGGATCCCCGGCCTCAGCCTGGCCACCTACGACGGCGACACGCCCGTCGAGGAGCGCAGCAGCGTCCGCCGGTCGGCCAACGTGATCTTCACCAACCCCGACATGCTCCATTACGGAATTCTCCCCAACCACGGGAAGTGGGCCGAGTTCTTCCTGCGCCTGCGCTTCGTGGTCGTAGATGAGATGCATGTTCTGCGCGGCATGTTCGGCAGCCATACGGCGCTGATCCTCCGACGCTTGCGGCGGATTGCCCGCCACTATGGGTCCGAACCGACATTCGTGTTCGCCAGCGCCACGATCGGCAACCCAGCCGATCTGGCCCGTCGCCTCAGCGCGCTGGAGGTCGGCGTCGTGGCAGGTGACGACTCGCCGGTGGGCGACAAGCTCATTGCGATGTGGAACCCACCCCTCGAAGACGCCGATCTGGGGATTCGGCGCTCTTCGATGGCAGAAACCACGGATCTGTTCGTCCGTATGGTCGGTAGCCGTCTGCACACGATTGTCTTTTCGCGCAGCCGCAAGGCCACCGAGCTGGTCTATCGGTGGGCCAAAGACCGGCTGCCGCCCGAGCTCGCCGACCGGATCGCCCCTTACCGGGCCGGGTACCGGGCGGAGGATCGGCGCGCCACCGAAGCCCGGCTCTTCGGAGGCGAGTTGCTCGGAGTCACGGCCACCAACGCCCTCGAGCTGGGCATAGATGTCGGCAGCCTCGACGCTGCCATCATCAACGCCTTCCCCGGCACCCTCGCGTCCTTCCGCCAGCAGGCCGGACGAGCGGGCCGCACCAAAGACGAAGCGCTAGTGGTGCTGGTGGGCGGCCACGACGCCCTCGACCAGTACTACATGACCTACCCAGAGGAGCTGTTCAGCCGTCCCCCCGAGGCCGCAGTGGTCAACCCGGCCAACCCGTTGGTGGCCGAAGCGCACACTGCGTGCGCGGCGTACGAATTGCCACTGGACATGTCGGATCGTGAGTTGCTCGGGGACGGTTTCGAAGAAGCCGCCAATCGGCTCGTGCAGGCCGAGCACCTGCGTCTGCGGGACGGCCGCCTGCACTGGGCCCGGCGCACAAACCCGGCACCCGATATCAACCTTCGATCCTCCGGCGGCCCCACCTATGTCATCCACGACACCGTCGGAGAACTACTCGGGACGGTCGAACAAGAAAGGGCGTTTCGGGATGCGCACGAGGGGGCGGTCTACCTCCACCAAGGCGACACCTACGTCGTGGAGCAGCTTGATCTCCAACGGCACGAGATCAGGGTGCGGAAAGCGTCGCTCGACTACTACACCCAGCCGAAGGAAGAAAAGGCGATGGACGTGCTCGACGTCGAAGCCAAGGGTCCGCTGGGGGCACTGACCCACTGGCTGGGCCGCGTGCGGGTGGAGTCAGCGATCATCGGATTTCAGCGGAAGAGGCTGGGATCCGGGGAGAGCATGGGGATGGAATACCTCGACCTGCCCTCCACCACCTTCGACACCGAGGCGTTCTGGTTCACCTGCGCTGACCAACTCGTGCGCGCAGCCGGGGTAGAGGCGGCAGAGCTCCCCGGCACCCTGCACGCCGCGGAGCACACTGCGATCGCCATGATGCCGCTGTTCGCAATCTGTGATCGGTGGGACATCGGGGGTCTCTCGACGCCATACCACCCCCAGATGGGTCCGAACACAATCTTCATCTACGACGGATACCCGGGCGGGGCCGGAATCGCCACCGTGGCGTATCCTCGGGGCGAGGATCTGCTCTCGGCAACGCTGGCTGCGCTGGAGGCGTGCCCATGTGCGGCCGGTTGCCCGTCCTGTGTGCAATCCCCCAAGTGCGGCAATTTCAACGACCCGCTCTCGAAAGGCGGCGCCATCCGGTTTCTGCGGGCGGCGCTGCGCTGAGCCGTTTGCCCCGGGCGGGGCTGAGCTGGCCGCGGGCTCACCTCCACGGCATCAGCTCTGTCTCCGTTCGGTACAGGATCCGATCACGCACCGCCCGCGCGCGATCCAGTTCGAGGTGGGGCAGCTGCACGTCGCCGACGGCGGTGTGGATCACAACCGTGGCGAGACCATGGCGGCGGTGGAAGATGGTTTGCACCAGCGACACCGCCTGGGTCTTGTGCAGTGCCAGCGACTGACGGGTGCGGACGACGGGCCCATGCACCACCTCGAGCGTGTCGGCGGAGAGCGTCCACCGCCACCGCCGGCGTGCAACCGGAGCGATCAGCGCCACCGTCAGCGGCCACAGCACAACCGCGGCCGCCCGCCAACCGACCAATACCCACGCGATCAGGCCGGCGGCTACAGCCGGCACTATGCCGATCCAGGTGATCCAGCGCTGCACAGCCAGAACTGAGATGGGGCGGGCGACACCCCCGACGGGAGGCAACAGCAGCGATCTAAGCCCTACGAGTTCTTCCGGTTTGGTGCCGGGCAACACAATGGAATCGTTCCGGCTCCCGAGACTCGAGGCGGTCGGCAACGTCACGTGGCTGATGGCGGCACGCCGCTGGAGCGGATTCTGGCGCTCCCGAATCAATTGGATCCGATCGAACGCGGCGGATCGCTCTGAGCGGCTGAGGAGGCCGGAGGTGCTCCGCAGGCGGTCGCCCTCGACGACCAGCGTGAGGTCGTGGTATCGCAACAACGTCGACCCGAACCACAGCCCCCCGAACACCACCAAGTATGCAACCACAGCGAGACCGATCAGCGCGACCAACGGCAGGTCGACCGTATCTCGGAGTTGGAGCAGTTCGCGCTCGGTCACGCCGAGCGCATCCCCGAGCTCCTGGATCAGCACGACCAGGGGCGCAACCAGCGCCAGGTCGGCCAGCGGGTTGCGGGTCAGGGCGACGTATACCAGGTCGCGTACGCGGCGGCGCAGCAGCACCTGGGCCGGTTCGGGTGCGTCGACGGTGTCGGGCACGGGCCGTTCGGGGACGGCTCCCTCGCCGGCGCCGCCGGCCTGGGTGACGGCGTGGCGAAGTGCGATCGCCGTCGGGCGGTCGATCGCTTCGAACTGGAACTCGGATCCGGCGGATCCGGCAGTTTCAATCCGGGCCCGCACCAGGCCGATCGGGCGGTGGAGGAATTGTTGTTCGATGTGGACGCTCTGGATGCGTGACAAGGGGATCGTGATCCGCTCGATCGCGACGAGGCCGCTCGTCACCACCAGGTCGCCCCCCTCGATGTGGAACGTCCTACGCCACCAGGTTGCCGCAGACAAGATCGCCAGCACCAGCGCGCCGACCACCGCCACCGCCAGCAACAGCACGGGAGTGCGACCGGACAGGACCGCCACGGCGGCTATGGCCAGGTTGGCAAGGCCGACCCGGCGCAGCAACCGGCCGGCGATGAATATCAGCGACCAGATGCTCTCACGACTGGGTTCGGCGAACGGTTGGGAGACCTGATGTTGGTCATCCATCGAGGCGCGTCCGGCTGAGAACCATTTCCCTGGTCCGCTCCGCAGTGGCGGGGGAAAGTCCCGGCACGACCAAATCGGCTGATCCACTGCCGGCTGTGAAGATCTCCAGCGACGCCAGCCGGAACGCCCGCTCGATGGCGCCGGCCGATACTGAAACATGCTGGACTCGGGAGAAGGGCACGGTGGTCACCGACCGACTGAGGAAACCCCGCCGAAATGAGACGTCATGCTCGCGAAGCGTCCAGCCGCGGTAGGCATACTCAACCCAAACGAGCACCGTCGCACCCACGGTCAGCACCAAGGCCGTGATGATCGCCAGCGTCTCCACCCAGGCCGGGGCGGGCGCCAGCTGGGCGGCGAGGATGGTGACAACCGTGACGCCCAACCAGCCCGACACCGTGGTCAGCACCCGCACCGTGCGATAGGCCGGATGCAGCGCCTGGTAGTGGTCCTCGTCGAGCTGCGGCAACGCGGCCACGTCGAGCGGGTCATTGCGGAAATCCGGGGGCGGGGACGGACCTGATCCGGAGGGATCGTCGGACTCCGCGGACGGGGTGGAATGGGCGGCGGCCTCGGGATCCCCGAACGAGCCCGTTGTGTTCATGCAATCGCCACGAACAGCCGGTCGGCTGCGTATGCCCCGACACCCACCGGCTGCCCGTTGACCTTCACCGTCAAAGCGCCGTGCGGGTCCTTCTGGACCAGCTCCACGCAAGCGCCGGGTCGCAAACCCGACTCGTCAAGGTATTGCATCATTTCGGCGTCCAGTTCGAGCTCCTCGGAGATGCGTTCGAGCTCGAGGTCCTCACCCCGCTCCATATCCGACATCGGCTTCATCTTGGGTGGTTTGTAGCCGGCCCCCGGGATGGGGTTGCCGTGCGGACAGGTCTTCGGGTCTTCCATCACCGCCCACATCGCCGCCTCGACATCGTCGGATATCGTCGTCTCCCACACCTCGGCCTCGGCATGCACTTTCGACCACGGCAGCTTCAACACCTCAGAGAGGAAGCGCTCGGCCAGCCGGTGGCGCCGGACCACGACGGCCGCTAGGTGACGTCCTTCTTCAGTGAGATTGATATGCCCGTCCACCGTGACGAGGCCTTCGCCGGCCATCCGGTGGACCATTTCTGAAACGCTCGCCCGGCTGACGCCCAGCCAGTCCGCGATGCGGGCCTGGATGACCGGGATGCCTTCCTCCTCGATCTCCCAGATAGCTTCGACGTATTCGCGGTATCGCACCGAATAGGTGGTGTCGGCCATGGGAGGATCGTAGCCCACCGGTCCTGGAAGGTGCCCGGCGGTTGTTCGCCCAGCGACGGGCAGATTCTTTTGTAGGGGCAGCCAAAGGTAAGCTGTTAGGGATGCTGAACATCACCCGTCCGGACGGCGAGACAGCCGCGTCAGCGGAATCAGCGCCGCACGTGCGAGTCGGAGGTCTGGTCAAGACATTTGGCGGATTCACCGCCCTGAGTGGCGCGTCTTTCGACGTGGATCGTGGCCGTACGCTGGCCATTGTGGGCCCGTCGGGGTGTGGCAAGACGACGCTCCTGCGCATCATCGCCGGGCTCGACGTCCCCGACGCCGGGAAGGTGATCATCGGGGGGACGGTGCTGACCGGTCCCGCCGGAGTGGTCGCACCCGACCGCCGCCGGGTGGGCATGGTCTTCCAGGGCGGGGCGCTGTTCCCGCATATGACTGTGGCCGAGAACGTCGGCTATGGCATCCCGCAGGCACCAGACCGCGACGCCAGAATCCGCGCCAAGCTCGCCATGGTCGACCTGACCGGATTCGAGCACCGCTATCCGGACAGTCTGTCGGGTGGCCAAGCACAGCGAGTGGCTCTGGCCCGGGCGCTGGCTCCTGAGCCCGACGTATTGCTGCTGGACGAGCCATTCGCCAACCTCGACGACGAACTGCGGGTGCGCGTGCGCTCCGATGTCGCGGCGCTGCTGCGGTCACTGGAGATCACCGCAATCTTCGTGACCCATGATCAAGAAGAGGCGTTTGTCATCGGCGACGAGGTCGCGGTCATGCGCGATGGCTCGATCGAACAGGTCGGCGTCCCCGCCGAGATCTACCACCATCCGGCGTCGGCATGGATCGCACGGTTCGTCGGCGACGCCAACATCCTGCCCGGCATCCGGGACGGTGAACTGATCGACACCGCCATCGGCATGCTTCCAACCAACGCAGTGTCCGGCACCTCGGTTGCGGTGATGGTGCGGCCCGAGCAGCTGGAAATCATCTCCGGCAGCCGGGGCATCATCACCGGAGTCGAGTTCTACGGACACGACACCGCCTACATGGTCGACGTGGCAGGCGAGCAGGTGATCGTGCGCATGCTCTCGGCCCCTCGCCACCGTCTCGGAGACACGGTGGATGTCCGTCATCTGGGCGGCGTAGTGCATGTGTTCGAGGACCAGCCGGTGGCACAGGCCGGAGTATGACCGGCATGGCGTCGTTTGTTAGGGCGACCTGACATATCCTGACTGGAACACCTTGCGAGACCGCATGGCTGCTTCCTAATCTCGCGGTCGTGCCATCACCCCCAAGACGAGGAATTCACGATGAAGCACATCCTGGCGGCGATCTGTGCCCTGGCGCTCGTTGGGACCGCATGCGGCACCGGTGGTGATGACAAGCTCACGGTGTACTCGGGACGGAGCGAGGAGCTCATCGGACCGCTCATCGAGCAGTTCAGCGACCGCACCGGCGTCCCGGTCGAGGTGAAATACGACTCGTCATCGAATCTGGCGCTGCTGATTTCCGAGGAGGGGGATCGCACTCCCGCCGACATCTTTATTTCGCAGAGCCCCGGCGCGATCGCCTTTCTGGCGGGACAGGATCTGTTGCAGCAACTAGACAGCCGCCTGCTCGATCTGGTCGCACCAGGATTTCGCAGCGCCGAGGGCCTATGGGTCGGGCTATCGGGCCGGGCCCGGGTCATCGTCATGAATCGTGATCTCGTGAATCCCGATGAGCTGCCCGGATCGGTGTTCGAGCTGACCGAGCCCCAATACGCGGGGAAGGTGGCGCTGGCGCCCGCCAACGGGTCCTTCCAGGATTTCGTCACAGCCATGCGTATGACCCATGGCGATGACGCGGCGGCTGAGTGGTTGCGCGGCATGTCCGACAATCGGTCTCCGACCTATGCAAGCAACTCGGCGATCGTGGATGCGGTTGCGCGTGGCGAGGTGCCGATGGGGCTCGTCAACCACTACTACAACTTCCGTGCTGTGGCCGAGGACCCGTCGTTGCCATCCGAGAACTACTACTTGCCCGGTGATGACATCGGCTCACTCATCATCATCACCGGCGTCGGCATCCTGGCGGCTTCGGACAACTCGGAGGATGCCCAATCGCTGATCGAGTTCCTTTTGGGGGCGGACGCTCAGACGTACTTCACGAACGAAACGTTCGAATACCCGCTGGCCACCGGCGCCCGACCGTGGGAAGGCCTCCCGCCGCTCTCGGACATCGGCGGATTGACGCCCGACTTCGAGGAGCTTGGCGGCGGACTCGAGCGCACCAAGCAGCTGATCGATGCGAGCGGCTTCGAGAGCTCGTGACGCCACACCGATACGGCGTCGGCGCGGCCGCCCGGCGACGGTGTTCACCGGTGCGGTCCTGGTCGTCTTCGCATTGCCGATCGCGTTCCTGGCCTGGGAAACGCTCGCCAACGGTACCGAGACACTGGCGATCGTCTGGAGCAGTCAGACCGCGGCTCCGCTGTTCCGGTCGCTGCTGATCGCCACCAGTGCGTCGCTCGGCGCCGGGCTCCTGGGGACCTCACTGGCCTGGATCCTGGTGCGGTTGCGGGTACCCGCCCACGCCTGGTGGCGGGTGCTGGTGCCGTTGCCGCTGGTGATTCCCTCATTTGTAGGTGCGACGGCCATTCGTTTCGCGTTCGGGCCCGGGGGACTTGTTCCCTTTCTGCCCCGTTTCGAGGGCTTTTGGGGAGCGTGGGCGGCGTTGGTGGCGTTCACGTACCCGTACGTGTATCTACCGGTGGCGGCGCGATTACAGAGCCTTCCCCCCGCGCTCGAGGACGCGGCCCGGCTCCTGGGGAGCAGGGCACCGCGTATCGCCCGCACCGTCATCTGGCCGCAACTCCGAGGGTCGATCACCGCCGGCATGTTGCTGGTCTTCTTGTACGCATTGAGCGACTTTGGAGCCGTGTCGATCATGCGCTACGACACGCTGACCCGTGCCATCTTTTCTGCCCGTCTCGCGGCCCCGACCACGGCCCTCACTCTGGGTTTCGTGCTTGCGGTGGTCGCTCTGCTGGTCGCAGCCGGCGAACGACACGTGACAGCCGAGAGCGACACCCGCTCGGACGGACGCCCCCGCTCCTCCTCCCCCGTTGATTCTGCCTGGCTGTGGGCCGTGCCGCTCGCCGCAGTCGGGCTGGGGTTGTTGGCTCCTGTCGTGGCGTTCATCGTGTGGTGGCTGCGGGGCTCGCTGGCCGCGGGTGGGGGCTGGGGTGCGTTGGGGGCCAGCTTCTCCGACCTCGGGGCAGCTGCCGTGAACTCGGCGCTGGCCGGCCTGGTTGCCGCGGCGGTCGCCGCCGCCGTGCTCCTGCCGGTTGCGTTGGTAGCCGCCCGTCCCCGGACCCGCGTCGCACATCTGGCGCCGGTCACCACGTCCGCTACCTTCGCGCTACCCGGACTGGTGATCGCCTTTTCCATCGTGTTCTGGGTTGTCCGGTCTCCCGACTTCGTGTTTGCCTTCTACCAAACGTTCCCGCTGCTGATCGTGGCCTACGTCATACATTTCGGCGCCCAAGCGCTGCGGCCGATGACGAGCGCGGCGGCGGCGCTGCCCCCCGCACTCTCGGAGGCGGCCGGCACCCTGGGCGCGGGCACGTGGCGCCGGTTGCGAACCATCCACCTGCCACTGATGACACCCGCCATTACCGCCGGCGCCGGCCTCGTCATGCTGTCGGTCCTCAAAGAGCTTCCGGCCACACTGCTGCTGGCGCCGCCCGGATTCCAGACGCTCGCCACCAAGGTGTGGGGGGCCGCGGAGGAGGGCTTCCTGGCCGACGCGGGGGCGGCATCGCTCGCCCTGATCGCCCTGTCCGGGGCGTTGTCGTGGTTGGTGCTGTTGCGCCCGGATCCCACCCGTAGATGAGTGAGCGCCGACGCCGATCCTGTTTTGAATGTGGGCAAAGAATCATTTGACGGGAGCCACGAAACGCGGGACCATGTTGATTGTCATATACCGGTCGGTTCCGCTCAGCCGTCAGCTGCCAGGGAGTCAGGGTCCCAAACATCATGGGGCTGGCGGAGCCCTCCCTTTGCCGGAGTCCGTGATGGCCAGGGTTGAAATAACGGAAGACGAACTAGTAGCCGGGTCGTTTCCCCCCGTGTGCGCAAAGTCGGGTGAGCCTACTCGCCATCTCGTGGCGATGGACATTCGCCTACCTCACCCGATGACACGCTGGCTGGTGGTCGCCGGCATCATCCCCTACTTCGTATGGCGCCAGCTCTTTGCGCACCGAGTCGCCGCCAAGATCCCGCTGAGTCAGGCGCTGATCGAATTGCGTCGCCGCCAGCATGCGTTGCTCCTGGTAGCGGCTGCCGGCGGCACCGCGGCGGCCGGGATCGGAACGGCGCTGCCCGGTGGCAGTACGCGGGCCGCGATGATTGTCACCGGACTGGTCGTCGCGGTCGGGGCACACATGGTCCTGGCGGGTTGGCGACGCGAGACGACCATCCGGTTCACCGCCACCCGTTATGGGACGGTGGTCGTCGACCGCATCCACCCGACTTTCCGTAGCGCCCTCGCCGCCGGAGGGGGTGGATCGGAGATGACATCCGTGAGTTCCTCAGTGCGGCCCGTCCCGGCGCCGACTTCCGTGCCTCAGCAGCGTCAGTCGGCCTGACCCAGCCGAGGGGGCCAACCGGCTCAGCCCTCTCCCAGCAACGCGAGCGGCTCCATCACCGCGCTGCTGGTAGCCCGGAACGTGCGGCGTCCCAATCCGACGATCTCGGTAGTGGCGGCCACCACCACGGTCACGCGCCGCGGGGCGTACGACCGATCGACACGGCAATCGCACGAAACCAACTGGACCCCGTGCAGCGTGGCGAATCGGCCGGCTTCCGTCTCCGGGTCGCCCACCGATCCGAATGGACGAAAGGTCACAGCGGCAGCGGCAAGTGCCGCGGCATCGGCTGCGCTTGCCGCTCGATTGCGGGCGATGAATGCCTGCCCGACACCGCCGACCAGGACGGCCAGCACCATCGCCAGCGCGGTGGCGGCGACCGCCAGCGGCACGAGCGAACCTCTGTCTGATCTCATGTTTCGACGCGCATCACCGCCCGGCCGCTCACGCGCACAGTTGTGCCCCCCAGCACTGCGGCCGCTACCCGATGGACCACCGTCACCTGCACGGAGGCCTCGGCGCCGACCACGGCCGGACGCGAGACGGTGATGACAGCAGTCTGAGCCAGGCGGGGCCCGAGCGCCGATCTCACTCTCTGGACGGCCCGGTCGGTGTCGGGAGTGGTCGATGCCACCCGTGCTCCTTCGCGGGCCGCTCCGATCACTTCGATCTGCGTGCGGGCCACCATCGCCACCTCCGCCAGCGCCGCTATCACCAGCAACACTGTCGGGATCAACAGCGCTAGCTCGACGGTCCCGCTGCCGCGCTCGGTCACGCCACGTACCCGGTGATCGTGCGAAAAACAGTGTCGAAGAAGGCGGGAATGAGGTTGGTCCCGCTGATCCAAGTGATGAGCGCGACCGCGAGCGCGGCGGCGGCCAGCATCACGAGAACGTATTCGACGGTTCCTTGCCCCTGGTCTGATCGCAGCATGTCGACTCTCCTCTCTCCGGCCGGAGGCCGGCTCGTTGTGGGAAGTCAGACTGTGAACCGCTAGCCCGCGCCGAGCGGGAGCAGCATTCGCTCCGCAATCGCCAGCACAGTGGGACCCATGACCATCAGTACGAAACCCGGGAGCAACAGAAGCGCCAGCGGAATCGCGAGTTGCGCGGGAAGCTTGCGGGCGCGGGTGATCCGGTCTGTCACGATCGCAGCCCGAGCCTCGCGAGCGTAGGCGCGGATGAGCGGTTCTTGGGGAGCCCCGGCGCGGATGGCCCCGGCCAGCACAGTGAGAAACGGCCCGAGCGCACCCTCATGGTCAAGCACGGCGGCGGCCAGCCCTAGCTGCGCCGCTCGGCGCAGAATCGCCACCAACTCAGCCCGAGCCGGTTCGGGTCCGCGCGATGCGCAGAACTCGAGTGTTCGCTCGAGTGTCAGCCCGGCGGCAAGCCCGACCGCGGTGAGATGGGCCACATTGACCGGCGTCATCGGATCTGGCCGCCTCGTGGCTCGACGGCGCAGCCCATCGCGAACACGCGCAGAGGCGTCAGCCAGCCGAGCCGGGCGGGGGCGGCCGCGCGGTCTGGCGTCACTGCCGGCGAGCAGCATGGCGGCGGCGAGCATCAGAGCGGCAATCGTCATTGCAGCGCCCGCCGGGCGAGCGCCCCTACCGCTGCGACACCAGCCATCACCAGCATCAGGCCGGCGGCCACGCTCACCTGCCCTCCGGCCGAATCGAGCAGACGGCCCACTCGCCCCGTCACGATCAGCAACCCGATCACCAGGACCGGAGCGCCTCCGATGATCCACACTGCGAGCCAGGCCGGAGCGGCGCCGGCCGCAACCTCACGGCGGACCTCCATCTCCTCCGCCGCGATTTCTGCCATCACCTCGAATGCCCCGATGGCGCCACCTCCGCTCATTGCACTGAACTCGATGGCTGCAGCCGCCAACGGCCCGGTCTCCGGCAAGCGACGGGCGGTCTGTGGGCCGAGCTCCTCAACCGGGTGGCCCGCCCGCAAGCGGCGGGCCACCTGCCGGAGCTCGAGTGCTGGATCGTCCTCGGCGGCATCCGCCAGCGCGATCCGCAACGAGGCACCCGCCCGCAGTCGAGCCGCAACGGTCTGATGAAATCGGATCTCCGGCGACAGGCGGGGTTTGGCCCGGGCGGCGACGATCAGGCCCAGGAGCGCAAGCACCAAGGGGACGGGGACGACCAGGGCTGCCATCAAGACGGCGGCTTCCCACCGGTGGCGAGGCCCGGCAAACAGGACGCCTGCCAGCACGAAAGCGATCACGGCGACACCTCCTGCAACTCGTCGCGCCCGACGCGAGCGAGTGCCGCCACCCGGCGGCGCCCGTGACGGCGCTCGACATGGACGATCACGTCGATCGCCGACCACAGCTGGCGGCGCACCACCTCCGGGTTCACTCGCCGCTCCCCTGACAGCGCGAGTATCTCGAGCCGGGACAGCGCGTCGGCGGGACTGTTCGCGTGCACGGTCGACATGGAGCCCGCATGGCCGGTGTTCATGGCGTTGATCAAGTCGAGGGCCTCGGGACCGCGGACCTCACCGACCACGATCCGATCAGGCCGCAGGCGCAGAGCCGCCCGGACCAGCGTCTCGAGGTCTATTGCGCCGAATCCTTCGGCATTCGGGGGCCGCGCCTCCAGCCGCAGCACGTGGCCGGCTAACCGCAGTTCGGCCGCGTCCTCGACCGTAACTGTGCGTTCGCCGATCGGTATCTCCTGCGAAAGCACGTTGAGCAAGGTCGTTTTCCCGGCACCGGTGCCGCCGCTGACGAGGACGTTCTGGCGGCTGTCGACCGCCTGCGCCAGCGCCGCCGCCCAGCCGGCTGAAATCGACCCGGCGGCAACCAGATCTCCGAGTGTTCGGACGGTCGCGGTGAAGCGCCGAATCGCCACGATCGGCCCGTCGACGGCGACCGGAGGAATCGCAGCGTGGAGGCGACTGCCGTCGGCGAGACGGGCATCGATGATCGGGGATGCGGTATCGAGTCGGAGACCCAGCGAGGCGATGACTCGCTGAACGCTGGCCAGCAAGGCGTCGGCCGATTCGAACGTCACCTCCGCCCTGGTCAAGGCGCCGGCCCGTTCTGCCCACACCTCGTCGGGTCGGTTCACGAAGACATCGGTGACTTCGGGATCGCGCAGGAGCGTCTCGAGCGGGCCGAGCCCGACGAGGCCGTCGACAACCGCCGCCAGAGCGGCACCGTCGGCCAGCGGTGCCAGCGTGCGGGCGGCCCGCTCGGCGGCCGGCACCAACGCCTCTCTCGTCAGCGGAACGCCGCTGTCGACCAGTGCGGCCTGGAGGCGTTCGATCAGGTCCACGGATGACTCCACACCGTCCGCCACGCTCGCACCCACCGCCCCCGCGGACGGCGGCCCCCGAACGCGGCCCGCACGGCGGCCGGCCCGGGCGGGGGCAGTACGAACCCGTTGCCGATGGCGCCACCCGGAATCCCCGTCTGCTGGTACACGGCCGGGCCCGGCGCAGCCAAGACGCCCGGCAGCACCGGGTGCACCGGTACCGTAGGGATAGGAAGGGCTTCGGCCGATCGCACGACGACGGCCGGCCATCCGGTCCCGAACGCCTCAACCAACTCACGGGCGTCCTGCCACCCGGCGCCCCCACTCGCCAGCACCGCCAGTCCCCGCCGCCGCGGACGGAGCTCGTCGAGTGTGGGGCTGGCTCGCACCACCTCGGCGACCGAAGCAGGTGACGGCAGGGGGATACCGTCGGGGTCCAGGTCCAGCACGAGAGCGGTGCCGGCGGCGGCGCCCAGGCCGAGCGGGGCGAGAACTGACAGCACGCCGCCTACCGGTGTGTGGACTGCCAGGATCGGCACGTGGTTTCCTCTCGTTGACCGCCCCGAACGTACGTTCTACGACCTGCCTTGTGAAGGTCTAGACACGGCCGTGTTGGCATGGCACAAAGATGGGTTCGGCCGCCCCCCAAATGGGCCCCAACCGGGTCCGACCTCGCAATGCCGGATCGTCGCGTCTACCCGCGTGCGTTGCATCGGACGGGGCTCGGGAGCGAACTACGCTGCCGACGGCACCCAATCACCACCCACCTGAGCGGAGAAAGCCTTGGTTACTTCCGGTCGGCGCGAAAGCGGCGTTGCCCGGCTGATCAGCGTCCGTGATCTGCTCAACCGCCCCCAGGTCTGGGTGATCCTCGCGGCGGCCGGCTACGCAGTTGCACAGCTGCTCCTCTTGCACGAGGACCGCTTCTTCGAATGGGACGAGGCCGTGTACGTATCCGAGGTCCGCCCGGGCACCCGGCCAATCGGTTTCGCAGTCCACCGCGCCCGCGGCATCGTCTGGCTGATCGCTCCAGTGACCGGACTGTCACCTTCGATCGCCGCGCTCCGGATCTACCTCGTCGCCCTATCCAGCGTCGGCCTCGCTGCCGCGTTCTTGATCTGGTCCCGGCAGATCCGGTGGGCGGCGCCGATTGCAGCCGGCCTTTTCGCCGTCAACTGGAGCACCGTGTTGTACGGGTCCGAGGTGTCGCCAAACCTCTTCGTCGCCTGTGTGGCCATTGCGGCCGTCGGCACGGCGGTCTGGTGTGGGCGCGAGCCCTCGACCTGGCTGTTGATAATGCTGGCCGCGCTCATCGGCGTGGCAACCATCTTCCGCCCGTTGGACGCGTTTCTGCTAGCGATAGCCGCCGCGGCCACCGCCGTCATCATCGAACGCCGAGTACGCCGCCCGGTGATGGTGAGCGCCGCAACCGGATTCGGGGTGGGGCTGGTGCCCTGGCTGGTCGAGGCCTGGGTTCGCTTCGGAGGGCCGCTCGACAGGTTGCGGGCGGCTCGTGAGTTCGTGGGCGGCGGCATCCGTTTCCAGCTGGGCGAGCACGCCCGGCTGTTGGACGGCCCGCTGGTCGGTCCCGACGCCGGCGGGGCGGTCTTCACCGGCGGCCTGTGGTGGGTCGCCGCCCTCGGCTCGCTCGGTCTGGTCGCTGCCTTCGCCCCCGGGCGCCATCGCCGCGCCGGCGCAGCTGCGCTGATGGCCGGTATCTGGTTGTGGCTGCCATACCTCTTCAGCGTTCGTGTCCTCGCTCCCAGGTTTCTGCTGCCCGGCCTGGGGCTACTGTGCGTGGCGGCCGGTTTGGGCATCGAGTCCCTGCTCCAGGCCAGGCGCCGGCTCCCGCTCATAGCCGTCGCCGCCTTCATGGTCACTGGCGTGCTCTGGAACCTGTCCACTGCGTCCCGCGTGGAGCTTGGTCAGGTGGAGGCTCGTTCCCAAGCCGAGGTACTCGGGAGCTTCATCCGCGAGCGGGCCGGCGAAGGCAAATGCAACTTCGTGAGCCAGTTTGCCTACCCCCAAGTCGAGCTGGCTTCGGGCTGCGATGGCCGGGCGTTCGTCATCGGCGACGCGGCGGGTCCCGACCGGCTCGAGGCCTTGGCCGAGGAAGGCCGGAGCGTCTTCGTCGTCTCCGCGGCCGATCCGATGCTGGGTTCCGGCTGGGACTGCCAAACGGTAGCGACTCCGGGCAACCTCACCTGGCATGTGTGTATGCGCTGAGGCGCCGCAGTCGCTCACGCCGGACCGACGACGCCCCCCGACCGCAGCTCCGCGATGTCCGACTCGGAATAACCCAGGTCGGACAGCACCGCATCTGTGTCGGCCCCCGGATCTGCCGCTGGCCCCCGGGGAATTACGCCCTCGAGGTACACCGGCGTCGCGATGGTCGGGAAGGCGCCGGCGGCGGAATGGTCCAGCTTGGGAAACATGCCCATCGCCTCGGCCTGCGGATCAGCGGCGATGTCCTCCAGCAGGCTGCCCGGTCCCCAGATCAGGCCGGCCTCGTCGAGCACGGCTGCCCACTCCGACAATGGCCGGGATCCGAAGATGTCATCAAGTTCGTCGACAATCTCAGGCATGGCCTGATAACGGTCGCGCCCGGTCGGGTATTCATCGAGCCACTCCGGCTTGCCGATCGCCTCACAGAAAGCCGGCCAGTAGCGGCTCCCCGGCATTGTCAGGATGATCCAGCGCCCGTCGGCACACCGGTATCGGTTGTTGATCGGCGTCAGCTCGTGGTGCCGGTCACGCACCTTTGGATTACGACCATCGCCCAAGCCGGTTGCGAACACGGAACCCAGAGCCCAGACAGCTGTCCCGTACAAGCTCACGTCGACCAGCGAGCCTTCGCCATAGCGCTCGGCCTTGCGCAGACCCGCCAGGACACCCGTTGCCACCGCCAGACCCGTTGCGTGATCACCGAAGGCCTGGGGTGTGAGCAACGCCTCGCCGTCCGGCGGTGTCATAGCCGCCAGCAAACCTCCCCGACCGATGAACGCGGTGTAGTCGTAGCCCGGTTTCTCGGCGTCGGGCCCAGTCTGGCCGTAGCCGGAAACGGCGGCGTAGACCAGCTGAGGGTTCAGCTGCTGCAACTCGGGATAGCTGACGCCGTACTTGGCCTGACGCCGGGGCAGGAGGTTGGTCAGGAATACCTGCGCGTCGACGACCAGCTTGTGGACGATTTCCTTCGCGCCAGCCTGATCGAGCGACAGGCAGATCGAGCGTTTGCCCCGATTCTCTGCCTGATACGCGAAGTCTGGGTCTATCTCGCCGTCCGCGAGCTTTGCGGGCCGGGTCATTCCCCGAAACGGATCCCCGCCGGGCGGCTCGATCTTGATCACATCGGCCCCCATGTCGGCGAGGATGGCGCCGGCGCTGGGGGCGGCCACCCAGCTGGCCAGCTCGATCACGCGTACGTCCTGCAGCGGCAAAGTGGGATCAGACATACGCCTGATCGTAGGCAAACGCGCCGGGCCATATCGGGAACGCCGCGATATCGCTCCATCGTTCCATTCAGGTGACGTCGTACAATCGTCAGCTGTGACCACAGGGATCACGCAAGTGTCCGGGTCCACGGTCGCCAACGGGGACCGCGGACCCCAAGCGGCTGCGTTCTTCGATTTGGACAAGACGGTGATCGCCAAATCGTCGACGCTTGCTTTCAGCCGCCCGTTGTACCGGGCCGGATTTTTGAACCGCCGAGCCCTCATCAAGGCGGGAATTGCCCAGGCCGTCTACATGATGGTGGGGGCAGACCACGACCAGCTGGAGCGGGTGCGGAACCAACTGATGCAGCTGACGCGGGGCTGGAGCTCTGCCGAAGTCCGGGAACTGGTGCGGGAGACGGTGGACGAAGTCGTGTCACCGCTGGTGTTCGCGGAGGCGCTGGCCATCATGGACGAGCATCGGCGGGCCGGACGGCGAGTTGTGATCATCTCTGCCAGTCCTGAGGAAGTGGTCCGGCCACTCGCTCGTTACCTCGGGGTGGATCACGTCATCGCCACCCGGTCGAAGATCGACCAGCAGGGTCGCTACACCGGCGAGCTCGATTTCTATGCGTACGGACCGGGGAAAGCCGAGGCGATAACCGACCTCGCCGACAAATGGGGCCTCGATCTGGGCGCAAGTTACGCCTATTCGGATAGCGTCACTGACCTCCCGATGATGGAGGTTGTTGGCCACCCGATCGCAGTCAACCCGGACAAGGAACTCAAGGAGATCGCCGACGCCCGTGACTGGCCGATCATGGATTTCGAACGCCCGGTGACGATACGCACGCGGCTCGCCACGCTACCCAAACCGGTGCCGATCATCTCGGGGGCGGCGGTAGCCGGCGCCGTTGCCGGTGCCCTCACGCTGTGGGCGCTCCGCGCTCGTCGCTCCGTGACCTGACGCCCCGTCAGCAAAGGCTGGCGCATAGCTGGTGAGTTGGCTGACAACCGATGCGAAGGAAAGGCTCCGATGGGTAGCTTCGTGGAGGGCGTCCGCGAGACCACCGCGTCGTGCGACGCGGTCTGGTCCCTGCTGGTGGACGTGGAACGCTGGCCGCAGACCTTCACGCCCCATCTGACCGCTGCGCGGCTGGAGGGCCCGCTCGAGACGGGCACGACCGGGTGGGTCAAAACCAAACTCCCACTGCCCCGCTCACCGTTCACCGTCACCAGCGTCGACGACGGCCGCAGTTGGGGGTGGCAGGGCCAGCTCCTGTGGTTGACGATGACCTTCGACCACCGGTGTGAATCAACCCGCGACGGCTGCCGGGTGGTATTCGACGTCGATCTGGAGGGGCCGCTGGCTGGTGCCATCCGCCCGCTCGCCCGCCGGGTTTACCGCCCGCAGATGGAAAGGGCGCTGGATCTGCTGGTCGAACATGCGGCTCGGTGAGCCCTAGGACCCGTCGCCGCAGCCGTCGCCTGGCTGGAGCGCATCGATGGCCAGTTGCGGAACCTCCACCGGCGTGAATGTCGAATGGTCCACCGTGACGAACACCACCTGCCCATCGGCAGTGACCACGCCGGTGTCTTCGATGCGAGTTTCGAGTTCGAAGGTGATCGACTTCGTGCCGATTCGAGCCACCCGCACGCGCGTCTCGAGCACGTCACCCAGGGTGGCCGTCGCTTTGAAGTTGATCGTGAGGTTGGCCGTGACCACTTCAAACCCGGCGGCTTGCATCTTGGGTGTGGTGAGCCCCACCTCCTCGAAGAGGTCCGTCAGCGTGTCGTCGAAATAGACGGCGTAGTTCCCGTTGAAGACAATCCCCTGGGCGTCGGTGTCCGAGTAGCGGACCTTGCGGCTATAGCTCACGAGCCATGACATCGCAGGGGAGCGTACCCGGGCGGGCGGCTGCCGGGTGGTTCGGGGCCGCCCGCCGGGGCGAGCTGCGCAACGCCCGCCCCCGCCCGGGCAACCACGCTGAGTAAACCTTTCCATGATGTGGTGCGAGACAGATGTGCGGAGGATGGGTTGGAACGGGAAGGAGCGCCATGCGACGAACGCTGGATCGTCCACCCGGATTCGACGACGCATACAGTCGCGATGACATCGTCATCGAGCGTCGTCCTCCTTCACCCTGGGGCGCTATCGTCGCCTTCATCGTGATCATGGCCATTGTCGTCACCGGTCTCGTCCTGTTCTCGACAACGAGCGAGCCGGTTCCGACCACTCTCACCTCGATCGTGGGTTGATCATGGCACTGTCGATCGACATCGAGGACATGCTGGCCGCGGTTCGTGAGATCAGGGCCGAGCTCGATGTGGTCAAGGCCGCTCGCCGCCGTTTGCCGGCTGACGACTACCTCGGACGAGCCTTGCTCATCGTGGAGCAGCAGGAGCTCCAGGAGCGCCTGGCGGAGGTCCGCCGAGCCGTCCGCGGCGGCTGAAAGGTCTGGGCCCGGCGTTCGCCAGGGGCCGGCCCCGCCTCATCGCGCCTGTCGCCACCGTATGCACAGCGGCCGGTTGCGTGCATAAGATCCGGCCATGTCCAACCGGCCGATCCAGTCACCGCCGCGCTCCGGTCGGGGGTTCGCTGCATGACGCAAGTCGGTCGACTCCGAACGGTAGGCGCCTTCTTGCTGATCCTGATCGGCTTCGTTGCACTACCACAAGCAGATGGGGGCCGCCTAGCGGCCCCCATCTGGCGTTCCTTAGGCTGGAGGGGTCCCTCAGGGGCCACAACAGCCGAAAGTTCGTGCACAATCAGACCTAGGCAACAGAAGGAGCGGACCGCATGGCCAACATCGTTCGAGCCGCAATCGTGCAAACGGCCTGGACCGGCGACAAGGAGTCCATGGTCGAGAAGAACGTGAAATACGCGTACGACGCCGCCGAACAGGGCGCCCGGGTCATGTGTTTTCAGGAGCTGTCCAACGCGCCGTACTTCTGCCAGGTCCAGGACGATGTGCACAAGGACACGGCCGAGCCGATTCCCGATGGCCCCACCACCCAGCGGATGATCCAAGTGGCAAAGGAAACCGGGATGGTGCTGGTCGTTCCCATCTACGAGAAGGAAGACGACGGCTTCCTCTACAACAGCGCCGCCGTAATCGACGCCGGCGGCAGCTATCTCGGCAAGTACCGCAAGACCCACATCCCGCACGTCGGTGGGTTCTGGGAGAAGTTCTACTTCCGCCCCGGCAACATGGGCTATCCGGTCTTCGACACGGCGGTTGGCCGGGTGGGCGTCTACATTTGTTACGACCGGCATTTCCCGGAGGGATGGCGGGCGCTCGGCCTCAACGGGGCCAAGATCGTGTTCAACCCTTCAGCCACCAGCCGGGGCCTTTCCATGTACCTATGGAATCTCGAGCAGCCGGCGGCAGCGGTGGCCAACGAGTACTTCATCGGTGCCATCAACCGGGTCGGGAAGGAGGAATTCGGAGACAACGACTTCTACGGCTCCTCGTATTTCGTCAGTCCCCGGGGCCAGATCGTCGGCGAGGCGGCATCGGATAGCGAAGAGGAGCTGGTGGTGCGGGATCTCGACATGGACGAGATCGATGAGGTCCGCAAGATCTGGGCGTTCTACCGGGACCGCCGCCCCGACGCGTACGACGAACTCGTCGCCCCGTGACGAGGCTCGGGCGTCCCTTGACCGGGGAAGGCAGGGGCGTTGCCACCGGCGGCTGCTCGATCCGGAGGGACGCGCCAGAAGGTTCCGGCGGGCTGAACTTTCGGCCGTCGCGGCCCCTGCGGGAACCGTCGAGCCTTAGGTTCGCACCATGAGCACAACCACAAGGAGAGGTTGAGTGGGACTACACCAGGAGTTGCTGGAACGGCACCGGCAAGTGCTGCCGTCATGGATGGCGCTCTACTACGCCGAACCAATCGCAATCGTCGACGGCGAAGGCCGGCGTGTGACCGACGCCGAGGGCAAGGAGTACCTCGACTTCTTCGGCGGCATCCTCACCACCATGACCGGCTACAAGGTGCCGGAGGTGGTGGCGGCGATCAGGGAGCAGGCCGGGAAGATGCTTCACACCTCCACCCTTTACCTGATCGAATCCCAGATAGAGCTGGCCGAGAAGCTGGCCGACCTGTCCGGCATTCCCGACGCCAAAGTCTTCTTCACCAACTCGGGAACAGAGGCCAATGACACCGCGCTGATGCTCGCCACCCAGTACCGCAAGTCGAATCAAGTGCTCGCGATGCGCAACAGCTACCACGGCAAGTCCCACTCGGCGGTGGCAGTGACCGGCAACGCGTCGTGGTCGGCCACCACCTTCTTGCCGTTCCAGGTGACGTATGTGCACAGCGGCTACAAATACCGCAGCCCGTTCGGGCACCTGCCCGACCACGAGTTCATCCGGGCGTGCAAGAACGATCTGGAAGATCTCTTGAACATCGCCACCGCCGGTGACGTCGCGTGCCTCATCGCCGAACCGATCCAAGGAGTGGGAGGTTTCACCACTCCTCCCGACGGCTTCTTCGGAGCGCTCAAGGAGGTGCTGGACGAACACGGCATCCTGTACATCACCGACGAGGTACAGACTGGCTGGGGCCGCACCGGCGAGCATTTCTGGGGCTATCAGTCCCACGACCTGGTGCCGGACATGATCACCTTCGCCAAAGGTCTCGGCAACGGGCTGGCTATGGCCGGGGTGATCTGCCGGGCCGAGGTGATGGACTCGCTGCCGGCGAACTCGATATCCACGTTCGGCGGCAACCCGCTGGCAACCACGGGAGCCCTGGCCAACCTCAACTACCTGCTGGAGCACGACCTGCAGACCAACGCGCTGAAGGTGGGCCAGCGCCTCAAGGATGGCCTCCACCACCTTGCGGAGGAGGTCCCGAACATCGGCGACGTTCGCGGCAAGGGCCTGATGATCGGCGTCGAGTTCGTGGAGCCGGGCACGAAGAAACCCGATGTCGCGACCACCGGCGCCGTGATGGAGGCCGGGAAGACAAACGGCCTTCTGATCGGCAAGGGTGGCCTGCATGGCAACGTCTTGCGGATCGCGCCGCCGCTGTCGGTGACCGAAGAGGAGGCCGGCGAGGCACTCGACAAGCTGTCCGACGCCGTTCACCACGCCGTCGACAGCTGAGCATTTCACACGGAGGAGGACCTATGGCAACGACACTCATCAAGAACGGGACCGTTGTCACCGCAACCGAGACGATGGATGCCGACGTGCTGATCGACGGCCAGAAGGTGGTCGCAGTCTTTGCGTCGGGCGCAATGTCGGGGATCACCGCCGACGACGAGATAGACGCCACCGCCAAGCTGGTCATTCCCGGCGGTATCGACGTGCACACCCACATGGAGCTGCCTTTCGGCGGCACGTTCGCGGCCGACACCTTCGAGACGGGTACCCGCGCGGCGGCATGGGGAGGGACCACCACGATCATCGACTTCGCGGTGCAGACCGTGGGGCAGTCCGCCATGGACGGTTTCGAGGCGTGGATGGGCAAGGCCGATGGCAACTGCGCGATCGACTACGGCTTCCACATGATCACTGGTGACATCAACGACCAGACCCTCAAAGAGATGGACATGCTGGTCGAGGAGGGCGTGACCTCCTTCAAGATGTTCATGGCCTACCCGGGAGTCTTCTACTCGGACGACGGCCAGATCGTTCGAGCCATGCAGAAGGCGGCCGAGAACGGTTCGACCATCTGTATGCACGCCGAAAACGGCATCGCCATCGATGTGTTCGTCGAGCAGGCGCTGGCACGCGGCGAGACCGACCCGTACTACCACGGCGTCGTCCGCAAGTCGGCACTGGAAGGCGAGGCCACCCACCGGGCGATCAAGCTGGCCGAAATTACGGGAGCTCCGCTCTACATCGTCCATCTGTCGGCCAAGGAAGCGCTCGAACAGGTGACGATTGCCCGCGACGAGGGCAAGAACGTGTTCGCCGAGACCTGTCCGCAGTACCTGTTCCTGTCACTGGACAACCTGGGGAACGGGTTCGACGGGGCCAAGTATGTGTGCTCCCCGCCGCTGCGGGACACGGCGGCCGGGCACCAGGAGCGACTGTGGCGGGGTCTACAGACGAACGACCTGCAGGTGGTGTCCACCGACCACTGCCCGTTCTGCATGGGAGAGCACCACACCTTCGGGACCCAGAAGCAGCTGGGGCAAGGCAACTTCGCCGCGATCCCGAACGGGATGCCGGGAGTGGAGAACCGGATGGAGTTGATCTACTGGGGCGGCGTCAGCGAGGGCCGGATCGGGCTGAATCGCTACGTGGACATCACCGCGACGACACCGGCCAAGATGTTCGGTCTGTACCCGGACAAGGGAACGATCGCGCCGGGCGCCGATGCCGACATAGTGGTGCTGGACCCCAACGCGAGCCATGTGATCTCGGCCGACACGCATCATATGGACGTCGACTATTCGGCCTATGAAGGGTGGGAGATGCCGGTGAAGGTGGACACGGTGCTGTCGCGGGGCAAGGTGATCATAGCCGGAGACGTCTACCACGGCTCCCCCGGCGACGGCCGCTACCTGAAACGCGGGACCAGCCAGTGCCTCTTGTGAGCGTTGGCGCGTCCTGATGCATGGTGCCCGCATTTTGCGGGCACCATGCATTAGGTTCGCACCATGGACTTCGGTGTTGTTCTTCAGACGGACCCACCCGCCAGCCGGGTGATCGAGTTGAGCAAGCTCGCGGAACAGAACGGCTTCACGCATGGGTGGACCTTCGACTCCCACGTCTTGTGGCAGGAGCCGTTCGTCATCTACTCCCGCATGCTGGCCGAAACCGAAAACATGATCGTCGGCCCCATGGTCACCAACCCGGGAACCCGCGACTGGACCGTGATCGCGTCCCTGTTCGCCACCCTCAACGACATGTACGGCCCTCGCACGATCTGCGGAATGGGACGGGGTGACTCGGCCCTCCGCTACATCGGCAAGAAACCCCGGACCCTCGCCAACATGGCCGAGTCCATGCACCTGATCAAGGCGATGGTGGCCGGCCAGGAGGTCGACTACGACGGGACCAAGCTGCGGATCCCCTGGATCCCCGAGGGCGGCGGCTGGGACCTGCCGATGTGGGCGGCCGGCTACGGTCCCAAGGCGCTGGACACGGTCGGACGGCACGCCGACGGGTTCATTCTTCAGCTCGCCGATCCCCAGATTCTTGCATGGACCATGGCCGCCGTGAGGGCCGCAGCCGAAGACGCCGGCCGCAATCCCGGCGACATCGCCATTTGCGTCGTCGCTCCCGCCTACGTGGGCGACAACGTGGCCCATCAGCGAGACCAACTCCGCTGGTTCGGCGGGATGGTCGGCAACCACGTCCACGACATGGTGAAGCGCTACGGGGCCGAAGACGAATCGAAGGTCCCCAAAGTTCTGGCCGATTACATCGCAGCCCGAGAAGGCTACGACTACGCCCACCACGGCAGAGCGGGCAACCCGTCGACAGACTTCGTCCCCGACGAGATCGTTGATCGCTTCTGTGTTCTTGGCACGATCGACGACCACATCGCCAAGCTGACGACACTCAGAGAGATGGGGGTGGACCAGTTCGGGATCTACCTGATGCACGACGATCAGGAGGCAACGCTGCGGGCCTACGGCGAGGCGATCATCCCAGCCATCAACGGCTGATCCGACGCCGAGTGCCAGACCACAGCTGGTCAAGGCCACCGGCGAGGCGGCGTCGCCTCGGTTTCGTAGCAGCGGTACTGGTCGCCGGCGCGTGCGGTTCGGGAGCAACCCCGGCGACCACCCAGGCGGCCGCGACATCCGCCCCCAACACCACCCCAGCCCAACCGCCGACCACTACCACGACCCAACCGCCGACGGTTACCAGCCTGACGCCGACCACTGCGGCCACGAGCACCACGGTCGCGCCCGCCACCACGGCGGCACCCGAGAGCCCTGCAATACTCGTTGCCGGGCCCGAAGGGATCGCGTTGGTTGATAAGCAGCCGCTCGTGCTGCCGCCGGATGAAACCGAACTCGGAGAGTGGGTTGACGCCATCCCGGACGGCGCCGGAGGCTTGGTGTACGCCGGTGTCGGCCAGGACGCCCAGGTGATCTGGTGGTGGCCGGCCGCCGCAGCCGAACCGCAGCTGATCTCGTTCAAACCCGGTCGGGCGCTCCATGATGCCGCGGTGATCAACGGGCGGCCGACAGCGATCGTCGTTGACGATCCCGACCCGTCGCCCGAAACGGAGCCGGAGGGCTTCGTCCAGCTGATCACACTCGAAGATGGGACCACGACGACGGTGCGGATGGTGGCTGGCATCGAATTCGGCCCGAGCCAGGTGTCGTACGGCGACGGCGTATTCCTCGTCACTGAGGTGAACGACGGGTGCGGGGCGCTCTATGCCTTCGACCGGAGCGGAAACGACGTGGACCTGGCGGGGCTTCCCGAACCCCCATGCGAAATCCATTTCGAGGTCCCCTACTCCGGTGCCGCATTCGGACCGGCCGATACCGGCTTTGCGTACGTGGAGCAGAGAACCATCCCTTCGGAGGAGCCGGGAGGCACCATCTCCGGAGCCGAACTCGTCGTGGTCGGGTCGGACGGAGCCGAGCAACGTCGGATCGCTCTCAACACCGGCGACGAGTTGCTGGGGCGGGTGTCCTTCGACGGCCGGTGGGCAATTGTCGAGGGTGGGTACGACTTCGATCTCGAGGGCCGCTCGCAGCCTGTCCTCGTCGACACCGAAACCGGGACCGTGACACGTCCCGACATCACCGGATCGCGGGCGGTACGACTAGCCGCCAGTCCGGTCGAGCTCGGCTGAGATTTCGCGCAGACCACCCGTCAATACATCGTGGTCCGCGTCAGGTGGTGCGGTCGGAAGGTCGCGTGGTAGCTCTTCCACAGCCGATAGTCGAGCTGCGGCACGATCAAAGCAAGCTCGGGTGGCCGCACGTTATTCAGGTGGTCTGTCAGTACCGCGGTCGCGTACAGAGTGTTCGCCCTGATCTCCACCTCTGCCCGACTGCCCGCCGCCAGCGGTCGGCGGGCCGCGATAGCCTCGTCCAGGACCGGCGCGTACTCGAGGATTCCCATCACCTGGAGTGCAACCGGCAGCACATAGTCTGCAAACGCCGTCATCAACGGCAGGTCCTCGAGCGAGACGTGCCCCGAGGGGCCCAAAGCCCGGTAGATCGCCCACACCAGCAGCTGTGCCAGCTTGTGGAACTGGACCTCGGTGCCGCCCAGCCACCCGGTGTCCCGGAACCGTGGGAAAGTCTCGATGAGCCGCTCTAACACGCCGTCGCCGCCTGCATACAACGCCGGGCGGCATCCGGCGACGAACCGGGCGAACGAGCCGTCGAACTGTTCCAGCAGGACCGATCCCGCCGCGTTGAGGATGACAGCACGCTCCGTCACCATCGGGATGGGTACCGGCCCGTGAAACAACCGTTCCAGGTCGGCAGCCGACGCTCCGGCCATCCACTCTGCCGCTACCACGTTCTCACCTCGGGTCAGGGCCCGATGAATGCCGGCGTACATGGCTTCGGCGTCGCGCCACCGCCGACCCATGTGATCGAGCTGGAATGTGGCTCCGGTTTCTGGATCGGTGAATGCGAAGTTGAGGAGTCCGAAGACGAAGCCGGCGTTCATCACAATGTCCGGGTCCGACCCAATGTCAAAAGGCCCCGCGACCGAACCGGTCGGATCCGGGAACTCCTCGTAGGCCATCCATGATGACACGCGCTCCGCGGCCGCCTCATCGACCCGGACCAGCTGCGAATCGGTCACTGCTGCCGTGACCGACCGCATTACCGGTGAGTCCCACCACGCGCCTCTTTGCACGGAAAGGACCGTACTGCGTCTTGGCGTCGGGTCGAATCATTCCTACCCGACGCAGGCCGCTCGACCCTCGTGTTCGAATAGAGAGAGGGCACCGGGGACCGTCCAGGGCCGAGATTCCGCTCTGGTGCGGGCGCGGTAGAAAGCCTGTCTGCCACAATTCCCGCGACCAGCGGAAGGAGTCGCCGTCAGCCGGCCTCGCGTGACAGTCGTCGGAAGCGCCAACGTGGATCTGATCACCTACGCCCCGCGGATGCCCGGCGCCGGTGAGACCGTGTTCGGCGACCGTTTCCAGATGGGATTCGGCGGCAAGGGGGCTAATCAGGCGGTGATGTTGCAGCTGCTGGCGGCAGACGTGCAGATGGTGGCGTGTGTGGGCAACGACCTGTACGGACAGATGACGCTCGACAACTTCGCGTCCTACGGCATAGACACGAGCCACGTCCTGGTGGCCGAGGACAGCACGGGAGTAGCGCCGATCTGGGTAGAACCCAATGGGACCAACCGCATCATCGTGGTCCCCGGTGCCAACAACTCCCTCAGCCGAGCCCACGCAGCCGGAGCCGTCGCCGCCGGGCCCGCGCCGACCGTCGTTGTCGGCCAGCTCGAGACCGCCCAGCCGGTCACGACCGCTGCCTTCGAAGCCGGGCGGGCCCGGGGCGCGGTCACGATCCTGAATCCGGCACCCGCAGCGGCCATCGAACCCAGCTTGCTGTTCGCTACCGATTGGCTGATTCCCAACGAGATCGAGTTTGCGGAGCTCACCGGAGGGCAAGATCCCGCCGAAGACGCTGCTATCCATACGCTCGCCGTCGAGACGGCTTCCCGGATCTTGATCACACTCGGCGCCGAAGGCGCGGCACTGCTCACCGAGGATCGCAGAGTCGTCCGGATCCCGGCCGAGCCGGTTAAGGCAGCGGACACGACCGGTGCGGGTGACGCCTTTGTCGGCGGTTTCGCGTACGGACTGGCGGCCGGGTGGGATCCCATCCGGGCCGCCACCCTCGGAATCAGAGTTGCGTCGGACAGCGTGCAGCGGCCCGGTACCCAAGCGTCGTTTCCAGCCCCCGAGCCGTGCGCTCGTATCCTCCGCGAAATGTGAGCTTCAAGGCAAGCCCCGCTCCCACCGGTCGCCAACCGGGGTGTACCCGATCCGGGCCAGATACCGATTGTGGACGGCGACCCCCGGATCGGTGACGAAGCGCCGGACCCCCTTCGACGTGAAGAATCCGGCGCCAGGGCCGTAGAGGTAGCGGCCGATCTTCAAATCGCGAAACCGGGGCGTGGCGTAATCGAGATCGACGTCCAGGGCAGACTCGGTCATCCGGCCGATCAGCAATCCGGCAGGAACCATGTCTCGCAAGACGAAGACCCGGATCTGGTTCTCCTGCGGCAGGTACCGAAACCCCGGCACAAGCCGCCTGATGTCCGCCGCGTAGAAGTCGAGGAACCTCCTGAGGTAGGCCGAATCGCCGTCGACCTCCAGCAGCGAGAAGGTGTCCTGCCGCCGGAGCAGCTTCACCAGAAAGATGACATTGATCCCGCTTATGAAGACGTTGAGTCCGGCCACCGGCCAGGCCTCGATCAGGACGGCATACACGACAAACGCCACGGAGCCTCCCAGGTTCAGTACCCGGAGCCGGAAGAGCGACGTCATCATCAGCGATACCGCGATGACGGCCGAGGCGGCATAACCGAATAGGTCCAAGAGGGTCATGCTTCAATCCTCGTCGGCCCGCGGCGGCAGCCGCAATCCGACCGTCAGCGGGCGGCCGCCACCAGCTCCGCAGCCATGTCGTCGGCCACCTCCGATGGAGGCCGCTGCTCTTTTTCCGATCTGCGAAGAATCTCCAGTACCCGGTCGAAGATATGGTCGAGTCGGGTCCGGATCTCGACCTCAGATTCCGACGCGAGACCGAGGATCGGACCGGCTGCGCTGAGCATGCCGCCAGAATTGACGACATAGTCGGGCGCATACACGATGCCGCGCGCCGCCAAGCGGTGGCCGTCGGCAGGGTGCCGCAGCTGGTTGTTGGCGCAGCCCGCGACCACCCTCACGGTCAGTCGGGGGATCGTCTCCTCATTCAGCGATCCGCCCAATGCGCACGGCGCAAAGACGTCGGCTTCGACACCGTAGATGTCCTCCGGGGGGACCACGACGGCGCCGGTGTCGTTGGACACGGCCAGAAGCGTCTCCTCATCGACGTCCGCTACGAGCAGCTTTACACCCCTCCCGGCGAGTAGTCGGGCGATCTGTCCACCGACGTTGCCCACGCCCTGCAGCGCAACGGTGCGACCTTCGAGCGACGGCGACCCGGTGGCGTGGAGCAGGGCCGCTTCCATCCCCCGCACCGTCCCGTACGCCGTGTAGGGCGACGGATCACCCGTCTCGACTCCGAACGTGTACGGGTTCGTCTCGGCGATCAGATGGACGCGGTCGAGGCCCACTCCGACGTCCTCCGCCGTCCAGTACCGACCGTCCAGTTCCGCCACACAGCGGCCGAATGCCCGGAGAAGTTCGGGTGGCACCTCACGGTGCGGATCACCGATGATCACCGACTTGCCCCCGCCCAGCGGCAAACCCGCCAGCGCGTTCTTGGCCGTCATCGCCTTCGACAGGCGCAAGACGTCGACCACGGCTTCCGACTCGTTGGAGTACGCCCACATCCGGCAACCGCCGGCGGCGGGCCCGAGCGCAGTGCTGTGGACGGCGATGATGGCTTGCAGACCTGTCGCAGAGTCCGTGCAGAAGACAACTCGCTCATGCTGGTCGAATTCGGCGCTGGCGAACACCATGGGATCAGGGTACGCCCGCCCTATCGCTATTTGAAAGCACCGCCGACGCGGCGCCGCGGTCGCTCCGGAAGATGAGCCGGGTTCCCGGTCAACAGCAACGTCGATGTGGACGGGGCGGCCGTCGGCCGGACGAGCGTGACACCGATGGTGATGTGAGTGCCGAAACCTCGTTGCGGCTCAGCTCTTCGCCGGTTCCCGCCGGTGATATTCCTCGTCGCTCACCTTGCGGGGGTGCCACTGAGTGGCACCGCCGGTGGTCAGCGACAGGTGCATCATGGGGGTGTCGGGCTTGGCACCGTGCCAGTGCACCTCCCCGGGCGGGCTGTACACGACATCCCCGTCGGAGATCTCGACCGTCTCTCCCTCGAGTGTTTGCACCAGGCCCTCGCCCCCAACCACATACAGCACCTGTCCCTCCGGGTGGGTGTGCCAGTCGGTGCGGGCGCCCGGCTCAAAGTGCACGCCCAGCACGTTCAAGCCGTCTTCTTGCTTGTGGCTCATATGGGCGAACTTGACGTTCCCGGTGAAATTCTCAGCGGGCGCATCGATCCATACGTGATCCTGCGCGCGGGTGTGCTCCACGGTGACTCCTCGACTGATCGCAACCCCGAACGTAGCGCAACGGGAAAAGCCCTGTCTCGCGCTCCCGCCTGTTTTTTCGCGGCAGCAACCCGCCATCTTCGCCCGTCGCCGGACCCGAACGATCAGCCGGAACGCAGCCCCTCGCCCTCGCCGAGAAGCCCGATCAGCGCGTCGACCGCCCGGTCGAGCCGTTCAAACCCGTGCGCCGCCACGGTGATCCGGATGCCGGGACCAGCTTTGAGGCGGAAAGCGAAGCCGCCCCGCACCGCAAACCCTCGCTCGCGCATCCCGGCGACGACGAGTGCCTCGTCGGCAACGGGGACCCAGACGTTGAGGCCCGAGCGACCGTGGGCGGTAACGCCGGCAGCCGCCAACCGGGCGATCACTCGCTCACGCCGAGCGGCATACGCCGCAGCCGCGTCGGTGAGGAGAGAGCTTGCCGCCGGATCTGTCAGCAGATGGGCCACGGCCCGTTGGAGGTGATGGCTCACCCAGCCCGGCCCCACCCGTTGGCGACCGAGCAGACGATGACGTGTTGTCGGGTCCGACGCCACCAGCGCCACCCGCAAATCCGGCCCAAGCTCTTTCGCGGCGCTGCGAAGGTAGGCCCACCGGGGTCGGGACGCATCGATGACCGAATACAGCGGGGCCCCGCTGACGCGTCCGGCATGGTCGTCCTCGATCACTACTACCGACTCATGACGCGCCAGCGCCTCCCGGAGACGATCGGCCCGGGCCGAAGAGACAGTGCTACCTCGGGGGTTCTGGGCGCGGGGCGTCAGCACCACCGCCTGCACTCCCGACCGCAGAGCCGCTTCGAACTGGTCGGGCAGCGGGCCGTCGTCATCGTGGTCGACCGGCACCGGCATCAGGCTGAGGACGGTCAACAGCTCGAGCACCGACGCGTACGCCGGGTCTTCGACTGCGACCCGGTCGCCCGGCCGCAGATGTGCCGCGAGCACTCGCTCCATACCATCAAGCGCACCGGACACCACCATCGGCGGCTCGGCCCCGAAGCTGTCCTGCGCGATCCAGGCGGCGGCCGCCTCGGCCAATGTCGGATCGGTCGGAGGAGCCCCGTACAGCACAAGCGGCGCGTCCGCAGTCAGCGCGCCGCTTGGATCGGGGAGAAACGCCGGATCGGGGTTACCGGTGGACAGGTCCACGACTCCGGCGGGCACCGGCACCATGGAGGCGGCCGGTAACGGAGGTCGGGCGGTCACGAAGGTCCCGGAGCGGCCGCGCCCGATCACGATGCCCCTCCCCTGCAACGTCCGGTAAGCCGCCGCAACCGTGTTCGGCGCCAGACCGACCTGGTGGGCCAGCGTTCGGACCGGCGGCAGACGATCACCCGGCCGGAGCACTCCGTCCGCCACCCGGCGCTCGATTTCCAAAACCACGTCCGCCGCTGATCTCACGCTGCTAGCCTTTGCATTGGCACAATCCAGATTTTGTACTGGTACATTAACAGATAGGACGGCGCGATGTCGGCGACCTTCGAAACCGAGCGCACCCGGCTCCGACGCCTCCCGGAGCGCGGTACGTTCGACCGGACCACGATCAACGGCATTCTGGACGAGGCCTTGATGTGCCATCTGGCCGTCATCCATGACGGAGGGCCGGTGGTGATGCCCATGCTCTTTGGACGAGACGGGGACGATCTCATTCTGCATGGTTCGCCGGCCTCGCGGACGCTGCGGGCGGCCGCCGAGCCCGTAGACGTATGCGTCAATGTGACCTTGGTAGATGGGATCGTGGTGGCTCGATCAGGGTTCCACAGCTCGATGAACTACCGATCGGTCACGATCTTCGGGCAAGCGCACCGCGTGACCGACCTCGAGGAGAAGCGCCGTCTGCTGGGGGTGATCGTTGATCACGTTCTGCCGGGTCGAAACGGAACCGCCCGGCCGATGACGGCCACGGAGATCAAAGGCACCACTGTGCTGCGGCTACCAATCCAAGAGGCAAGCGCCAAGGTTCGGACCGGCTGGCCGCACGACGACGAAGAGGATTACGAGCTTCCGATTTGGGCGGGCGTGATCCCCGTGAGCACCCAGTACGCACCGCCGGTGGCCGATCCCCACCTCCGTTTTGAAGTTCCAATGCCGGCCGAGATTGCCGCCTACGAGCGACCAGGAGAAAAGACATGAGCGTCGGAGAGTTCGCTACCCCGGCCGAGACGGCCGCCCACTATGCGCGCCGCCTATCGCTGGAAACAGACTGCGCCGACGTGCACACCGCCATGCAGCGAGGCCAACCCGGGTTCGTCTTGATCGACACCCGGTCGCCCGATGCATACGCCGTGCGCCACCTGCCCGGGGCGATTTCGCTTCCCACTGCGCAGATCACTGCCGACCGGTTGGCCGAGTTCCCGCCCGGAAGTCGTTTCGTGACGTATTGCTGGGGCCCACATTGCAATGGTGCCTGCAAGGCGGCCGCCACCATCGCCAGCCTCGGTTATCCGGCCAAAGAGATGCTCGGGGGCATGTGGGGATGGGAGATGGAGGGCTACGCCTTCGCCTGACCCGGACGGCTGTCGCGATTCGTTCGCCGGGTTGCCGGCGCTGAGATTGGCCGGCTGTGGGATCATCGCCCCGTGAAAGGCATCCTGTCCAGGCTCCTCGTCCTCGGTCTCACGATCGCGTCCTGCACCTCTCGGTCCGAGGCGACGCCGATCGCGATGCCCGACTGGGATCAGGCGATTGCCGCCACCAGGCAGATCGCCCCGGTCCAGTTGACGGTTGAAGTTCTCCTCGAGGTGAATGAGCAACCGGCTGGAGGGACTGCCCTCACCGGGGTGGCGGACTGGGAGCGACTCCTGGCCGACCTGACCCCGTACGAGCCGATCACCAACACCCCGCTTTCCCGCGTCATCCTCAACGGCGACACCAGCTACGTGCTGAGCTCCCACGACGCGTTCCTCGCCGCGCTCCCCGCGGGAAGAGAAATAGTGTCTCTTCCCACCGGCGAGCTCGTCGCCGCCGGCCTCGTGTCGGACGAGGTCGAGGCCGTGACCGGAGTGCTCGGGTTGTTGCGCGGTGCGACCAGCGCCGCCCGCCAGCCAGATGGAGACATCGAAGTGCAAATCGACCTCGGGCTGGCTCTGGACCGGATGTCGGACACAGAACTTCGGGGCATCCGCGTCGATCTCTCCGGGATCGAACCGACAGCGGCTTTCGGCGAGCTTCGGTTGCGCGACGACCAGACCATCGAACGGTTCATGGTCCGCATCGAGGCGGATCGCAACGGCGACGAATATCTCTTGAATGGGACCTCTGAATTCGCTCCCGTCGACACTCCCCTGACATTCGAGCCACCACCGGCAGACAAGGTGGTCGACATCGACGACGTACCACGGGTGCGGGCGCTGCTGACTCCCTGAGGTTGGGGGCGCGCCGCCGGACGGCGACGGCCCATCGACCCGAACGTCCCCAAAACCAGGCTCCAGTTCACCGCCCCAGCGGCCGATTCAGAGACTAAGTGGGCGAACATGGCAAAACTTGGGTGAGTGACACGTGACTACCTCGCGGCTCAACAAGGCGCAGCCGGTTGCCGGACATGGAGACGACGCAGCGAATACCCGCCAGGGTCGGCTCGCGGGCTCCGTCGTCGGTATGGATACCGCCATCCGCCGGATCTGGCTCCTGAACGCGATCTTGATCGGCGCGGCGGCGATGCTTGCGCCTGTATTCAGCGGGGTAGTCCCGCCGATCCGTGGACGCGCGATTCCCTTCCTGCTATTGGCGGCGGCATTCTCGGCCGCAGAGCTGGCCGCAGTGCACCTGCGGTTCCGAGAGAACGCCCACTCCTTCTCCATGAGCGATGTCCCGATGGTTGTGAGCTTCTTCTTTGTGCCTCCGCTGGTCGCGGTGGCGGCGCAAGCGATCGGCAACCTGGTCGCTCTGGTCGGTTTCCGACGTCTCCCGGCCATAAAAGTCACCTTCAACCTGGGCCAGTTCGCCCTCCAGACCATGGTCGGAGCGTTGGTGTTCTACACGATCCTTGATGGCGCGGATCCCCTCGGCTGGCGGGGTTGGATCGCCGCCTTTGCGTCCGCCATGGCGGCCCTCATCGTGGCCGACACGCTCATCAACATGGTGATACAGCTGAGCGGCGGCGAGGTGAGCGGCGCCGCCATGCTCGAGGTGCTGGGCCTGTCGAGTGTGGCCGCGGCGATGAACGTGACGCTGGCGCTGGCCGCCGTCATCCTCGTAGCGGTGGATCCCGGATACTGGTGGATTGCCGTTATCACGCCGGTGCTGCTGTACACGGCCTACCACGCCTACGTTCGCCAGCGCGAGGAAGGGATACGCATCCGTGGTCTGCTGCAAGCCACCGATGCGCTTCACCGCGCACCCGACGTCGAGGATGCCATCGTGTCCGCCACCCACGAGACGGTCAGACTGCTCGACGCCGAGACCGGTCTGACGGTTGTGTACATGGAAGAGGCGTCCGGCGCGTTTGTCACCGCCGTTGGGCCGGACGGTGAGCAGTACCGCATGCGCCAGATCACGGTACCTCCCGGATTCAACGAGATCGTCCCCGAGACCGGCGTCACCCTCAACCCGAACGACCTCGACGACCTGGGGATTGGTTCTCTCATCGAGTCCCCAGTGACCGGAGCCGTGGGCGCGTTGCTGGTCATCGATGACGACACGCCGGTCGGCTACATAGTGGCCTGCAACCGAGTGGGCGACATATCCAGTTTCGGCAGCCATGAGGCCGAGGTTCTGGCCGCACTGGCCACCCAGTTGAGCGTGTCTCTCCAGAACGGTCGGCTGGCCGAATCTCTGGCCGCGGCTACGACCGCCAACGCGGTGCTGGAGGACCTGGTGCAGTCCAAGGACCAGTTCGTCGCCTCGGTGAGCCACGAGCTACGCACGCCCCTCACCGGCGTCGTCGGTCTGGCCCGCGAGCTGAACGAAAACCTCGAAGCCTTCGACGTGGGTGAAATCAAAGAGGTGATTGCCATGATCGCCGACCAGGGTGCGGAGCTGGCAAACATCATCGAGGACCTCCTCGTGGCAGCTCGCGCCGACATCGGGACACTTTCCATTGCGCCCCGAGAAATGGATCTGTCGATGGAGCTCCAGGCGATCATTCAGACCCAGGCGCGCGCCCAAGGACGGGACGCCATCGAGATCCAGGGCACCGCCCCTCGCGTCTGGGCGGACAGCCTCCGGCTGCGCCAGATCATCCGCAATCTGCTGACCAACGCCGCCCGCTACGGCGGAGAGAACGTGTGGATCGAACTCTCCACGACCGCCACTCATTGCTCGATCTCGGTGATGGATGACGGTGACGGGGTGCCACCCGAGAAACAGCAGACGATCTTTGAGGCGTACGAATCCGCTCACGAACCCGGCTCCCAGCCGGGGTCCTTCGGACTGGGCCTCTCGGTCGCTCGCAAGATCGCCGAGATGGGCGGTGGTGGGTTGACCTACCACCGCGTCAACGGCAACACCGCCTTCCGGCTGAACGTCCCACTCCGCCCGATCAGCCGCGCCGCCTACGGCGACGCCTGGGTGGAACACTGAGCACGCACCCGGCCGGGGCGCGTCGCTCGCCACCGAGTGCTTCACCAACTTCACACCGCTGATAGCGTCACTCACCATGGCGGCCCGAGCAGACCCCTACGAGCTACGCACATTCGTCACAGGCGTTCCCCACCAGCAGCCCGCCCGGTTACGCGCGGAGGAACCCACTGCCTTCGACGAAACGCTTCGGTTGCACACGCCGGTTGCCCAACTCCGGCAGAACGTCCACAGTGACGCTATCCCGGCTCACCCGTCGTCGACCTCGCCGGCGAACTCCGCTGCGGTGTTCTGAAGATGGCCGCGCACGTACGGGTCGGGCTGGTGCTGGGAGGTGGTGGAGCGGGCGGCTGGATGTTTCACGCCGGGGTGGTCCGGGCCCTCGAGCGCCGATTCGCATGGGATGCGGCGGGGGCTGCGATCACGATCGGCACCTCGGCCGGGGCGTCAGTCGCAGCCGGCCTCCGCCTCGGTTGCAGCGTCGATGAGATTGTGGCCGAGCTGGACCGACCTCCGAGCGACGCCGAAATGCGCCAGTTCCAGGAAATCATGGACGCCAAGCCGTGGCAGTGGAAACCCCTGCAGCCGGGGCTGCTGAAGGAGCTGCTCCCGGGACGTAAGGGTGCTGGGGTAGCGCTGTCCGGCTTACTTCCGCCCGGACGCTACCCAACCTGGCCGCTGGCCCGCATCGGTGGCAGGCTGGAGAACGGACAATGGCCGGAAAGGCTCTGGATCACGGCCACCAGAGCGGCCGACGGTTCCCTGATCGTATTCGGCCGCGATGCGCACACGGCCGGGCTCGGTGAGGCAATCGAGGCGTCATGCGCCCTGCCCGGGGTGATGGAGCCGAAGCTGATCGAGGGTGTGCACTACATCGACGGTGGCGCTCTCTCCCCGACTCATGCCGACCTGACGGCGGATGCGGCGGTTGATATCACCATTGTCTCGTCGCCGATGACACGGCCGGGACGGCGGCCACTCGGAATCCTGGCGCGACGGCGGCTCACCGAGGAGGTGGACGAGATCACCCGGCGCGGGATCATCGCGGTTGTCGCAGAGCCCCCCGACGGCACCGACGCGATGTTTCGGGACTATCCCCGCAGGGATCGAGCAGTCGGGGCCGACATCCGGCTGATGGGTGAAGCGGCCGCCGAGGTCGCCATGGTCGCAGCCGGTCTCGGCCCGGGCGATCTCGGTACCTGATCCCGCTTGCACTTTATATAAGTATTTGCTTATATATTGGCGAGATGACCGCCACCGTGTTCAAAGCCATTAGCGATCCAACCCGCCGGGCGCTGCTCGACCAACTGTTGGGCGGTCCCTTGCCGGTGAAAGAGCTTCAGGCGCCGGCCGCGATCTCGCAACCGGCGCTGTCACAGCATCTCAAGGTTCTGCGCGACGCCGGACTGGTCGTGGTGAGCAAACAGGGGCGTGAGCGGCACTACGCGCTCGAGGTGGGGGCGCTGCAACCCCTGTTCGACTGGATCGGCCGGTACGAGCGCTTCTGGGACGAGCGGCTTACTGCGCTTGGCCATTATCTGGAGGATGACACCTGATGATCAAACGAGACATCGTTCGCACGGTCGACTACCCGTACCCGGCGGAACGAGTCTGGGAGGCATTGACATCGGCGGAGGCGCTCTCCAGCTGGCTGATGCCGAACGACTTCGTGGCCGAAGTGGGTCATGAGTTCACGTTCACCACCGATCCCGGACCGGGATTCGACGGGATCGTCCACTGCGAGGTGCTGTCGCTGGATCCACCACGGGCGATGACATGGTCGTGGCGCGGCGGCCCCATCAACACCACCGTGGAGTTTCTGTTATCCCCGATTCCGACGGGTACGCGGCTGCATTTTGCGCAGCGAGGCTTCCGGGGCCCGGCTGCCGTTGCGGTGAGTTACGTGCTGAGCAGCGGCTTCGGCCGCATGTTCGAGCGGGCGCTCCCCGCCTACCTGTCCGGTGCTCCGATCGACCCCTGCCACGGCTGGCTCGGTCGCATACTGCAACGCAGGGAGGAGTCGACATGACCGACCGTACGACCGTGCTCAACCCCAACACAGGTCGGGAAGTCACGACGATCGCCACCTCCATCTACCAACCCGTACGCGAGGCGATCCTGGCTGCGGTCGACGAGGCAGGAGAGGACGGCCTGGCATCGGGGAGCTTTCCGCCACGGTCGAGCGCCGTACGGACCCGACGCTGGGGGCGAAGGCGAACGTCGGCCGGTACACGACCACCGTCAAGCTCGATCTGGAGACCCGGGGTGTGATCGAGAAGGTTCCCGGCAGCCGTCCGCAGCGCCTGGTGCTCTCCCCGCGAGCCCGAACCGCCCGATCGCCAAGTCCGGCCGGCCCCGGAAACCTCCCGGCATCCACCCGGCGCCGGCGCCCCTAACATCGCCCGCTCACACACAGGAGTGTCTGGCGAGCCGTGCCCAGGTCCAGAAGCTTCCAGGCCCAGTTCGGCGCCAATTATTGGAAGCTGTGGACTGCGAGCGTGGTCTCCAATTTCGGAGACGGACTCGCAGTGGTGGCATATCCGTGGCTGGCCAGTTCCATAACGCGGAACCCGCTGCACCTGGCCGGCGTCACGATCGCCACCCGGCTGCCCTGGGCCTTGCTGTCGCTTCCCGCCGGCGTCGTGGCCGACCGGGTCGATCGACGCAAGTTGATGGGCTGGAGCGACGCCTTCCGGTTCGGAATCACGCTTCTGATGGCAGTCGCCGTGACGATTGGAGCCGGGAGGTTTCCGGGTCCGGCCGACCTGGCGTCGGGCGCGGCGACCGCCCCCTCCGGGGTTGGCATCTACCTCGGGCTGCTGTATGCAACTGCGCTGCTGTCCGGGAGCGCCGAGGTGCTACGCGACAACGCCGCCCAGACACTGATGCCGTCGTTGGTGCGACCCGAGCAGCTGGAGCGGGCCAACGGGCGCCTGTGGGGCGCTGAGATGTTGATGAACTCATTCGTTGGGCCGCCGCTGGCCGGCGTCTTGATCGCCTTCTCCCTGGCGCTCCCGTTCTATCTGGACGCAGGGACCTTCCTGGTTGCTGCCTTGCTGGTCCTGGCGATTGCGGGGGACTTTCGGAGCGAACGGGCCAAGACAGCCGCCCGTACCAGCGTCCGTTGGTGGAGCGAGATCAAAGAGGGCGTCAGCTGGCTGTGGCAGCACCGGTTGCTGCGTTCCCTGGCGGTGATCCTCGGCCTGCTCAACGCCCTCTCGATGATGACGTTGGCGACGTACGTCTTCTTCGTGCAAGAGGTGCTCAACCTCGATTCCTCCGGGTTCGGGCTGCTTCTCACAGCCGGCGCCTTCGGAGGCGCGATCGGAAGTGTGGCCGCCGCCTGGATATCTGAGCGGCTGGGCCCCGGCGGAGCTTTGTTCAGCGCCATCGGTTTCATGTTCCTCCAGGCTGCCATAACGGGGCTCACGTCCAGCGCCATCGTCGTGTGGGTGGTGTTCCTGATCGGCACGTTCTGGGGTGTCGTTTGGAACGTCATCACCGTTTCCTTGCGCCAGCAGGTCATTCCGGACGACCTGCTGGGCCGCGTTAACAGCGTGTACCGGTTCTTCGGCTGGGGGATGATGCCGATCGGATCGCTGGCGGGCGGAATCGTGGTCGCTGTGACGGAAACCGTCGCCTCCCGCGAGCTGGCGCTCCGTATGCCGTTCTTTGTGGAGGCAGTGGTACTGGTCGGGATCTTCGTCGTGGCGTTGGGTCGGCTCAACACCTCGCACATCGAAGCGGCCAGGCGCTCAGCTCAGTCCTCGCCGAGCACCTCTGCCGATTCTTCGGGTTCGGCTTCCTCGGGTTCGGCCGATGGGCCGGGCGAATCGTCCCCGGGAGCGTCACCGGCAACCTGAGCTCTCCGCGGCCCCTGGCGCGGCCCCGCGGCCCAGAGAGCGAGGAGTGCCAGAGATGTCGCCAGCAGCCCCACCGCGGCCCACCCCCACCGGCGGCTGGCCCGGCTCACGAGCGGTGCGTCATCGGGCTCCGGCTCGACGGTGGCGAACGGCCGGTCGGGCTCGAGCAGGACCGGATCGAGCCCGAGGCTCGTCAACGTCACCGGCTGCGACAGCACGCTGTCCCCGGGCGCCAGCGCTTCGAATACCACTACGACATCCGCAGCGGGCAGGGTCAACACTGCGCCGTAACGCCCCGAGCCGCGGTCGTTGAGGGTGGCCGTCGTCTGCTCGCCGCCCGGATCGGCCACGTGGGCGAGGATCGTCGAGATGTTCAGCGCATCGACGCCCACTTCGAGGTTCACCTCGATTCGGTCGCCTTGCCGGGTTCCCGAAGCGGAGGCATCGGTGAAGGGAGCACCCAGTTGGGCGAACAGCAGCAGGGCGGTGACGAGCGTGACCATCAGTCTCTCAGCGTACCGCCTCGTGCGTACTGATCTTGGGCGGCCCCGGGCCTGCTCCGGCGACGCCGTCCGGGTGGTGGCGTATGGCGTACGCTTAGCCGATGGGGCACAGCACTCGACTCACCGCCCGGCAGGGCGATCTGACCGCCCAGGAGGTCGACGCAATCGTGAATGCCGCCAACGAGCAACTGCAGCACGGCGGCGGAGTGGCAGCCGCCATCGTACGAGCGGGCGGCGCCAGCATCCAGGAGGAGAGCAACGCATGGGTCTCCGAGAACGGGCCCGTGCGGCCGGGCGAGGCCGCGTTGACCGGAGCCGGCGCACTGTCCGCCCGCTGGGTCATCCATGTGGTTGGGCCCCGGCATGCGCAAGGACAGGACAACAAGGGCCGCCTGGCCGAAGCTGTGACTGCGGCACTCGACGCAGCAGCCGCGGCGGGGGCGTCGTCGGTCGCCATGCCGGCCATCAGCACCGGCATATTCGGCTACCCGCCGGACGAGGCGGTCCCAGTGATCGTTGCGGCCGCACGGCGGTGGGCCGACGAACATCCCGATGAACTGCAGGAGGTTCGTTTCGTGGGTTACGACGAAACAATGACCGATCGGTTCCGCCTGGCCCTCGACTGAGTCGTGCCCAGCTCCATTTGACCGGCTGCGCCCGCTCGTACCGGTCTGCTTCTGCGGCAGCGATACCTCAACCCAAGTCTCCAGGCAGACGAAACACTTCACATGGGCGCGCGCACAGTCGGGGTCGATCGTGGGGGGTTGGCGGTGGCTGCTGCCTTGCTCGTCTTGGTTGGAGCCTGCGCCATCCCGGTTGAGCCGGCCGGGGTGGCGCCGGACCCGGGCGGGCCTTCGGTGGCATCGCCGTCGTCCTCCACCACGGCGGCAACGCGCCCGCTCCTCGTAAGCCGGGCCCAGCGTCCCCGCGCCGCCGAACCCGCTGCACGCCCGGCCTACCCCCCAGCCTGCGCCGGATCGTTGGCAGATGGCGCCGCAGTACCGCTCGACGACTGGGCGCCGGTCGTCCAGACGTCGCGGGGGCTGCTGCGGGTGGCGACCGCCCAGGACGGGGCGTTCCTGGTTCACACCGCTGGAGGTGACCGTTCGTTTCTCAACGGAGTGAACCTCGGCGCCGCTCTGCCCGGGAGCACGCCGGGAGAGTGGGCGGCAGGAGCGCGAACGTACACGGCCTGGCTGAGGCAGATCGGATCAATCGGATTCCGGTCCATCCGTACGTACGCGCTGCATCCGGCATCGTTTTACGCGGCATTGGCCGACTACAACCGCCGGCACCCCCAGGCGCCGATATACCTGATACAGGGCGTATCAATGCCGGAGGAGGCGCTGAGCGGAACAACCAATCTGTTCAGCAGCAAGGTAACCGTCCCCTTCGACACAGCGATCGAGAACACCGTGGCTGCGCTGCGAGGCGACCATGTGCCGGATGACGTCCGGATGGGGCGCTACGAGGCCGATGTGACTCCCTGGCTCGCCGGAATGATCATCGGCGCGGAGTGGGATCCAGGGCTCATCGCCGCATCCGACGCCACCAACCGGGATAGGCCGCACACCGCCGGGACGTATGTCGATTCCGTGCCGGGGTCGACTCCAACGGAAGTCTGGCTCGCCCGCAGGCTCGAGACGGCGGCCGCTGCGCTCGCTGGGGCGGGCGTGGCGGCGCCGCTCTCGTTTGTGAACCGGCCGGCCACCGATCCGCTGCGTCATCCGGCAGCAACGACCGCCGAACTCGACCTGGTCGGTATCGACGCCAATCACGTGGTGGCCCGGCCCACATGGCCGGCCGGCCTCTTTGCGACCTACCACGCCTATCCCTACCTTGCGGACTTCCTGGAATCGGAGTCCGGCATCGCCGGTTCCGAGGGAGACGTTGACCCGTTCTTCGGCTACCTGGCCAGTCTGCGCGACCACCACCGGGACTTGCCGGTGATCCTGGGCGAGTTTGGCGTACCGGGCGGATGGGTTCCGGCCGGGCACGGCCCAAGCGTCTACAACCACGGGGGCTACCTCGAATCGGCCCAGATGGCGATGAACGCCGAGCTGCTGGAGACTGCGCGGGAGACGGGCCTGGGCGGGGCAATCATGTTCGAGTGGGTCGACGAGTGGTTCAAACCGACCTGGAACATGACCGATCTCGAACTCGCTCCTGCCGGTACATGGCACAACTTGGCGGCCCCCGACCAACATTTCGGGATCATGGCCGTCGAGCCCATCCCGGCCGCCCACCTCGACGGGTCGGCGGAGGAATGGGATGTCATGCACGTCATCGCAGAAGGTCCCGGGCTGTCGATGACGGCCGCCCACGACGCCGGGGCGCTGTACGTGATGGTGCGGGGTGCGCTACCCGATCAGTTCGAAATCCGCTTCGACAGTGATCCCCGCCTGGTGCATCGGTCGGACCCCCAGGATCAGCTGGGAGATCTGGCCGTCCGGTTCACGCCTGAGGAAGCCAGGGTGCTCGAGCGCACCGCCTACGAAGTGGCCCAGATGCCCACCGGCGAGGGAGAACTCGACACGGTGCGTCCCGGAGAATCCGGCGAGTGGACACCTTTCGAGTTCCTGACGAGATACCCGACGGAGCAAGTTCCGGCCGACACCTTCGAACTCGGACCGTTGCGCCGCTCGCTGGCGGACGGCACCGGCACCGTGCCGGCCCCCGAGGCAGGTTGGGGACGCACCCGCAACGTGGTAGAAGTCCGAATTCCTTGGGTCGTGCTGTCTCAGGGCGATCCTTCCCAGGGGCTTGCACTGCGCTGGTCGGAGGGCCGATCGGTGTCCACGCAGACGTCCCTCGAGATCACTGCTCTGATCGGCGACTCGACCCTGTCCGGCTCGTACGATTGGGAACCCTGGTCCGTGCCGCTCTACCGCCAGCGCATGAAGGCCGGCAGTGGCCGGCTGGCCGCCGCAGTGTGCCGTACGGCCTACAGCTGATCGGCGTCTTCCCAGCGGTGTGGCGACAACGGCCAGCTACTCTGCGCCCGAACCGGAGGATTCATGAGCACTCCCAAAACGCTGTTCGAGAAAGTCTGGGACGATCATGTCGTCCGTGAGGCTCCGGGCGAACCCGCGCTGCTCTATGTCGATCTTCATCTGGTGCACGAAGTGACCTCGCCGCAGGCGTTTGACAGCTTGCGCCTGTCGGGTCGCACCGTCCGCCGCCCCGACTTGACGATGTCGACCATCGACCACGGGGTGCCGACGGCGGACCGTGCGCTCGGCATCCGGGATCCGCTTTCCAAGAAGCAGATCGACACACTCATCCGGAACTGCGTAGAGAACGGGATCACGCTGTTCGGGCTGGACGATCCCCGCCAAGGGATCGTGCACGTCATCGGGCCCGAGCAGGGGGCGACTCAGCCGGGTATGACGATCGTCTGTGGCGACTCGCATACCGCTACCCACGGCGCATTCGGAGCTCTCGCATTCGGTATCGGGACGTCCGAGGTCGAGCACGTCCTCGCCACCCAAACCCTCCCTCAAGCGAAGCCGAAGGCCATGGCGGTCACGGTGGAGGGTGAGCTGGGCAGGGGCGTGACGTCGAAAGACATCATTCTGGGAATCATCAGCGAGATCGGCGTCGGGGGCGGCATCGGACACGTCATCGAATACCGGGGCTCGGCCATCGAGGGCCTGTCGATGGAAGCCCGCATGACGATCTGCAACATGTCGATCGAAGCCGGCGCCCGGGCCGGGATGATCGCACCCGACGACACGACGATCGCCTATCTCGAGGGTCGCCCCTATGCGCCCACCGGAGAGGAATGGGAGGCGGCGGTGGCGTACTGGAGATCGCTGCCCTCCGACCCCGGAGCGGCCTTCGACACAGAACTCAAGGTCGACGCCACCGAGCTCGCTCCTTACGTGTCGTGGGGAACCAACCCGGCGCAGACGGTCCAGGTCACCGATCGTGTGCCGCGCCCCCATGAGTTCGACGACCCGCTCGACCAGGACGCATGCGCCCGGGCGCTCGACTACATGGGCCTCGACGGCGGCGAAGCTATCACCGACATCCGCCTCGACCGCATCTTCCTCGGATCATGCACGAATGCCCGGATCGAGGATCTGCGCGCCGCCGCCGCAATTGTCGAGGGCAAGGACGTGGCCCCTGGAATCAGCAACGCCATGGTGGTGCCCGGCTCGGGACTGGTGAAGTTACAGGCCGAAGAGGAGGGCCTGGACCTGGTCTTCAAGGCGGCGGGTTTCGAGTGGCGCGATGCCGGATGCTCGATGTGCTTGGGCATGAACCCCGACATACTGGCGCCCGGCGAGCGCTGCGCATCCACCTCTAACCGCAATTTCGAAGGCCGCCAGGGGCGCGGAGGCAGGACCCATCTTGTGAGTCCGGTGATGGCGGCGGCTGCCGCGATCCACGGTCATTTCGTCGACGTTCGGGAGCTGTGAGGCATGGACCCGATTCGGATCGTCGAAGGCAGCATGGCGCCGCTCCCGCGCTCGAACGTGGATACGGACCAGATCATGCCCAAGCAGTTCTTGAAGCGAGTGGAACGTTCGGGCTACGGCGAGTTCGTCTTCTATGACTGGCGGCGCAACGAAGACGGCGAACTCGACGTGTCGTTCGTACTGAACCGGCCCGAGTATCAGGGTGCCAAGATCCTGGTCACCGGCCCCAACTTCGGCTCGGGTTCTTCTCGGGAACACGCACCCTGGGGCATTCAGGACTGGGGATTCGACGCAGTCATCGCCCCATCCTTCGCCGACATCTTCTACAACAACTGCACCAAGATCGGCCTGCTCCCGGTGCCGCTCACGGACAAAGAGGTTCGCTGGCTGACAGAGCTGGCCGAGCAGGACCCCGCCGCAGTGGTGACGATCGACCTCGCCGAGCAGACCGTTGCGACGGACGGCTTCGAGGCGACCTTCGATATTGACCCGTTCGTCAAGCACCGGCTGCTCGAAGGCCTCGATGACATCGGCATCACGCTGCGTTACGAGAACGACATCGCCGCCTATGAGGCATCCCGCCCGGGCTACAAGCCGGTGCTGGGTTAGGCGCCGGCTCGCCCCGGCCTACCGGGTCGCGGTCGGCACGCCGTTGTCGCCGGACGCGCCGAGAGCTCGTAGCAGCTCGCGGTTCTCGTCCCTGGTTCCGATCGTGATTCTCAGGCCGCCTTCGCACAGGGCTACCCTCGAGCGATCCCGCACGATGACACCTTCCGCGGCCAGGCGCGCATAGGTGGTCGGCGCATCGGTGAAACGGACGAGCAAGAAGTTCGCATCGGAGGGATGCACGATCTCGACGCCGGGCGCCGACACCAGCCGGGCGGCCAGCCAGGCACGCTCGGCCACTATCAGGTCGACAAAGCGGTCCCTTTCCTGTACCCGGCCGGCGGCGTCCATGATCGCGTCCTGCGCCGGCTGGCTGAGGTTGTACGGCAACTTGATCCGGCCCAACAAGGCTGCGACCGACGGATGCGCCACGGCTATCCCGACCCGGGCGGCGGCCATTCCCCAAGCCTTTGAAAACGTCCGCAGCACCACCAAGTTCGGGAGATCACCGAGGCGAGGCAACACCGAGCCGTGCGGTGCGAAGTCGATATACGCTTCGTCGACGACGACGAGGCCAGCCGCCGCGCGGGCGACTGCGGCTATGGCCTCCGGATCCTGCAGGTTGCCGGTCGGGTTGTTGGGTGAGCACAGGAAGACCAGCTTGGTCTCGGCGGTGAGCGCACCGATCACGGCCGGCACGTTGAGGGTGTAGTCACGGTTGAGCAGGACTTCGCGAGCTTCGACGTCGTTGACTGCCGCAGTCACCGCATACATACCGTAGGTGGGCGGCGTGACCAGCACGTGGTCGCTGCCCGGTTCACAGAACGCGTGAATCAAGAGGTCGATGGCTTCGTCGCTGCCATTGCCCACGAACAGCGCTTCCGTTCCCACCCCGAGTGTCTCGGCCAGGCGGCTCTTGACCCGGCGGTGGTGTGGGTCGGGATAGCGGTTCAGGCCGCCCCCGGTCACGCTTCCGAACGGATTCTCGTTGGCGTCGAGGTAGACGTGGGCCTCGCCGGTGAAGTCGTCCCGCGCCGAGGTATACGGCTGCACGTCCCGCAGATGGGGGCGGGCGAGGTCGAGCGCATCGAACACGGCGGCGAGTGTACGACAGGCTGGTAGGGAGCGGTGCGGTGTCGCCGGGTCGTCAGGCCCGCCAGCGACTGAGGGTTGCCTCGATGTCGGCGCGTACCCGCTCCAGCAACTCGTCGGCGTCTTCATCCGGAGAACGCTTGATCGGATCGCCGAAGTACACGTTGACGGTGGTGCCGAAGGGGACGGGCAACATATTGTGTACCAGCAACTTCCACGCTCCGTCCACTGCGGCGGGGACGATCGGCAACTCGTCGGCGGCTTTCATCAGCGTGAGCGCGCCGGCTCGCTTGAACTCACCGAGCCGCCCGTCGCGACTCCGAGTACCTTCGGGGAATATGACCACGCTGACGTCCCGCTCCTGGGCCGTCCCGGCCATCTCCTTGATCGCCCGCAATGACTGGCGTCGATCATCGCGGTCGATCAGCGCATTGCCGCCGCGTGTCAGGTTCAGCGAAATCGAGGGCAGCCACCGGCCCAGCTCCCGTTTGGCGACGTACTTCGGGAAGTTCGTGAACAGCAGGCCGCCGATGATGGCGATATCGAACATGGACTGGTGATTGGAGATGATCAGGTAGCCCGTGTTCGGCTGTATCTCCGGCGAGCGCTCCACGCGGATCCTGGTGCCCGCCACCCGGTAGATCCACACGATCGAGCGCTGTAGCGACGCCATCACAGTCTCGAAGGGGCGCTGTCCGAAGAGCAGGGCGATGCGGCCGGCGATGTCGTGTAGCACGAGCGTCGCGCCGAACAGAAGGAGCAGCGGGATCGTGACGATCCAGTTGCGAACCGTCCTCACCGTTACCGCCGTCCGACTCGATCGTTGGTCATGATCACTCCCCTGCTACTCGTTCCACGGCCCACCCGACCCGCGCTCCTGCATGACGTCCCGCAGGACGTCTGGGCGGTCCGTGATGATCCCGTCAACCCCGAGATCTAGCAATTCGACCATGCGCTCGCGGTCGTTCACGGTCCAGACGTGGACCTGTTTGCCGGATTCGTGGGCGGCGCGCACCGTCCGCTCGGTCACAACTTGGATGGGCCCCGCTCGCGCGGGGACTTGGAGGGCATCCGCCTGCATTCGGGTCGCCCGTCCGGTTCGGGCCGCGGTCAAGAACCGGGCCGTCTCTGCCGGGCCCGAAGACGTGGCCACCCGCCCCTCGGCGATGGTGCGGAAGCGGCGCAGGCGTCGGTCGCGGAACGACCCCACTATCACCCGGTCCCAGGCCTTGCGCCGAGCGATGAGGTCATGCAGCGGCGCCTCGATACCCCCTGCCTTGAGGTCGAGAGTGAGGATCACGTGCGGGAAGGACAGAAGGAGCTCATCGAGCGTCGGGATCCGGACGCCGCGACCTCGCTGTGGATGGTCGTGTTCCGGTGAGAAACCATAACCGGCGTCCAGCTGTTGCAGGTCCTCGAACGTGTGCTCCACCACCGGGCCGCTCCCATCGGTGGTGCGCTCCAGCGTTGGATCATGACATGCCACGAGCACACCGTCCCGGGTCGCCTGGATGTCGGTCTCGAGGTAGCGAAAGCCCAGATCGATTGCGCCCTGGAACGCAATCATCGTGTTCTCTGGCCACAGCGTTTGGCTGCCTCGATGGGCCATGGCGATTGGATGTTCACCCGACAGCGCGGGTTTGGTCACGACAGATCCTCCAGATCATGCGCCAGTGTAGGGAGCGGCTGGTGGCGAACGGCTCGGCCGGTCAGCTTGCGACGAGATCGCCGTTCTTGAAGACCTTCCAAATCAGTGGGTCGTCCGGCCGGTAGGCAAGATGCGACGGATCGTCGGCATCCAACACGACCAGATCGGCGGCCGATCCGTGCCCGATCCAACCTTTGTCGGGTTCTTCAAGAGCCAGGGCCCCGCCCCGAGTTGCACTCCACAAGGCCTGATCAGGTGTCAGACCCATCTCCAGCACTCCCAGCGCCACCACGAACGGCATCCGGAAGACATAGGCGGAGGATGGGTGGCACCCGCTGGCGAGTGCCACCGGCGCACCCGCCATCCACAACGCCCGACCCGGTCCTGGACGGCGCCGCCGGACGAAAGCCTCTGCCGGGGTCAGCACCGGGATCTGGCCGCCTTCGGTGAGCAACGCAACGTCCTCGGGCGTCATCGCCACCAGGTGCTCAACCGCAACGGCGCCGACCGCGGCAGCGATTCTCACCGCCTCGGTGGCGCGCTCTGGTCCGGTGCTGACACGCAGGCGCAGCCCCCGGCGCCTGGCTTCGTTAAGGACCAGCCGGGCGTCGGAGGCGGAAAAGATGCCGTCCTCACAACCGATGCTGCAGTACACGGCCCCGGCCGCGCATTCGGGGAGAATCTCCGCAACGAAGTCCTCCACATAACCTTTGGGACCGTCGGGATGGCGCAACGCTCCGGCCGGGGCCGCATGGAGGGTCGTAACGAGATCAACTGGCTGGCGCCGCTCGAGGCTGGCGGCGATGGCCAGCAGGCCGGCTTCGCCGCCCGCCGAGCACCCGAAACTCGTCTGGATCTCGGCAGTGGTGGTGCCGCTCGCCAGCATCGATCGCAGCCGGTCGAAGGCGGCCGCCTCAATGGCTTGCGGCCCGGCTGCTTCGTTCGCAATCGCGACTGCGACGGGACCGCCCCCGGCCAGCATCACTTCTTCATCCGAGGATCCAAAAAGCCGTCGCTGGTGATCCCGCAAACGGTGGTCGGCGAACAGCAAGTGCGTATGTGCGTCCACAAACCCGGGAATCACCGCCCGGCCGCCGCAGTCCAGCGCCGGTAGGTGATTGAGGCCTTGGGGCAGCCGTTCCGCCGGCCCCGCCCACAGCACGGACCGGTCCCGGATCGCCACCGCCGCACCCTCGACCCGTCCGACGACCCCCGGGAAACGCCGGTCGTTGGTTGCCAGGACCCCGATGTTGCAGAGCACCATGTCTCCAACCGGCGTCGTCCGTTCTCGCACGAGCTCGGACGCCAGGCTGACGCACTCGTGGCATATGGCGACCCGTCCCGGGCCGCCAATCATCACACCGGCCTGCTCCTCGGTCTTGCCACAGAAATTGCATATGCCCTGCGCCATCGGGCAGAGCTTGCCAGGTACTCCTGAATACTGGTGGAAATGCGGCCGTTCGATCCTGATCGGCTCGAGCGCGACCTCGGTCCGCCCGCTGCTGCGACCCGCCCTCAAGCGATTCCGGGCCCGCCCCGGCGCAAGTCATGACATATAGCCGGCAATGGTGGAGCGCAGGTAATCCATGGCGGCGTCATATCCCCGGATCGCCTCGGTAACGGTGTACGTGAGGACGCGGGATACCCACGCCCGGAACAGGAGCTCGCGCCAGGCGTCGTCGGTCGGGTCGGCATGTTGCAGAAACACGGGGTAGACGTCGCCCCACAGCGGCGCGTCCAGAAAACCCAAGCGGGGATAATCGCGCCCAGCCGCCATACCCTGCCGGAACTCCGGCGGGAAGAGGTCCAGCAGGGAAAGCTGGGCGTCGGTCCAGCCTTCCCGAAGTAACCCGACCGTGTCCTCGATCGAATACGCGACCTTGCGCCGGACTTCCTCGTCGACGCCGGTCGGCGGCTCCACTACGTGACCGGAACCGGCTGGAATCTCCAGCGCCCGATGGGCCTGAATGACTCCGAAACATTCGACCGTCATGTCCTTGATGTCGGTCAGGGACCCGTACAGCTTGTGCAGCTTGCCTTGCGGCATGTAGATCTCGCACAAGGCATGGCCATCGGCCACGATCGCCATCGTCAAGCGGGTGTCGATCCCCCAATCGGACTGGGTCTTCACTCCGGTGTCGGCCACCAGCTGCGCCGCCACCTCACGGGTGAGCAGCAGCTCGCCTCCCAACGGCTGCTCGATGTGAGGCAGCACCGAGTCGGGCCAGAGCAGCGCAAACCCGACCCGGGTGATGAACCAGGTGATCATGGCGTCCGTTGCGGCCCGCGGGTAGTAGTGACGGACGACCGGGAAACCTCGATCCGCCGCGGCCTCGGCCTTGCTGATCCAATCTCCCCCGAAGCTGGTGATGTCGGCGTCGTAGAAGTGAATACGCTCGTGCCGGGTGTGCTCGACGAACCACGCCAGCCCCGTGTTCATCGCGTCGCCCTTGCCGGGACGCAGGGTGCCGATGCGCCGTTGCAGGATCAAGCGGACGGGCGTGCCCGTCTTGCGTTCTATTTCGGGCGCCGCCTCTTCGATCGCTGCGTAGGCGGTGTCTCTGTCGCTCCCGACACACAAGACCTCACGGACTCGCTCCTGGGCTGCGGCCGTCCGCACATTCGCTAAGGCGACGCGTGGATCTTCCTGTTTGAACGGGAAGACGACCAACGACACGAGATAGCAGTGGAAGCGGCCGCTTACGGGCCCGAACCGGCCTTGGCGGTGCTCACGGATTCACCAGATATACGGTCAACGAGAGGTCCGCGCCCTCGCCTCGACCGACCGCAATGCCTACCGCAGTGTTCAAGAACTCCATATCCTCATTCGCAGTCTCGAACGTGAGCAGTTCCCGAGGCTCCGCCACGCCCCGCTCGGGCACCACGCTCACTCCGGAGCCCCGATACGCAACGGTGCCCTTCCCTTCACCCATCCTGGCCCGGATGTCGAGGTTCATGTTGCCGTCGCCCCGGACGGTGACGTAGTCCACGCCGCGCACAGGCAGCTCACCTTCCCAATGGGGCCCCCGGGCGGTTCCTTCAAACGGGATATCCATTCGGGTACCCGACGGCACATTCCCGATCATCTCGAACTGCATCCTCAGGTCGATCGTGCAGAATTCCTCGAGTCCGGCCATGTCACTCCTCCTTGGAGGGCAAGACGCTAGCGAAACTGGCGCAGCCGCCGCGTAGTCGGGTCCGCCCGAACGGGTAACTTGCCGGCGGCCGGCTAGCCCGATTGGAGCGCAGTGCCCGTAGAACCAGAACCGAGTGGGTGGCGCTTCCCCGATCCTGAGGACGCAGGCAGCGAGGATCTGGTCGGAGTCGGAGCCGATCTCGAACCCGGCACGATCCTTGCTGCGTACCGGGGCGGGATCTTCCCGATGCCGGTCGAATCGGGCGGACCGATCGGCTGGTGGTCGCCGGAGCCCCGCGGCATCCTGCCGCTGGAGAACCTGCGGGTGACGCGTTCGCTTCGGCGTTCCCAGCGCCGTTACCGGACGACGATCAACCACTCCTTCGAGGCAGTCATCGCGGCCTGCGCCGACCCGGATCGGCCTCATGGATGGATATCCCCCGAGATCATCGTGGCGTATGAGCGTCTGCACGAGCTGGGGTGGGCGCATTCGATCGAAACCTGGTCGTGGGAAGGCGAGCTGGTCGGTGGCCTGTACGGGATCGCCATAGGCGGACTGTTTGCCGGAGAGTCCATGTTTCATCGGGCTGCGGACGCCTCAAAGGTGGCGCTGATCCGGCTGGTGTCCGAGCTGCGCCGCGGCGGTGCCCGGCTACTCGACGTGCAATGGGCCACCGAACACCTCCGGTCGCTGGGTGCGGTCGAGGTCTCCCGATCCGAGTATCTTCGACGGCTCCAGGCGGCCCTGGAGGTGCCGGTGCCGGACGTGTTCACCTGAACCTGTGTCTACCCTCGGCGGCCGACCCATGGAAGCAGTGAAAACCCCGACGCTGATCATCGGAGCCGGACCTTCCGGACTGGCCATCGGCGGGCGGCTGCGGCATCGGGGGCTCGCCTTCGAGATGATCGAAAGGTCCGACCGCATCGCGCCCGCCTGGCATGCGCACTACGACCGCTTGCGGCTGCACACCGTCAAGGAGCTCTCCGAGCTGCCGCACCTGCCGTTCCCGGTCGACTATCCCCGCTATGTGGCGCGGGCGTCGCTCATCGAGTACTACGACGCCTATGCCGACCACTTCGGGATCCATCCCCATTTCGGGGAGACTGCATTCGCGGTGCGGCGTAACGGCGGCCAATGGTGTACGACCACCTCGGGCGGTCGCGAGTTCCGGTCGACCTCGGTTGTGCTGGCCACCGGCGTGAACCGGGTCCCCCACCAGCCCGAGTATCCCGGCATGACCAATTTCAGGGGCGAGATTCTCCACAGCCGCCAGTATCGGAACCCGCAGCCGTTCGTCGGTCGCCGGGTGCTGGTGGTTGGGATGGGCAACACCGGCGCCGAGATCGCGCTCGACCTGTGCGAGGCGGGTGTGAGCACGACAATATCGATCCGCGGTCCGGTCAACATCGTGCCCCGCGACGTGCTCGGCCGTCCTACCCAGCTCACCGCCCGGATGCTGGCCAGGCTGCCCGAGCGGTTGGGTGACCAGATTGGGGTGCTGCTACGCCGCCTAACCGTGGGGCGGCTCGCTCGCTACGGGATCGCCACTCCCGATCTGCCGCCACTCGCCCAACTTCGCATCCACGGCAAGACCCCCGTCATCGACGTTGGGACCGTGGCTGCGATCAAGTCCGGCCGGATCTCCGTCCTGGGGGCCATCCAGCGTTTCGACCAGAACGAGGTGGTGTTCGCCAGCGACCGGCGCGTGGCGTTCGATTCGGTGATATTCGCCACCGGCTACCGGGCGCGACTGGAGGATCTCCTGGACGACACCACCGGCCTGTTCGACCGCAACCACGTGCCGGCGTCAGTGATCGGAACCGGGCGGTACGCCGGCCTCTACTTCCTCGGCTTCGACAACTATCAGCCGGGCGGCATCCTCGGCACCGTCCACCATGACTCGGAGCTCGTGGCAGACGCGATCGAGCGGGGGCCGTAGCTCGGGAGACCAGCACCGGCCGGGGGCGCCAAAGGGGGCGCAGCGTAGGTGCACCCAGGGCTCATCATCGAATCGGATCCTTGCGCCGCATAGCGATGTACGACGTGCCAAGGCCCTTGGTACAGAAACGCCGGCAGAGCCCCACACGCCTCGCGCCAGGCTGGACCGGTCCGCCCGGGGGGGCCGCTGCGCAGCAGGTGAGACCCCCACATTCCCTGCACCGGTGAGATGCGTCATTCATTCTCTCCGACGGACCGGGGGTCGATGCGTGTAGCGTCGGCAGGAGTCCGCCGCTGCGGGAGGCGGCGATCGAAATTGGGAGAGTGGATCTTGCTACAGATCACCATATCCAAGCGCGCCGCGCTGATCATCGGGTTGGCGCTGCTGCTGGCCATACCGGGTGTGGCAACGGCGACGCACATATTCACTGACGTCGTCGATGGGAGCACCCATGCGCCCGGCATCGAGTGGGTGGCCAACGCCG
>JBFGLM010000007.1:0-125991 GCA_041576165.1 Acidimicrobiia bacterium
GATGTCCAGATCGTCGGGAAGAAACACAACACTGCGGACATGACCCAGTAGGTCGGCCACCCGACCCAGACGCTGGCGGTTGACCTGCGCGCGGCGGCGACCGCCGCGCGGAATCTCCACTTCGATCAGCACTTCGCTTGCAGCCCGCTCCACCGACCCTCGCACGACCGCCGCGTCCGCCACATCGCGGATGAGAATCGGGTCGGCAGCACCTCGGAACGATTTCAGCGTCGCCAGATAGGCAATCGACTCGATGACGTTGGTCTTACCGCTGGCGTTGGCGCCGACCAGCACGTTGACGCCGGGATCGGGCTGCCAGTCGAGCTCGATGTATGAGCGAAACTGGCTGAGCGTCAACCACGAGAGGCGCACGTCGTTCAGACGCGGACCGGCATCAACAGGTACAAGAACTCGTCGTGTCCAACAGAGCGGATCACACTCGGCTTCAAACCGTCGATGACTTCGATCTGGACGTTCTCGCCCTCCATGGCAGAGACACCGTCGGTGAGGTAGCGAGGATTGAATGCGATGAGGACCTCGGGATCAACTCCGGTGAACTCGCCCTCGATGTGCTCCGATTCGCCGCCAACATCCTGGCGCGTCACCGTCACTTCTGCCCCGCCGTCCATCAGGGTCAGGCGGACCGGTATGTGATCTTCCGCCACCAGTGAAGCCCTTCCGAGTGCGTCCAGTAACTGCTCCTTGTTGACGACCACCTTGTTGGGATAGGACTCGGGCAGCAACTGCCGGTAGTTCGGGAACGTCCCCTCGATGAGGCGCAGACTCATCGTCCCTCGATCCGAACCGAACGCGGCCTCCCGACTGTGCAGTGCCACCTGGACCTTGGCCGAGCCGATCGTCCGGCTCAGTTCCCGTAAGCCCCTGGCCGGCACCAGCCCAGTGGCATCGAGCCTGACCCCGGGCAGCTCGCGCATTGCCAACCGGTATGAGTCGGTCGCCACCAGACGAGCCCCGTTCTCGGCGTCCTCGAACAGCACGCCGGTCAGAATCGGCCGAGCAGCATCCGCTGAGGCACCAACCGTCACCTGGGCGATCGCCGTTGCCAGTTGATCGCCGTCAACGCCGGTCGCTCCAGTCAGATCCGGCTCCGTGAGCTCGGGGAAGTCTTCGACCGACAGCTCCCGGAGGCTGAAACGCGGGCCTTTGCCGACGATCTCTACCTCAGCGTCGCTCGAGCCGATCGTGACGGCGCCGGGTGGCATCTTGCGTACAGCCTCAGTGACCAGCCGCCCGGGAATGACAAACCGCCCCTCCTCCATCACTTCCACTTCGACGGTGGTACGAATCGTCATCTCGAGGTCAGTACCGGTGACGGTCAGAGTTCCCGCGCTCACCTCGCACAGGATGCCCTGCAGGATCGGTAATGCCGAGCGGACTCCAACCCCTCGGTTCGCTCGAGCGAAAACATCAGCGAGGTCGTCTCGATCGGCTCGGATACGCACAGGTCTTGTTCCCTTCTGAGACTGTTGTAGTTCTATCTAAATGGAGAAGCAGTAGTAGGGGTTGTGGATTGTGGATGATTCTTGGAAACCCCAGGTCAGCTGTATTTTCGCGCATCAACAGGGCCGTTGAAGGCTTTCGTTGTTATCCACCACGTGTTTCGGGACCTCGCACTGGGAGTGGACAACTTCACGCTTTCCTCAGGTCCTGGGAGAGAGCTGTGACTCGCTCGAACAACTGTCGGTCGGACTGCATCAGTCGTTTGACCTTTTCGATGGCATGCAAAACCGTCGTGTGATCTCTCCCGCCGAACAGACGGCCAATGCGTGGTAGCGACAGGTCGGTGAGGTCGCGGCACAGGTACATGGCGGTTTGACGGGCCATGACCAGCGGCTGACGCCGGCTGGGGCCGGCCAACTCCTCTGGGTCGAAGCCGTAGAGAGTGGCGGTGGCGCCGATGATCTCTTCCGGCGTCGGCGGACGCAGGTCGGCGGCCGGCATCAGATCCCGGAGGACATCACGGGCCATCTCCAGCGTGACGGCCTGGCCGGTGAGCGCGGCGTATGCAGTGACTCTGGTGAGTGCCCCCTCTAGCTCCCGGATGTTGTCCGAGACCCGCGCCGCGATGAGCTCCAGCACTTCGACCGGCACGGGAGTCGGTGCAAAGTCGGCGTTCTTGCGAAGGATCGCCAGTCGGGTCTCGACGTCCGGCGGCTGGATGTCGGTGAGCAGACCCCATTCGAACCGGCTCCGCAGCCTGTCTTCGAGGGTCGAGAGACTCTTGGGATGGCGATCGGAGCTGATCACCATCTGTTTGCCCGACTCGTAGAGGCTGTTGAAAGTGTGGAAGAACTCCTCGAGGATCTGTTCCTTCCCCTCGAAGAACTGGACGTCGTCCAACAGCAGGACGTCCGTGGTTCGGTAGCGGCCCTTGAACGAGTCCATGCGCTTGCGGCGGATGCCATCGATGAACTCGTTGAAGAAATTCTCAGACGTCACATATCGAACGGTCTGGCCGGGATCGAGCTCCAACGCGTGCTGTCCAACTGCGTGGAGCAAATGGGTCTTACCCAGCCCGGCACCCCCATAGATGAACAGCGGGTTGTAGTGGGCGCCGGGTTTCTCGGCTACCGCCATGGCGGCGGCCCAGGCGAAGCGGTTGGACTGTCCGACGACGAAGTTCTCGAAGGTGTACTTGCCGGTGTTGGGCTGTACCCGGGTGCTGGGGGTGGCCCCGACCTCGGGACCGGCCGATTCGTCGGCCGGGATTTCGAAAGGAATCAGATCTACGTCGTCCAAGCCGTCATCCAGCGTACGGGACTCCGCCACCGCATAATCAATGTCGACGGGATGGTGCAGCAGTTCGGTCAGGGCCTGACAAATCAGCTCGGCATGTTTGTCCCTGACCCACTGAAGATGGAGGTCGGATGGCGCCGTTACCCGAACTGCCGAGCCGCCCAGGTGTTCGAACTCGAGTGCCGACAGCCAGGTTCGCCAGGTAACCGGGCTGACCTTTCCCTCCAGAGTGTCACGTATATGGGTCCAGTCAGCATCGACTGTCTGCGGTTCCGCCACCTTCTCTCCCCTCTGAGCCCTGCCCGGCCCAAGAACGTAATCCACAAGGCTTTCCACATGTGTGGATACGTATGCCCCAGGCCTCGGTCCAGCTCGGACACCGATGACCCCTCCAAATTCTGGGAAGTGCAGCCCGACCCCCTCACGGGCCGTGCGAGTGTAGGTATTGTGGATTTCTCCGATCAAGAGTGCGAAATGCCAGGCTTAATTGTGGTTGTCGGGGCACGATACGCGCGAACGCCCAGGTGAGTGGCCAACGAGTCGCGCGGAGAGTCGAGGTTTCGGGCTGGGGAACGAAGCAGCGCCTCCTAACCAAGTTTTCGCGCCCTATGCTTTTTCTTCGCGGCTTGTCGGACCGCCCGGTTCGACTACGTGGCACCCTTCGCTAGCTTTGACAAAAGTCTTCAAGCCTCCGTAGGCTTTTCGTACCTCGAGTCGAAAGTTCCCCGATGAAACGCACATATCAGCCGAATGTGCGGCGACGGAAGCGCAAGCACGGATTCCGGAGTCGCATGCGGACTCGTGCCGGTCGCGCCATCATCAAGCGCCGGCGCGTGAAAGGCCGCACCCGTCTCACCGCCTGAGGTCCGGCAGGGCTTCACTCCCCTCAAATCCCGGAATCAGTTCGACCGTGTGTTTGCCGGAGGCCGCAGACGCCGGGTTGGTGGTCTCACCATCCTGACCGTCGACACGAACGAACCTGTGACAAGGGTGGGTTTGGTGGTAAACCGGCGGGTGGGTAATGCGGTGATGCGGAATCGGGTGAAGCGCCGGCTGCGGGCGGCCCTGCGGTTGGTGCCTCTCGGTCAGGGGCGCGATCACGTGGTGATCGCCACCTCTGCGGTGGTGACCGTGGACTTCCGCACGTTGGTGCGGTGGCTGGATACGGGCTGCGGAGAACAAACGAGCGAAGGCGAACTATGAGCAGCGGCAACCGGGACAAAGTGACGGCAACGGCGCCATGTCCGGACCATCCATCGCCCCCTGCTCGCGTGGTTCTGTGGGCCGTTCGAGGATATCAGCGGGGCATCTCCCCCTCACTTGGAAAAAATTGCCGGTACCTCCCTACCTGTTCCGCTTACACGGCCCAGGCCATCGCCCGCTTCGGGCTGATCCGCGGCGGATGGCTGGGTTTACGACGGATCGGTCGTTGCCATCCGCTCCGCGAAGGCGGATACGATCCCGTGCCTGAGCGAGGGGATGGCTGATGGGCGCCTTGTGGAATGGACTGCTCGAGTTGCTGGCGAGTGTCCTGTCGGTTTTCTACGACGTCATTCCAAATCTTGGAATTTCAATTATCTTGTTGACGCTGCTCGTGAACGCGCTCGTGTTTCCCCTGACCCTCAAGCAAACACGGTCGACGCGGGCGATGCAGGTGATCCAGCCGGAGGTCGAGCGCCTTCGCAAGGAGCACAAGGAAGAACCTGAGGTCTTGAACCAGGAGATCATGAAGCTCTACAAGGAGCGGGGGGTGAATCCGGCCGGCTGTTTCCTCCCGCTGCTGGTACAGATGCCGATCTGGTTCGCCCTGTTCCGGGTACTTCGAGAACCGCTGGAGTTTGTCCCAGCCGGATCAGGTCTGGCCGATGCCCTGGCCAATGGGTCCCAGGGTTTTCTGGGAATGGACCTGGCCGTGGCACCGTCGGCAGTGCTCAGCGAACAGGGGTTTGGAGCCGCGATTCCGTACCTGCTACTCGTCGGCGTGGTAGTCGCCACCGGCGTGCTCCAGCAGCGGGTGTCGATGGCGAGCCCCTCCGGCAACTCGACACCGTCGAATCCGCAGGCAGAGCAGATGCAGCGGATCGGGAAGATCATGCCGTTGTTCTTCGGCGTGATCAGTTATATCTGGCCTGCCGGCCTCAACCTGTACTTTGCTACGAGCAACCTGTTCCGCTCGGGCCAAATGGTCCTGATCAATCGGATTGACGGTCCGCCGGGTGCACAGGCTGAGGCCGAACCGGCACCCAAAGAGCCGCCCCCGGAATCGGAGAAGCCCAAACCTTCTAGACCGCAGGGTTCGGCCAAGAAGCGTAAGCGGCGCAGGAGGAACTGACGGCGTGGTGGAATGGATCGAAGTCAAAGGCCCTACGGTCGATCTGGCAGTAGAAGTCGCAATGAGTGAGCTGGGTATCACCGATCGCGAGCTGATCGAAGTAGAGGTGCTAGAACAGCCGGACAAGGGCTTTCTCGGGATTGGGCGGCGCGACGCGGTGGTCCGCGTCAAGAAGAAGCCCGCTCGCCGACGGCGGCGGGGCCGGGGGGGACGGGAGAAGGACGGCGCCCCTCGGTCAGACGGCAAGAGCACGGCCGGCAGCGGACGACGGTCGAGTTCAGACCGGCGGGAACAAGGCGGCGCCAGGTCGAAAGGGCAACCCCGACCCCGGAGCCAGGGCCAAGGTCGCGATCGCAATCAGGTGGCCAGGTCAAAAGATCAAGGCCGGTCCAAGGGCCGACCCGCGGACAAAACCGGCAAGGTAGAGGCAGCGCGAGCCAGATCGGAAGCAGAGGACAGCGGCGTGGAAGAGCAACCGACGCGAGAAGTTGATGTACAAGAACAAGCCGACGTTGCCCGGGAGTTCCTGCTCGGGCTCTTGGACGTATTCGGCCTGGAGGGAGAGGTGTCGGTCCGGCTGGATGACGATGTGATCCTGGTCGATATCAACGGCGGGCAAACCGAGGCGCTGATCGGCGATAAGGCTGCGATCATGTATGCCATACACGAGCTGACCCGTACGGTTGTGCAACGGAAGACGATGGCCAACGCCCGCCTCCGGTTGGACATCGGCGGCTACGCCGAGCGGCGGCGGGAGGCGCTGGGCGTGTATGCGACCCGTCTGGCGGAAAAGGTGCTCGAGGATGGTGGCGAGATCATGCTCGAACCGATGAACCCTGCCGACCGTAAGGTGGTCCACGACGCCATCACCGATATCGAAGGGGTCCGGACGTTCTCGGAGGGCGACGAGCCTCGCCGGTCGGTAGTGATCGCGCCGGAGTAGCCGCCGATTCGGCGGCAAGAGAATGGGGTCGGCCCCTTCTTTTGACGTTTCACGTGAAACATTGTTTGGCCGCATGCAACGCAGCAGCCATCATGTTTCACGTGAAACATGACTGTCTCCGGCACTTGATCGAGGGAGGTCTCCCGGCCTTGAACGCCGTCCAGAGTTCCCAACTGGAGCGGCTGGCAGTCTGGCTCGAAACCGAGGCGGTGGCCGGCGGTGGGATCGGACCGAACGAAGTCGATCGGCTGTGGTCCCGTCACATCTGTGATTCCCTCGCATTCGCCTTGGTGGCAGAGCCGATTCCCGACCGGGCGGTCGATGTTGGCACTGGTGTCGGCTTGCCCGGGTTGCCGTTGGCCATCCAGTGGCCCGGTACCAGATGGACGCTGATCGATCGCTCAGGGAGGCGAGCCGAGCTCGCCCGGCGAGCTGTGCGCATCCTCGGGCTGGAGAACGTGGTCGTTTCGCAGGAGTCACACGCCGATCTCTCGGAGACCTGGCCTTTGGTCGTATCGCGGGCGACGTTGCCGCTCGAGACGGCGGTCGCCGAGTTGGGTCGTCTGGTGGCGCCGGGCGGACGAGCCATCGTCGCCCTCCGCCGAGGGGCACAAGAGCCGCCTATCCCGCCCGCTCCCTCGCGAATAAAAGTCGAGCTCAACCTTATAGAAGTACTTGACCCTCCCGCCTGGTTCCTTAAGATTCAACCCTGTGACTGACCACATGCGCATCGTGGCCATTGCCAATCAAAAAGGGGGAGTCGGCAAGTCCACCACGGCTATCAACCTGGGAGCAAGCCTCGCCTTGCAAGGGGATCGAGTGTTGATCGTGGACCTCGACCCGCAGGGGAACGCCACCTCGGGCCTCGGCATCGATCGCGAACAGGTCGACGTATCGATTTATGATGCGCTTTTAGGTGATAAAACGATGGATGACGTTATTGAAGCGACATCTGTCCGTAATCTGTTCGTGGCGCCGGCCACAATCGATCTGGCGGGCGCCGAGATCGAGTTGGTGTCGGTGTTCTCCCGGGAGATGCGGTTGGGTCACGCATTGCGGGAGTTGGATGACTCGTACGACTTCTGTCTCGTCGACTGTCCTCCCAGTCTGGGCCTGCTGACGGTCAATGCGCTGGCGGCCGCGGATGAGGTACTGATCCCGATCCAGTGTGAGTATTACGCCCTGGAGGGTGTGAGCCAGCTGCTCAAGAACATCGACCTCGTCAAGCAGAACCTCAACTCGAGGGTGCATGTGGGAGGCGCCATCCTGACTATGTTCGACGGACGCACCAACCTGTCGGCCGACGTGGCCGCCCAGGTCCGGGAGTTCTTCGGCGACAAAGCGTATCGCACCGTCGTGCCCCGGTCCGTGCGCCTGTCGGAGGCCCCTTCGTACGGAGAACCGATTGAATCGTTCGATCCCATGAGTCGGGGCGCCATTGCTTACCGGGAGCTGGCCCGGGAGTTCCGGCGCCGGCATGGACGGGGCGAGCAGTGACCGCCCGGAGGTCAGGGCTGGGCCGCGGGCTGGAAGCCCTCATACCAAAAACAGAGCGCAGCTCCTTCACCATGGTTGCGACCGGGGCGGTGCGGCCGAACCCCCATCAGCCGCGGACGGTGTTCGGCGACGAAGCCCTGGAGAGCCTGGCCGCGTCGATCCGGGAGGTCGGCATCCTGCAGCCCCTGGTCGTGCGAGAAGCGGACGACGATTCCTATGTCTTGATCGCCGGGGAACGCCGCTGGAGAGCCGCGCAGGCGGCCGGCCTGGACGAGGTACCCGCCATCGTCCGCCAGGGGGACGAAACGTCGTCACTCACCGAAGCCCTGATCGAGAACATCCAGCGCGAAGACCTGTCGCCGCTGGAGGAAGCGGCCGCCTACCAGCAGCTGCAGGAAGACTTCGGACTGACGCACGCTGAGATCGGCCAGCGAGTTGGAAAAAGTAGGGCGGCGATCAGCAACTCCCTACGCCTTCTCTCGCTCCCGCCCGCCATCCAGGCCCTGATGCGGGAGGGACGCCTGTCAGCGGGCCACTCGCGGGCTCTGCTGGGTCTGGAAGATTTTGCCTATGCGATACATGTGGCGGAGAAGGCGGCGGATGAAGGCTGGTCCGTCCGTCAGGTAGAAGATGCCGTGCGGGCTCGGGTCAACGCCGCCGATGAGCCGGCGCCTCGCCCGAAGCTGACTGAAGTCCGCCCGGCGGCCATCATCGAACTCGAGCAGCGGCTACAAGAGCAATTGGGGGCCCCGGTGAAGATCTCCTACCGGAACAACAAGGGCCGGGTCACCATGCGCTTCACGTCGCTGGAGCAGCTGGAGCAGATCTACCGCAGGTTCTTTGGGGCGTAGCTGCCGACGCCCGGCGACAACCGGCCCACCGCATGACCATCACCCTTGTGCTCTGGTGGACCACTGCTCCCGGAAGAGTCGTTCGAGTGCCTCGATGACCCGCGATCCGCACTCGGCGTCGAGGCGATCCGTTGCCACCAATACCGCCGGTGCCCGCGTCTCCTTGAGGATGGCGGGAGCCCGGCCGTCGACGGGAAGACCCAACTCCGCAGCCACCACCACGGCGAGCGAAGCACCCGCCTCGCTGCGGCTGTGCGGTGAGGCAAAAAAGAACACTCCCTGACCATCGGCGTAGGGCATCTGGAACGAAACCACCAGATTGGCTCCGAGTCGGTTGGCGCGACGGGCACGCACGCGCTCGGGGAACGACGTGTCGACACTGCGCGAGAGCACCGGCACGCCGCCGCGCTCCTGCAATGCGAGGGCCGCGGCCGTGATGGCCTCCCAAGATTTTCCAGTCTCGAGATCGTCCCGGCAGCCGCCATCCAAGAAGATACGAGTGCCGACCAGCGACGTCGGCAGCTCGCGAAGCCACTGCCGCTCGCGTACGGTCTCACGGCCGGTCTTGTGGGACGCGTGGCTGACGAGGCCCAGCTCTGCTACCAGGACGGGACCGGCGATACCGTCCTCGGCCATGCCCCGATTCTCCTGGAATTCGGAAACGGCCCGGCGAGTGTCCGGCCCGAATATGCCGTCGACCTTGCCGGCGTCGAATCCCAGCGAGTTGAGCCGGCGCTGCAATTCCGCCACGTCGTCGCCCCGCATCATGGGGCGTCGGTGCCATAGCAGTCGATCGCCCAGCCGATAGCTGGCCTCCCACAGGGTGCGCCACGTGTCGGGTCCGACGATGCCGTCGGGGGAAAGGCCCCGCTGTTTCTGAAAGGCCGTTACCGCGTCGAAAGTACCCTTGTCGAACTCACCCCTGGCGTCGTCGCCGCATTTGAAGCCGAGCGCGAAAAGCCGGTCCTGGATGTCCCGGACGGGCCGCCCTGAATCTCCGTGCCGATACAGCCGCATGCGGGTCCAATCGTCGCAGATTCCAAACGAATTCGCCTTCTTCGAAGTTCCGGAAGCGCATGATCCGCAGGCGCGATGGCAAAAAAGGAGAGCCCCGGTAGGGGCCCTCCGTGTCAGCGATCAACGGCTGATCAGATGAACTCAGCCAGCTCCGACAGCATGGCGGCTTTGGGCCGGGCACCCACTATCCGCTTCTTCTCCTGACCGTTCTGGAAGACGACCATGGTCGGGATGCTCATGACGTCGAACGATGCAGGAGTCTGGGGGTTTTCGTCGATGTTGAGCTTTGCGACCGTGATGCTGTCCCCGTGCTCCTCGGCTATTTCCTCGAGCACCGGTGCGATCATCTTGCATGGTCCGCACCACTCTGCCCAGAAGTCGACCAGGACCGGATCATCTCCGCTGATCGCATCGGCAAAGTTGTCGTCTGTGAGTTGTGTCAGGCCTTCAGCCATCGGTGCCTCTCTCTGCTTGCTTTCTTTCCTGTCGGTTCACTTACCCAAATCTGCGTGGCCCGAACCGCGGCGCCGACCGATCCCGGAGCAGGCCCGATAGTGGCCGACCGACTGCCGGTGACCGGTCTGGTCCGGCCACTCGCTACTGGCAGGCCGGGCCGAGGCGGCGCTGCTCGACCCAGCGATTTCTCCTATAGGGCAACGCATCGGGCGGCTGTAATCTTCCCACGCCGAGTGTCGCTAGCCGGTATTGGCCCCCGGGTAGCTCAGACGCCGTCTTCGTTGGCTTCGAGCCAACGTTCTGCGTCGATCGCAGCCGCACATCCGGTACCGGCGGCCGTCACCGCTTGACGATACACCTTGTCTGCGACATCGCCTGCCGCAAAGACACCTTCCACCGACGTCCCCGTGCTCCGATCCGGCAAGATGATGTAGCCGGCGTCGTCGAGTTCCAACTGGCCTTTGAAAAGCTCGGTGGTGGGGGTATGGCCGATCGCCACGAAAACGCCGTCCGCCGAGAATTCGGTTGTCTCCGCCGTATGGGTGTCCTTGAGCGTGACCCCGGTGACCTCGTCCTGGCCGTGGATCTCCTCGACCACCGAATTCCAGATCACCTCGATCTTCGGGTTGCTCAGGGCTCGCTGGGCCATGATCTTCGAGGCTCGGAACTCGTCCCGGCGGTGAACGATCGTGACCTTTGACGCGAACTTGGTGAGAAAGATTGCTTCCTCCATTGCGCTGTCGCCGCCTCCGACCACCACGAGTTCCTTGTCCCGGAAGAAGAAGCCGTCACAGGTTGCGCAGGCTGAGACACCGCGTCCGGTCAGCCGTTCTTCGCCGGGTACGCCCAGCCATTTGGCCACGGCCCCGGTGGCGATGATCACCGTCTGGGTGCTGTGCTCATCGGCGTCGACGTAGACCCTGAAGGGCCGGGAAGAGAAATCGACCGCCGTCACATCGGTTCGCACCAGGCGGGCGCCAAACCGCTCGGCTTGCTTGCGGAACTGTTCCATGAGTTCCGGACCCATGATGCCGTCGGGGAAACCGGGGTAGTTCTCGACGTCAGTCGTGATCATCAGCTGACCGCCGGCCTGGCTGCCTTCGAAAACGAGCGGGCTGAGGTTGGCCCGCGCCGCATACAGCGCGGCAGTCAGACCGGCCGGGCCGGACCCGATGATGATGACGTTCTCAGGCATTCGCCTCTCCCGGTATGTTCTTTGCGTTTCGCATCCTCCATACCAACGCGCCGATCACCACGAATAGTCCGCCGAACGCGGCATAGGCGCCGGTCACGCCGATCGCGATCGCGAGCAGGCGGAACAAGCCAATCAGAATGAAGACAAGAGCCACCAGCCCGAGCACCGTTGCGCCGAGCCCGATGCCGACGAGGGTGATGATCCGGGAGAGCCGGTCGACCGTCATCGACCGCACACGCTGCGCAACACTCTCGAGAAGGTCGGCGAAACGGACTGCAAAGTTCTCCATGGGGCCCGGAGGTTAGCGGGCCCGCGACCGACCGCTGCCGGTAGTCACGGTGAAGTCCGACGGAGCGGACGTAGGCCAGGACGCCTCCGGTGGGCGTCTGTCCTGGTCCGGCCCCCCGGCCGGGGAGGAACGTCATCGGGTACGGGTCTCTACGACCTCACATCCTTCGCGGAGCACGACAACGATGAACGCACCGTCGGGATTCACCAACTCGTAGAACTCGGCCGGCTCTGCCGCTCGGGTATCGCCCGGTTCCTGGTCCCATGTGCCGAACCCCGCGGCGGCGAGCGCTTCGGTGTCCGGAGCTTCGGCCAGCGCTGTGTCCACCGCTACGGCGGCGCACTGCGCCCCGACTTGTGCGGCCCATTCTTCGACCAATTCGAGTGGCAACGGCTCGCTGGGGGACTGCTCTCGGTACGCCAGCAACGCCTCCTCGAGGCGGCCCGTCAGAGGATTGAGGTCGCCGACCACATTGAACGGCGGCGTCGAAAGACCCGTGAACCCGGGCGCCTCCGCCGCCTCTTCCGCACCGGTGGCATCGGCCATGTCCTGGGCGGCTGCTGCCATCGTCGTCTCAACCGGCTCTGCCGCCTCGGCGGCCGCTTCGGCCGGTGCCTCGGCTTCGGGCGCACGAAGATTTCCGGCCAGGTCCGAGACCGGGCCGGTGGTTTCCGACGCGGCGCCGTCGTCCGCTGCAAACGTGTCGGCGCCGTCGTCACCGCCGCCCCCGATGTTGAGGCCGATTCCAACCACCAGAACGAGCGCGGCGGCTCCCGCCAGTACCGGGAACAACCGTGTGTACCACGGCGCCGAAGCAGGACGTGGCTGGGGCTGAGCCGGGGCCGTGAGGTAGATCGCATCCCGTACCGAGGCGCGCAGCAGACTCCGCTCGCCGGCGCTCAGCTGGGGTTCGGGAATCGACTGCAGCGACTCGATCGCCATCCGCTGGATCGCGAGCTCCTCGCGAGCCTCGTCATCGAGAGCTGCTTCCGCCGTAGCCGCCTCCTCTGCGGGCAGCGTGCCTTCGGCGAGCGCCAATATCAGTTCATGATCCAGTTCGTGGTCAGCCATGCTCATCCGTTTGATGTCGGGGAGGGCCGTGAAAGTTCCCGAGGGCGCTGGCGAGCAGCTTTCTCCCTCGAAAAACTCGCGACTTCACCGTTCCAACCGGCACGCCAATGATGTCGGCCACGTCGCTCAATGCGAGCCCCTCCAGGTCGCTGAGAATGACGGCAGCCTTGAATTCTTCCGGTAGGGCGGCCAGCGCCCGGGCCACGTCTGGTCGTAGCTCAGCGGCTGCGAGCTGATCCCCCGCGTACACATCCTCGGGCTCAACGTGATCCGGGAGCGCCTCGGCCCGTTTTCGTTTCGCCTTGCGGGCGAGGTCGTAGCACGTGTTGATCGTGACGCGATAGATCCAGGTGCTGAAAGCCGACTTCCCCTCGAACTGGGCCACTTTGCGAAACACTGTGATGAAGGTCTCCTGCGTTGCTTCCAGTGCCATTTCGCGGTCGCCCAGCGTCCGCAGGCAGATCGCGAAAACCCGATCCTCGTGGGCGCGCATCAGCTCGTCGAAGGCAGCTACGTCGCCTGCGAGGTATCGATCGATGAGAGTCTGGTCAGCAATGCTGATCAGTGGACCTCCGGCTCAAGGCAGAAAGCGTACCTCCGTCATCGCGGAGTAATAGCCTTCGTCTTGGGGTGGCAGGCTGGTGAGCCAAACTAGCCAGACACCGCCGCTGCGGTTCGGCAGTTGGACTTGTTGGACCGTCGCGATCGCGGTGCCGGAAGCGACCTGTTGCCAGCCGTCGACGGTCGCGGGTACCTCCTCTGCCCAGCGTACTGCAAAAAGCGTACCGTCCGACATACCCGTGATTTCGATCCGGCTGGGCGTGCCGCGTACCTCGAACGCCACCCCCACCCCGGCTTTGAGCAGCGGCAAAGGGTCGAAATAACGTTCGGTCCGCCAGGTGGTGTCTCGGTCATCGTCGGTCAGATGGCCCACGTCGGCATCACGTTCGGTGCCGTCCCCAAGCGGGTCGTAGGTGAAGGCGGTGACGACGTCTACGCCGGCGGCGGGGGCCGGAGATTGCGCAGACTCGGTGGTCGTGGTGGCCGCTTCTGTTGTGGTGACGAACGGCACGGTGGTGGACGGGCTCGGAGTTGCTGGGAACAACACCGGCGACTCCGGTCCGGCGTCGAGGAGGTTTCCCAGGACCGCGATGCCGACCGCCAGCACCGCCAGAATCGCCACCGGTGTGAGCCATCGCCACGACCAGGTACGGGTCGGCTCGGGGGGCGCCGAGTAGGGGACAGACCGCAGCCGGTCTGCCAGTTGGTGAGCGTCGATCTCGCCGCGCTGGGCCGAGCGCAGAACGCGGTCCATCTCCAGCGGCACTCCGTCCAGCATCTGCGACGGCGGCAAGACACCTGCCGGCTGGCCGGTCAACACGGTTTCGAGTGTTTCGCCCAGCGCCTGGACGTCGGCGGGTGCGGTCCACGTGCTGGCCCGCCGCCCGAAGGCGCCCAGCTTGGCGGGGTGCGCCTTTGCGTACGAGATCGCCGATGGGTCGATCGAGCCATGTACCACGTGGGCGTCGTGGAGCGCGGCTAGTCCGTCGGCCAGGCCGGCTGCATTTGAGAGGAACTCGGCGATGTCGGGCCGCTCATCCGCCTGCATTCGATCGGCCAGCGTCACGCCGCCTGCCCATTCCGTCACTGCGTAGGCGCCACCCTCGACGGCGTCTGCGGTATACACCGAGGCGATGTGGGTGTGAGCCACCCGGGCGGCCGCGCGGTGGTCGGCCAGGAATCGTTCCTGCCGTTTGGGCGAGGTCTCCGCACCGAGGAATCGGATCAGGACGGGACGGTCCAGAGACAGGTCGGTCGAGAGCCACTCCTCGATGTCGCCGTCCCGGCCGAGGCGGATTTCCAGCCGGTATCTCTCTGGGAGGGGCGGGGGCATCCGTCCTAGGCAGTCCGGTACGCGACGCCGATGACCCCCGGCCCCGCGTGCGTGCCGACAACCGGTCCCAGTTCTGCTGTGAACATGCGGCTTTCATCCACCATCGGCCGCAGCTGGTCGACCAGACGATCTACTTCGGGTGATGACCCGTGTAACACGGCCAATTCGGCCACCTCCCCGAGCTGGGTCACATGGTCCACGATTGCGGCCAAAGCCTTGCCCCGCGTCCGCGCCCGGCCGGCAGCGGCGACGACCCCGTCGGCGAAGGTGATGAGCGGCTTTACGTCGAGCAGACTGCCGAGGAAGGCCGCTGCGCTGCCGATCCGACCGCCCCGTCGGAGGAACTCGAGGGTGTCCAGTGCCGCAAAGAGGTTGGTATGGGTGCGACAGGCGGTTGCCGCTGCCTGTACCTGCGCCAGGTCCGCCCCTGCGGCTGCAGCCCGAGCCGCTTCCAGCGCTTGAAAACCCGCCGCCATCGATACCGCTTGGGAGTCGACGACGGAGACCGGGATCACGTCGGCCACCTTTTCGGCCGCAATGACGGCGGACTGGTAGGTGCCGCTCAATTGTGACGACAGCGTGACTACGACAGCCCCCGCCGCGCCCGCCTCGGCGAGGTCGTGGAATGCGTCTCGGAATCGTCCGGCGGCCGGGGCCGCCGTCTCCGGCAGCTCATCGGACCCCGCCAGCCTCGGCCAGAACGCGGCCCGGTCGAGATTCTCGCCGTCGATGAGCTCCTCGTCCCCGAAGCGGATACTCAGCGGGACGACCGTAACCTGGTGGCGCTCGACGAGTTCGGCGGGGAGGTCGGCCGATGAGTCGGTGACAATCCGGATCATGGGCGCAGATCGTAGGGCGGCGCAGTCGTGGTTCCAACCAGCCTGCTGCTGTGACCGAGTCGGCTCAATCCGCCCGGAGAACTTCCAGATCGGCGGTCATCTTGCTGAAGCCCTCGGCCTGGTAGAGCGTCGCCGAGGTGTCGTTGTCCGGCTGAGTGTTGAGCATCATCGTCAGGGCGCCGCGAGTGGCCGCCCAGCTCAGGGCTGTGCGCACCAGCGCGCGCCCCAACCCCAGCCCGCGCCGGGACGGATCGACGGCAAGACGTTGCAGGTAGCCAGTCGTGCCGCCGACTCCGACGATCGAGAACCCGGTGATGGTCGGCCCCTCATCCGTCACGAGCACCCCGGCCCGGGGCGTCGCCTCGAAGGCTTCACGAAGCCCAAGCGCATTCATCCTCCAGAGGTTGTCAAAGGAAGCCGCGTCGACTTCGGCCAGGCGCCGCCAGTCGGGATGGGAGACCCATTTGACCCTGGCGCCGGGCTGTCCCGAGTTACCGGCCAGGACGCGGCGATAGAGATGCAGGGTCAGGTACGGCTGGAATCCGGCCCGCCGCCACACCCGCTGACCGGATCCCAGCAGAGGGGGCGAAGTCACTCCCTCGGCGACAGACTCGACCAGGTGCTCCGTGCACGACTTCAGAAAGGCGGCGCTTCCTCGCATGAGCCGCAGGCTGGCGTCGGGGACCTCGTCGTTCCACGGCCGGGCCACCGCTTTGTGCCACCCCTGACGCAACGTGATCCGATCAGGCCAATCGCCCGAGACGATCATCCGCATAGCGACCGAAGCGCCTCCCGCTGGTTGGGATACCCAAGGCGTGACAGCGCCTCTTCGACGGGAAGCAGCAGCACATGGTCGATCTCAGGGTCGTGAGTCGCCATGTCCCCGCTCAGGATCCGCATCCGAAAGAAACGCACCTGTTTGTTCACCGTGTCGCCCCGCTGCGAGACGAAGCTGTAGCGGGACACGTACGGCTGAATGCCCGGGACGGGGACACCCACGCAGCCGGTCTCTTCCTGCACCTCCCGCAGCGCCGCCTGCAGGTCGCTCTCGCCCGCTTCGATCCGACCTTTCGGGAGCGCAACGACGGGTTCAGCGGTCGGTGAGGCGGTCACGACCAGCGCGACCAATCCCTCGTCGGTGATTGCCACCCCGCCGGCAGAGTATTCATGGACCAGGGCCATCGAGGCGATGGTAGGGGCGCACCGGACGCAGTCGTGCCGAGCCTGGTCGCAGTTTCGGACCGCCCGGCAGCGTGCCAGAGTGGCGTCCTGTGGACATTCTCCTCGTCACCCACGCCAGCTTTGAGCGACATGACCCCGGGCAGTGGCATCCCGAGCGTCCGGCGCGCCTGGCCGCGGCCATACGAGGTGTGCACGGAGCCGGGCTGCCCGTTGAGGAGATGGCGGCGCCCCGGGTGGACCGATCGCTGTTGGAGCGATGTCACGACCCGGCCTATGTGCGGGCTATCGAGCGATTCTGCGCCGCGGGCGGGGGGGCCCTCGATCCGGACACCCACGCGATACCGGAGTCCTGGGAGGCCGCGCTCCGGGCGGCTGGAGCGGGTCCGGCCGCCATCGACCGGCTCGCCGGGGCCGATTCGACTACTGCATTCCTCGCGGTTCGTCCCCCCGGGCACCATGCCCTTCACGGCCGGGCGATGGGTTTCTGCCTGTTCAACAACATCGGTGTGGCCGCCCGCTATCTGGTCGAGGCGGGGCAGCGGGTGGCGATCCTCGATTGGGACGTCCACCACGGCAACGGAACCGAAGACAGCTTCGAGGACGAGCCGGACGTGCTCTACGTTTCGCTTCACCAGCATCCGTTCTATCCGGGAACCGGCTGGCTTTCGAGTGTGGGTACCGGTACGAGCGCCGGCACCACCGTCAATGTGCCGCTGCCGGCCGGCGCCGCGGGAGACGTGTATCGCGAAGCCGTGCGGGGGATGGTCGTACCCATCATCCGGCAATTCGCCCCGGATTGGATTTTGGTGAGCGCCGGCTATGACGCACACGCCGCCGACCCGCTGGCGGAGATCGAGTTGTTCGAGAGCGACTATGCCTGGATGGCGGCCGCCGTCCACTCGCTCGTGCCCCGGGTGGTGTACTTCCTGGAGGGCGGATACGACCTCGATGCGATCTCCGGGTCGGTCATGGCGACGTTGCGGGCCGCGGCCGGGATAGCCGTGGACGACGAGCCATCCCGGCCTGTATCCCCGGGTCCGGCGTGGCGGGCGCTCGACGACGCGCGGACCACCGCCGCAAGATTCTGGGATCTGTGACTCAACTACACCACACAAAGTGCCGTTATTTCTCCTGAATCTCACGCAAAGTGAAATAGGGAGACGCAATGGCGGCGCCACTCGACGAGCTGTTACGCAAGATGAACGAGGTCGACTCATCCGACCTGCACTTGAAAGTGGGGTCGCCGCCGGTTCTGCGGATCAACGGCGAGCTCCACCCCACCAACCTGTCCGTCCTGACCCCCCAGGACACCGAGGCGTACGCCGAGGGCATCTTCACTCAGCGGGGCGCCAAGGAGTTCCGCGACCTGGGTGAAGCCGATTTCGCCTACGGCAAGCCGGAGCTGGGTCGATTCCGGGTCAACGTCTTCCGCCAGCGCGGTTCCGTCAGCCTGGTGATGCGGCGGGTCCAAACCGTCATGCAGAGCTTCGAGGACCTGGGGTTGCCCTCGGTGCTCGAGAAACTGGCGATGGAGCCCCGAGGGCTGGTGCTGGTCACAGGGCCGACTGGTTCCGGTAAGACAACGACGCTCGCCGCCATGATCGACTACATGAATGAAAGCCGGTCGTCGAACATCATCACCATCGAGGACCCGATCGAGGTGTTGCACAGCGACAAGAAATCGATCGTGTCCCAGCGCGAGATCGGTATGGACACCCGCAGTTTTGCTGAGGCGCTCAAGCGGGTCCTGCGCCAGGATCCGGACGTGATTCTGATCGGTGAGATGCGCGACGGTGAGACCGTCCAAGCCGCCCTGCAAGCGGCCGAGACGGGCCACCTCGTGCTATCCACGTTGCACACCATCGACTCAACAGAGACGATCAACCGGATCATTGACTTCTTCCCGCCGTACCAACAGAAGCAAACGCGTTTGCTGCTGGCGGGCGCATTGCGGGGCGTCGTGTCGCAACGCCTGCTCGAGTCCGCCACTGGGGGCCGGGTGCCGGCGATCGAGGTGATGACGATGAACGGCCGGGTGTTTGATCGGATCGTGGACGAAAAGCAGACCCACAGCCTCGAGGACGTCATCAAAGAGTCCGAGTTCTATGGCATGCAGACCTTCGATCAGGCCATCCTCAACCTCTTCAAACGCGGCAAGATCACGTTCCAGGCTGCTCTGGCCAATGCGTCGAACCCCCACGACCTACGGGTGAAGGCGGAACAGGCAGGACTCGTCGCCGCCTGAGCTGCGGCGCGTCTTCGGTTCGGCGGCGCACCGGCAGTATCCGCAGCCGCGGCCTGGCCGTTGTGGTCGCCGTCGGGCAGCGGGGACCAGGCCGTATCCTGTCGGCGATGATTCCTGAACGAACCAGGTGGCTGGCGGAAGGTGCGCTGGCGGAGTTGAGCAACCGTTTCGCCGCGGCAGGGCATCAGCTGTACCTGGTTGGCGGGTCGGTCCGGGACCTGATCTTGGACAGGATCTCGGATGACCTCGACTACACGACCGACGCCCGGCCGGCCGATATCAAACGGGTGCTGAACGAATGGGCCGACTCTGTCTACACGGTCGGCGAGGCATTCGGCACGATCGGTGCCAACCTGGGCGAACACCAGGTTGAGATCACGACCTTCCGCTCCGAGGTCTATCCGGCGGACAGTCGCAAACCGACCGTCGAGTTCGGCGACTCGATCGAAGCAGATCTCGGCCGGCGCGACTTCACGATCAATGCGATGGCGCTTCAGCTGGATCAGGGCGGTCCCCGCTTGATCGACCCCCACAACGGGATGCATGACCTGGTGGGCCAGGTGCTGCGCACGCCGCTCGGCCCCAAGATCTCATTCTCGGAAGATCCCCTCCGCATGCTGCGACTGTTCCGTTTCGTTTCCCAGCTCGGCTTTCAACCGGGCACAGACGAACTGACTGCGGTCACCGAGATGGCCGACCGGATGCAGATCGTGAGTGCCGAGCGCATCCGGGACGAGTTCTCGAAGCTGATCACGGGCGAACACGTTGCGGTCGCCGTCGACCTTCTGGTTCGCTCCGGCCTGGCCGACCAATTCCTACCGGAGATTCCGGCGCTGTCCATGGAACAAGACCCGCATCAGCGACACAAGGACGTGCTGGCGCACTCGATAGCAGTTACGGAGAAGACGAGTGCCGATCTCGAATTGCGACTTGCCGCGTTGCTCCACGACATCGGCAAACCCGCAACGCGCTCATACGGGCCGCGCGGAGTCGCATTCCACCATCACGAGGTCGTGGGTGCCCGAATGGCTCGTCAGCGACTACAAGAACTGCGATATCCCAAACAGGTGGTGACCGACGTTGGAGACCTTGTGTTCCTCCACATGCGGCCGCATACCTTCAAGATGGGCTGGACCGACTCGGCGGTGCGCCGGTACGTCCGAGATGCCGGGCATTTGCTGGACAAGCTGAACGAGTTGGTTCGCTGCGACGTGACCACCCGCAACGAGCGGCGGGCGCGCCAGATTCAGCAGCGCCTCGACGAACTCGAGGAGCGGATCGACCAGCTGCGCGAGCAGGAGGAACTCGATGCGTTACGGCCGCCCATCAACGGCAACGACGTGATGGGATACCTGGGCATCGGCCCCGGCCCCGCAGTGGGAAGTATCCTGCGGCTGCTCCTCGAACACCGGATCGAACACGGTCCGTATGATCCGGATGAGGCGTACCGGCTGGTCCGCGAATGGGCGATCTCGGAGGGGATGGACGACCCCGGCCCCGCATCCGCATGAGCCGCAGAAGGACCATTCTCGCAGCCGTGGCCATCCTCGTCGCGGCGGCCGCAGCGGCCGGGGTCGCGTACCTCGGTCTGCGTTCGGCTACTGAGCCCGATCCGGTGGCCCCCGCTGCGGGCCGCTCATCTGCCGACGCTTCGTCGACGAGTGCGGCCGGCGGAACGCCCGCCACCAGTGCCCCGCCCGTGACGACGCCGCCAGCGGTGTCGGGCGCGGACGGGCTGGGGGATCCCCTTTACCCGAACCTGGGAAACGGGGGCTATGACGTGCTGCGCTATCGCCTGGAGCTGGCCTATGACCCGCCGAGCCGATTCCTCGAGGGCGCGACTGCGATCGAAGCGGTTGCTCAGGAATCGCTGCGGTCCTTCAACCTCGACCTGCGGCTGATGGAGGCCCGGGCCGTGAGGGTGAATGGTGCGGAGGCGGAGTTCACACAGACGGAGCGGGAACTGACCGTCGTTCCTGCGGCACCGATCGACGTTGGGGATACTTTCGAGGTGGAAGTGACATATGCCGGCACTGCCGATCGAGTGCCATCGGCGGCACTGTCGGGCACGATCGGCTGGTTCCCGGGCACCGATGCGTCGTTCGTCATGAGCGAGCCAGATGCCGCATCATCGGTCTTCCCCGCCAATGATCATCCGTTGGACAAAGCCGAGTTCGAATTCGCGATCACGGTGCCGGTGGGTTTTGAGGCTGCGGCCAACGGGATCATGGTGGGGGAACCGGAGCAACTGCCCGACGGCCGGGTGCGGACGACATTCCAGCACGAGTTCCCGATGGCTCCCTACCTGGTGGCGATCGGCATCGCCGACTTCGACGTCGAGGAATCAGTGTCCGATGCCGGCGTCCCAATTCGCAACTACTTCCAGGAGGACGTCGGTTCGGGTGTGCGGGAGGCGTTTGCCCGTCAGGGCGAGATGGTGGATTTCTTCTCCGAGTTGTTCGGTCCGTACCCGTTCGAGACGTATGGAGCGCTGGTGATTCCCAGCGGTGCCGGCGCATTCGCCGCGCTCGAAACACAGACGCTCTCCACCTTCCCCGTGGCGTTCGGTGCCACCTCCTACGACGAGGCCATCGTGGCCCATGAGGTGGTCCACCAGTGGTTTGGCAACAGCGTCTCGCTCGCCGACTGGGATGACATCTGGCTGAACGAAGGTTTCGCCACTTATGGCGAGTGGCTCTGGACCGCCGAGCAACGAGCGGCGGGCGACGTGTCCCGGCGGGTGGCCCGGGAGTACGACTTCGTTTCAGGGCGGGAGCTGCTCGAAGGTGGCGCCACCCCCGCGGTCGTCGACGACATCATCGCGGACAATTTTCCTCCGCCCGGCGATCCTCCAGCCGACAACCTCTTCAACCCAGCCGTGTATCTGCGCGGTGCATTGGTCCTCCATGCGCTCCGCAATGAGATTGGCGACGGCGCGTTCTTCTCCGCCCTGCGCTCCTTTGCCGGCGAATTCCAATACGGCAATGCCACCACCGAAGACTTCATCGCCATCGCGGAACGGGAGGGCGGCCGGGAACTCGACGAATTCTTCGCCGACTGGCTATTCGAAGAAGTGATGCCCCCGATCCCCGAGCTGGGGCTGACGCCGCCCGAATGAAGCGGCCCGTTTAGCCGGGGTCCGCGGCCACCGAACGGGCCTCCTGCACTGCACGCCACCGCCGCCGGGTTGCAGCCGTCGCGGTGGCTGCGAAGTACAGGAAACCGAAGGCGATCACTCGGTGTGGCTGGCTGATCCATAACCCGCTGCCGGGCAGGTCGGCCGCCAGTCGGGCCGCTTCGTTGATCCCGAATCGCGGGATGGGCAGGAACGTCGTGGCGGATGCGAAGGCGAGATAGAAAACCGTCGCCATTGCCCACTGGCGCTCGTGCGCCTCGCGGGTGACTTCGGATGGGTCCGGGTCGTAGAACATTGAAACGAGCCGGTTGAGCACGAGTACCAAGAACGCGATCACCGGCCACCACACCCCGAAGCTCGCCGCCCACGCGGCAGCGAAGAGGAGATAGAAGACGCCGAAGCCGAGCATCGTCTTGGTCCGGGCGGCGAGGGTGGCACGGGTGGTCCAGGTCCGGCCCATGAAGGCGGCACTGTGGATGATCACGAACTCGAGCAACATCACCAGCATGAGATTGCCGATCGGGCGAGCCCAGCGCCCGTCGGGCTCGATCCAGGTGGCCAGATAGGTCGCGGCCAGCGCGCCGTCACCCGCGATCGACGCTGCGATCAATAGGAGAGGCTGCACCCGTCGGCCCATACCTCGCTATCGGCACGCGCCCGCCAAAGCCGAAGCCACCAGCCGCACGGCGGGCACGTCTCGGGCGAACGGTCCCAGCGTCGGGCGTAGTCTGCGACCGATGGCACTCGAGATCCATGCCGGACCTGAACTGAGCGACGCGCTCGCACCTCACGCCGGGGAGGCGCACGGCCTGGTCATTCAGGTCGTAGCGGCCGGAGACGGCTGGAACGAGGTGATGTCGGTTTTGCGTGGCGTCTTCCATCACAGCCGTACGGCCGCCCAGAACGAGATCCCGATTGTCTACGTCGTCGCCGGCGACGATCTGCTCGGTCGCACCGGACCAGGGGCCGCCATGGTCGCCACCGGGACCCTCTCGGCGGCGCGCACGCTCGCGGCCGAAGGACGCAAGCAGCGGGTCGCCGCCAACGTGGTCGCACTCGAGAACGACACCGACCTTGCGGAGGCGGCCCGCTGGATCGTGGCAGCTCTGCGCGACGGTCCCACCGGCGAGTTGATCCGGCTCGGAGCCGGGCACGTCGGAAAGGCCCTGCCATGACCTCCGCCATCGTGACCGGCGCCGCCGGGGGCCTCGGCGCGGCGATCGGGCACCGGCTCGGGCGCAACGGGCACCGCATAATCGCGGTAGACGTGGCGCCGGCGCTGGCGGATGCAGTGCTCGGACTCGAAACAGAGGGGATCGACGCAACCCCCGTCCAGGTAGATCTGACGACCATCGAGGGTGTTACGGCGGTGGCCGAGGCTGCCGACGGTGATTGCTCGGTGCTCGTCAACAATGCCGGCATCACCCGGGATGCCCGCCTGGTCAACATGACCGACGACCAGTTCGAGGCGGTGCTGCAGGTCAACCTCGGAGCTGCCTACCGGCTGAGCCGGGCGGTCGCCCCCCTGATGCTTGACGGCGGCAGCATCGTGAACATCTCGTCCCGGGCCTACCTCGGCAATTTCGGCCAGTTCAACTACTCGATGTCCAAGGGCGCCCTCGTCGGGCTCACCCGGGCGCTGGCCCTCGAGCTGGCGCCCCGGCTGCGGGTCAACGCCGTGGCACCCGGGCTGATTGCCACCGAAATGTCACTGGCGATCCCAGAGGACATCCGCACCAAGATGGTGGCGAACATCCCGATGGGCCGCATGGGCGAGCCGGCCGAAGTGGCCGAACTGGTCTCGTTCCTGGCCGGCCCGGCGTCGTCCTACATCACCGGCCACGTCCACGTCATCGGCGGCGGCCGCAGCCTCACGTGACGATCAGCCGCCGGCCGCGTCGGTTCACGTGATGCGGAGCTCGGCTTTGATCTCGTCGAGCACGGCCTGTTCCTCGGCGCTGACGCGGGCGCCGAGGCCGGCGAAGCCCTCCCGGGCAGCGTCGGCCACCGCCACCGCGATCTCCCACAGCCAGGCGCGGAAGTCCTCGGCGTCGCGGGCCGGCGCCGCCACGTCGAGGGTGGCAACACCCCGCCGCAGCCGATCGAGCGCCACCGGCCACTTGGGCTCTCCGAGGGCGTCCGGGGGTTCGCCGGCGCGGTCGACCATCAGCTCCTCGGCGATGCGATAGGCCAGCTTGCGACGAGCACCACGTTGCATGGCCGCTGCGATAGCGCGCTGCGCCGCCGACATCTCATGCCCGATCCCGATCGGCCCGCTGTGATCACTGTCCATCACGGCCGCAATCACCATCCACGGCATCGACCGCAGCTCATCCCACTGTTCGAGCGTGTAGCGCAGTAGGCGAGTCAGGGCGAAACCCCCTCGGTTGGCGTCCGTTTGACCGCATCGTAGGCGGCGGTTTGGCCACGGACCCGATGAACGGCTGGGCGCCCGGGACCGTGCCGGGCGCCCGCCGCATAGGTCAGCTGCGCGCCTCGGCGAACTTGTCCGTGTAGTTGATCTCGAAATCGCCGGTGTCGGTGATTATCTCGAGCCGCTCGCGCAGATCTGGCGCCGGGTAGATCGTTTCGTCCTCGAGGATCTCATCCAGGATGAACTCCTCGGATGCCGCATTGGGGCTGGCGTAGTAGTTCCAGTTCGTCAACGTCGCGCCGTTTTCCGCGTCCAGCAGGTAGTCGATGAACGCGTGGGCCGTGCACGGATGCTCAGCATCCTTGGGGACCGCCATGTTGTCGATCCATACCGTCCCGCCCTCTTCCGGGATTACGTACGCCCAATTGTCGGGATTGTCCGAATCGTCAAAAGCCACGAAGAGGTTGCCCGAGTAGCCATGCGCCACCGCGACTTCTTCATTGACCAACGATTCGTCGTACTGGTCCGAATCGAAGGTGGCTATGTAGTCCTTGGCCGCGGCGATCAAGTCGGTCGCTTCCTGAAGGTGATCCGGGTCGGTGTCGTTGAGCGAATAGCCCAGATACTTCAAGGCCGCACCCATCGTCTCCCGCGGGTCGTTCAGGAGTGACACGCCGCCCGGAAACGATGCAGTCATCGTGGGATCGAAGACCAGCGCCCAGCTCGGCTCGAAGTCCTCACCCACCACCGACAGGTTGACTCCCAGCCCGGTGGTGCCCCACTGGTACGCCGCGGTGAACTCACCGGTCGGGTCGTAGGGCGGGTTCACGAAGTCGGCGTCCAGATTGCTGAGGTTGGGAATCGCCTCCTTGTTGAGCGGCGTCAGCAGGCCCTCCTCGATCATGATCGCCACCATGTAGTCGGACGGCACGATCAGGTCGTAGGTCACTCCCGACTGTATCTGAGCCAGCATCGCCTCGTTCGAGTCGTAGAACGTCTCGACCACGTCCACCCCATACTCCGCCTCGAACGCGGTTATCAATTCGGGATCCATGTACTCCGACCAGTTGTAGAAGTTGAGGTTGCCGTCAGTTTCGCCGGCGGTGCATGATGCTGCCGCCGCGTCGCCGCCCCCGTCGTCGCCTCCGCAGGCTGCCGCCACCAAAGCGACGGCCGCCAGTAAGAGTGGTACGCGCCATCTTCTTCTCATCATTGCTTCCTCCTAGTTCTCCGCAGTGGTTCGCGAGGTCCGCTGCAGGAACAGCGAGATCCCGACCAGCACCATGGATGCCATCAGCATGACCGCGCTCACCGCGTTGATGAGCGGGGTCACGCCTCTTCTTACGAGACCGAAAACGTAAACCGGCAGCGTCGTGGAACCCGGCCCCGAAACGAAGCTGGTCACTACAACATCGTCCAGCGAAAGGGTGAGGGCCAGCAGGGCACCTCCCAGCACGCCCGGCATGATGAGCGGCAGAGTGACGTACCGGAAAGCTTGCCAGCGTGTCGCATAGAGGTCGGCCGCTGCTTCTTCCAGCGAGCTGTCCATCTGCCCCAGGCGGGCACGGACGACGACGGCCACAAACGAGATGTTGAACGCGATGTGGCTGAGGGAGATAGTGCCGAGGCCGAACGACGGCGCCGCCCCGATCGCCCCTTCCAGCATGGAGAAGGCCTGAGCGAAGAACAGGAGCATCATCACCGCCATCGTGACGTCGGGGATGATGATCGGCAGGTAGACCAGCCCGTCGTAGACCCGCTGGCCGCGGAACCGGAACCGTTCCAGCGCCAGGGCCGCCGCGGTGCCCAGCACGGTGGATATCACGGTCGACACTGCGGCAACGGTCAGCGAGTTGCGGATGGCTCGCAGCACGTTGTCGTCGCGAAACATCTCGGCGTACCAACGGGTGGACGGTTCGGTCCAAATGCCCACGTTGTTGTTGGCGTTGAACGAGAAGATGATCAGCACCAGGATCGGTGCGTAGAAGAAGGCGTAGACCAGCCAGGTGTTGGCGGCCAGCAGTCGCTCGGTCGGGCTGGCCGGCCGGACGCCGGCGGCCGTCGTCATAGGTTTCTTGCTCCCGAGCGGAAGTAGACGATGGTGGCGCCCAACATCACCGTCATGACCGCGAACGACAGCGCCGACCCGAACGGCTGGTTACGGGCCGCCAAGAACTGGCTGACGATGTAGTCGCCGAGCAATGTCGTGCGGGCACCGCCGAGAATCGCCGGCGTCACGTACGCGCCCAGGGCAGGGATGAACACCAGGATCGAGCCGGCGATGACCCCCGGGCGGGACAGCGGCCAGGTGACGGTTCGGAACGCGGTCCAGCCGTCGGCATACAGATCGCGGGCCGCTTCCACCAGACTCCAGTCCATGCGCTCGAGCGCGGCATACAGCGGCAGCACCATGAACGGCAAGAAGCCGTAGACGAGTCCGATGAGGACGGCGGTGTTGGTGAAGAGCAGCCGGATGGGCTCGCCGCCCAGCGCCTGGCTGATTTGGGAAACGGGTCCGTCGGTTCCCAGCAGTAGGCGCCAGGCGTATGTCCGGACGAGGAAGTTCGACCAGAAGGGGATCATCACGAGCACGAGCAGTGCGTTGCGCAGGGCGGGACGCCGGGTGGCGATGTAGTAGGCGAACGGGTAGGAAACCGCCAAGCAGATCAGCGTCGTCGTCACCGCCAGCGTCAAGGAACGTACTGCGATTTCGGCGACCAGCGGGTCCCACAGCCGGCGGTACGAGTTGAGGTTCCAGCCGGACAGCCGGGTGAGGCCGGTGGAGCTACGGGTGGCGAACGAGTAGACGAAGACGATCAGCAGCGGGACTGCAAAGAACAGCATGAGGTAGATCCACGACGGCAGCGCGATGAAGAACCCCCGCCTGGCCTCCGCGGTTCGGGCCGCGGCCTCGAGCTGCGCGCTGCCGGCCCGGGCGGGAGGAGCGTCGGCCGTCATCTCATTCCTCCACCACGGCAGTGGCCGCCGGGTCCCAGGTCACGATGGTCTTGCGACCCACGTCGTACAGTTCGACACCCGGCCGGTTCTCTTCCTTGGCCTCCATCACGCCGGCCGGTGTGTCGATGTCGTAGTAGAAGACGTCGCCGTGGTAGATACGGCGGATCACGGTCCCTTCCAGCCGGTTGAGGCCGTCGGGGATGGTCTCGTGCAGGTCGTAGAGAGCAAACCGCTCGGGCCGGATGGCGACGGTGGCGTACGAGTCGCGGGGGAGCCCGGTGGGTGCATTCACAACCGGGCCGTTGTGCAACTGTACGGAGTTGTGATCCAGCACGGTGGCCCGCAGCAGGTTGATCTCGCCGATGAAATCCGCCACGAACCGGGTGGCCGGCTTCTCGTAGATCTCCTGAGGGGTCCCCACCTGGAGAAGTAGGCCGTCGTTCATCACCCCGATGCGGTCGCTCATAGTGAGCGCCTCCTCCTGGTCGTGGGTGACGTAGATGAACGTGATCCCGACCCGTTCCTGCAGGTCTTTCAATTCGACCTGCATGGCCTGGCGCAACTTGAGGTCCAGCGCCCCGAGCGGCTCATCGAGGAGCAGCACCTCCGGTTCGTTCACCAGCGCCCGGGCCAGGGCCACCCGCTGCTGCTGACCACCCGACAGTTGACGAGGTTTGGCGTCGGCTCGCTGGCTCAGCTGCACCTGATCCAGGGCCCGCCGGACGCGACCAGAGACCTCGGAACCTGCCACCTTCTGCATCTTCAACCCAAATGCCACGTTCTCGGCGACGTTCATGTGGGGAAAGAGGGCGTAGGACTGGAAGACGGTGTTGACCGGACGTTGGTTGGGCGGCTCGAGGCCCAGCTCGGTGCCGTGGATCTCGATCGAACCGGTCGTGGGGAATTCGAACCCGGCGATCATCCGCAGGGTCGTCGTCTTTCCGCACCCGCTGGGTCCGAGCAGCGAAAAGAACTCGCCGTCTGCGATGGTCAGGTCGAGGGAGCGAACCGCCACGACCTCGCCAAAATGTTTTGAGACGCCGACCAGGCGCACGGCATCGGTCATGCTGCCGCCCCCGGGTTCTCCCACACGATGAGCGCCGCCCAGCCGTCGTTCTTCTCGTCCTCGAGGTATTTCTCGAGGACCCCTCGCACGTCGAACCCGTTCTCGAGCTGCATGGTCAACGTCGGGTCGTACAGCTCGCCGGCCACGACTTTGTCGCAGTACTCCTGGGCCGTCATGACGTGCTTGTGCTGGTGGAAGTTGGCGAGATATCCGCCCGCGATGATCCCCTTCTTGCCGTCCTGGACGACGAGCCCCTTACGCAGCTCGTACAAACGACGGCCGATGCCCTGGCGGCGATAGTCGGGGTGGACCACGATGTCGGTGCCGTAGTACCAGTCGCCGTCCGGATCATGATTGCCGCACTGGTTCTCGCCGGTGATCCCGATGATCGTGTGCTGCGGGTGGTCGAAGTCGAAGTCGAGGTAGATCCCGGCGCCCTGCGCGATGACGTTGTCGCCGTCGAGGACGACAAAAAAGCCGTCGGGGAAGACGTCGGCGTAGGCGAGCATGTCCTCTTCGGACAGCAGCTCGGACGGATCGGCGGTGGGAAAGGCTGATCGCTCCAGAGCGGCGCATCGGGCGGCGAGGTCTTTGGTCAGGTTGGTGATGGTGTAGTTCTTCATCCCAGCCTCAGGTGTTCGTATTCGTTCAGGTCGGGCCGGCCCCAGACGGCCCAGAAGTCCCCGGAGGCCGGACGCATGATGGCCGCGCCGCAGCTCTCGACGTGGTACGGAGGGGCGGAGACCTGACAGACGGTTTCCGATCGGCTGAGGTTCATCAGAGCTTCAGGTGTGACCGGCGTGGCGCCCATCAGCTCTCGGGCTCGGTCGAGCCGTGCCGCTGAGCTGATGCCCAGCGCCTCTGGCCGTTCCGCTTCGTGCGCTGCTAGCGCTGGGTCGACCACGTGGTTGGTGTGCACAAACGGCTCATGCTCGACCTTCGTGACCTTTGCGGTCTGGGGCATGGCTTCGATATTCGCGCCGCGCCCTTCCCGGTCCAGGAGCAGGAAGTTGTGCGCCCCGGCCAGGTCGGCGTCCAGCACACACTTGACCGCGTCGTCGAGATCCGTTTGCTGGAGGACCTTGCGCACTACGAACGGCCAGGTCACGCCCACCTGACCCTGCCGGGCGGCCAGGTTGTTGATCCCGATGCAGATCCCGGCCTCGTTCATCCCGATCTGACCGACGCAGCCGATGGTGGTGAACACCAGCGCCGCCGGATCGGAGCCGGACTGGACGTCCAGCATCACGACGTAAGGGGTAGCGGTGTCGTGCATGTCCCAGGTCTGGCCCAACAGGCCGGCCCCGCCAGCACCGGCAGACGCGGGAACGATGACCGCCGTGCACGTGTCCTCATGCACGTCGACCCCGAAGCGATGGCGGACCACGTCGATGAAATCGGTGAAGCCGCCGACGATCACGGCCTCCTCGACCGAGATGCCGCCACCTTCGGCCATACCGTGCATCTCGGCGGCCAGATCCGATGCGTATTGCTCATGCGCAGGCACCATCTCCGCCGCCAGCGAGATCATCTCGTCGGTCGTCGCGGCATGGGTCGACCATTTCCCCGAACCGGCCAGTGCGATCCGTTCGTCGGTGTAGCCCCGCAGTTCGTCCGGGAAGGCGGCGCCATGGGTCCGCCCGCGTTCCGCCGGTGAGCCGGCGAGATGGAGCCGGCGAATCACTGCTGCAACTCCGCGGCCACCTCCGCGACTGACGCTTCCACCACGTCCATCGCTTCCTCGAGCAGCTCGTCCGAGATGGTGAGCGGGGGCAAGAACCGCACACAATTGGAGTAGAGGCCGGCCCGGATCGTGATCACGCCACTCGCCACGGTCTTGGCAGTGATAGCCGAAGCCGCCTCCATCCATGGCTCTTTGCCGGCGGGGCTCTTGACGATCTCCATCACCAGCATCGAGCCGACGCCCCGCACGTCACCGATCAGTCCCGGATGGGAGGCCTGGATCTTCTCGAGGCGGGTGCGCAGCAGGGCGCCAACCTCGGCCGACCGGGCCAGGAACTCGGGGGCCTTGATCAGCTCGATCGCAGCCAGAGCCGCGGCACACGCCAGCGGGTTGTCGGAATATGTACCCCCGAGTCCCCCGGGGTGGGGGGCGTCCATGATCTCGGCCCGGCCGGTCACCGCCGATAGCGGCATCCCCGCCGCCAACGACTTGGCGGTGGTCACCATGTCCGGGACCACGCCGCTGTGCTCGATGGCGAACAGCTTGCCGGTCCGTCCGAACCCGGATTGGATTTCGTCCGCCACGAACACGATGCCGTGCTCGTCGCAGATCTCACGCAGGCGGCGCAGCCAGGTATGGGGGGCGGGCAGGAAGCCGGCCTCTCCCTGAACCGGCTCGATCACCAGGGCGGCGACATGGCCCGGCTCGACGATCGCCGTGAAGCAGTGGTCGAGGCGGGCGATGTGCCAGTCGACGAAGTCGACCTCCGACATCCCGGCTGGGCGGCGGTAGAGGTCGGGGAACGGGAACCGGTAGACCTCGGGGGAGAACGGCCCGAAGCCCTTCTTGAAGAGGTTGAACTTCGAGGTCATCGCCATCGTGAGGTTGGTGCGGCCGTGGTAGGCCCCGTCGAATACGACGACGCCCTGACGGCCGCTGTAAGCCCGGCAGATGTTGATGGCCGTCTCGACCGCTTCGGCACCGGTGTTCATGAGAGTGGTCTTCTTCGGAAAGTCTCCCGGCGTGATTGCGTTGAGCGTCTCCGCGACCTCCACATAGCTCTCGTACGACGAGACGATGGCGCTCATGTGAATGAGTTGTTTGGCCTGGCTGGTGATGGCTTCGACGACTGCAGCGGGTGTGTGGCCGACAGCCAGAGCCCCAATCCCGCCTGCCAGGTCGATCAGTCGGTTGCCGTCGACATCGGTCACCAGCGCGCCATTGGCGGACTGAATGGCGACCGGGGTGAGCTTGGCTGCTCCCGGGGGAGTGGCGGCCTCCCGTCGGGCCACGACTTCGCGGCTGCGCGGTCCGGGAATGTCGCCGACAATGCGTATGCCAGCCGCCACAGTTCCTCCTCGCCTGGGCGGCCAAGTATCGCGGGGGTGGGGGTGCGCTGCAACCGATACAGTCGTGCATCTGGCTGTGGTAACTGATACGCTCGTATACGAGTGACTGAACGACCGAATAGTAGGCTCTCCTTTAGCAGTGCTGCTGAATCGAAGGTGACCGCGCTGGACGAAACGGATAAGGCGATCATCCGCCACCTGCAGGAGGATGGTCGGATGCCCTACACCCGATTGGGACCGCTGGTCGGCCTATCCGCCCCCGCCACCCGCCAGCGCGTGCTGCAGCTAGTGGAACGGGGCGCGATGCAGGTCGTTGCCGTCACCGATCCACTGTCGTTGGGGTTCGGTACCCAAGCCATGATCGGGGTGAAGGCAGCCGGCGTCATCGACGAGGCCGCCGACAAACTGGCCGCGATCGACGAGATCGACTATGTGGTGGTCACCACCGGAAGGTTCGACCTTCTGTGTGAGGTGGTCTGTGTCGACAACGCCCACCTCCTCGAGATCATGGACCGGGTCCGCTCCCTCGATTCCGTCTCCGACGTCGAAGTCTTCAGCTACGTCAAGCTGGTCAAACAGACCTATGACTGGGGAGTTGTGTAATGGCCCGGCCCGATCAGGATCGGGCCCGGGGCGAGGGTTTCGACGGCGGCGGGGCCGCCGTCGAGTGGCGCCACCTTTGGTGGCGTTCGTTTTTTGGTGCGGCCTGGCGGCCGCGTTTTTGTTGCTGGGTCGCACCGCGCAGGTCGCTGCGCCCCAGATTGAGGGGGACCGCGGAGCGTCTCCCCCTCAAACTCCCCCTTGGGCTCTGTGCCGTGAGGTTCTGCGACGGGTGCCCGCTCGCCTGCGGCTTCGCTCGGTTGTCCGGGTCCGGCTGTGGCTGTGGCTGTCCGGTTCCCCTCGTCTGCGGCTTCGCTGGCTCCTCCCGCTAACTTCACCGCATGACCGATCCGTTCCACGCATCCCGTGGCAGCCCCTTCACGTCGCGGGCGTCCTTCTCGGGGGTGCCGGCGCGTTCCTTGGACGACCTGAGGGACGCGGGGGTGGTGATCCTGGGGGCGCCGTTTGATTGGGGGGCGTCGAACCGGCCGGGTGCGCGGTTCGGGCCGAAGGCGATCCGGGAGGTCGGGTATCTGGGGTTTGACGGGTCACGGCCGCACCTGCCGACCGGGATCGATGCGCTCAGCACTCTGAACGTGGTCGATGCCGGCGACCTGCTGCTTCCCGTTGGCTACATCGAACAGAGCCTCGATCAGATCGCAGACGCAGTGGAAGGGGTGTGCCGGCACGGGGCCATCCCGATCATCCTCGGGGGCGACCACTCCATCACCTTTCCCAACGCCCGGGCGACCGCGGCCGTGCATGGCGACATTGCCCTCGTTCATTTCGACGCGCACGCCGACACCGGCAACCAGTCCGCCAGTGGGATGCCGCTCAGCCATGGCACACCGATGCGGCGGCTGATCGAATCGGGAGCGGTCCCGGGTCACCGGTTCGTCCAGATCGGCCTGCGGGGCTACTGGCCCGATCCCGACACCGTGGCTTGGATGCGGGAACAGGGCATGCGCAGCTATCTGATGACCGACATCGGTGAGCGGGGTCTGCGCACGGTGGTTGACGAGGCCGTCGACTATGCCACCGACGGCGCCGATGCCGTTTTCCTGTCGGTCGATATCGACGTGGTCGACCCGGGAATGGCGCCCGCCACCGGCACCCCCGAACCGGGCGGGCTGACCTCGCGCGAATTGCTCGACACCCTGCGCCGCCTGAGCCGGGAGCTCAACGTAGTGGGCGCCGACGTGGTGGAGGTGGCGCCGCCCTACGACGGGCCGGGCGAGATCACTTCGATGCTGGCCAACCGCGTCGTTCTCGAGATCCTCAACGGGATGGCCGAGCGCAAGCTCGAGCATCCGGGAGACAACCTCCCCTGAGCGGGCGGAAGGACTTCTCTGAATGACAGCGCTGCTGGCGACGGCGAGTTCGCTGATCATCGGTGCCTCGGACTTCTTCGGGGGTCTTGCGTCGCGCAAGGCGGCCGCGTTGCGGGTGACGACCTGGGTTCAGGCGACGTCGTTGCTGACGAGCCTCGCCTTGGTGTGGTTCTTTGTGGCGCCGGTGGTGACCGCGCGAGATCTGGCGGCTGGGGCAGTGGCCGGGATCGCCGGTTCGCTGGGGCTGGCCATGCTGTATGCAGCCCTCGCCATGGGGCAGATGAGCCGGGTATCGCCGGTGTCGGCGGTCGTTGGCGCTGTGGTCCCGGCCGCCGTCGAGTGGATTCGAGGCGAGCAGCCGACGCCACCCGTTTTGGTGGGCGGCGTGCTCGCGCTGGTGGCTGTGACGATGGTGACCCGCGAGCACCGCCCCGACCCAGCACCGAACTCGGCGATGTCCATGTGGCTGGCCATTCTCGCCGGCACCGGATTTGGTGTGTTCTTCCTCGCGTTCGGTGAGACGAGTGAGGCCGCCGGCATTTGGCCGGTGGTGGCCGCCAAGGCGACATCGGTGCCGGTGGTCGCCGCGCTGGCGCTGACGATCACCCGTGGCCTCCGGCTGGGCAATGGATCGGCCGGCTTGGCGGTGGCGGCCGGCATCAGCGAGATGGCTGCCCTGGTTCTGCTGCTGCTGGCCGTGCAGCGCGGCTCGGTGACCGTGGTCGCCGTGATTGGCGCCCTCTATCCGGTGGCCACCGTGGGGCTCGCCGGGCTGATACTCAAGGAGAAGTTAGAGGCAGTCCAGTGGGCGGGCGTGGCACTGGCCGTCGTCGCCGTGGCGCTCATCGCCGCCGGCTGAACCCGACTGCTCAGGCGGCAAGAAGGGCGTCGACCGCGGCGTCGGCGGCAGCCAGCAGCCGGGCGACCGGCCACTGGGCCGGAGCCTCGACAATCGACACGAACACCCCCTGGGCGAAAAGGAACAGCAGGTCGGCCGCTACCGCCGGGTGGGGGTGCCCGCACGCCGCGACCACTTGCTCGATCACGTCCCGAACCGCAGCAGCGGTTGACGCGAGGTGCCGGTCCACCTCGTCGTCGCGCCCGCGGGCGGTCAGGAGCGCCACCCAGAACGCACATCTGAGCTGCTCGTCGTGATCCCACGTGACAGACGCCCGCATCAGCGCACGTAGCTGCTCCGGCCCGCGGCCAGCCTCCAGGATCTCGGCCAGCTCCTCAATCCACTCGTCACCCATCTGATCGACCGCATTGACCAGCAGATCTGCCCGGGTGGGCAAATAGTTGGTGATGGCGCTGGTGGAAGCGCCCAGCTCAGCTGCGACTGAACGCAGCGTGACTGCCGGCAGGCCGTAGCGGGCCGCCACCGCGAACGTGGCCGCTGCAATGTCGCGGCGGCGTTGATCGACATCGACCCGGATCGGCACGAGCTAGCCCAACGCCTCGGTGAGCGACTCTTCGAACACCATCAGCGTCGTAGCCACATCCTCATCTGACAGCGACGCATTCAGGAACCACGGCTCCAGGGCGTCCGGGTTGGGCAGCACACCCCGCCGGATCATCGCCATCGTCAGCTCCTCGTACAGATCGGCATTGTGACCGCCGGCCGAGCGGAAGTCGGTGGGAGGGGTGGCGCCGAAATAGAAACCGAACATGGCCGGCCGGCCGTGCACGCTGGATTCGACGCCGCGATCGGACAGGATCTTGGCGGCGCCGTCCAACAAGGTGGTGCCGAGCCGGTCGACGTGGCTCAACGGCTCGCCGGTCATCAACTCCTCGACGGTGGCCCGGGCGGCCGCCGCCGAAATACTGTTGCCGGAGAACGTTCCGGCCTGAGTGATGCCCTCGCGGCGCCACCCGTCGAGCACCGGGCCTCGTCCGGCGATAGCGGCCACCGGGACGCCGTTACCGAGCGCCTTGGCGAAGGTTGCCAGATCCGGTACGACTCCGTAGACCTCGGCGGCTCCCCCGACCGCGATGCGGAAGCCGGTCTTGACCTCGTCGAAGATGAGGACCGACCCGTATTGGTCGCACAGTTCGCGCAGCCCGGTCAGGAACCCGTCCGCCGGTTCGATCCCCATGGCGTTGCCCAGCATGGGTTCCACCACAACCGCGGCGATGCGGGTTCCGTCGTTGGCGAACACCCGCCGGACCGCCTCGAGGTCGTTGTATGGGAGCGTTCGGATGAGGGTGGCGATCATCTCGGGCATTCCCGAGCTCATCGGGGCCGGTATCGGCCGGTACGGCGAGCCGAGAGCTTCGGGCGGCTCACCGGGCGTGGAGAACATCAAGTAATCGTGGGCGCCGTGGTAGGTCCCTTCGAATTTCAGAATGACATCTCGGCCGGTGAAGCCGCGGGCCAAGCGGATGGCGTGCATGGTCGCCTCGGTGCCGGTGTTCGTGAACCGCAGCTGCTCCACCCACGGCACCGCTTCCTTGACCCGCTCGGCCGCCAGGACCTCCCGTTCCTGGGTGAAGGCGAAGGTCATGCCGTGGGCGGCGGCTTCTGTGACGGCCTCGGTCACCGCCGGATGGCCGTGGCCCAGGATCACCGGGCCAAAGCCGTTGTGATAGTCGATGTAGCGCTTACCGTCCGAGTCGTAGACGTAGGCGCCCTCGCCGCGCGACAGCACGATCGTGTCTTCCCGTCCCCAGTAGCGCCATCCGCTGGAGACGCCGTTGACCAGAGCGGCAAATGCTCGGTCGAACCACTCTCTTGTTTTCGGACCCTGCAAGCTCATCTGCTTCCTCCAATCTTGACGATTCGCCACATCAGGTCGGCCCGCCGGGCTGGCCCGTCTCCTTGGTTCTCCACCCGGTCGGCGGACTGCATGACCAGCAGTCCGGTGTTGATTCCCGCCCAGCGAAGCGGCTCGGGTGGCCAGTGGCGTTGCCGGCGATTCACCCAGGGAAATGACGTGAGTTCGGTTTGATGCCCGGTGATGAGATCCGCCAGGGTGCGACCGGCGATGTTGGTGGCCGTCACCCCCGACCCGACGTAGCCGCCGGCATAGGCGAGCCGGCCGGCGCTGTCGATTCCGACCGACGGATGCCAGTCGCGAGGTACACCTAGCACGCCACCCCACCGGTGCGAGATGGGAACCTCGCGTAACTGCGGGAAGACTTCCAGCAACGCAGTGTGTACCGCATCGAACACCTCGGGGGGGAATCCGGCATTGGGCCGGATACGAGACGCGTAGTCGTACGGGGCGCCGCGGCCGCCAAACGCAACCCGGCCGTCGGCGGTGCGCTGGCCGTAGACGACGAGATGGCGGAGATCCCCGAACGTCTCCCGGTTGGCCAGCCCGATCTCATTCCACAGGTCGTCGGGGATCGGTTCGGTTGCGATCATCAGCGAATACAGCGGGGCCAGGAGCCGTCGCAGCCCGGGCAAGTTGCGGGTGTAGCCCTCGGTGGCCCGCACCACCATGCCGGCGGTGATGGTGCCGCCGCGGGTGACGACCTGCCCGGCGCCCAATTCGGTGGCCGGGGTCGACTCGAAGATCTGCACCCCTCGGCTCCCTACGGCGACAGCCAGTCCGTGCACGAGCGTGGCCGGCTGGATGGCGGCGGTGTTCGCCGACCACAGGCCACCCAGCACATCGGCGGCCCGGCCGATGTCGCATGCCTCCTGGGCGGTCAGGACCCGGGTGTCGGCCGCGGTCCAGCCGTAGTGATGGGCTTCCTCCGCGTCGGCGCGGGCCCGAGCGAGTTGGCCTTGATTGCGGAGGAATTCGACGCTGCCAGCTTTGCTGTAGTTGCAGTCGATCCCTTCCTCGGCCGCCACCCGACCGACTTCGTCGACCGCCTCCCGCAATACCGCGCCCCATCGCACCGCTGTAGCGTGGTCGGACTGCTGCTCGATTCGGCTCGGCCCGGCCGCGAACCCGTCGTAGCACCACCCACCGTTGCGCCCCGAGGCGCCGTATCCGACGTGGTGGGCGTCGATGACGGCAATCGAGAGCGCCGGGTCGCGTTCGAGGAGATAATGGGCCGTCCACAATCCGGTGTAGCCGGCGCCGACGATCGCGACGTCTGTGTCCAGATCTCGGTTCAGCGGCGGCCGGTTGGCAACCTGCTCCGGCAGGTGATCCCACCACAGCGGCCGGCCGGCGGCCGGCGTCGGGGATGACGAGGAGACCATTGGACGATTAATATAACACTGTCATATAACGCTGTTGTATCAACTGCGGGAGAGGTTTGCCATGGCCGAAGCCGTCAAGCTCTACATCGCCGGTGAATGGACCGAAGGCACCGGCACCGAGGTGCATCAGTTGGTGTCCCCGGTCAACGGCGAGCACATCGCCGACATCCCGATCGCCAGCCGGGACGACGTGGACCGGGCGGTGGCGGCAGCCCGGGCGGCGCAAGACGAGTACCGGCATTGGTCGGCCATCGAACGGGCCGAGCTGAACCATCGGATCGCAGGTGCGATTGAGCCGCTGATCGAAGAGGTCGCTCGAGTCCAGACCCTTGAGCAGGGCAAGCCCTACCACGAGGAATCGCTGGCCGACGTCGACGAGGCCAACAGCTATTTCTCGGAATCGGCGGAGGACGTCAAGAGGCTGGAGGGGGCGGTCATCCCCACCACCGACCGCAACGTGCGCATGTTTACGTTCCACCGCCCGGTGGGGGTGTGGGCCGCGATCACACCCTGGAACTTCCCGGTGACGATTCCTCTCGAATACGTCGGGCCCGGCCTCGCCACCGGCAACGCCGTCATTGTGAAGCCGCCGATTCATACCTCATGGGCCCTGCTCAAACTGGCCGAGGCGTTCGACGCCGCCGAGGTACCCAAGGGCCTCATCTCGATCATCCCCGGCGCGGCCGAGATCGGCGAGATGCTGGTTACCCACGACGGGATCGACGCCATCGGGTTCACCGGTTCGTCTCAGACAGGCAAACGAATCATCTCCCAGATGGGGATCAAGCGCTCGATCATGGAGATGTCGGGCAACGGGCCCACCATCGTCACCGCCGACGCCAATGTCGCAGCGGCGGCCGAAGCAGCCGTGTATGGCACCTACTACAACGCCGGGCAGGTGTGCTGCGCCACCGAACGGGTGATCGTGGTCGAGTCGGTGCACGACGAGCTGGTGGAGCGATCACTCGAGGCGGCCAAGGTCGTGCACCTCGGCGACCCGTTCGATGAGAAGACCAACATGGGCCCCCTCAACAACGAACCCACCGCCACCAAGATGGACCGGCATATGGCCGATGCCCGGGAGCGGGGGGCCGAGGTGCTGCTGGGCGGGGGGCGGGTGGCCGGGTTCCCCACTGACCTCTACTACGACTTCACGATCATTGATCAGGTCCCGGAGGATGCGGCCGTTGCTCGGGAGGAGTCGTTCGGCCCGGTGATGCCGATCCTGGTTGCGGCCGATGACGAGGAGGCGGTGGCGATTGCCAACCGGACCAACCTGGGCCTGCAGGCCGCCGTGTTCACCCGCAGCCTCGACAAGGCGTTCTGGTACACCGACCGGATCCGGTCCGGCACCGTGATCGTCAACGACTCCACCGACTTCTGGGAGACGTTCCAACCGTTCGGGGGCGCAGCTGGCACCGATACCGGTTGGGGCCGCGGGAAGGTGCCGGAATTCACCGACCTCCAGACCATGGTGATCAATCTCAACAACGTCTGAGCGAGCAGTTGGCCGGGCGGTGCTGGTCACGAGCCCGCGACCAGTTCCCCGTCGACGAACGTCGCGTCAACCGAGATCGACCCGATGTCTTTCTCGACGAGAGGATCGGCCGTCGCCACCACCAAGTCGGCCACTTTGCCGGGAGTGATCGAGCCGCTGGTGTCATCGCGGTGGTTGACGTAGGCGCTGCCCATAGTGAACCCGTACAGGACCTCCGCGGGCCCGAGCGCTTGATCTGGCAGGAAAGGCTCGTCCTCGGGCGCCTCCTGCCGGGTGACCGCCACCGCCATTTGCTCGAACGGGTCGGCCGTGGACACCGGCCAGTCCGACCCGAAGGCCAGGCGGGCTGCGCCGGCGAGCAAATCCCGAAACCGGTACTGCCACCCGGTGCGTTCAGGTCCGAGCCGGGGAGCGGTCAGCTGGAGCATGCACGCGTCGTTACACGCCCACAAAGCCTGGGCGTTGGCGACCACCCCCAACTCGGCAAAGCGGGGGACGTCGGCGTCGTTGATCACTTGAATGTGGGCGATCTGCGGACGTACCCGGGCGGCGTCGGCCGGGTCGCCGGCGGCGACCGCGTCCAAAGCATCCCTGATCGCCCGGTCGCCGATGGCGTGGAAGTGGGGCTGCACCCCGGCCGCCATGATGGCGGGCACCGCCTCGACCAGGACCTCGGGCGGGATGAAGGTGAGCCCGACATCGTCGACGGTGCCGGCATAGGGCGCCTGCAGGGCGGCGGTGCCGTTCTCACACACCCCATCAACCATGAGCTTGATGGCGGTCGGCTGGTAGCGAACAGTCGGCTCGACCGCGCGACGCAGGAGCTCCTCGAGCTGGTCGGTGCCGCGGTGACGATCCCACCACTGCGCCCCCACCACCCGGGCGGTCAGGCCGCCATCGGCATCCAGGCGCCGGTACGCCTCGTGGGTGGGCTGCTCGACCCAGGCGTCCTGCCAGGCGGTGATGCCCAGACCCAGCAGCATTTCCTGCGCTCGCCGGATCCCCTCGACGTGATCGTCGACGGTGTCGCTGGGCGCGTGGCGGCCCACCAGCGCGACCGCCCCTTCCTGCAGGGTGCCGGACGGGTTTCCGTCCGCGTCGCGTTCGATCCGGCCGTCCGGCGGGTCGGGAGTGGCGGCGGTGACACCGGCCTGCGCCAACGCGCGGGTGTTGACCCAGGCGGCGTGGCCGTCCCGGCTGTGCAGGAACACCGGCCGGTCGGGAACGACGTGGTCGATCAGCTCGGTCCGGGCCACCCCACCGGGGAATGACTCCATCGTCCAGCCGCCGCCCAGGATCCAAGTCTGGTCGGGATGGGTGGCGGCGTAGCGGGCGATGGCGTCGATGTATGCCGCCGGTTCCCCCACGTCGTGAAGGTCGCAGCGCAGCATGGCCAGCCCGCCGAGGGGCGGATGGATGTGGGCGTCCTGGAACCCGGGCAGGAGGGTACGGCCCGCCAGGTCGTACGGGGTGCCGGGTGGCGGCGGGCCCGTGCCGACGGCCTCGATCCGGCCTTGATCGACCATGACCCAGTCGGGATCGGAGTGATTCGGATCAAGGCTGTGGATGACCCCGTTGGTGAATACTGTCGGCATCGGCCGGAGCGTACTGCTCCGATGGACCGGGCGGCCGGCCGCCACCGGTGCGGCGATGGCGAGCCGGGTACGATCGCCGCATCACACACAGCACTGCACAGAAATCGGACATCGAGCTGTCGTGACCCCGGCCGAGCTGCTGGCGGCCTTGCAACCGGGCGCACCGCCCGATGTGGACCAGAGTCGGTGGGACGTGGTAGTCGTGGGCGGCGGCCACAACGGGCTGACCGCCGCCGCCTATCTGGCGCGAGCCGGCAAACGGGTCGTCGTTCTGGAGCGGCGCGACCGGTTGGGCGGGGCGGCCACCCTCGAGGAAATGTGGCCGGGGTACATCATCTCGCCCTGTGCCTACCTGGCCGGTCTGTTTCACCAGAGGGTCATCGACGATCTCGATCTCTACGGCCATGGTCTGGAGATCGTCATGGGGGAGGCCACCTACTTCGCCCCGTTCGAGGACGGCCACGCCTTCACGATGTGGAGCGACACCGAGCGGACGTTGGAATCGATCCGTTCGTTCGCACCCGCCGAGGTCGACGGCTTCCTCGCCCGCGAGGACGTGCACGACCGGCTGCGAGACGCCCTGCGGCCGGCGGATGACGCCGACCTCTGGCTGGCGGAGCCGCCCACCCGGGAGGAGATCGAGAAGCGGCTCGGGCACGATTCCGAGCTGATCTCCACGTTGTTCGAGGACTCCCAGGTGGATCATCTCCGTCGTTACTTGCGGGATGAGCGGATGGTGACGGCCTTCGTGGGACAGGGAATCATCGGCACCAACGCGTCGCCGTTCGATCCCGGCACCGCCTCGATCGACTATCACCACGCGTCGGGTCGCCAGGAGGGCCAGCCCGGGGAGTGGGGTTTCGTGATGGGAGGCGTGGGGGCGGTTTCCCATGCGTTGCACATGGCCGCGGTCGAAGCTGGGGCGATGGTGGCAACTGGGGTTCCGGTGGCCGAGATCCGACCGGGCGTGGGCGTCATGCTCGACAGCGGCGACCTGATCGAGGCGCCAATTGTGGTATCGAACGCCGACCCGGCCCGAACCGTAACCCTGCTGGGAGAGGCCGCGTCACAAGGCCTGCGCGGGGCGGTCGCGCAGGTCCCACGGGAGAGCGCAACCGTGAAGGTCACGTTCGCTCTCTCGGCGCTGCCCGACTTCGGCTACCCCCACGCCACCCTGGCCCAGGTGGAGATCGCCCGCAGCGCCGATGCCCTCCACGAATCCTATCTGGCGGCGCAGCGCGGAAAGGTGTCCGACGAACTGTGGTGTGAGCTGTACTTCCAGACGCCCTACGACTCGTCGATCGCGCCGCCCGGCAAGCACGTCCTTTCGGCTTTCTGCCAGTACGTGCCGTATCGGTGGGCGGATGGCCGCAGCTGGGACGAGCATCGGGCAGATGTAGGGGAGCGGGTGGTCCGCTCGATCGAGCGGTTCGCACCCGGATTCGGGGGCCTGGTGGAAGAGATTTGGGTCGACGGTCCACCCGACATAGAGGCGCGCACCGGTCTCACCGGGGGCCACATCTTCCATGGGGAATGCCTGCCGGCGTATATGTGGGACCGGAGGCTCCCGTACCGGACCGACGTGGCGGGCGTGTACCTGTGCGGAGCCGGCACTCATCCAGGCGGCTCGGTCATCGGCGCCAACGGACGGAACGCGGCGCACGCGGTGCTGGCCGATCTCGGGCAATGACGGGCCGGGCCACGAGGTCATGACGGCACTCCGGACGAGGCTGGCGGCCGGGGTGCTGCTCATCGTCGCCTGTAGTGGGGGAACGCCGTCGCCGGCGGAACCCGCCCAGCCGGAGCCGACCCAGACGCCGCCAGCTTCGAGCGCAGCCCCGACAACGGCTGTCGCAAACTCCACGCCACCGTCCGCCGCGGTGGCGGCGCCCGTGGGCGCCGCGACGACCAGCGGCGATCTCAGCGGCAACCGGATTGTCTGGGGATCGGTCGACTTGGGCCAGGCCCCGCTAGTCGTGGCCCTGGACCGTCCGGCCGCCTGGATAGTGGGGATCCTCGACGGAGCGAGCCCGACCTGGGTTGTAGTGGCCGACGACGGCACGATCGAGGCCTACCGGATGGAGAACGATTCCGCGATCCGGGCTCCGATTGGCGGTCCGTTGACGTTGCCCCCGGGTGTGCCACCCTTGGTTGTCGCCGATGCAGCCGGGCCGCAGGTGGTCGATCTGGCAGATGCGGGTCCCGGATTGGATCCTTCGCCGCTCACTGCTCCGGGTCGGGTGGGTGACGAGGTGATCTTCATGGGAACGGACGGTCGGGTGGTCGCGGGCGGAGTTCCCGTCGAGGGCCCGCCGGCGCTGGCGGATGGCAGGATCGTGACCTCATCGGAGGGACGGGTGGCCTATCTGGCCGAGCCCACCGGTCGTTTTGGTCACGGCGTGCTGGGCGACTTCGTCGAGTCGGAGTCGATCGTCGTCACCGACCTTGCGCCCCCCGGATCGGTGGATGCAATCCTCGACGCGCCCGACGACACCGTGTTCGAGGCCATTTCTCCTATGTGGGCTGATGTTGACGGCGACGGCGTCGAGGAGATCGTGGCGACTGCGTCGGACGGGATGTCGGGCGCCCGCCTCGTGGTGTATGCCGCGGAGGGCGGGATCATGGCGCAGTCCGTTCCGATTGGGCGCGGCAACCGCTGGCTGAACCAACTCGGCGCGGGCCCGGTCGGGCCCGGCGGCGAGATCGAGATCGTTGAGGTGCGAACTCCGCACATCGGCGGTGAGGTCCGCTGGTACCGGCTGTCGGGTGGCCAGCTGGTGCTGCAGACGACCGCCCGCACCTACTCCACCCATCGGATCGGGTCGCGCAACCTGGATCAGGGCCTATTCGTCGACACCAACGGTGATGGCCGTCTCGATGTGCTCGTGCCGACGCAGGACCAAACGGCGCTGGTAGGACTCGCTAGGACCGGCGACGGGGTGGCGGTCACGGCGTCGGTTGAGCTCGGTGCTCGCCTGGTGAGCAATGTCGCGGCGGTGGGCTACAGAGATGGCGCCGCCGCGCTGGCCGCCGGCACCGCCGACGGCAGCCTGTATATCTGGCCCTGACCACCGTTCAGCCCTCGACGTGGGACTGGTTGAGGGGCATGAGGAAGAACCACAACGGCCGGGGGATGTCCTCGTCCTGGGCCATGGCTGCCTGGGCGGCGTGCACCACTTTGCCGGCTTCGGTGTGCTGGTAGATCCAGCTGTCCACCTGGCGGGCGCCCGGGACGTGATCAGCGAGCGACTGGGCCGCCTCTTCGTAATAGGAGCGGACGTCTAGCGCGGCCGCAAGCACGTCGCCCCCCGGCACCCCGGCCTCTTTGAAGTGGACACCCTCGCCGATGCGGACGAACGCCTCGAGAATCGCCGGAATGTCATCGACCGTGCCGGCCCGCCCGACGCTGGTGATCCCGTTGCGTTCGAGCGTTCGGTTGTAGGCCGGCCGGATCCCGTTGGCTTCGTCGATCGCCGGATGCAGATCGGGATCGAACCTCGGCGGAATCTGGCAGACGAGCGCCTCGTCTGATTGATCTTCCAGAACCTCGGGAAACTCGACGAGCACCGGTCCGGATGGCTCCTTCAGCAGATCGAGGGCGGCCGTCATGACCCTCTTCTGGTAGTCGGGGTCGTTAGGTTTGCCCAGCGGGCGCCCCAGCGGAAACTCGACGTACAGCGCCCGGGGCGGGGCGGACCGTTCGATCTGGCCCCGGACCGACGCAATCACGACGGTGGAAAGCCCGGCGCCTTCGAGGATGTGGCCCAGCGTACCGACCGTACGCGTGCACAGCGGTCAGACGGGAGTGAGCAACACCACCTCAACGCCGTCGTCCTGGAGGATTTGCGCAGCGGCCGGGCCGGTGTCGAGGCGCATGGTGGCGAGTGTGTGGTCTCCCTGCGCGCCCATGAACGAGATGTGTTGGTTTGCGACTGAGCCGATTGTGCCCGCGGCGGCCATTTCGTCGAGGCGGTCCATCGGGATGACGACGTTGATGTCGCTGTTGAATCCAGACCTGTCAAAGTTCTGGCTGCGATGCGACAGCGTGAGGTGTTTCTCGCCGTGAGGAATCACCGTGAAGCCCTGGTCCTGGTTCGACCACATGATCACGCCGTCGGTGCGCAGACCCGCGGTCGTGACAATCGCCACCCGGGCGTCGGCCAGCGCCGGGGGCCTGGTGAACGCGGTCTCCTCGAACTCGTATACGGGAATGTCGTTGTACGTTGCTCTGACTTTGGCGTCGCTCATGGGAGGCGAGCGTAGCGGCTCACCGCTCACGGCCGCGCAAGATCGAGCAGCGTTTGTCACAACCAGGAAGGCTGTCTCGTCAACTCTGCGTCGAAAGGAGTTGTATGACGACCATCGTCATCGGCGGCGGCCTCTCAGGCCTGACCGCAGCCAACACCCTGGCGGATCGTGGCGAAACCGTCACCTTGCTCGAAGCACGCAATCGGCTCGGTGGCCGTGCCACCACCGACGAGCGGGACGGGCACCTGTTCAACCAGGGCCCCCACGCCCTCTATCTGGCCGGCAACGGCCTGCGAATCCTGCGCGAGCTTGGCATCGATCCGCCGGGCGGGGTACCGCCCGTCGAGGGCGCGCTGGGCGTCTACGAAGGTCAAATCGTGCGATTGCCGTCCAGTCGCTGGTCCTTGCTGCGGACGCCGCTCCTCGCCGCGAGCGAGAAGATCGAGCTGGCGAAGATGCTCCTGGCCCTCACCCGGGTTGCGACCAGCCCCCTTGCCGCCATGTCGACACGTGAGTGGTTGGACGCAACCTTGAGCACGGAACGTCTCCGGCTGCTGGTTGGGGGCATGATCAGTGTTGCCACCTATGCGGCCGATCTCGACGTGCTCTCCGCCGATGTCGGTGTGTCTCAGCTGCAGCTGGCATTTCACAACGTTCGGTACGTCGATGGAGGATGGGAAACGATCGTGAATGCCCTGGCCGCCCGGGCCCGCACCGCCGGCGTGGACATCCGCACCGGATCTGCTGCTTCCTCGGTCGAGCCGGCGCGCGGCGGCGGTTGGGCGGTGGACCTCTCCGATGGCAGATTGAGGGCGGATCAGGTCATCGTTGCGGCCGCCTCACCGGCCGCGGCGGCGCGCCTGACCGGTTCGGAGGCCCTGCTGGAATCGAGCGGGCGGGTGCAGCCGATTGCTGCCGCGTCTCTGGACGTTGGACTACGGGCACTGCCAGTCCCTCGTCGTCGTTTCGCGTACGGTATCGACCGTCCACTGTATTTCTCGGTCCACAACCCGCCGGCCGGTCTCGGCCCGGGAATCACGCTCCATGTGACGAAATACCTCAGCTGCGACGGTGAGTCACCAGCGGCTTCGGTGCGTTCCGAACTCGAGGACTTCCTCCAGTTGCTGCAGCCGGGTTGGCGGAACGTTCTCGACACGGCGCGGTTCCTCCGCCGGATGATGGTGTCCAACGCCATCCCGACCGCCCCCCATGGTGCCGGCGGCCGTCCCGACGTCGTCGTGCCCGACCGCGCCGGCATCTTCGTGGCAGGCGATTGGGTAGGCCCCGAGGGACATCTCGCCGACGCGGCCATAACATCAGGAAGGCGGGCCGCAGAGGCCGTGCTCGCCGCGAGACTGGTCCGAGCATGAGCGAGATCTTCGAGGCACACCGGCGCCGGCTGTTCGGTATCGCATACGCCATGCTGGGCCAAGTCATGGACGCCGAGGACGTTGTCCAGGACGCCTATTTGCGCTGGCAATCGGTGGAACAGACCCGGGTCGAGAACCCGGGCGGCTACCTCACAACCATCACCACCCGAATCGCCATCGATCGCCTTCGTTCGGCCCAGAAACGGCGCGAAACATACATCGGGCCGTGGCTCCCGGAGCCAGTCGTGACGGACGCTGATCCCGCAGATGTCGTGGCCGAAGCCGAGCGGATCTCCTTTGCGTTCCTGACCGCTCTGGAGCGCCTCAACCCGGTGGAGCGGGCCGTGCTGGTGCTGCGGGATGTGTTCGATCTGGAGTACGCGGACATCGCCGACGTTGTCGACCGGACCCCAGCCAATTGTCGCCAGATTGCGGTCAGGGCGCGGGAGCACGTCGGCGACGCCGGCCGCTCGTACAAGCCGCCACCGGAACGCGAGCAGGAACTTGTCGCTGCCTTCGTCACCGCCCTGGCGGAGGGAGAGCTGGATCGGCTGATGGACGTGTTCGCCGCAGATGTGACCCTGTGGTCGGACGGCGGTGGGAAGGCTCGGGCCGCTCGTCACCCGATCTCCGGCGCGCTGAAGGTCGCCCGGTTTCTGCTCGGGATCCGGAGGAACGCCACGCCCGATGACACGTGGGGATACACCACCGCGAACGGAGACCCCGCCATTGTCGTGGCTCGTGACGGCAAACCCTTCTCGGTCATGGTGCTCCAGATGTCCTATGGCGGGATCGTCGCGCTCCGCTCAGTGCTCAACCCGGACAAGCTCGAACATTGGTCCGACGTCGCAGCACCGAACCCCATGACGTTCGTGACGTAGCCGTCGGCGTCCGGTCTACGCTTCCACGCAGGCGGCCACGGGGAGCAACATGCAGACGGGATCCAACGTCAGCACCGTGATCGAGGGCTGGATCGACCAGCGCGGCCCGGACGCAAGCGTGTTGATCACCGCCGCCGACGAGCACTGGTCGGGGGATCGGCTCCGCACCACCGTCAACCGGGTTGCCTCGCGGCTGCGCGAACTGGGAGTCCGGCGCGAAGAACGGATCCTCGTCGTGCTCGATGACACCCCGGCGTTTCCCGCCGCATTCCTGGGCTCGATGCGCATCGGCGCGGTACCGGTGCCGGTCAACTTCCTGGCCCGTCCGGAAGACTTCGGCTATTTCCTGGACGACGCCTACGCGGTGGCGGCCATTGTCGACGCGGCATTCCTACCGGTGGTTGAGCCCCAGGTCACGTCCCGGCCGAAGGTGCGGCTCATCGTCGCCAACGGAGAGCCGCCCGCCGGCGCTGACAACCTCGACGATTTCATGACAGAAGGTAACGCCGATACCGCGCCGGTCGCCACCCACCCCGACGACATGGCCTTCTGGCTGTACTCCTCCGGTTCCACCGGGAAGCCGAAGGGTGTTGTGCACAGCCACGCCGACGTGGCCCCCACCTGTGAGCTCTACGCCGGACCCACTCTCGGGATCGGAACCAACGACACCGTGTTCTCCAGCACGAAGATGTTCCACGCCTATGGACTGGGCAACAACCTGACGTTCCCGCTGTGGTGGGGGGCCACCTCGGTGTACCTGACCGGACGCCCAACCCCGGATGCGTTGCTAGAGCGGGTTGCCACCCACCGGCCCACTCTGTACTTCTCGGTACCGGCCCTCTACAACGCGATCCTGGCCCACCCCGATTTCGACGCCGCGGATTGGTCATCGGTCCGGCTGGGCGTTTCGGCGGCCGAGCCGCTTCCACCCGAGATCTGGCGGCGTTTCCATGACCGGACAGGAATCGAGATCCTCGACGGCGTCGGCTCCACCGAGATGCTCCACATCTATGCCTCCAACCAAGCCGGCTCGGTGAGGCCGGGCACGTCGGGCATGTCGGTCGCTGGGTACGACCTCGAGATTCGCAACCCAGAGGGCGAACTGTGCGCCCCCGGTGAGGCGGGGGAGATGTGGGTACGCGGCCCCAGCGCGCTCAGCTCGTACTGGCATCAGCACGAACGGACCCGGGAGAAGCTCCGCGGCGGCTGGTTTCTGACCGGTGACCGGTACCGCCGGGATGGCGACGGGTACTACACGTACGAGGGCCGGGTCGACGACATGATGAAGGTGGGCGGCTTGTGGGTGAGCCCGATTGAGATCGAGAACCGGCTCATGGAACACGCCGCAGTTCGCGAAGCGGCCGTCGTCGCGGCTCAGATCGAAGGCACCTCGCGGATCAAAGCCTTTGTGATCCTCGCTGAAGTCGCAGCCAGGACCGACGCGTTGGTCGGCGAGCTGCAGGAATGGTGCAAGTCGGCGCTCCTTCGGTACCAGTACCCGCACCAGGTCGAATTTGTCGACGACTTTCCGCGTACGGCTACCGGCAAGATTCAGCGCTTCAAACTGCGCGACTGACCGTGGGAGGCGGCGGCAAGGTGCCCGACGCAGAGGGGTGGCAACCGGCGAGCGGGGGACCCCGGTCGGGTCCCCCGCTCGAATTCACCGCCATCTAGAGGTACGCGAGCTCCTGTCCCGCCTGCCCGTACAGGCCGAGCCGACGATCCAATTCTTCGCCGGTGAAGTACATGTGGAAAGCGAAGCCCTCACACACGAACATGGCCTTGTTCAGCAACACGATGAAGTCATCGCGGCCGGTGATGTCGAACATCACTTCCATATCGCCACGGACAAGGAACATGCCGTCGTTGACCTGCATCAGCACCAGGGGCTCAGATACCTTGCCCTCAGCGGCCAGCTTGCCGAAATACGTGCGGAAATCGGCCAGCACCGCCAGCGCCTTTGCCTCGCGGCCGGGATACGGCTTGAGCCACTTGAAGACCAGCGCGTAGTCCATCCGGACCTCCCTTGCGCGGTCGGACCCTCCCGGCATCCTTGTGCGGGTCGACCGCCTTCGGCTAGGGCCGAAGGGCTCAGCACCGGCCTTTTGAGCCGGTCGGATCATGGAGCGAAGGCGGCAGGTGGGAAAGGACCCGGGAGTAGCGCAACTGGGGCCGTAGCGTGATTGGGCATGTTGCGCAGACGACGCCCGGCCGATCCAAACGAGGTCGGGCCGGCACAGACGGTGGGCGACGCCTCGCCTTCTGATGAACTGGTGTCGTTGTTGGTAGCCAGTGCCGAACCCGTCCTGGACGCGCCGGAGGGGCATCGACGATCGTCGCCGGCCGGGGGTCGTTGCCTCTATGGAGCGGCTGGGAGTCGACGTCGGCGAATTCCTCGCCGAATACGACCTTGGGCGCGATTACCAGTGGACCATCCGCTGAGCCGGGTAGATCGCACACTCGATGCGGCGTTCGTCCCGCCGGGCTTGGCCCGGGCGACTGCCGAGATGCTGGGAGCGCTAGCCGACCCGCTCACCGTGCGGCGCCTGGCCCGCTATGCCACCAGGGCGGCTGCCCGGGCGCGCATGGCGTCCGATGCGCGTCTCGCAAACGCCGCGATGCGTGCCCATGCTGTCCTCATCCACTCACGAGCGCCGGCCGATCGACGCGACGACATGGTGAGCCTGGTGCCAATTGACGTCGCGGCGCGCGAACACATCGGGGACCGCCACCTGCAAACGCTCACCGATCTGGTACCGGATTCCGACGTCGAGTTCGTACAGAGCTTCTCCGCTCGCACCGACGTGACACCGGCAGCATTCGGTTGGATCGAGTTGGATGCGCCGCATGGAGTTTGGATAGTCCCAGACCGCTGAAACCGGCACCGCGTCTCACGCAACCCGGCGCCTGCCCGTTTCATCCATGCCGGCTGCCCGGCGAAACAAACCACCGTCGGGACCGGTTGACCTAGCTGGTAGCGTCGCCGCCCGGCCGATCGCGCTTCCACACCCAGGAGCTCGCACATATGGGATCACGGGTCCTGTCGACATCGGTCGGCACCAATCGAGAGGCGTTCCGGCCGTTGGACTGGGTGCTGTTCGTGTCGATCGCGCTGATCTGGGGTTCGTCGTTCCTGCTGATGGCGATAGGCCTGCAATCGCTTGCGCCAGGACTGATCACCTGGATGCGGGTCGGATTCGGAGCGGCAATCCTGTCGTTGGTGCCTCGGGCGCGGAAGGCGATCGACTCCGAGGATCGGCCCCGCATCCTCGCCCTCTCGTTCATCTGGGTGGCAATTCCTTTCAGCCTGTTCCCGCTGGCCCAGCAGTACATCAACTCGGCGGTCACCGGCATTCTCAACGGCGGTACACCCATCTTCACGGCCATTGTCGCCACGATCCTCCTGCGCCGGCTGCCGCGTGGTGCCCAGCTGCTCGGATTGTTCGTCGGTTTTGGTGGTGTCGTGCTCGTCAGCCTCGCTCGCGGCTCGACCGGCACCAATGAAGCGCTCGGCGTCTTTCTCGCCGTCCTCGCCACGGTCTGTTACGGCGTGGCGATCAACATTGCGGCACCCATTCAGCAGAAATACGGCTCGGTGCCGGTCATGGCCCGCATGCTGGCGCTCGCCGCTATCTGGACCGCTCCCATGGGCCTGGCCGGGCTGCGGTCATCGACTTTCGAATGGGGCCCGGTGCTGGCAGTGTCGGCCGCCGGATTCATAGGCACGGGGATCGCGTTCAGCGTCATGGCCACACTGGTTGGACGGGTCGGTTCGACCCGGGCCTCGTTCAGTACCTACTTGATGCCGGTGGTGGCGACCGTCCTGGGAGTTCTTCTACTCGGTGACAGGATCGTGTCGCTCGAAGTACTGGGCATCGGGTTGGTGATCGGCGGCGCATTGCTGGCTTCCCGGCGGGAGCGCGGTGAGCCACCGCTACGTGCGGAGAAACCCCGACACATGTCCGCCGGTCGGTGACATCGACCGCCGCGCGGATCAGCTCATCCAGCCCGGGCCCCGGCACATGGTTCTGGACCGATCCGCTCCAGCGCGCTCCGACCCTGCTTCGGAGCCGGCCACGGCGGTTTCGGCTTGAGTGGCCGCAATCGCAGGTCCGGTCTGACGGTTGTTGCGCCCGGCGGAGGCCGGTCTCGAATGTGCGATCATGTCCGGTCATGTCAATCGGTCGATCCCGACACCAGCTGCGCCCGCCTTGCCCGTGGCGGCCCTGTGCGTGAGCCGGCGCACAGGACCGGGATCGCGGCGGCCGCACTCGGGATCGTCTTGTGGTCGGCAGGCATCATCATGGTGCGGCCGATCCCGATGTCGGGCATTCAGATCGCCTTCTGGCGGGTGTTTCTGGGGGCGGTCGTCTATTGGACGCTGCTCCGAGTGTCGGGTCGGAAGCTGTCCGGAGACCAGCTTCGGGCCACCGCGCCCGCCGCGATAGCGATCGGACTCGAGATTGCCGTCTTTTTCGTGGCCTTGAAGATGACAACGGTCGCCAACACTGTGGTCATCGGCGCCCTCCAGCCCATCGTGTTGCTGGCCGTCGCATCGCGCAGGTTTGGCGAACACGTCACCGGATGGGTGGTCCGGGTGGCAGCGGGAGCGCTCTTCGGGGTGGCGCTGGTGGCGTTCGGTTCTTCGTCGCAGCCGACCTGGAGCCCCACCGGTGACAGCCTTGCCCTGGTGGCGATGCTGTTGTTCGCCGCATACTTCGCGTTCGCCAAGGCGGCGCGCGCTCGGGTACCGGCGTTCGAGTTCCAGACCGCCGTCTGGATCGTGGGATCGGTCGTGCTGTTGCCGCTGGCGCTCATCGACGCCGGCGGGCTCCAACTCCCCAGTCCGGCCAATCTGGTCTGGCTGCTGGCGCTGCTGGCGGTTCCGGGAACCGGGCATCTCCTCGTCAACTGGGCGCACGCCAAGGTGCCGCTCGTCGTGGTCTCCATGCTGACACTGGCCAATCCGGTGCTGGCGACGGCCGGGGCAGCCGTCTTTCTGGGCGAAGGCGTGGACGGATGGCAAGTGGCGGGTTTCATGTTGGTGCTGGCCGCGTTGGTCGTCACGATCCGGCGCGAGGCCGAGCTGCGGACACCGGCCGTAGTTCCAACGTGATCCCCTGTTTGCCGAATATGCGCATATGTGTATAGTCATGCAGTACAAGGAGGATCCACGTGGGAACCGCCGCCGCCATTCTGGGCGCCTCCGGCTATGCCGGAGGTGAACTTGTTCGACTCTTAGACGACCACCCAGCGTTCGACATCACCTTCCTGGGCGCACACAGTTCGGCCGGGTCGGCCCTCGGCCAGGTGCACCCGCACCTGCGGGGCGGTCACCGGCGCCTCCAACCTCTCGGCGAGGTTGGAGAGGTCGACGTCGCGTTTCTGGCTCTTCCGCACGGAGCGTCGTGGGAGGTGGGCGAGCGATTGGCGTCCGATGGTGTCAGGGTCGTGGACCTCGGTAGCGACTACCGGATGGATACGGCGGCCCGCTACGAGGCTGCGTATGGTGCCGCCCATCCGCGTCCGGACCGGCTCGGCGACTGGGTGTACGGGCTGCCGGAGCTGGCCGGCATCGATGTATCCGGGGCGCAACTCGTGGCATCTCCGGGTTGCTACCCGACTTCGGCGCTGCTGGGGCTGGCCCCGTTGCTGGCTGCCGGAGCGATAGAGCCCGCGGGCATCGTGGTCGACTCGATGTCCGGAGTCACCGGCGCGGGCCGGAGCCTCAAGGAGAATCTGTTGTTCGGTGCCGTGGACGAAAACGTCGCCGCCTACGCGGTCACCACCCATCGCCATCGGCCCGAGATCGAGATGGGGCTTCTGATCGCCTCAGGGATCGACGCCCGGGTCCAGTTCACCCCTCATCTCGTCCCGATGCAGCGGGGCATTCTCTCGACGTGTTCCGCCCCGGCGGCGGGCGATCCGGTCGATGTCCTCCGGCTGGCGTACCAGGACAGTCCGTTTGTCGACGTGGTCGACGCCCCACCCCAGACCCGATGGGTGGTCGGATCCAACCGGGCGCTGATCCACGCCCGTGTCGATGATTCGACCGGCCGGGTTGTGGTGCTGGTAGCGATCGACAATCTGTTGAAGGGCGCAGCCGGCCAGGCCGTGCAGGCGGCCAATCTGATGTATGGAATCCCGGAAGAGACGGGTCTCCCGATGACCGGTTGGTTGCCGTGAGCGTCACCGCCGCTCGGGGCTTCCGTGCGACCGGCGTGCACGCGGGCGTGAAACCCGATGGGCGGCTCGACACTGCGCTGGTTACTGCCGATCGTCCGGTTGCGGCCGCCGCGGTGTTCACGACGTCGCTCACGGCGGCGCCGGTCGTAACGCTGGCTCGCAAGCACCTTGTCAACTCTCTGCTGCAGGCGCTGGTGATCAACTCGGGCTGCGCCAACGCAGGTACGGGCGAGGCCGGGCTCGTGTGGGCCGAGCAGATCGCCGGTGCTGCCGCCCGGGCGCTGGGATGCCATACCGAAGACGTTTTGGTGGCATCGACGGGTCCGATCGGCACGGATCTGCCCGTTGAAGAGATTGTCGCCTCACTGCCGGCGGCGGTGTCCCGCCTCGAGGCAACGGCGGACGCGGCCACCCTCGCAGCTCGCAGCATCATGACAACGGACTCGGTCCCGAAAGAAGCGACCGTGGCCGGTGACGGTTACGTGATCGGCGGCATGTCGAAAGGGGCCGGCATGATCCGGCCGGACATGGCCACCATGCTCGCCTACGTGACGACCGATGCCGTCGTGAACCCGGCGACGTTGCAGGCGGCCCTTTCTGACGCAGTGGATGTCACCTTCAACTGTCTCAACATCGACGGCTGTCAGTCGACCAACGACATGGTTGTGCTGCTGGCATCGGGGGATTCGGGGACAGAGCCAGATCCGGCGGCGTTCGCGTCACATCTCACCAGGCTGTGCCGCGATCTGACCTGGCAGATGGCGAAGGATGCCGAGGGGGCAAGTCGGGTCGTGACCCTCCACATCTCCGGTGCCGACGACCACGCGACTGCCCGCGTGGTGGGTAAAGCGGTGGCGGATTCGGCGCTCGTGCGTTCGTCCTTCTACGGAGGGGACCCGAACTGGGGACGGATCCTCCAGGCGCTCGGAGTCACAGGGGTGCCTCTCCACCAGGAGGACATTGAAATCGCCTACGAAGGGACGACGGTCACCCAGGGGGGCGTCGGGATTCCCCACGATGAGGCGGATCTCATGGCACGGCTCGAACAGGGCGACTTTGAGGTCTCGATCGTGGTGGGTATGGGTCACGGCCGGGCCACGGTCGTCACCACGGACCTGACACCCGAATATGTCGTCTTCAACGGTGAACGAAGCTGATGGCCACCGGACATACGGCGCCGAGCCCTGGCAAGTCGCGGATCGCAACGACGATGGGCAAGGCGCGGATCCTCACCGAGGCCATGCCCTACATCAAGCTCTTCAGAGATCAGATCGTCGTCATCAAGTACGGCGGCTCGGCGATGGTGGACGAGGCGCTGCGGGAGACCTTTGCCGGCGACGTGGCCTTGCTGTCGATCGTGGGCATCAAACCGGTGGTGGTGCACGGCGGGGGGCCTCACATCTCCCGCGCAATGGGCCAGCAGGGTGTCGAACCGCAGTGGGTCGACGGTCTTCGCGTGACTGACGCAGAGACCATTCGCGTCGTTCAGAGCACTCTGGCCGGGGAGATCAACCCGGACATCGTCCGGCTGTTGCAGGGGGCTGGAGCACGGGCGGTCGGCGTGACCGGCATCGACGGCGGTCTGATCACGGCCCGCCAGCGTGACCCGAAGCTGGGTTTCGTCGGGGACGTCGCCTCGGTGGATCCGAGTCTGATTCGAGCGATGATCGACCAGGGGCTGGTGCCCGTGATAGCGCCGCTGGCCCGAGGCGAAGACGGGAATGCCTACAACCTGAATGCCGACACCGCGGCCGGGGCGATCGCAGCCGCGTTGGGGGCCAAGAAACTGGTGTACCTCACCGATGTCGAGGGTCTCTACCGGGATCTCGGCGATGAAGACAGCCTCATCCAGCGCTTGACGCTGGAGGGCCTCAAGGAGCTGGTGGCATCCGGATCGGTGTCGGCCGGAATGCTGCCCAAGCTGCAGTCAGTGTCGGCGGCCCTCGACGCGGGAGTGGGCCACGCCCATATTCTCGACGGCCGTATCCAGCATGCGTTGCTGTTGGAGATCTTCACCCCGGAGGGGATCGGCACCATGATCGAACCGGAAACCGAGTTCATGCGCACCATGAGATTGGACGGCTGACATGGAAGAGAACATCGAAAAGGGCCACCCGAATCCGACCGTGGCCGGTGAGGCCGAGTGGGTCATGCAGACCTACAAACGCGTGCCGGTCGTGTTCGTGCGCGGCGACGGCACGACGCTGTTCGACGACCAGGGCAAGCAGTACCTCGATTTTCTCGGGGGTCTTGCGGTGGTTGGTGTCGGTCATGCCAACACACGGGTCGCAGCCGCAGTCACCAAACAGATGACCGAACTGGTCCACGTGTCCAACCTCTACTACACCCGTCCCCAGGTCGAGCTGGCGCAGCGCCTGACTCACCTGGCAGGTCTCGATCGGGTGTTCTTCGCCAACTGCGGTGCGACGGCGAACGAAACCGCGATCAAGTTGGCCCGGCGCTGGGGGCAGAGGCAGGGCGGCGAGCAGGCATACGAGATCATCTCGCTCGTTGACTCATTCCACGGGCGGACGCTGGCGGCGCTGGCCGCCACCGGCCAGCCGGCCAAGCAAGCCACCTTCGAGCCACTTCCGCCCGGGTTCCGGCAGGTGCCGGGCAATGACATTGATGCGCTGGACGCAGCGGTCGGCGATCGGACCGCAGCGGTGATGCTCGAAACCGTCCAGGGGGAGGGTGGGGTGGTGCCGATGGCAAGCGACTACCTCCACGCCGTACGTGCGCTGTGTGATGAGCGCAATGTGCTGCTCATCTTCGACGACGTGCAGGCCGGCATCGGCCGCACCGGCACGTGGTTCTCGTGGCAGGCCTTCGGGGTGCAGCCCGACATCGCCACCCTGGCCAAGGCCCTGGCCAACGGGCTGCCGATCGGGGCGTGCCTGGCCACCCAACGGGCAGCCTCCGCATTCGAATACGGCGACCACGCCACGACCTTCGGCGGCGGTCCCGTCGTGTGTGCAGCAGCGCTGGCCGTGCTCGATGAAATCGAGGACCGCGATCTACTCACCAACGTCAAGGACCGGTCCGACCAACTCCACGACGGCTTGCTTGACCTTGCGGGAGTGACCGGCGTCCGCGGCCGCGGCCTGCTGCTGGCCGCGGTTCTCGACGAGCCCCGGTCGGCAGAAGTGACCCAGGCCGCCCTGGCTGAGGGCCTCGTTGTGAACAACGTCCGCGCGGACGCAGTGCGGTTCGCCCCGCCTCTGACCGTGACCAGCCAAGAAGTTGACGAGGCCCTCGCCCGGTTCGCCCGCGCCCTCGGCTGACCGATTGCGTACCAGGCCGCCAGTCGCCGGCTCAGCACTGCGGCTCTGCTCCAAGACATCGCCGCTGGCGACAGGGGCTTGGAGCGAAATCATGGTCAATCACGCCTGCGAGATAAGACCAAGCCGAGCCGGCCTGCCGGGGGCCGTCGGGCGGGCGGTCGCCAGCGACTAGTCCTTTCGTGTCCGTGGGGAATGGTCATTGAATTCTGGGTCAGTGAGAACCGATCACACATATAGAAGCGGGCGTTCGTCACTGGAGCCGCGTGTCGCCCGACCCGCCGATCAGATTGAGACCGTGAACGGCACACCGGACCCCTGTTCGGTGGTTGCGTTCCGCAGGCGGTCCCGGTCTGTGACCAGTCAAGGGCGCGCAGGCTCCGGACTGCAGTGCATGAAGCTCGTCGCCAGTCGATGGCCGAGCTGAGGCCTCACTGCGGTCCGGGCCTCGTGGACCCGCTCCGGGTGTCTCACGTTCGAGCGACCCGCTACGTTCAATCATCGACATGGCATCGTTGCCTCCGTTTCAGAACTTGTTAGACCGCCACGCCCTCGACGTTCATCGATTCCTGCGGGGCCTGGTGGGACGTGACGCAGCCGAGGATTGCCTGCAGGACGCCCTGCTGTCTGCGCTGCGGGCGTACCCGAACCTACGCCACGCCGACAATCTCAGATCGTGGCTGTTCACGATCGCGCACCGAAAGGGCATCGATCACCTGCGGAAGTCGGCTCGGGAAACTCTGACGGCCATGGTGCCGGAGACCGCAGTGAACGACGCCGCGCCTGCCGACCCGGTCTTGTGGCGTCGGGTCGGCGAACTCCCCGACAAACAGCGAGCCGCGGTAATGCTGCGCTTCGTGGGCGACCTACCGTACGCGGCCATTGCCGACGTGATCGGATGCTCGGAGCCGGCCGCCCGGCAGAGCGTCCGGGTCGGGCTGGCAACGCTTCGAAAGGATTTGACGTGATGCAATTCGAGTTCACCGACGTCGACCGTCACACCCACGATCTCCAGATGGAGCGGTTCGCCGCCGCGGCGTTCGGTGAGGATGGACCGGCCAAGCTGGCCTACGCCACGTTCGGGTCGCCGATCGGGACGCTGCTGGCGGCCGTTACCCATGGCGGACTGGTGCGGATCGGCTTCGAGAGCGAGGGGACCGATGACGTTCTCGACAGCCTTGCCCGCAAGATCTCTCCGGCGATCGTTGAGCTGCCGGCCGCGCTCGCCGGGGTGAAAGAACAGCTCGATCTCTACTTCGCAGGATCGCTCCGCACCTTCGATCTACTGGTCGACCGCCGGTTGTTCACGCCTTTCCAGGAGAAGGTGCTCGCCGCAACATCCTCCATCCCGTGTGGTGAAGTCCTCAGCTACGGGCAGGTGGCCGCCCTGGTCGGGAAGCCCGGTGCCGCGCAGGCCACCGGCCAGGCGCTCGGCGCCAATCCGATTCCGGTGGTCATTCCCTGTCACCGTGTGGTGGCCGCTGATGGTTCGCTTCATGGATACGGCGGCGGGCTGGACCGCAAACGATTTCTACTGGAACTCGAACAGGGGGCCGCCCGGCTGTTCTGATGACTCCGCCGAGTTTGCGCCTGACCCGCTTGGGTAGGTCGGCCCTAGATATAGGGTCTTTCCGCTGCGGTTCGAGCTCAGAACCCACGTTACCTTTGGCCCATATGTTGCGGTCGGTGCGACGAAAGGTCGGCATGATGACAACTGACGATGCTGGTCGGGCATTCGACTTCCTCCAGATCGCCACTGAGGACAGCGGAGCTGAGAACGTCCTCGATGAGTTTGTCGACCTTTTCAACGCCCGCGATCTCGATGCGCTGGCATCGCTGGTCTCGGAGGATCTCGACGCCGAGTTCCTGAAGGTGGCGGGTCGGGAGGGTGCCATGCAGGCGCTCGAGAATCTCTTCATCCGCCAGCCTTTCACCGTCGCCACCCGGGGTGAGCTTGGGCTCGAACCGATTGCCGCCCTCTGGCAACCCACCGGTGAAGACGGGAGCGGCTACGTCGTGGTGGGGTATCTCGTCTTCGAGTGCTCCGACGAGGACGAACCGCTCATCACCCGGGTTGAGTATTTCGAGGAATTGGAGGACGTGCTGCTGGAAGAGCCGGACGGCGTGATCGAGGGTCTCGACTGGGACCTCGCCGACCTGGACCGATCGTGACGTGCTGATTCCAGCCGGCTGATCAGACCCCGCGGCCGAGCTTGACCAACACCGCGTCGGTGGTCAGCTCGACGCCGACATAGATTCGGTCGGGCGGTTCGGTCAGCCAGGTGGTCACGAGGTCGTCACTGCTCGATTCGTACGAGACCGGCTGATCGAGCGATTCGGCGTACGCCGCATAGAACCTGATGATCTCGTCGTATCGATCGACCGGATACCGGAGATCCACGAGACGGATGACGCCGTCATCGGTGCGGCGTTCCATCGAGGCGATCCTGGTCGCTCCGTTGAGAACGGGAACCTCCAGCCCGGGCGGGAGCTCATCAGACACCCTGACGGTGCCGGTGTCATCTGTCACCGTGTAACCGCCGCCCTCGATGTCGACATGGCCGCCCAGCTCGTCCCCGAGTGCATCTTCCGCGAGACGCTCGGCGGCCGCGCTGCAACCTGTGCAAACGAGTATCAGCGTCAAGAGCAGAGCGGCCTTCGACACGGGGGTATGCTACGGCACCCATCTTGCATGATCATACATATCAATGCATAATCTTGCAGATGGCAGGAACGGCGGCCCGGCACCGTGCGGTGCGTTCGATTTTGGCTCGCCATGTCGTCGCGAGTCAGGAGGATCTCGTTGGTCACCTCGCGGCGGATGGTATCGAGGTGACTCAGGCGACCATATCCCGCGACCTGCAGACGCTCGGTGCCATCAAAGCCCGCGACGCCGACGGGCACCTGCGTTACATGCTCGCCGACGGGTTTCGTCCCGGCGGTGAGGCGGAAGAACTGTTGGCCCGGTCGCTGGCGGAATTCGCGCTGTCAATCAGCTCGAGCGGCAATCTCGTAGTGGTGAAGACGCCCCCCGGCGCAGCGCACGTCGTGGCGAGCGGTGTAGACGGAGCGGCGCTGACCGGCGTAATGGGCACGGTGGCCGGAGACGACACGCTGATGATCGTGACCGATGAGGCGATTGGGGGTCGCGCGGTGGCAAAGGAACTCGAACGAATTGGAGCAGGCTGATGGAGAGGGTCGTTCTGGCGTATTCGGGAGGTCTCGACACGTCGGTCATCCTCCGCTGGCTCATGGAGGAAAAGAGCCTCGAGGTGGTGGCATACACCGCCGACGTCGGCCAGGGCGAGGAGGTCGAGGAGGCCCGGGACAAGGCCCTCGCCACCGGAGCAATAGCGGCTGTGGCCGAGGACCTCACGGAGGAGTTCGTCGCCGAGTACGTGTTCCCGGCACTGCGGGCCACCGCCACCTACGAGGGTTATTACCTGATGGGAACGTCGCTCGCCCGGCCGGTCATCGCCAAGGGTTTGGTGAGCGCCGCAGAGGAGCATGGCGCGGACGCGATATCCCACGGGGCGACCGGGAAGGGCAACGATCAGGTGCGCTTCGAGTTGTCCGCCTATGCCCTCAAGCCCGACATTGCGGTCATCGCCCCCTGGCGGGAATGGCATTTGAAGGGCCGGGCCGACTGCGTTCGCTACGCAGAGGCGCACGGCATCCCGGTACCGGTGACACCCGACAAGCCGTATTCGATGGACGCCAATCTGCTGCACATCTCATATGAGGGAGGCGTGCTGGAGGACCCATGGGTGGGACCTCCCAAAGGGATGTTCCGCATGACCCTCGACCCGTGGGAAGCCGACGACGTGATCGAAGAGATCACTGTGGGCTTCGAACGGGGCAACCCGGTGTCTATCAACGGCCAGTCGCTGGCACCGGCAGACCTCCTCCGCGCGGCGAACGATATCGGCGGCCGCCACGGCGTGGGCCGGGTGGACATCGTCGAGAACCGGTTTGTGGGCATGAAGAGCCGCGGTGTGTACGAGACGCCCGGCGGGACCATCCTGTATCACGCCCATCGGGCGGTGGAGTCGCTGACACTGGACCGGGAAGTCATGCACCTACGCGATGAGTTGGCGCCTCGGTACGCCGAGATGGTTTACAACGGCTTCTGGTTCGCGCCGGAACGCGAGGCCCTGCAGCAGTTCATGGACTCGATCCAGGAACGTGTCTCCGGTGAGGCCCGGCTCAAGCTGTACAAAGGCAACGTGATAGTCGACGGCCGCCGAGCCGATGGCTCGTTGTACGACGAGGCCACAGTGACGTTCGAAGAAGATGAGGTCTACAACCAGGCCGACGCCGGTGGCTTCATACGCTTGCAGTCGCTGCGCCTCCGCACCTTCGCCGAGAAGCGGATCGGAGAGGGCGAGTGAGCGGACATCCAACCGACGTTGGCGCGCCGGTCGACTTCGCCTCGGTGGGGGCAGCATGATGTTGTGGTCGGGTGGCTTTTCGGAGCCGCCCGATGATGTGTTGTGGCGGTTCACGGTGGACCATTCCGACCGGCGCATGCTTGTCGACGACATTGCCGGATCGCTTGCGCACGTCTCCATGTTGGGCGAGGCGGGGCTGCTCGGCGGCGATGAAGTTGAGCAGATAGTCGCGGCGCTCGAGACGATCCGGAACGAAGCGGACTCCGGGATCTTCGAGTATGTGCCCGAAGACGAGGACATTCACAGCGCCGCTGAGCGCCGGCTGGGAGAGTTGATCGGTCCGCTTGCGGGCAAGCTACACACCGGCCGGTCCCGTAACGATCAGGTCGCGCTCGATCTACGGCTGTACCTGCGCCGCAGTGCCGAGCAGCGAATTCACCAGCTCCATACCTTCGCAAGGGTGATGGCCGACCGGGCCGAGTCCGTCGGCGAGGCGGTGGTGCCGTCCTACACGCATCTCCAGCAGGCCCAGGCAGTTCCGCTCGCCCACCATCTGCTCGCGTACGCCTGGATGGCGCTGCGGGATGCGGATCGATTCGGCGATCTGTCGCGGCGGCTCGATGTGTCGCCCCTCGGGGCCGGGGCGGGCGGTGGCAGCTCGCTGCCCATCGATCCAGATCATGCGGCACGCCTGCTCGGCATGTCGGGGCGGTTCGAGAACTCCATGGACGCCGTCGCATCGCGCGACCTCGCCGCCGAGTATGCGTTTTGTTGCGCGCAGGCGATGGTGCACCTGTCCCGGCTGGCGGAGGAGGTCGTCTTGTGGGCCTCAACTGAGTTCGGCTGGGCAAGCTTCGCCGACCGTTACACGACGGGCAGCTCTGCCATGCCGCAGAAGAAGAACCCCGATATGGCGGAGCTCACCCGCGGCCGGGCCGCGCCGGTCATCGGCCACCTCACCGCTCTGCTGGCGCTGCAAAAGGGCACGCCCCTGACGTACAACCGGGACTTCCAGGAGGACAAGGCGGCAGTCTTCGCAGCCGATGATGTGCTGGAGGGTGCACTCGAGGCCATGACGGCCCTGCTGGCCGGCGCCGAGTTTCATCCCCCGCTGCCGGGCGCGGCCGTGACCGCCTTGGATCTGGCGGAGACGTTGGTCGCTCGAGGCGTTCCGTTCCGCGAAGCCCATCATGCAGTAGGACGTCTGATCGGTCGCCTGGCGGCGGACGGGCGGGACCTGTCCGACGCCACCGTCACCGATCTGACGGCCGCGGACGCCCGCTTTCAGGAGGCCGACATGGTCCGGACCGATCCGGTCGAATCCGTACGATCCCGAACAAGCGCTGGTGGCGGCTCCTTCGAAAGCGCCCGCCAACAGATCGCCAACATCCGCCGGCGCCTCGGCTGACCGCCCGAGGGTTTTTCCCGGTCAGTGGACGTCGGTGCGCGTGGCAGAGCCCTCCGGCGCCGGGTCCTACGCATCGTGACGGCGGGCCCAGATGACCAATCCCGATCCGCCTTCGCTCCGTATACAGGTGTAGCTCGTAGCCGCCGGGCCGTTACCTGCCCGGGCGCAGTCCGCGCCTTGTTCGGCGCACCCGCGCTGTGGCACTTGCGGGTGAGGAAGAGGCGCCGAACGCGAAATGCCCCGGGGCTCTGCCCCGGGGCATTTCCATTGACCGCCACCGAGATCAGCCGCCGGCTTCCTGGATCGCCTCCACTACTCGTTCGGGCGTGGCAGGGAGGGTTCGCATCCTCACCCCAAACGGCTCGAGGGCGTCGTCGATCGCGGAGAAGACCGCCGCCGGCGCCATCATCCGGCCGCCTTCGCCGCCTCCTTTGATGCCGTACGGCGTGTAAGGGGAAGGTGTCTCATGGTGGCCGCAGTTGACCGCCGGCACATCCATCGATGTCGGGATCAGATAGTTGAGGAACGTGCCGGACTGGAAGTTCCCGTCCGGGTCGTACACGAATTCCTCGTGAATGGCGGAGCCGATCCCCTGTGCCGTGCCGCCGATCATATGGCCTTCCAGCGACCGGGGATTCACCATCGTCCCGCAATCGTGGACCGCCGCATAGTCGAGGAAGTCGATCTTGCCGGTGTCCGGATCGACCTCGATCGCACACATGTGACAGGCATGGCCCATGAACGGATAAAACACGCCCAGATCCTTGCGGTCGTCCGACGGCATGGTCGTGTATGGATGGTCGAACACCTGCGACGCCTCCAATCCCGACTCAACATCCTCGGGCAGCGAGTGTTTGAAGAGGTGGGCCATGATGGCCACCTCTCCCAGCGTCTTGCGGGCCTCGGGGCTGCCTCTGACCTGGATCCCGTTGTCGACCCATTCCAGGTCTCCGGGATCGGCCTCGAGCAGGTGGGCGGCGATCTCGAACGCCTTCTTTTTGATCTTGACCGAGGCCCCTTCAATGGCACCGGCAATCATCACCGTGAACCGGCTTCCGCCCGGGCCGGTTGCGGGGAGACCCTGACCCGAACCCGCATAGACCACGTTCACGGAACTCGGGTCGACGTCGAACTCCTCTGCGATCAACTGCGCCGCCATGGTCTCGGGCGAGTTGCCCCAGAAGGCGCACGAGTAGAGCGTGGCGGTGATGTTGCCCAACGCGTCGACGTCCAATGTCACGCTCTCGGGCATCGAGGTCACCGGTGCGCCGGGCTCGTCGAACCAGAACCAGAACTCCGTGGCGCTGAACACACTGCGTTCCTGGCAGGTCACCAGTCCCAGGCCGATATACCGGCCTTCCTCGCGGGCCTTGGCCTTCTCCGCCTGCCAGTAATCCCAGCGTCCCATCTCCAGTGCCTTGTCCAGGATTGGCTGGTAGTCGCCGGAGTCGTAGACGTTGCCGGTCGGGATGAAGTACGGGAACTCGTCCGGGCCGATGAAGTTCATCCGCCGGATCTCGCGCCGGTCCATACCCAGCTCGCGAGCCACCAGGTCGACCATCCGCTCCAGCATCCAGTTGTTGACTTCCGACCCGAATCCCCGATATGCCCCTTGCTGGTTCTTGTTGGTCAGCACGGCCTGAAGCTCGTATTGAACGGCTGCGATCTTGTACGGCCCGGTCACCTGTGCAAGTGCATTGCCGTGGTGGCCGACCCCGAACTGGATATAGGCCCCGTAGTCCTCAATGGTCCGCAGCCGCAGACCGAGTAGCGTTCCGTCCTTCTTCGCCGCCATCTCGACGTAGTAGATCCGGTCCGAACCCTGGTGGTCGTTGTTGGACAGGGCGTCGTGGCGATCCTCCATGTACTGGACCGGCGCACCGGTCGCGCGGGAACACATCCCGGCGATGGCGGCCGGCTTCACGGCCCACAACTTCGATCCGAAGCTACCGCCGGCAGGGACTGGGATGACGTCCAGCTTGTTGCTGGGTACTTTGAGCGTCCCGGCCAGCATGAATAGGTAACTGGTGAAGGTCAGCGAGTTCTCCCAGATCGTCATTTGTCCGGTGCCGATGTCGTAGGCCGCGATGGCGCCTACCGGCTCCAGTGGCTGCGAACCGGACCGGCGCCAGTGCAAGCGGTCCTCCACCACGATGTCGGCGTCCGCGAAGGCGGCGTCGATGTCGCCGAACGTGAAGCTGCGTTCGTACGCCACGTTGGTGCCGAGCGGCTCGTGGACGAGCGGAGACCCTTCCTGTGCGGCGGCCTCGGGGTCGTGGATCGTCGGCAACTCCTCGTACTCGACGTGAACGAGAGAAGCGCCGTCTTCGGCCACGTAGCGGTTCTCCGCCACGACAGCCACTACGCCCTCGCCGACGTACCGCACCTTGTCGACGGCGAGGAGCCGCCATGTGTGGTTCGCGGGGTCGGGCCCGAAGTCGGGGAGTGGATCGCACAAATCTGCCGCCTGCGCCCCGGTGATGACGGCCCGCACCCCCGGCAGGGCTTCGGCTTCGCTCGTGTCGATGCTGATGATGCGGGCGTGGGCATACGGTGACTTGACGAGTGCCACGTGCAACATGCCGGGGAGTGCCCGATCTTCGATGTAGCCGCCGACACCGCGTAGGAATTTCGGATCCTCGATGCGGCGGATCGACTTGCCGACCCAATTGGTTTCTTTCGTATGTTCTCTTACGGCTGGTGCAGTCATGATGTTCTCCTACGCCCGCGCCGGCACCCGGTCGGCGGCGGCCAGGATCGACTCGATGATGAACTGATACCCCGTACAGCGACACAGGTTGCCGGCGATTGCCTCCCGGACCTCTTCAGCGGTGGGGCTGGGGTTCTCGTCGAGGATTTCCTTGGCCCGCATCAGCATCCCTGGGGTGCAGAACCCGCATTGCAGACCCTGCATCTCCCAAAATGCGTCCTGGAGCGGATGCATGGTCTCACCGTCCGCCAGGCCTTCGACGGTGGATACGTCGGTACCGTTGGCCTGTACCGCCAGCATCAGGCACGCCAGTACGGACGTGCCGTCAATGAGCACGGTGCACGCGCCGCACACGCCTTGTTCGCAGCCGGTGTGGGTTCCGGTCAGGCCGAGCTCGTCCCTGAGGAAATCGACCAGTGTGATCCGGGGATCCACCTCGGCCCGGTGGTGGGTGCCGTTGACGGTGAGCGTCACCTGGCTTGTCATTGCTGGCCTCCTGCGTGATTGATGGCTGCGGTCAGGACTCGCTTCACGTATGCCCGCCCCGCCCGCTTGCGGTATGCGGTCGAACCATGCACGTCACCGGGCGGTTCGAGGTCTGCCACGGCAGCGGACGCCGCGTCCTCCACCAGCTCAACCGAAGGGGCGTTACCCATCAGCGTTTGCGCGGCGGCGTCTGAGATGAGGGGCGTGGCGGCCAGACCGCACAGGCCAATGGCCGCTCGGTCGATCGTGCCATTGTCGAGATGGATCAGGGCGCCGGCCCCCACGACGGGGAATCCGTTGTAGAGCCGGGTCAGCTCCATCCAGGCCGACCCGGTGCCGGACGGCCAGGCGGGCACGCGCAGCTCGGTGAGGATTTCTTCGTCGGCCAGCGCGGTGTCGAACGGGCCGGTGAAGAACTCACCGGCGGCGACGGTGCGACTGCCCGACCCGGACGAGCAGACCATCTCGGCCCCGAGCGCCATCAGTGCCGCCGGAATCTCGGCCGAAGGGTCGGCGTGCGCCGCGCTGCCGGCGACGGTGCCCCGGTTGCGGATCTGAGCGTGTCCGGCGTGGCTGACCGCTTCGACCAGCAGCGGCACGGTCTCGGCCGCCACGTCGGACTGGAGGAGGGCGGCCTGGCGGGTCCGGGCGCCGATCGAGAGGGTGCCGTTCTTGCGTTCGATGAAGTCGAGTTCGTCGATACCGTTGATGTCGATGAGCGCGGCGGGAGTGGCCAGCCGGAAGTGCATCAGTGGCATCAGGCTCTGCCCGCCGGCAAGGACGCGAGCATCACCTCCCTGGTCTGACTTGAGGCCGAGCGCGGCGGCGGTCGTTGCCGGCGCGTGATAGCTGAACGGGGCGGATTTCACAACGTGCCTCCCAGATGTTCGGGGAAGTTGCTGGCGCACCAAGCGGTGATGAGGGGGGTTGGCACGCCGCAGTTCGCGACGAAAACGGCCTGCCGGACTCCTCCCTATTGCCCGGATCCGAAGCTAGCCAGCCGGTCCGGTGTTGCGCGCCCCAAAATCCGCGCCTGCGAAGGCGATCCTTAGGCTGCAGGGTCCCCTGAGGGCACCCTAGAGCCGAAAGTTCGCCGCGCCGGACGCGTCGGTGCCCCGGCTCTGCCGGGGCACCGATCGTTTGCCAGTCGGGAATGGGTCAGCGCCGCACGCCCCTGATATCGAAGGTGAACGTGGCATCAACTCCGTCCGACGTGTTGTGACCCAATGTGATCTGGGTCACCTCGCCGCGAGCCGTGGCGTAGTCGCCGGTGCCGCCGATGACTGCCCGTACCGCCGGTCCAGCCAGCTGCGGCGTCTCAAAGCCATTGGTAACGATGGTCTGGCCTCCCACGGTGTCCGAGGTGAACTCGAACACCTGCGATGTCACCACCCACGGACCCTCTTCGGTGCGGGCGCCGTCGCCGACGAAGTAGCCGTAGCACGTCCATGTGCCGAGCACCTTGTCAGGGAATTGGGGCGATCCGTCCGGATTGATTCCGTTGGTTCCGTCGAGCGTTCCTTCTTCGTAGATGTAACCCTGCGTGACAAACGCGTTGCCGTACGCCGGGAATCCATCATCGAAGACAGGTTGCTCATCCCAGACGAAGTCAAAACCGTTTTCAGCCACCTCGACTGTGATCTGAGCATGGTTTCGGCCCGGCCGGGCAATCGCAGTACCGGCGATGGCCAGCACCGCAATGGCGGTCACAAGTCCGATTACGAGATTCCGGGCTTTGATCGAGCGCATGTTGGTCTCCCTTCTCTGCGCCTATGCCCGGGATGGCGTGAGAAGGGCCCTCACGACGTGAAATCGAACGTTACGATCGAACTTTCGGCCAGCCGGGCCCCTCAGGGCACCCTCCAGCCTAAGGCTCGCTTGCGCAACGCTCAGCTCAGGACCGCACTCACCCGCACGGAGCCGTCGGGGAAGAATTCGACGATCACCGACGGGTACTCGTACAGGTGCTCATCGGCGTCGAACCAATCGGCGAACGTGGCATAGCCGGAGGAAGCGCCCGGCCACGCGCGGCCAAGGACCCGCTGCGCCTCCGCCTGGTGCTCGGCAGCCAGCCGGTCCCATGGTTGGCCGCTCATGAAGCCCGGGAAGTACCACACCCCATCCCGTTCGGCCGGGGCGTGGCCCAGTGCGTCAACCACCTGCAGCAGCAGCGGCGGCCGCAACTCGGCGGCTCCCCGCCAACCGGGCACCGGCGGCGCCAGGTGACTGATGAACGGGTCCTCGGGGGTGATCCCGTCGAGCGCATCGAAGTCGCAGTTCAGCGCAGCAGTGAACATTGCCAGCCACTGATCGGACATGCCGTCCGGTAATCCCGGCGGAGGAATGGGACTTGTATCCACGGGCGACTGCATCATCTGTTCGCACGCGGCGCTGCCGGGCCCCGACAAGACCGCAGGCGCCTCCTCCACGGCGTCAGTCGGCGGCGTAGCAATATCTGCGCTGGCCGCGCTGCCAGTCGTGAAGGGCTCGCCCAATCCGCACTCGACGCAGTCCAAGTCGATGAGGAAGAACGTGCGCGCCGGTAGAGCAGGCTCCCACGCCTCGCGCGAGACGAGAACCCGGTGCCCATCAAAATCATGCAGCACCGCCCACGGCTGATCGTCGGTGGTCACGTCGAATGTGGCGACTTCGGCTCCGGTCTGATCGGTGATCACAACCTGGGAGGTGGGCACCGGCGCCCTCGGTACCCCGCTTTCGGGGTCTACGTCTGTTAACTCGGGCACAACCAGCCGAGCCAACAGGCCTGATTCCACCTTGGCCCGGCCCAATGAGAAACAGTCTGCCGTGATCCAGCCGGATTCCAGTCCCAGCGGCAGGATCTCCCCGGCCGCCTCGACACCTCGGACGACCGCGCCGGTGGCCAGGTCGACCAAGGCCCGTAGAGACTGGCATGCCTGATCGGCCGTCGGATCATCGAAGTTGACGTGCAGATCGACCAACGGCCCTGATGCGGCCGGCACCACGTCGAGCACCTCGGTAGCCGACATCCGCGCATCGCCCAGGTCCACGGAGACCCGCTGCGGCTCCCCGGCGCCTGCCGACCACCACAACAAGGTGCGTTCGTCGGCCAGTGTCACGAACCCGCCGGCGCGGTCGTCGGCGATCATCTTGAGACCAAAATTGCTTCCTTCGCTCTCCGTCAGCAGAACCGGCTCCCGACCGGGCGCGCCGGTACCGACGAAAAACCCGTCGAACCAGACAACCGGATCGGTGACGCCACCGGCAGGGACGACCGGCGGCAGAGGTGCCGGGCCGGGCGTGGGCTCGGTGGGCGTCGGGGCGGGAGCAGCCGTCGTGGACGTCGTCGGCGCAGTCGCGGTTGGTGCCTCGACCGGGGAAACCGTGGTGGGAGTGGTGGCCACCGGCGCCTCGTCCGAAGGCCCAACGACGCTCACCGCCAGTACGATCGCCAGCACTGCCACCCCCAGCCCGCCCAGAGCGGCGGACAGCGTCCGGCGCCGGGCCTGCCGCTCCACCCGGGCGATCGGGCGAAGGGGCATCTCCCGTGCAGCGTCATGTGCGGCCTGCGCAGCGTCGCGTCCGAGCTGATCGACGTTCATGAGGCCACCTCCTCGGCGGCGAGCCGCCCGGCGAGACTGGCGCGGGCCTTCGCCAGCGAGTTCTTCACGGAGCTCTCTGCGATTCCGAGCACACCTGCGATGTCGGCGACCGCCATGTCCTCTAGATAGTGGAGCGCCACCACCTCGGCTTGACGGCGGGGCAGTGCGCGCACATGGCGCCAGAACAGCTCATGTTCCGGCTGGAGTTCGGGAAACGCGGTGGGCTGCTGACCGAACCAGCGGCCCAGGGCACGTGTCTCGGCGCCCAACCGGCGGAAACGGGAGCGGGCGAGATTGACTGCGACGGTCCGGATCCAGCCGGCCGGCGACTCATAGCGGCCCACCTGATCCCACTGGCGGTGGGCGGTGAGGAACGCCTCCTGGGCGAGATCCTCAGCCGCCCACCGACTCCCGGTCAGCGTGTAAACCAGCCCGACGACGGGCCGGTAGTTCTCGGCGTAGAACGTGTCAAAGTGAACCGGAATGCGGACCGAATCGGCCACAGCTCCCCGTTTCTGTCGAGTGACATCGGCCATTGCTAGTACAACGCCCGAGCCAGTCTCGCGGGTCTATTGCGGCGCTACGGGTTCTGCTCACATCTCCAGCACATAGAGCCGGAAGAATCCGGCGTCGACGTTCGGTACCGATACCTGCGAGAAGCCCGCCTCGGTTGCGAGCGATTCGACTTCCGAGCGCCGGATCACCGTGCCGATGGCGGCCGATGGGCTCTCGGTCCGAGACGCAGGCAGGCAGTGGACGACGCTCCATCCGTACATCATCCGCTCCAGCTCGTCACCGCTGGGGGCGAAGTCGTCAGCGACTTGCTCGTCGGCGACCAGGACGATTCCGCCCGGCGCCAGGGCCCGGCGCGCCGCGGACAGCACGTCGACCGGCCGGGCCAGGTCGTGAAGCGTCTCCAGGATCGTGACCAGGTCGAATGGGCCGTGGTTGACCAATTCGCTGGCATCGGCACGTACGTAGTCCACGGCGGCTTTGCGGTCCGCTGCGACCCGACGTGCGTCGCGTACCGACGCCTCATCGTTGTCAATGCCGATCACACTCGCGTCTGGGTAGGCATCGGCCATGGCCAAAGCTGACCAGCCGAGGCCGGAACCCAGATCTGCGATGCGGGCGCCGCGGCCTCGAAGACGCTCGTCGAGTCCGGGCACGCTCGGGATCCAGGTACCGACCAGGTCGTGGGTGAAGGCCGGTCGGTTGATGCCGCCCTGTCCGTCCCGGAACCAATCGCCGTACACGGAGTAGGGGACACCGTCTCCAGTGCGATACGCGTCTGTGACGCGATCCAGTACCAGACCGATACCTGTCACCATCGCAGCGAGCGGCGACACATGAGACGGATGATCTGCGTGTACCAGAACAGCCGCCTGCGCTTCGGTGAGGCCGAAGTGGCGACGGTCGGGGTCATCGGCTGGGGTCGTCACGGTGACGAAACCGGCGACGGCCTGCTGTTCGAGCCATTCCTGCGCGTAGCGGCGGTCGACGCCAGCTTTCTCAGCCAGTTGGCCGGCTGTTACGGGCCCGACATCCGCCAGCAGTTGATAGAGACCCAGTTCACGACCCAGCTGGATCGAATACAGCTCGAGCGCGCCGGTGGCGGCTTCGATGAGGCGTTCATCCAGAGTAGGCATGGTGCCTTCCTTTCGTCGGTGCGGGCTTCCCCGCTCTATAGGGAGACGTGAGATTCCGTCTCACGATGTGAGATCGGAAAGAGCAGCGCCGGGGTCCCGCCAAAGACCCGCACGGGTCTCATCGAGGCAGCTCGGTCCGGGCCGCCAGGAGCAGAGGCCTCGTCTCCCAGCCAGATACGCGGTTTTTGACCCCGGTGCGGTTATCGGGGAGCGAACCCCGATCGGCCCCGTCCCGGAAGAGGCGCCATCTCGCTAGCGTGGCGGCATGACGAAACTGCAAGCATTCCTCAGTGCGACTTTGGCGGTGGTTGGCGCCTTTGTCGCGGTCAAGAAGTTCCTGGCGACGATGAAAAAGGACGAAACCGAGGAGGTCTCGGCCGCGTAGGAGCCGCGGCTTCCAGGCTGTCGGGCACTACATTCTTCAGTCGTGGCGTGGCTCATCGCCCTCGGGGCGCTTGCGGGATTGCTTCTGGCGGTCGCCATCTACGACCTGCTGCAACGCCAGCACACGATCCTCCGTAACTTCCCAATCATCGGCCACTTTCGGTACGCGCTGGAAGCGGTCGGGCCGGAACTTCGGCAATACATCGTTACCGACAACGATGAGGAGCGCCCATTCACTCGGGACCAGCGGCGCTGGGTCTACTCCACTGCCAAGAACGAAAACCCCTACTTCGGTTTCGGAACCGACAACCGGCTCGAGACCCCCGACTACGTGCTGATCCGCCAATCGCCGTTCCCGCACGAGAACGGCACTGCCTCCACAACACCGGCGAAGGCGGCGTGTCGGACCATCACCTCCACGGCGGCGAGTTGGTCTGGCAGATCGGCACCGGGTATTTCGGCTGTCGCGCCGCCGACGGTGGATTCGACATGGAACAGTTCGTGGTGACCGCCTCCCACCCCGAGATCAAGGCAATCGAGATCAAGCTGAGCCAGGGCGCCAAGCCCGGCCTCGGCGGTGTGCTGCCGGCAGCCAAAGTCTCCGGGGAGATCGCTCGGGCCCGAGGTTTGCCGGAAGGCATAGCGGTGGTCAGCCCCAACCGGCACAGCACCTTCCACGACGTTGCGAGCATGGTCGACTGGATCGAGCAGCTGGCGGATGCCACCGGCCTGCCGGTTGGCATCAAGTCCGCCGTCGGTCAGACTGCGTTCTGGGATGACCTGGCCGCCCATATGGCCGCCACCGGCCGCGGGCCCGATTTCATCGCTGTCGATGGAGGAGAAGGCGGCACCGGGGCCGGCCCGCTCGTCTTCACCGACCATGTGGCGTTGCCGTTTCGGATGGCGATGGCGACCGTCTTCAAAGCCTTCGTGCGCCATGGCATGACCGAAAAGGTCGTGTTCGCAGGGTCGGGCAAGCTCGGTTTCCCCCATCACGGGCTGGTGGCGATGGCGCTGGGCGCCGACCTGCTCAACGTTGGCCGCGAGGCGATGCTGGCGGTCGGCTGTATCCAAGCCCAGCGCTGCCACACCGGCCACTGCCCGACGGGTGTCGCCACCCGTGGTGGCTGACCCGAGGCCTGGATCCAACCAACAAAGCGGTTCGTCTGGCCGGCTACATCGACGCGCTCCGTGCCGACTTGCTGAAGCTGGCGTGGGCGTGTGGATATTCGCATCCGGCGCTGGTACCGACGGATGCCATAGAGTTGCTCGACACCCCCGACTCCACAGTCTCCCTCATCGACCGATTTGGCTATTCGCCCGACTGGAAACGCCTGACCACGGCCGACGTAGACGCCGTCGACCGGCTCATGAGCGCCGGGTGATGGTCCGGCCGCCCGGACCCGTTGACTACTCTCCGTGGTCAGGGCACAATGGGTTCCGGTGCGGAAACGGCCTGCAATTGTTGCATTTTTGGTACTGGCGGCTGCCGGGGTAGGCGCGGTAGCGTTTGCCGCCCAGAGTGAGGAAGCGCCGGTGGTCGGGCAGGTCGACGAGCCGGCCGCGGTCAGCCCCGGCCAGGCCAAACACGCCGCGGCCGTGGTGGCCGAAACCGGTGCGTCCCCAACCGAAGTAGCCGGACTGCGGGCGTCCGGTGCCGGGTGGGGACTGATCCGCCACGGATATGTCCTGGCCGAGGCAGAAGGGATCGGCGTCGAAGAGGCAATCGAGCGAATTCGCAACGGTGAGGTCGAAGGAAAGCCACCGTGGGCGGGACCGAAACAGGGGGACGGCATCGCGCCCGGCCAAGCCAGAAAGGCGGCCGAGGTAGCGGCGATCGCTGGTGTTTTGCCCGAGACCGTCGCCGAAGCGAGAGCCGCCGGCACCGGTTGGGGCCAGCTCAAGAAGGCCGCCGAGCTGGTCGCAAGCGACGGGCTGTCTTTTGAGGAGGCGGTGGCGGCCGTCCGATCGGCCGGGCCCTGAGCGGATCTGTCGGGATGTGCGCTCTGGGCTGCCGCCCTGCAATCGCGCTCTCGAGCGTTCCAGCCCTGGCCGCAATGTCACCCCACGGCAGCAGGGTCCAATCCGCCCGGGGGTGACGACGAACCGGTCACTGATCCATACGTTGGTTTCATCGCCGACTGAGGAGACAACGTGCCATCCGTGCGCGGCCCCAGCCGCCTCCTCTACAAGGGTGCGCTGCTCTGGCTGGCATCTGCGGCAATGCACGGCGGGATGCTGGCAATCACAGGCGTTCAATGGGCGGGAGCAGTGTCGTGGCGCTAACCAATCGTCTTCGGATTCTCGATTGCGCTGCTGCTGGCCACCGTCGGCTGGATCCTCGACCGGTTGCCGGAGCGCCCGAAGCTTGCGGCAAGTCTCGCCTGGACCTTCCTCATCGCGTCGTCGGTGGAGGTAGGACTGATCACGCTCCAGGCGTGGCGTGAGAGGGCCTCCCATTTCGACGAAGCGGGCGATGCGATCATCTTCGCGGCTATGGGGGCGATGGTCGGGGTCGTGTCGCTGTGCCTGGTGGCTACGCTCATCTGGGCCGCCAGCGGCGAGTGTTCGCCGCGCTGCGGGCGGGTGCGTCGGGTTGTCTCCTCAAGCGCAGCCCTCCGGAAAACCTGGTGGACGGCATCCGGACGGTGGCGGCAGGGGAGGCATTGCTGTCGCCGTCGGTGACCCGCCGACTGACAGAGGAGTTTTCGAGCCGCCCGGTTCGCCGCCCCGACCGGGCATTCGACGACTTGACCGGGCGGGAAGGAGAAGTCCTGGTGGCAATGGCGCGGGGGCTGTCCAACGACGAACTGGCTGCGGCGCTGTTCATCTCGGAGAACACCGTCAAGACGCACATCAAGCGGGTGCTGACCAAACTCGGCGCCCGCGACCGGGTACAGGCGGTCGTGATGGCCTATGAGGGCGGGCTGATGGACGACTGACGGGCGGCCTGCGCCACCCACGAGTGCAGCCGGTCACCCACCACCCGCCAGGACCCGTCGCAATCCGCGGCCACCCGCTCGGCCAGTTCTGCATCCACATGCACGGCTGGCCGGCGACCGAGAACTGACGCCGCGGCGAGGCGGCGAGCCGCCCACACCTGTACCGTGGCGGGGGTGGGGGCGGGCAGTCGAACCCGTCGGATGGTCGCGCCGGGCATGCGGGCGGCCCGCCGCAGGTCGCGATGCACACCCAGTACGACGGTGGCCCCGATCTGGGCTGCCGCGCCCAGTGACCGGCGGAGGATCATCCGCGGGATCCGATCCGCCTCGTCCCAATAGGCCAACGACGCAATTGGAACCGGCCGCCAGCGTGCCCAGCCTTGTTCGACGTGGAGATAGCGTCCCCCTACCGTGCGCTGCCAGTGGAGGAGCAGCGTTGTCTTGCCGGAGCCCCGCGGTCCGATCACCTGAATGAGGCGATGCGCATCCGGTATGGGAGGGTCGACTTCCCGCTCGATGTAGAGCGGCGGCGCCACCCCCGGCTCAGGATCGGCCACAAACGGGTTGCAGCGGAGGCCGAGCGACTCGTACGTCACACCGATATCTCGACGGTGGCCTCGATCTCGACCGGCATTCCGAAGGGAAGGGAGGCCACCCCGATCGCGGAGCGGGCGTGCCCGCCGCGGTCGGAGCCGAACACCTCGATGATCAGCTCGGAGAATCCGTTGATGACCGCGGGCTGCCGCTCGAACCCCTCGACTGCCGCCACCATGCCGAACACCCGCAACCAGGCGGCGATCCGGTCGAGCGAGCCGAGCGCTCGCCGCAACGATCCGAGGATTGAGAGCGCGGTTCGGCGGGCCGCCTCGACCGCCTCTGCCTCGGACACGTCGCGTCCCACCAGCCCGAACGGGCCCTCGATCGGGCCCTCTCGCCCCTGCGGACCGTGTCCCGAGACATACGCCCGATTGCCCCGGATTCGGACGAACTCGAAGGGCAAGACCACACCCGCTGGAACCACCAGGGGCGGCGGCAGCTCCAATCCAAGTTGCTCGAGGCGGTCTTCGATCCGTGCCACCGTCACGCTCCTTTCGGGAGGACCCGCACCTCGACGTGTGTCTTGGGATCCCGCGCCCACGCCACATCGAGGCGGGCCTCGACACGCCAGACCACCCGAATCAGATTCCCGTCATATGACACCGGGGCATCGTCGGGCACGGCCAGCTCGAACTCGAACCACGGCGGAACCATTGTCGGGTCGCCGTGGAACTCCCGCTCGGCTCCGGCGACGACTGCTCGGTCAACCGAGCCGCGACCTTCCGTCGCAAACGCCAGTTCAACCTTCACCCCGTCGGGCGCCTTCTCGGACGGGTCCCACACGACCCGCCCGCCGACGGTCTCGCCAAGAGCAACGGTCGCATCGTCGAGGTCGATCTCGATCACCTTGCCACCTCCGGCGCCACCCGTACCGGCAGAGTCGAGACAACGTCGGGCGCCCCGGCTTCTGACAGGTTGAATATCATCAGCCACTCCACCAGGTTCCACTGCAGTTCGATCGTGGGCGGCCCCTCGCCGGGGATGGTGAACTCGAACGCCACGCCCGGGCGGCCCTCTCGCTCCTGGGGGATCACCTCCAGCGGCACCGTCGCGACGTCCTCGGTCGCCGTCTTCGTATCCGTGCCCACTCGATAGGTTGCCGACTCGCGCAGGATCAGCCGGGCAGTCACGTGGTCCGCCATCGAGTTGTCGCCCAGTGCAGTCCGATGGAACCAACCGTGGGTCGTCTCGCCCAGCCGCACCGGCCACTTCGAAAGCACCAGGACCGCGTCGCCCCACTCTTTGCCGACCCGGTAGGCCTTGACGAACGCGACCCAGACGAGGATGTCGGCGACTGCGAACGCGGCTGCGAACGCCAGCAACACGAACCCGCCCTGTCTGAGCCCGATCGCGACGAGGACCAAAGTGACGATCGTCCACACCACCGCGAATGCTCCGGTCAGGAGCACCGGTGTCCAGCGTTTCACGCCGGTGGTCAGCTCCCAGCCGTCGGCGACGCGTTGGGGTTCGTACGAGGCGTCGTGGCCCATCCGGCGTGACCGGCCACCTTTCGTCACCCGGAGCTCCATGTGCAGAGAATGTAGCGGCTACCGAGTGCCAAATCGGTGCGGGGGCCGGCACCACGCCGGCCGCGCCCGAGCTAGCGTGCGGGAATCCGCCCCGGAGGAAGCGCCGTGCGTTCGAAGTTCAAGAAGAGTCACATCAACGTGCTGGGTATCGACATGGCGTATCACGAGGTCGGGAAAGGCGATCCGGTTGTCTTTCTGCACGGCAACCCCACGTCGTCCTACCTGTGGCGCAACATCATTCCCTACGTTTCTGATTTCGGCCGCTGCATCGCCCCCGATCTCGTCGGCATGGGGGACTCCGGCAAGATTCCCAACTCGACCGTCGGGACGTATCGCTTCGTCGAACACAGACAATTCCTCGACGCATTGCTCGCAATGCTGGGAGTCAACAGCAATGTCACCTTCGTGATGCACGATTGGGGGTCGGCCCTCGGTTTCGACTGGGCCCGGCGGCATCCCGAGTCCGTGCTTGGGCTGTGCTACATGGAAGCAATTGTGACGCCTGTCACGTGGGACGACTGGCCGGAGGAGGCGACACGAGTTTTCCAGGGTATGCGGTCCGAGGCGGGGGAGGGGATGGTGCTGGAGAAGAACATCTTCGTGGAGCGGATCCTGCCGGCTTCGATCATGCGGGAACTGAGCGAGGAAGAGATGGCCGAATACCGGCGTCCCTACGAGGTACACGGCGAACCGCGGCGGCCCACCCTCACCTGGCCCCGTGAGATCCCGATCGAAGGGGAACCCAAAGACGTGGATGAGATCGTGCGGGAGTACTCGGAGTGGCTGCAGCAGACCAAGATCCCGAAGCTGTTCGTCAACGCCGACCCCGGCAGCATCCTGGTCGGTCGTCAGCGCGAAGTGGCCCGCAGCTTCCCCAACCAGACCGAAGTCACGGTGCCCGGCATCCACTTCATCCAGGAGGACTCTCCCGACGAGATCGGTCGTGCCCTCGCCCAGTGGTACGTGGACATCTGAATTTGCCAGCAGCCCGGTAGCCCAGCCGGCGAATTGTCTACGGTTTCGGATGTGCCACGCTGTGGCCGATGACCGCCAGCGTGAAACGATCGGGCCCGGACCAGGCGCGGCCGGACCGCGAGCCGGCGTGGCTCACTCGGCTGATCATCGTGGCGGTTCTGGGGATGACGCTCGGCGGGTTTCTGGGCTCTCTCTACTGGGCGCTCGACCTCCTGTCCCACCCCCGGCTCCACTACTTCCTCATCGGCCTGGCCGCGCTGGTGGTGGGGCTGGTACGCCGGGACCGGGTGGTCCTGGTAGCGGCCGCGTCGGTGCTGGTCATCAATGCCCTCACGATGGCGCCGCTGTTTGTCGGTGGGCACGCGGATCCGGCGGCCGGAGCCGAGCCGCTGCGAGTGATGACATTCAACCTGTTCCACGTCAACCGCGACACCGACGCCATACTCGATGAGATCGCGTCCAGCGACGCCGATGTGGTCTTTCTGCACGAGCTGTCGGCCACGGTTCGCCAAGTCATCGAGGAAGATTTGGGTGGCTACCGCTACGCGATGGAAGACGGCTGGGGGTTCGCCTCAGGCTCCGCCGCCCTCGTCCGCGAGGGGCTCGAGGTGGTTCCCACCACCCTGCGAATCGGACCGTTCCAGCGATTCCCCGGCGTGACGCTGGCCTATGAGGGCGCAACGGTGGAGCTGGTCGGGGTGCATCCGCTCTCGCCGGTCACGCCCAATCGGAGCCGGGCCCGAGACCGGGCGTTGGAGGACGTAGCTCTGTGGGTGACCGACCGACCGGGCGAAGTGGTGGTGGCAGGTGACTTCAACGCCTCGCCGTTCAGCCACGCCTATCGGACCTTCCGGGACATCTCCGGGCTCCGCTCCAGCATCGACGGCGCGGGCTGGCAAGGGACCTGGCCCAACACCTGGAAACCATTCCAATTGCCCATCGACCACGCCTTCGTGTCGGATGGCCTCACCGTGGTCGAGCGTCGGATCGGCGGACACGCAGGTTCGGACCACGCGGCGCTGATCCTCGACCTCGCCCCCGCTGCCTAACGGCTGTGGCTCTTGCTTTGGCCGTCGCCTGGCTGTTGCTGTACGGGAGTACCCTGCCTGCATGGAAACTGACCTGTCTCTGCACTCCGCCCGGCGCCAGGACCTGGCCGAGCGTATCGGTGATGCCATCGCCATCGTCCCCGCCGCCGGCGAGACCGTGCGCAACCACGACGTCCACCATTCGTTCCGGCAGAGTTCCGACTTCTTCTTCCTGACCGGATTCGACGAGCCCGACGCGGTCGCCGTGATCGACCCGTCCAGCCCGGCAGAGCGGTACGTGCTGTTCGTCCGCCCCCGTGACCGCGAGCTAGAAATCTGGAATGGCTATCGAGCCGGAGTCGAAGGGGCCAAGGAACGTTATGGAGCGGACGCCGCGTTTCCGATCGCCGAATTGGACACAGAACTCCGGCGCCGGTTCCTCGGCCGGGCCGCTGTATATGTGCCGCTCGGGGACAGCACGTTTCGCAGCAAGATCTCAGCTCTGATCGCGGGACTGGGGGGGCTGAGCGAACGCTTCGGCCGGCTGGTCCCGGGGGAGCTGCGCGACGTGTCGGCGCTGGTCCACGACTTGCGCCTGCGCAAGACCGACGCGGAACTCGTTGCGCTCCGCACTGCATGTGACATCTCTGCCGAGGGTCATGCCGAAGCCATGCGATTCGCCGCCCCGGGCCGCTACGAATACCAGGTGCAGACGGCAATGGAGTACATCTTCCGCATGCGAGGATCACGCCGCGACGGTTATCCGGCGATCGTGGCGGGAGGTGGCAACGCCTGCGTGCTGCATTACACCGAGAACGATCAGGTACTGGCCGATGGTGACCTGTTGCTGATTGACGCCGGAGCCGAGTACCGCTACTTCTCGGCCGACATCACTCGGACGTTCCCCGTCAACGGCACGTTCACGGCTCCCCAACGCACCATCTACGACCTCGTACTGGCAGCGCAGGTGGCTGCTTTCGAGCATACGGTCGCCGGATCGACCATCCGGGCGATACACCAAACGACGGTGGAAACGATCACCGCCGGCCTCGTCGATCTGGGGCTGCTGCCGGGTCCGGTAGAGGACGCGGTCCGGATGCACCACTACCGGGAGTTCTTCATGCACGGCACCGGCCACTGGTTGGGCATGGACGTACATGACGCGGGCTCCTACGGTCTGGACGGTAAACCACGGCCGCTGGAACCCGGCATGACGTTCACTGTCGAGCCCGGCATCTACATCGCGCCGGACCGGAGCGAGATTGAACTGACACTTCTCGATTACGACCTCGACGAGTGGACCGAGCGCCGCATGCTGATGGGCACGGCCAAGGCGAAGGAACTCGAAACCGAAGAGAAGGCAAAGGCCGCCACGATCACCCACGAGATCCCGGAGGAGTTCCGCGGCATCGGTGTGCGGATCGAGGACGACATCCTCATCACCGACAGCGGGTACGAGAACCTGACGGCGGCCGTCCCCACCGACCCCGGCGAGGTCGAAGCCCTGGCCAGTGAGGTGTCTCAGCTGCCGGTGCTCGAGAGCCGCTGAGCGTGCGTACCGTTTGGGTCCTTGGGGACCAGCTGAACCGCCAGATCTCCAGTCTGGCAGGCGCCGAGCCCGCCACCAGCCGGGTGCTGATGGTGGAATCAGCCGCGAAGCTGCGGTCGAAGGCGTTCCACCGCCAGCGGCTCCACTTGCTGCTCGCATCGATGCGGCGCTTCGCCGGTGAGCTCGCTTCCGTGGGATTCGACGTCGATTACCGGCAAGCTGAATCGTTGGGTGCCGGACTCGCCGCCCACCGACAAGAGTTTGAGCCGGACGAGATTGTCGCGATGGAACCGATGTCCCATGGCGGCCTCAACATGCTCCGCGACTGCGAAGTCAACGTCGTCGACGGTAACCAGTTCTTCTGCCACTACCGCGACTTCATCGACTGGTGTGAGGATCGCACCAGAATCACGATGGAGGACTTCTACCGCTGGCAACGGGTGAGCCACGGATACCTGATGGACGGCGACGAGCCTGCCGGCGGGAAGTGGAACTACGACCGGGAGAACCGAGAACCTCCGCCTGATCCGGGCTTCGACTGGCCTGAGCCGCTGCGGGACGAACTCGACGAACTGGACCGGGAGGTCCTCGCCGCCCTGCCCGACACCGCGTGGGGCGCGCCGCCCAACGGCACCTGGGCGACGGACCGAGCAGGCGCCCAAGCTCGGCTCGACCACTTCGTGAAGACCGTCTTGCCCGACTTCGGCCCGTATCAGGACGCGATGTTGCGCAAACCGTGGGCTCTGGCCCACTCGTTACTCAGTCCCTATCTCAACATCGGGTTGCTGACACCCGCCGAGGTCTGCGATGCGGCCGAAGCGGCGTACCGGGCCGGCGATGTGCAGATCGCGTCGGCCGAGGGCTTCATCCGCCAGGTGATTGGCTGGCGCGAATACGTGTGGGGTGTCTACTGGCGCGACATGCCCCACTACGCCGAACGCAACGCACTCGGGGCGGACCGGCCGCTGCCGCCCGCCATCCGGGAGGGCAGCACCCAGATGGCCTGTGTCCGGGAGTGCTGGCAGGGCGTGCACGACCGGGCGTACGCACACCACATCCAGCGGCTGATGGTGCTCGGCAACCTCGCTTTGCTGGCCGGCGTGCGCCCGTGGGAGATGGTCGAGTGGATGTGGCGCTCTTTCATCGACGGCGCCGAGTGGGTGATGGTCCCCAACGTGATCGGGATGTCCCTCCACGCCGACGGTGGCGTCATGGCCACCAAGCCCTACGCGGCAGGCGGCAACTACGTCTCGAAGATGAGCGACTACTGCGGTGACTGTGCCTATGACCCCAAGCGGCGGACCGGAGACAAGGCGTGCCCGTTCACCACCTTGTACTGGGACTTCCTCGATCGCCACCGCGAGCGGTTTGCGGACAACCATCGCATGTCCCATCAGATGGCCGGCCTGCGCCGTCGCGACGACCTCGATGCGATCAGAGCTCGAGCCGGCGAGGTACTGGACCGGCTGGGTGCGGGCACACTGTGAGCTAGCCGGCGAGCAACGGCGGCGTGCGCTCGCGCCATGGCCGGGCGGCCTCGAGTTGCGCGCCGAGCCGAAAAAGCGTTGCCTCGTCTGCATAACGGCCCGTGAACTGGACGCCGACCGGCAGACCGTTGTGCCACGCCAGCGGCACCGACATCGATGGCTGACCGGTGACGTTCCACATCGGGTTGTTGGGGATCGACTCCAGCGCCTGGATGCCCATCCGCTGTAGGACCCTCCGGATCACTGCCCGGCTGGGCAGTCGCCGGATCACCTCGATGGCGCGGCGTTCGGTTTGGGTCAGCGTCATCTCGCCCAGCACCCATGGCGGCCGCGCCAGCGTAGCCTCGACGAACACGTCAACCCCGTCCCAGAATGGAGCCATTTGGCGCCCGAGCATCCGAACATGGTCGATGGCCGCCGCCAGGTCTTCGGCCGACAAGCGCCGACCAGCCAGGCCGGTAACCCAGGTGCCCAGCTCGAAGAGGTCGGGGTCGGGAGAGCGCCCGGCGGCGTTCGCAGCCCGGGTGATCCCCAGCGCCGCGGCGGCTGCGCTGAGGACGGCAAGGTGAAACGCCACCTCGCTGGTGTCCACCCGGGGATGGTCCTCCACCACTTCGTGGCCCAGTTCTGCCAGTAGCGCCGAGGTGTCCTCTATCGCTGCGATGCACACCGGATGCATTGAATGCCCGAGCATCGGAAGGGGCGACACCGCGATACGAAGTCGCCCGGGTGGTGCGCCGACCTCCTCGATGTACGGCCGGGTGGGGGGAGGCGGGTAGTAAGGAGCGCCGGGGTCAGGACCGTGCGATGCGTCGAGCAGCGCGGCGCTGTCGCGCACGGTCACAGTGAGCACGTGATCAACCGACAGGCCGAACCATCCTTCACCCGTATAGGGGCCCTTCGGCGTACGCGCCCGGGTCGGTTTGAGGCCGAACACGCCGCACATCGAAGCCGGAATGCGAATCGACCCGGCTCCATCGCTGGCGTGGGCCACCGGCACCATGCGGGAAGCCACAGCCGCTCCCGCACCTCCGCTCGAGCCACCCGCCGAGTGCTCCAGATGCCACGGGTTGCGGGTCGGTCCGAACAGTTCCGGTTCGGTGGTGGGCGCCATCCCGAACTCGGGAACGTTCGTTTGTCCCAGAATGGCCAGACCGGCCGACCGGTAGCGTGCCACCAGGTTCGAGTCATGGTCGGCGATGGCGTGATTCAGCATCCTGCTGCCCATCGTCATTGGCGAACCGGCCACGGTTTGACCGAGGTCCTTGATGAGGGTCGGCACTCCGGCCAGCGGGGCACCCGGCGGCGGCTGCGTCCGGAGCGCCCGATCGTAGGACTTGTGGATGACCGCGTTCAGCGCAGGATTCAGCGCCTCGATCTGACGGATGGCTGCGTCGATGACTTCCGAGGGTGCGACATCACCGGCGGAGATGCGCTCGGCCAGCCCGACCGCGTCGTGTGCGAGATATTCGTTGGGGTTCACCGCACCTCCGTGCGTAGTTCACCCGTCCGGTCGGACGCCGTACTAGACCGGACGCGACACGGGAGAATGCCCATAACGTAGCCCGATGCGAGCGGCATGCTGGCGGTCAGGCTCGTGGTGGATCCTGACCGCTGCTCATGTTTCATGACATCAGGCTCGAGGTGTCGCACGGCGGCAAACACTCATCACGGTCGGATGCTCGGTGGGTACCGACACATCGACTCCCTGAGACGGTTGCACTGGCGGGAGTTTCGGCGTGCGTCTGCGCGGCGCATCGTCACCTGGGGAGGGACCCAGCTGCGGCCAGCAGCTGGGCGGAGAAAGACAATGGGCGGCTGGGAAACCGGTCGCCCATTGTTCGTCGTTCAGTAGATGGATGGCAAAAACGATGCCGGTATTAAGAACGGGCCGGTCGTAGCATGTGGAACTGAGGGGGGCTCATCCGCGATGGCCACAGAATCACCGATGAAACAGCAATTGCTCACGCCTCTTTATCGTCTGTACGAGAAGCGCCTGCGTCGTCATCTGGACCGCAGCGCGCTTCCCCGCCACATCGGCATCATCCTCGACGGCCACCGGCGGTATGCCCGGGCCGAGCGGATGCCCGACTACAAGACCAGCTACCGGGTGGGCATGGCTAAGTTCGAGTCGGTGATGTTGTGGGCGAAGGAGCTCGATATCGACATCACTGGCTGGGTCCTGTCGACCGAGAATCTGAAGCGCCCGGCCGAAGAGATCGAACCGTATTTCGACGTCCTGATCGAGTTGTTCGACCGCCTGCCGGTGCTGGCGCAACGGCACGGGTTCCAGCTTCGCTTCATCGGTAGTCTCGACGTGCTGCCGGTGCGCTTGGTCGAGGCGGCCAAGCGTGCGGCCGAGGCGTGCACGGCGGGCAGCCCAACGGTCACCATTGCGATGGGCTACGGCGGCCGCCAGGAGATCGTGGACGCGTGTCGGGAGCTGGTCGATGATCTCGTGGCCCGCGGGGTGGAACCGTCCGAACTGTCCCAGCACATCGACAAGGACACCATTTCGGCCCATCTCTACACGGCCGATCTCCCCGACCCGGATCTCGTCATCCGCACCTCCGGCGAATCGCGGTTGTCCGGGTTCCTGCTGTGGCAATCGGCCTACGCCGAATACGCCTTCGTGGACGTCTTCTGGCCGGCGTTTCGCCGGGTCGATTTTCTGCGCGCCCTACGCGACTACACGCGACGGGAGCGTCGCTTCGGGCAATGAGCCCGTCCTCTGTTGAACCACGTGGCTCGAAACTGGCCTGCCGGCACCCGGCGCCTACACTCCCGGCATGCGACGACCCAACCTTCGCGATCTGACGCTCAACTGGACGACCTCGGACCTCCCGCTCTCTGAGAAGGTGAAATCAGTCATCCGCAACAACTGGATCAAGGTTTCGACCGGCTCCCACTGCTGCGGCCACCACGGCGAACCCGGTTGTTGAGTAGGTCCTCCCGAGCCCGGTGCGGGCTCGCACGAGCACCATCATGAACACTGATCGGGCCGCCCGCAGCCAGACCGATCCTCGCGCGGCAGGTGGATGAGTCGCGGCAGACCTGCCCGGGCTTGCTGTGGCCTGACAGCCATTAGCCTCTTCGGCTGATGAGCGGTACACGTGCAGCGCTGGTCGACCATCTGCGGACCACAGCCTTGAGAACCGATGGGCCGTTCGTTCTGCGGAGCGGTGCGACATCTTCTTGGTACCTGGACGCCCGCCCCATCACCTATTCAGGCGCAGGAGCCTGCATGATCGGCCCTGTGGTTCTCGATCATCTCGACCCGACGGTGGAAGCGGTCGGTGGCATGACGATGGGAGCCGACCCGATCGCCCTGGCGGTGGCCATCACCGCTACCAGGGAAGGCAGGAGCCTGAATGCTTTTTCGATTCGGAAGGCCGAGAAGGACCACGGTACGGGCGGCCGGCTGGTCGGACCGGTGACCGCCGGGACGCGAGTCGCGGTGCTCGAAGACACGACGACCACCGGAGGAGCGCTCTTCGAGGCCATCGACGTGGCCGAGACCGAGGGCCTGGTGGTCGTCCAGGCCATCTCCCTGCTCGACCGTAGCGCCGGGGTCGTGGCGGCGGGTATGGGCGGGCGCCGGATACCGTATGTGAGCGTGATCACACCGGCCGATCTGGGAGTCGAGGCATGAACCCGGTTGTCGTCCGCCGCTCGGCGGTCCGGATGTGGTTGATCGCGGTCCTCGCTGTCCCGTTCGTGCTGTACGGAGCCGACTTGTTGCTGGAACGCCGGTTCGTCACGTCGGTCCTGAACCTCATCCACCCCGATGGCGAGCTGCCGGCCGTCGAAACCCGCGATCTGGCGTGGGCCTGGACCTTTGTGCTCGTTGGTGGCGGGATTGCGTTGTGGGCGCTCAAAGAGCTGGTGCTGCCCCGCAAGCTGATAGAAGCAGACGAGGACCGCCTGACGCTGCGCATGGGCGGCCCCCTGGCCAAGCCAGCCCGGATCCCCTGGTCCTCGATCAAGGAACTCGCTGCCAGCCGAGCGGCCGACGATGGAGATGTCTTTCCGGTGTTGGTGATCGAATTCTGGCCCGAGTCTCTGCCAGACGATCTTCCTGCGGCACCGTGGGGGGCCCGGTGGGTGGAGCCGACGTCGCTGGCGATGTCCGCCCGGGAATGGGACAAGCCGGTCACCCGAGTCGTTGAACTTCTGCGAGGTCTGATCGGCCTCGCCCGTGCCCGCTTTCCGGCACCGGCCGTCGAATCGCTGGCCAATCCGGAGTCCATCGAGCCGATCGAGTTGGCGCTGTTTGAACAACCGTCCGAATCACCGGCCGCGAGCGAACCCGAACCCGAGCTCCGGCAGCACTGGAGTGACGTGGCGGCTGAGCCGGACACAGACCGTGCCCATGAGCCTCGCTCGCTGCTCGATCTGCCGCGGTCTCGTTTCTCGGGCTCGCATTGGATCATCATCGAAGACGACGAAGCACCATGACCGACGTACACGTAGGTGTCCACGTGGGAACTGCCGACCCGCTGACGGCCGCGGCCGTCCGCGGCGCCGATTTGGTGCAGATTTTCCTGGGCAACCCACAGTCATGGAAGAAGCCCCCTGAGCGAGCCGACGCTGAAGCCCTCGCTACCGCCGAGCTACCGATCTATGTCCACGCCCCCTATCTCGTCAATGTCGCGAGCGCCAACAACCGGATACGCATACCCAGCCGCAAGATCCTGGCCGATACGATCGAGGCCGCAGAGAGGATCCGCGCCGCAGGGATAATCGTGCACGGCGGACACGTCACCGACGATGAAGACGTCGCCGCCGGTTTCCCTCGCTGGCGCAAAGCGCTCGAGCAGCTCGAAACCGACATCCCGATCATTATCGAAAACACTGCAGGTGGCACGAACGCCATGGCACGCCGGATCGATGTGCTGGACCAGCTGTGGGACGTCATCGGCGATATGAACCCCGGTTTTTGCCTTGACACGTGCCACGCCTGGGCGGGCGGGGAGAACCCGGATGGGATCGTTGATCGGGTGATGGACGCAATCGGTCGAATCGACCTGGTTCACCTCAACGACAGCCGTGATCCCTTTGACAGTCGCCGGGACCGGCACACCAACCTGGGCTACGGCGAAATTGACCCCGACTATCTGGTGGAAATCGTGCACCGGGCGGGAGCGCCGGCGGTGATCGAGACCCCCGGCGGAGTGGACATGCATCAGGCCGATCTGGAGTGGATTCGCTCGAGGATTGCCCGACGGTAGGCGGCCAGTCGACCACTTATAGTGGCATTGGGAACTCTTTTTTCCCGGCCTTCGTCACAATGAGTGTATGAAGCCAATTGCCCTGGTCGTGGCGGCGGCCTTCATTCTTTCAGCCTGCGCCGGTGAGTCAGATCCCTCTGGGCCTCCTGCCCTCGAGCCGAGCGTCCAGGCAGCGCCGGCGGAAGATATCCGGTTCTCACCACCGGCCCTCACGCTGACGTCGGATGCCGGCGAGCGGGTAGAACTCCACGCGTTCGCTTATTGCTGGACGGCTCCCGATGTTTCGCTGTGCGCGGACGGTGACCCTTGGTATTTCGGGGCGGAGACACTGGCCGGCGAAACCACGTTCTCCATGGTCTGGCCCCTCGATGGCTGGTCCTGGACCGTAGAGGCCCGCACCCAGGATACCGACTGCAACGCGGTGCTCCCCCGGCTCACCAACCAGCGGGCCGGGACCCCGATCGTGGCGCCCGCCGGCGGAGAGCTGGTGTTTGTGACCGGACGGGGACCTGAAGGCGACGCAACGTTTGCGTTCAGCCCCGCTTTTGGTGCCGCGACGAGTGCGGTCGGGATGACGGCCATCGTCTCACTGGCGCCACCGGAGGTATCGCCGGTGGACGCGAAAGGCCTGGCCGTGCAGGTTTCGAACATTGATCAGCAACCCGACCATTTCTCCGCCAGCGCCTTCATCGAAGGGTCAGGCGGCCGCGTCGCCGAGTTCGAGCTTGTGCCTGCTGCTTCCGGCGCCTGCTGGTCCGGCAGCTTGCATGCTGCCATTGATCCAGATGCGCCCGAAGTTGGGCTCACGGGCTTCGGGCTGCCGCTGTCGATCAGCATCGATATGGTGATCGGCGATGTGGTATTGCGCAGCGACCCAGTCATGTGGCCGGACGATTTCACGACCAACACGGCGCAGAGCCCAGATCTGGCATTGAGTCAGCTGGGGCGCTGAGCCGGGTCAGGGAGATCTCAGGCCACTGCAGCCGGGTCGAAGGGTTCGATCATGATGCATTCGCCCGGGCATTCCTCGGCGGCTTCGATGGTGTCCTCTATCTGCGAATCAGGCACTCGCGCGAGGCCGCGGGCTCCGTCGGGTCCATGGCCTTCGCCGCTGGCGCCATCGAAGATGATCGTCCGATCGAAATGCCGTGCTTCTTCTTTCACAATCCACAACCCGTCGTCCCGAGCCGTGAACACGTCGGGTGCGATCTCTTCGCAGATGCCGTCGCCGGTGCAGAGGTCCTGGTCGATCCACACCATCAGTCTCGTTTCTTTCATTCCACCTAACTCCTTACTCGCCGCCCATCCTCACAGCTGGGCATCGCCCGGGCACGATCCATGGGACCGCCGGCGCAACTGCACCGTAGCGGGTACCGGGGCCACTGGATCAATCCGCCCATGCCTGTGCGACCCGAAACGCGTACGATGTCCGCCGTCGTGATAGGCAATACCCTGCAACTGGGCGTTCCAAACGCGGGCCCGGCTTTCGGTGAATCACAGGGCAAGCAGAGCGCTGATCAGACTCCGACCAGGTTCCCGAACCGGTGCAGCGTGCGGCTGATCGCCTGTTCGCGCAGGTACCACCGCATTTCGTGGCGACTGTTGGCGACCACCGGAGCGTCGATCAGGTCGATCTCCGCCTGGTTGGCCGCTTGCCGCAGGTCTGACTCCGGAGTACCGACCATCCGGATGCGGGACCATTGCGGCATCCGCTCTACGAGCCCCACTCCGGATTCCACAGTCACCCCAATACCCATGGCGGCGAGATCGGGCCAGCCCCGATGGGCGCTGACATCAACGGGTACGCCCGCAGCGACCACCGCCACCACCGATCGCAGAACATCACGCAGCCCGGCGTCGTCCCCGATCCGGATGACCACACACGGACGCGGCAGGTAGCGGAACTGGTTGGCTTCCACGGTCAGTCCGGACTCGTCCCGAATTCGGCCGAACTGGCGGTCCCACCAGTACCCATCGCTGGCGGCCGCGGCTCGCAGCCAGGTCAGGTCCTCGTCGGCGAGGCCCTTGAACCGGCCGATGACCTCGCGGACCGGCTGACGCGGCTCGATGCCGTGCCGGGGAGGGCCGGTCGAGGTCCAGGTGCCCAACTGGATCACGTAGTTCGCGCCGCCTGCTTTGGCCCCCGGTCCAACCACCGACCGTTTCCAACCTCCGAAGGGTTGGCGCCGGACGATTGCGCCGGTGATGTGGCGGTTGACGTACGTGTTGCCGACTTCGACCCGGTCGATCCAGCGGTCCACCTCGTGCGGATCAAGGCTGTGGATACCACCCGTCAGGCCATAGGCGCTGGCGTTCTGGAGCTCAATCGCGTGGTCGAGGTCCCGGGCGTGCATCAGGCCCAGTACGGGACCGAAGCACTCGGTCTGATGGAACCACGAGCCGGGTCGGACATCGTCCAGGATTCCCGGCGACCACAGCCGCCCGGCGTCGTCCAGCTGTCTGGGCCGCAACAACCACCGTACATCCGTGGCGGTCAACGCCCGGTGCAGCGGCCCCTCCGGCGGGCGGATAACCGGGCCCATCACAGTTTCCAACTGGTCCGTGTAGCCGAGCGCCATGCTCTCGGTGGCATCGATCACCTGGCGTCGGAACCGGTCCGAGCTATACAGGTCACCGACGAGGATGGCGAGGCTGGCGGCGGAGCATTTCTGGCCGGAGTGACCGAACGCCGATTTCACCAGGTCGGCTGCCGCCAGGTCGATATCGGCGTGGGGCGTGACGATGATCGCGTTCTTCCCGCTGGTCTCGGCGAACAGCCGTATGTCTGGTTTCCACGTCTTGAACAGCCTGGCGGTCTCCCAGCTTCCGGTCAGGATCACACCGTCGACACTGGCGTGGGTGATCAGGTGGCGCCCCACGTCATCGTCGGGGGTGCGGACAAACTGGAGTGCCTCGGCAGGCACACCGCCTGCCCAGCAAGCCTCGGCCACCAGCTCGGCGCAGCGAGGTGTCTCGGGTGCGGGCTTGAAGACCACGGCATTGCCGGCGGCGAGCGATGCCAGCACCCCGCCGGCAGGGATGGCCACCGGGAAGTTCCACGGCGGCACGACCGCCACCACTCCGAGTGGCGTGAACACCGATCCGTCGTCGGGAGCAGTATCGAGGGCCCGATCGGCGTAGTAGCGGGCGAAGTCGATGGCTTCGCTGACCTCGGGATCGGCTTGCGAGAACGTCTTCGAGCCCTCGTGCATCATGGCCGCGATCAGGTCTCCACGCCTGACTGCCAGCTCATGGGCCACGTCGAGCAGGATGGCCCGCCGTTCGGCGGGTGGCAGCTGCGCCCAGGTCTTGGCGCCCTCAACGGCCGTCGCCACCCGCCCATCGATCGCCGATCTGGTGGTCGTCAGCGGCTCGGCCACCGGTGCCGGCCGGCGGCCGGCGACCTCACGGATCCACTCCTGATTGGGAGCGAGTACGGGATCGGTATCCGGCTCGTTCGAGAACGGGGCATCGATTGGCCGGCGTACCGGCGGTTGCCCCCGATTCTGGGTGCGGCGCGGACCGGCCGAGACCGCTCCGCGCATATCGAGCGACTGTCGAAATATCTGCTCTTGCTCTCGGAATGCGGCGGAACCCGGGGCCAGCGAGAAAAGCGAGTGGAGGAAGTTGTCTTTCGAGGCGTTTTCCTCGAGCCGGCGAAACAGGTAGGCGATCGCCACATCGAAGTCCGTGTCGGCCACGACAGGGGTATAGAGCAACATCGTGCCGGTGTCGGTGTGGACGACATCTGCCTGCGAAGGGGCCATGCCTTGGAGCATTTCGAACTCGACCCGATCGGCTACGTCGCGGCGGCCGGCGAGCAGATGGGTCCAGGCGATATCGAACAGGTTGTGGCTGCCGATACCGATGCGCACACCAGACAGGCGGTCAGAAACGAGCACCCAGTCGATGCATCGCTTGTAGTTGGCGTCGGTCTCGACCTTCGTGAGGTAGGGGGCCTGCTCCCAGCCGTGGATCTCGGCTTCGACCCGCTCCATGGCGAGGTTTGCCCCTTTTACGAGCCGTATCTTGATCCAGCCGCCTCCGCGAGCGTGGCGCTGGTTGGCCCATGCCACGAGGCGCTGCAAGGCCGGGAATGAGTCCGGGAGATAAGCCTGTAGCACGATGCCGGCATCGAGGGCCGGCCGCAGGTCGAGCTGGTGCATGAAGGCATCGAGCGTCAGGTCGAGATCCCGGTATTCCTCCATGTCGAGGTTGACGAATGTCCGGGGTTCAGCAGCGGCTGCGGCGTCATACAGCCGCCCGAGCCGGTCCTCGATCCGGGCCAGGGTGGCGTCGTAGGCCCACAGATCAAGCTGGCTGGCGATCGACGAGATCTTGACCGACACATAATCCACATCCGGTCGCGCGACGAGCGCCAGCGTCCGATCAAAGCGACGTTGCGCCTCCGCTTCGCCCAAGATCGTCTCCCCGAGCAGGTTCACGTTCATGGCGAGACCATGCTGGCGCTGGCGTGCCAGGTGCCTGGTCAGCTCGTCCGGGTCGGCATCGGCCACCAGGTGCCCGACCAAAGCGCGCATGCGGCGACGGGCGAGCGGCACCACCACTTTGGGCAGACGCGTCGCCAGGGCGGCGCCGACCTTCAGCAGCAGGCGGTCGACGGACGAGAGGAAGGTTGGCAGCGGATAGTCGGCTACGAGCGTCGCGAGCTGGTGGGCGGCGGCCCGGTCGTCTTCGGGTCGAGTGACCCGATCGACGAACCGCATGGTGAAAGCCACCGATTCAGGGTCCTGAATCAGCTCGGACAGGCGCTGGGCCAGCACGCGCTCGTCGCGCCCGGTGGCCGCCTTCGACCGTTCCAGCCAGCGCTGGACGAACTCGACTGCGCCGTCAGCGAGGCCGCCCCCGTCGTTGGCGGATTCGGTGCGCGTCGCGGCCGGCGGGTTATCCACCATGGGCCCATAGTGACAAATCCGGCAGGTTCCGTCTTGTACGATCCGGCCATCGATGACGAGCGAATCGACCAACTGGCCGGCTTCGTATCCGCCCGAGCTGCTCGAGCTGTTCGACGTCCTTGTCAAAGTGATCTTCTGCGTGAAAGACCTCGAACATCGTTATAGGGAAGTAAATCTCGCCTTCGTGCGGCGCACCGGGCGCAGATCAAAACGCGACGTCATGGGCCGCACGGCCCACGACTTTTTCCCGACGGCCCTGGCGGAACGGTACGAGGAGCAAGACAACCAGGTTTTCGCCAGCGGCGAAGCATTGCGCGACGAGCTCGAACTGATCCGCCGCCCCAACGGTGAACTGGGCTGGTATTCGACGACCAAGCTCCCGGCGGCAGGTCCCGGCGGCTCACCGCTCGGTCTCGTCAGCGTCAGCCGAGATCTGGAGACCCCGAGTGACGAGGGGATTGCGGTCGAATCGCTCACCCATGTCGTCGACTACGTCCACCGCCACCTGGATGAACAGATCCGAGTGGCGGCCCTGGCAGAGGCCGCGGGATGTTCCGAGTCACAGCTCGAGCGTCGCATGCGCAAGATCTTCGGGACCAGCGCCACGCAGTATGTCCTACGGGCTCGAGTCGAAGAGGCGGCTCGCCGTCTTACGACCACCGACGAAAGCCTGGCCGACGTCGCTCTCGCCAGCGGCTTCTACGATCAGTCCAGTTTCACCCGCACGTTTGCCCGGCTGACGGGTGAAACACCTGCCCAGTTCCGCGCCTCCCACTCGTGATCAGCCGGGCTGCGCGTGCCCCGCGTCTCGGTCGCACCACGCCTCACCAGCTGGCGTAGATGTAGCCGTCGCCCAGCGTTCCTCGTTGGCCGGCTCCCTGCCACTGCACCGTGTCGTCGCCGTCGACGTAGATCAAGAAGCGGCCGGTCGAGTCGTACGTTCCCAGAGTGGAGCCGGTCTCGACCGGGAATGTCGTCGCCATGGCGCCGTCCGGGCCGAACACCACCCCAACGGTCTGTAGCACCTCGTACCCGCCGTCGACGTCGAGCGTGGAGAGAAACGCCACCAGGTTGCCGGATTCTTGCGACGCTACCCCGTCGACCGACTGGTCGGGCCGCACCCAGGTCAAGGGGATCGTATCGGCTGCCGGTTCACCCGCACCGACGTCCACCGAGTGGAGCACGAACCCGTCGTCACCGGCATCGCCGATCCAATAGACCCTATCGCCCGCAGGGCTCCAGGCCGGGCTGCCCCACGCCCACGTCCCGAGGTTGTCCGCAAGGTCGAACAACTCGAGCGTGTGACTCGTGGGATCGTCGCCGGCCACCACCACGAGGTCGTAACCGAGGACGGCGAACCGGTCGCCCCCGGGAGCGCGGCCCACGCTCCATCCGAACGAGGTCGGGACGGAAGGCGGATATTCGCCGGTCACAACGTCGCCGGGCCCTAGATAGTGGATCAGCCCGGCGGCCGGCTCACAGCACTCCACGGCAACAACGGTCTCCCCGTCTGCCGAACGGACCACGCTGTCGATGGTGTTGAAGGTTGCTGCGATGTCGTCGTCAGCCGCCTCGATCTCCTCGCTCGACGCGGCTTGGCCCAGCTGCCGGACGACCTCTCCGGTCTTGGTGGAAACCTCCACCGCTGCGAAGTCAGTGGTGACTGCGACAAACGTATCGGGGATCTGAGCCGCTCCGGCCGTGTCGGTTGTGGACGTCGGCGACTCGACGGTCGTGGTCGTGGTTTCGGTCCCGGCGGCCAAGGTGGTTGAGGTGACCGCGTCTGCCGTATTGGCGTCCATCGCTTCTTCGGTGGTTACTGTCGCTGCTGCGGTCGTTACGAGCGGAATGGTCTCCGGTGCACTGTCCGTTGTGGGAGCGTCTCCTCCGCATGCCGCAATGAGCAGAGCGACAAGAGCAATTCGAGCCTGCATGACCGACCTCCGATCGGGCGTTCGGGATCGCACGTAGGTCATTCTGACCGACGAGGTCCGATATTGAAGATTCTGACGTCCCTTTGCCGATACGTATGTCAAAGGGGGATGTGAATTGGTACGCGTCATGACGGCCAATCTGTGCCGTGGTCGCGCTGACGTCGAGTCGCTGCTGGCCATCCTGGACGAGCATCAGCCGGATGTCGTCGCAGTGCAGGAACTGGGGCATACTCAGTCGACTGCGCTGGAGCGCAGGTACAGTTTCGGATTGCTCAAGCCGGATGGGCGCGGTGACGGCTCCGGTTTGGCGTCCTCGATCCCGATGACGGTCGACACGATGGCCCTGCCGGGACGGAGCGGACTGCACGGCGACGCCCGAGCCCCGTGGGGACGGATCAGCATCATGGGCGTCCATCTCTTGAATCCACTCGATGCCTGGACCTGCCGGGCACCCTTTCGCGGGGCCCAGGTTTCTGCGCTGTGCGATTTGCTCGATGCCGACCCGACACAGCGGATCCTCCTCGGCGATCTGAACGCCACCGAGGCTTGGCCCGCGTACAAACGGCTGACGCAGCGGCTGGACGACGCAGTCGCAGGGTGGGCCAGCCGTACCGGGACCACGCCGCATCGGACATGGGCGCGGCGCTCCGGTCGCGGTCGCCCCTTGCGGAGGGATCATGTGCTCGCTGCTGGACTCGTGGCCGAAGAGGTACGGACCGTGCCCATCCCGGGTAGCGACCATCAGGGCGTGATCGCAGATCTGGCGCCGGATATCAGTGCGGGGCGGGCTCCCGCAGCGTCGCCCCCACCGCGAGTTCCATGATCAGATCGATGGCAAGGGCCATCAAGACGGCAAAGAAGATCGCGCCACTCCATATTTCGATCGCCAATCCCAGACCCTGCTCGGTCTGGCCGATTATGGCGAAATAGACGATCCACATGATGCCGGCGGGAACAGCTGCCTGCAGCCGGCGGTGGGCATTGGCTTGGATCAAGATGTCGAAGACGAGGCCACCCGCAACCACGGCCGGGATCCCGATCAAATCCTCATCGAACCCGATTCCGATGAACAGCGCGATCACGGTCCACGCGATCGTTGCCGTGCCGAACGGCAGTCGCCAGCGCCGGCTCGCGACCAGCAGCGGAGCGAACATCAGGAACGTAGAGACGATGACACCGATCACGGCGAACGCCGCGATCAACTCGAGGTTGCCATCGTCCGGTGAGTAGGGGACCCGCATCGGCCACGTGGTCACGGGGGCCCAGAGGTACTCGAAGAAGAACGCAACCAGCGTCACCGAGAAGGTCAACGAGGCCAGCGTGGGCGCGAAGTCGCGCATGGTGGGAGCCTGCTCGTCATCGGTCCAAGCCGCCCGGAACGGGGCGGATACGATCAGCAGTAGGCCCAGGAACAGCAAGAGATGGGTAGGACTCAACAGGGCGTCGAGGCTGGTTTCGACCCCGAGCACAGAGTGCCAGATCGCGTCACCGATGCCGCCAAGCCCAAACAACCCAATCCCGATGATGGCGAGGCGATACCCGATGGGCGCCCAGTCGAGAACGGTGCCGCGGGGTCGGCGCCTCCGGAGCGCCATGAGCATGAGCCAGATGGCCGTGGCCGTGAACCCGGAATAGAACAGGGCGTGCCATGGTGTCCAGAACGATTCCAGCGACGAGTCGGTCGAATGGAAGTAGGCATCGACCAACAATCCGACCAGCGTCCACAGCGCGAAACCCATCGTCGCCGAATCTTCCCACCGGGTGGATCGGTCTCGAGTGAGATCAAGGGCCACGAGCTCAACATACACGGAACCCCCCGCCTGCGGTATCAGGGACAACCCCGGGGAACAAACTGCATCCTCCCCCAGCTTCGATTCCTTCCCCAGCGGGGGAGGGTGAGTGAGGCGACAAGGGAGCCGCAGCCGGAGGGGGAGCGCGGCCCGGCGCTGCGCAGGCAGACTCGCCCCAGGGCGTTCCTCCTCGAGAGAGCGGAGGGCGTTTGACCGTGGCGCCCGGCAAGACAACGCCCCCCTCTGCTCCTTCGGGGCACCTCCCTTCCGGTTGAGCAAACCGCGAGCCCGGCGTTGCGGACGGCGGCGCTCAGCTCAGTGGGTCGCGGTCGTCCACCTGTTCGAACACCCGCTGCGCTTTGCCGACCTCCTGGCGCGGGAGGCCGCCCGGTTCGGTCAGCTCCAAGGTGGCTCGAATGCGGATCCGTTCCATCAGGGTCCGGTCCAGCCGGGCGGACACTTCGTCCCGCCGGTGGGCGGCGTGCGGTAGCAACTCGGTTCGGACTCGGAGTTCGGGCATCGACTGGCGGCGGTCCACGATGATCGCGTACTGGCCGGCCACGTCGGGGTCATCCAGCAACACCGCCTCGATCTCACGCGGGAACACATTGATGCCGCGAATGATCAGCATGTCGTCGGCCCGGCCCGTCAGCCGGGCGATGCGAGTGAAGGTGCGCCCGTCCGATCCCGGTTCGGGGATGATGCGGGTGATGTCTTTGGTCCGGTAACGGATCACCGGCTGAGCCTCTTTGGTGAGCGTGGTGATCACCAGCTCACCGAACTCCCCCTCCGGCACCGCTTCGCCGGTATCGGGGTCGACGATCTCGGGATAGAAGTGGTCGTCGTAGATATAGAGCGCTCCCAGCGCCCCGGGTGATTCCTGCGCCACGCCGGGTCCAATCACCTCCGATAGGCCGTAGATGTCAACTGCGTGGAATCCTTCGCCCCACACCGCTTCGATCTTCTGCCGCATACCTTCCGACCACGGCTCGGCACCCAGAATGCCGATGCGCACGGACAGCCGGTCATGCATGTCCCGCTCGGTCGCCCGCTCCCCAAGCAACATCGCAAATGAAGGGGTGGCACACAGGGCACCGGCCCCCAAATCCTCCAGCAGCTGCAGCTGAAACCCGGTGTTGCCACCAGACGCGGGCACCACGGTCGCTCCCAGCAGCTCGCCACCGAAGTGCAGGCCCAGCCCACCTGTGAAGAGGCCGTAGCCGTACGCGTTGTGCAACACGTCGCCGGGAATGACCCCGGCGATGGCGAGCGAGCGGGCGTTGACCTCAGCGAAGATCTCAACATCACGGCGGGTATAGCCGACCACCGTGGGCTTGCCGCTGGTTCCGGAGCTGGCGTGGACCCGGACGACATCGTCGATGGGAACCGTGAGCATTCCGTACGGATAGGTGTCGCGAAGCTCGTGCTTCTCAGTGAAGGGAAGTGTCTCGACGTCGCGGATCGACTTGATCGCATCGGGGTCGACAGATGCCAGCTTCTCCTGCCAGTAGGGCGTCTCGACAGACCGCAAGTTTTCGATCAGCTCGCGCAGGCGCGACGACTGCAGACGCTCCTTTTCGGCGGGAACCATCGTTTCGATCTCCGGCTGGAACATGAATGCCATGGCCGGGAGTCTGCCACGTGGCTTGTACGTGGCGTCTGAGAGAGTTCCCGTGCCTACCCTCGCAACATGGCGGACCCGACGGGTGCACAGGCGGTGACGCTTCACGAACTGGAGATGGTTCCGCATGCCGTGTTTGCCCGGCTTCGGGGGCGCGAGCCGGTGGCGTGGCTCCCCGTGCTCCACGGCTGGCTGGTCACGGCCTACGACCTCGCGGTCCGAATTCTCCGGGATCCGGACACCTTCACAGTGGATCACCCGGGCTTCACCACCGCCCGGGTGGTTGGCCCATCGATGCTCTCGCTGGACGGTCCCGAACATCGCAGACATCGGAGGCCTTTCAGCGAGGGTCTCCGAGATGCGGGGATGCGGGCACATCTCGCGACGTTTGTTCAGGAGCGGGCGCGGTCCCGGGTGCTGGCCTTGCGGTCATCCGGCCGGGCCGATCTGCGTAGCGAGCTGGCCGGGCCGTTCGCAGTGGACGTTGCCGCCGAGTTGCTGGGGATGATGGACGTCGATCCGGAGGAGCTCCTGCGGCTGTACCACGACATCGTGGGCGCAGTCACAGAGCTTTCGGCGGGCGAACCCATGCCCGAGTCGGGTCCAGCGGCCGTCGCTCGCTTGCGTCACCTGATCGCCCGGTCGGCCGCTGGACAACGAATCCTGGCGGAAGCAGCGAAGTCGCTCACGACGGACGAGGTTGCGTCGAATGCGGCAGTGATGCTGTTCGGCGGGATCGAGACCAGCGAGGGCATGACCGCCACGGCCCTCTGGTACATGCTCGAACGTCCAGACCGTGCTCGAGCACTGCAGGTCGACCGCGCCCTCACATTGCCGCTCATCGAGGAGTCGCTGCGGCTCGAGCCCGCCGCCTCCCGGGTGGACCGCTACGCTACCCGCACCGTCGAGCTCGGCGGATCCGAGATTGCACGGGACGAGCTCGTGATCGTCTCGCTGGCGGCCGCCAACCGGGATCCGGCCGTCTTCGCACACCCGGACCGTTTCGATCTGGGCCGCCCCGAGCTGGGTCGCCATCTGACCTTCGCTCAGGGTCCGCACGCTTGCATCGGCCAGCAGCTGGCCCGGATGGAGACGGTCGCGATCCTCGAGGCGGTGCTCGACGGGCTGCCCCGAATCCACCTTGACCGCGAACACGCCCGGGGCCCGCAGGGCCTGGTATTTCGCAAGCCGGTGTCGGTGATGGCGGTGTGGTCGCAAGTCTGAAATCGATGGATTCGGTGCGACACCGACAGGCCTAATCTGCGCGCGGTGCTGGGGCCAACCCGTCTGTACTATTCAATCCGCGCGCACGATGACACCGGCCTGCTGGTGGCGTCGGCCGCCTCTGCCATCCTGTTCGCCGGGACCCCATTTGTGCTCTCCGAAGTAGCAGCCGACTACGGGGTGCCGCTGGGACGAGCTGGGCTGGTGTCGACCATGCAGGTCGGCGGCTTCGCCCTATCGGCTTTCGTGGCCGGCCGCCGGTTCCGGACCAATCGCACGTACTTCATCTGGTCGTCGCTGGCGGCCGCACTGCTGGGCGGCCTGAGCACGCTCGCCCCTACCTTCGAGTTGTTTCTCGCCAGCCGCTTCGGCGTCGGCATCGCAGTGGGCCTGCTGACGTGGCTGGCGTGGGCGCGGGCCATGCAGTCGGCCTCATCGATGCGCATGGTGGCCGCCATCGGACCTTTCACTGCGGCGCTGGCATCTCCGGCACTCTCGTGGCTGTCGGAACGGACCGGAGCAGACGCGGTGTACCTGCTGATCGCGGCGGCGTTCCTCCCCGCGCTGTTTCTGCCGGCCAGATTCTCGGGCTACCGGCCCGATCGCCGGAAGAAGAGCCCTTCCCGATCGAACATTGTCTTGATCGTCTCCCTCGCCCTGCTGTCCTTGACGGGAAGCTCACTGTTCGTGTACTCGGCCGTGATCGGCGAGAACGTTGTCGGCCTCGATCCTGTGATTGTGTCCTTGGCGTTCAGCGCCAACGCGCTCGCTGGGTTCGTGGCGGCCCGCCGCGCCGCCGACGCGTCCCCACCACGCGTGTGGCTGTACGCAATCGCCCCGGCCGCTGCCGCGGTTGCGTTCGGCGGCAATGGCTGGCTGTTCTGTATCGGAATCACCGTGTGGGGCTTCTTCTGGTGGATGGCGGTGCCCAAGATCCTGCGTTCCATCGCCGCTTGGTCGCTGGCACCCGAAGAACGAGTGGGTGACGCCCAGTCGGCGATGGCCCTCGGCCGGACGCTGGGCCCTGCCCTGGCCGGACTGCTGATAGGGACCGGCACAACCTTCACGTGGCTCGGGCTGATGACCGTTGCCGGAACGGTCGTTACTGCCGCGACGGTCCACGGGGTCGCCGTATACCGCCGCAGCCACCTTCCACCGGTGCCGGAGCTTGTCGCCCGGTAGGGTGCTCGGTCAGGAGGGAGTTCAGATGAGCTGGATGTTCGACAACGGGACCATTCTCATGCGTTCAGCATTGTTGGGTGAGTACGAGAACAACGTGTACGTGGTGGCATGCGCCCAAACGGGCCGTGGCGTGATCATCGACGCCGCCGCCGAACCAGAGCAGATTCTGGAGCTGGCCGATGGGGTCGACGTCACGTCGATCCTGACCACTCACGGCCACTTCGACCACCTCCAGGCGGTCGATGCCGTCTCCGCTGCGCTGGACGTACCCTTTCGGCTCCACCCTCTGGATGAGCAGATCGCAGGTCGGACAACGCCGGCGCCACTGGCCGATGGCGACGTGGTCGAAATCGGCGAAACGAGCCTGCTAGTGGTCCACACCCCTGGTCACACACCGGGGTCGGTGTGTTTCATGAGCCCGGGCGTGTTGTTTACCGGGGATACCCTGTTTCCCGGCGGGCCCGGAGCCACCCGGTTCGAGTACTCCAGCTTCGAAACGATCATCGAAAGCATCACGGACCGGCTTTTCATGCTCGACGAGTTCACCGAGGTCTATCCGGGGCACGGGCCGACCATGACCACGATCGGAGCCGAGAAGCCTGCACTGCCGGAATGGATCGCGCGCGGCTGGTGACGGCGCGTACCCGAGGCGGCGCAACCTAGGGCGGCGGCCCCTCGAGTTACGGCGCCAGGCAGTGCTCTCCATGCGTTCGATTCTCAAGTTGTGCAAGGCCTGTGCCAATCTGGACGTGGCTATGAGGACACGGCTGACCGCCAGGACCGGTGACGCTTCGACCTGCGTTCCGAGCGGTGATCGGAGCCGAGTTCGGCCTTTCGCCTGGCTGGGACGATACGTGGCAACAACCGGGCTAGTGGTGGTGCTCGCTTCGTGTGGGTCGAGTTCTGAAGAGCCGCAAATTGGCGCACTGGAAACCACGACCACCCCGGTCGCCGAGCCATCGGCGCTGCCCCCCACCACCGGCAATGCCGTCTCGACTTCGCTGATCGGGCCGCCCGCACCGGCGGAGGCGGGTTTGCCCGAACTCGACGCCAGCCAGGAATCCGCCATCAGATTGCTGCCGGTGATCGAACAGACCATTCCACACGACACCGGGTCGTACACGCAGGGACTGCTGATCGAAGACGGCCACATGTTCGAGAGCGCCGGCCAGACCGGGCAGTCGAACCTACGCGAGATTGACCCGGTCACCGGGGAGGTCATTCGTAGGGTTGACAACGACTCGGCGGTATTTGCCGAGGGGCTCGAGTTGGTCGGGGATCGATTGATTCAGCTCACATGGCGAGCGGGCGTCGCCTATGTGTGGGACGTTGAAGACTTCGCACTGCTCGACACCTATCGCTACGACGGTGAGGGCTGGGGTCTCTGCTTCGACGGCGAGCGGCTGGTGATGAGCGACGGTTCGGCGTCTCTCACGTTTCGGGATCCGAGCACATTCGAGCCCATCGGCCAAGTCGGGGTGACGCTCAATGGACGACCGGTCGAGCGCTTGAATGAGCTCGAATGTGTCGGGGGCTACGTGCTCGCCAACGTGTGGCAGACCGACGAGATCATGGTGATAGACCCCGGCCCAGGTCGTGTCGTCGGGCATGTCGATGGTTCCGAGTTGAAGCGAGCCGCCGACGCCATGTATGAAGGCGCAGAGGTGTTCAACGGCATTGCGTATGACGAGAGCACCGATCGCTTTCACCTCACCGGCAAGTACTGGCCGCTGACCTTCGTCGTGCGGTTCGCGGCGGCGCCGTAGGTCGGCGAGTCGCGTGGACGGGACCCACCCTCGGTCAGATTCCCAACCAGGCGCTACACGGTTACACTGCCGGAGACCCGCCTTCCCCGCTGCTGGATCCGTGTCGTTGACGACCGATACGAGCACGGCCCAGGCGGGCCGGTTATGCCGTTTGGCCATCCGGCCGGAACGGCACCAGCTGAAGAATCGACCCCTGCCCCGCTCGTCCGGTGAGGAGCGCGGGGCCGTCCGCCGGAGGCGGACGTCCGAAGGAGGTGCAGGTGCGATATGCGCGCCTATGAACTCATGACCATCCACCGGCCGGAGATGGCCGAAGACGAAGTCCGCCAGGAGATAAACCGGCTGGGCAGCTTCCTATCTGATGCCGGAGCTACCGTCAGCCCGCCCGACTTCTGGGGCAAGCGGCGCTTTGCATACGAGATCGATCACCTCAACGAGGGCTACTACACGGTGCTCAACTTCGAGGCGGAGCCGACGATGATCGAAGACCTCGACCGGGTCCTGCAGCTGGCCGACACTGTGGTACGCCACAAGGTGACCCGTCCGGAGTGACGTTTGTCACACGGCCTCGGCACACTGACGAGAGGTGCACCGGTCCAGCCCGCCCGGGTATGACCCCACACATCTAGACGAGAGTGAGAAGCGGAGAGCGACAATGGCTACCAATACAGTCACGATCATCGGCAACTTGGTGGAGGATCCCGAGCTCCGGTTCACGCCATCGGGCGTGGCCATGGCCAAGCTGCGGGTTGCCGTCAACCGGCGTTGGCGGGACCGCAACGACCAGTGGCAGGAAGAAACCAGCTTCTTCGGCGGGACCGTGTGGCGGGACATGGCCGAGAACATTGCCGAATCACTCCAGAAGGGCTCTCGGGTCATCCTCACTGGCAGCCTCGAACAGCGAAGCTGGGAGACCCAGGACGGAGAGCGCCGGTCCGTCGTCGAAATCCGGATCGACGAACTCGGTCCCAGCCTGCGGTGGGCGACGGCCCAGGTGACCCGCACCAGCCGCAGCGGCGGCGACAGCTTCGGCGGCAGCAATGATGCAGCTCCCATGCCGGCCGCACCCGTGGCGCGGGACGACTACGGGCCAGACGAAGCCCCATTCTGAACGCAACGACATCCTGAGGAGTACACGAGATGGCACGATCATCCAACAGCAACCGCCGGCGCCGGCGTCCGAGCTCCAACCGGCCCGTCCGTAAGAAGGTCTGCCCGGGCTGCAACACACTCGAATGCGGCAACCGCAAGGTGCCGTCTGTCGATTACAAGGACGTCGCGGTGTTGCGCCGCTTCATCTCCGACCGGGGCAAGATTCGCTCCCGGCGGGTAACCGGCGCCTGCGAGCAATATCAGCGCAAGGTGGCGGTGGCGATCAAGAACGCCCGCGAAATGGCCCTGCTGCCCTACATCGGTGGCGGGCGATGAAGCTCATCCTGACCGCCGACGTTGGTGGGCTCGGATCAAAGGGCGATGTTGTTGATGTCGCGGCCGGCTACGGCCGGAACTATCTCCTGCCCAAGAACCTGGCGATCAAGGCGTCGGCCGGCGCTCTCAAGCAGGCGGAGGACCTCAAGCGGGCCAAGGTTGAGACCGAACGCCGCGAGCTGGACAAAGCCGAGGCGATCAAGAGCCAGCTCAGCGGCACCCGGATCGTCATAGCCGCCCAGGCCAGCGACGAGGGACAGCTCTTCGGCTCCATCGGGGTGTCAGATGTCGCGGACGCGGTAGAGAAGATCAGCGGAGTCAAGCTGGATCGTGGCGCGTTGGGGCTGGCCGCACCAGTCAAGAGCATCGGGTTGCATGAGGCGACCGTGCGGCTACATCCGGAAGTCGAATTTCCACTGACCCTGGACGTGATTCCGGCCTGAGGACAGCTCAGTGGGGAGGCCCAGGCGCCGCGGCCTCCGTGTGCACTGCCGAATCGCGAAATCTGAGGACCTAGTGGGTCTTCCCGACCCGGCTCTTGTGGCGTAGGGTTTCTCCGTCACTTCCCTCGGTTCGTCGGCGTTGACGCGCGCCCCCGACTGCGATCGGGCGAACTAAGCTAGACGAACATACGTTCGGTTCTGGAGGCAGGATGACGACAGTTGCTGGCCGGGGTCAACAAGAGCGAGGGCATCCAGACGGTGGACGGGGAGTGAAGGTTCCTCCCCACAACGTCGAAGCCGAAGAATCGGTCTTGGGCAGCGTGTTGCTGTCCATCGACGCCGCCAACCTGGTGATGGACAAGCTCGAGCCAGACGACTTCTACGTACCGGCCCATCAAGCGATATTCGAAGCGATCCTCGGCCTCTACAACCAGAACCAGCCCATCGACGCGGTAACCGTATCCGACGCCCTGCGCCGGGCCGAAGAGCTGGACAAGGTCGGCGGAGTCACCTACCTGACCCGTCTCCTAGACGCAGTCCCGACGGCTTCCAACGTCGAATATTACGCGGGCATCGTCGAAGAGCATTCGCTGCGTCGCCGGATGATGTCGGCCGGCGCCCGGGTCAGCGAGCTGGCGATGCGGACGGACTCCGAACTCGCCCACGTCCTCGACGAGGCCGAAGCGACCGTGCTGCGGGTTGCGCAAAAACGTATTGGGTCGGGACTCGAGCCGCTCGGTCCGTTGTTCACGCCGACACTCGAGGCGATCGAGGAGATGGAAGCGACCGGCGCCGAGCTGACCGGCATCTCCACCGGCTTTCGGGATCTCGATCGCAAACTCGCCGGCCTGCAACGGGCGAATCTGGTCATCGTGGCCGCCCGCCCCTCCATGGGAAAGAGCGCGCTCGCGCTCAACATCGCGTCCAACATCGCCCTGGCGTGTGGACCTGTGGCTGTGTTCTCCCTGGAAATGAGTCGCGACGAGATCGTGCAGCGCCTCTTGTGCAGCATCGGCCGGGTCGACTCGATGAAGTTGAGAACCGGGCAGCTCGGGCCACTTTGGCAGAAGGTAGTGGGCGCCGCCTCTCGCATGTACAAAGCACCGCTCTACGTGGACGATGCAGCCAACGTGACCGTGACCGAGATCCGGGCAAAATGTCGGAGACTCAAGAGGCAGCACGGTCTGGAACTGATCGTGGTCGACTACCTCCAGCTCATGCAGGGCAACAATCGCGAGAACCGGCAGCAGGAGATTGCGGAGATCAGCCGCTCGCTCAAGAACCTCGCCCGGGAACTCGACGTGCCGATCATCGCCTGTTCCCAGCTCAACCGCAGCCTGGAGGCCCGCACGGACAAGCGCCCGCAGCTCGGTGACCTCCGTGAGTCCGGTGCGATCGAACAGGATGCCGACGTCGTCATGTTCATCTACCGCCAGGAGTACTACGAACCCGCCGACATCGAAGCCAAGGGACTCGCCGAAGTGATTGTCGCCAAACACCGGTCGGGTTCGACCGGCCGCGTCAACATGACTTTCCTCCCCGAGTTCACGCTGTTCGCCGATCTCGGCCGCGACACTGCCGCCTAGAGAACACGGGGGCGTCATTCGGCCATGCTGGCCGATCCGGCCCGAGGTGCCGCTACTGTCCTGCCCGTGGCGAACTATCAGGTGGGTGTCGTGGGCGCAGGCCAGCTGGGCCGGATGCTCCATCAGGCGAGCATCTCGCTCGGTGTCGAGCTGTGTTTCCTGGCCGCATCCGACCGCGACGCGGCCGTTCAGATCGCCCCGAACTATCGCGTCGGTTCCGCCATGGAGCCGGCCGACCTCGAGGCCTTCAGCGACGTCTGTTCCGTGGTTACCTTTGAGCATGAGGTCGTCGACCTCGAGAGCCTGGCGAAGTTGGAGGCTGCAGGAGCCGTGCTCCGTCCGTCGGCCGCGGCCCTGGGCGTCGTAGCCGACAAGTTGGCCATGCGCGAAACGGTCGAGGCAGCCGGCATCCCGGTTCCCCCTTGGCGCTCCGTCGAATCCCCAGAGCAGACGGCGGACGCGCTCGCCCGGTGGCCACAGGCAGTAGTCAAACTCAGCCGAGGCGGATATGACGGCCGGGGTGTCTATTTCGTCGATCCCGAGGCATCGCCGTCTATTCCGAACACGGGCGCACCGCTCTTGATAGAACCGAAGCTGGACATCGACGTCGAGCTGGCTGTCATTGCGGTCCGGGCCCCCGCCGGCGATACGGTGGTCTACGACCCCGTCGCCACCCTCCAGATCGACGGCCAGTGCCGCCAAGTCATCGCCCCGGCGGGGGTGGACGGACATGTTGTCGCCTCTGCTCGCCGGCTGGCTCGCCGGGTGGCCCAGGTCGTTGAGGCGGTCGGAGTCGTGGCGGTCGAACTGTTTCTGGTCGGTGGCGAACTGGTGGTCAACGAGTTGGCGGTTCGTCCCCACAACACCGGTCACCACACGATCGACGCTTGCGTCACGTCGCAATTCGAGAATCACCTGCGGGCGGTATTGGACCTACCGCTGGGCGAGACCGCCCCCAGCGCCCCGGCTGCGGCCACCGTGAACATCATCGCGAGCCGGCCGGCGGTCGACCCTCGCGATCATCTCACCGAGGCTCTGACGGTAGACCCGGGTGCCCGGGTCCACCTCTACGGTAAGGAGCCGCGCCCCGACCGCAAGATCGGACACGTTACGGTCTGCGATGAGACCCCGACTCGGGCGGCGCAGCGAGCATGGCAAGTTGTGCAGGCGCTGGGTGGTGACATACCGGAGAAGGAGATGCTGGCGTGAAGGTCGCGGTGGTCATGGGTAGCTCGTCCGACTTTCCAACGCTCGAGCCCGCAGTGACGACCCTGGAGGAGTTCGGAGTGCATGCTGACACCCGCGTGGTTTCGGCTCACCGTGCGCCGGAAGAGATGATTGCTTTCGGGCGCAACGCAGTCGCCGCCGGCTATTCAGTGATCATTGCCGCAGCCGGGGGTGCGGCGCACTTGCCCGGAATGCTCGCTTCGGTGACCCGGCTGCCGGTGATCGGTGTGCCGGTCCCGGTCACTTCCCTCGACGGCATGGATGCGCTGCTGTCCATCGTACAGATGCCGTCCGGGGTGCCGGTGGCAACCATGGCGATTGGAGGTGCTGCCAACGCTGCGCTGATGGCGATCCGAATCTTGGCGGTCTCCGACCCCGACCTCGCCGCTGCGCTCGACCGCCACCGTGAGGTGCTGAAGGAAAAGGCGCATCGGGGCGATAAAGAGGTGCGAGCCCGGACTGCCGCCGAGACCTGACCCTGAGACCCGGTCACTCGCAGATTGGCGCCGCCTCTTGACTCGGTCGGTACGTCACACTCGCATTTGCCGCAGTCGCCTCGATCACCGGCTCGGCGCCAATCGTCAGCCGCAACGTCAGCTCGATTGTCTCCGACGGCGTCACCACGGCCCTCCAGTCGTTGGGCATCGGCTCGGTGGTACGCCATTGGAATCCGTTCAACTCACCCAGCCACTCGATCCCGCAATGCACCCACAGGCGATAGGGAATCGAGAAGTCCGGCTCGATGAAATCGCCGCTCTCGACCACGAACTCTTCCGGCAGGTTGGGATCGGGACCAATCTGCGCAGATGACGCCACCGCCCCGGGGATCGAGAGATCGGCCGCGACGATGGTCCGTTCCTCAGGAGCTCCGGCCGGTGGTCCGTCGGCATCCAGCTGGACCATGAACGGCCCGGGTGGCAGCAGCGTGCGTTCGATTGCCACGATGTATGCGCGGGGGTTGGCATCGGAAGTGCAGGCCACCGGTGGGTTCGGCAGGACGATGCTGGCGTGGACCACATCGCCATTGACGACCACGTCGTCGAGCCGGATGTCGGGACAGCTGCCAGAGAACACGGCGCCGAACCAGATGACGATCTCTGACTCGAAGTTCACATCCGGCAACCGTCCGTCCAAGCCGACCTGTGTCCACAACGCCTCGAGCGATGCTCGATCGGTAGCGATTCCTGTGCGGTAGGGCGTGCCGACCCTCGGCTCATCGGCGAGCAGGCGCCAGCCGTCACCGGCCAGCGGCTGAGGCCCGGGGGCGGGAACGCCGGCCGGGGCTTGCCCGCTGACGCAGACCGGCTGATCGCCGAAACGCGATTCGATCTCTGTACGCACCCTCTCGTCCAAGACGCCGACGTTGATGTCTACGACGCCCCGGGTGACCGAGACTCCAACCGAGAACGAATCGAGCACCTCAGCCAGCTCGGTGGTCACGCGGCTTTGCAGCGCCTCAAGATCACTCATTCGCCACTCGACCGGCACTGCAACCACGCCGACTCCGGGAAACGCTCGCGTGAGTTCGGCTTGACGTTCACTTGCGGCGCGGCTGAACGCCACGGTGATCCAGCCATTGTGATCACGATCAACCCAAATCGCCTCGAACCCGGGCCGGCGGCTGGCCCATTCTTGGACCTCCTCGACCGGCATCTCATTGGCCACGTAGATCGGAGTGTCGGCGTACGCGTCGGCGGTAGCTGCTATCGCCGGCACGTCCGCGCACGCAGGCAAGGTGGAAGTTGCATCCGATGAGCCTGTTTGCCCTGGGGAAACAGAAGTTTCTGGAGGTGGCATGGTGCCGAGTGGTTCCGGGTCTGAGCCCTCCCCTGTGCAGGCGACCAAGGTGAGTATCAATGCCAGCATCCATGCCGCGCGTCGCACGACGTCCTCCTGGTGAGGTTGTGGATTAGATGTCCGGCTGTTCGCAAATGGTTCCAGGTGTCGCTGTCATCCGCTCGTGGCGACCACGGTGTAACCGCGTTCGTCGACCGTAGCGCGCCCCTCGCGGACCGTTTCGATGAACTGACGGGTGGAGTCGAGATCGTCCCAGGCGGGATCGTCCCGGCAGCGCACGTACGCAGCTTCGTCCGTCCACTGGAGGTACTGCACGAGACGTCGGCGGCCGGTGTCAATGTGAAGTGCGCCGCCAACGAACCCGGCGCATTCCCGGAAGAGGTCGATCCCCCGCGCGGCGTGAGCCTGAAGTGGCTCGATTCTGTCCGGGTCGACGTCTACCACGACGATGACGGTGTAGAGGGCAGGATCGATGGTGTGCGCCATGGGGCCGCTAGTCGGCCATCGATCGGACCTGCGCCACCGACTTCCCAATGAGATCAGTCAGCACCTCGGTGTCGACGTCATCCAGCCGCTTGACGTACAGGCACGACTTGCCAGTCGAGTGCTTTCCCAGCCGAGACAGCAGGCCCTCGTATTCGTCGAAGCCGTCCATGATGTACAGCGTGAGGCTCTGCTTGCGGGGAGAGAATCCCACGTGGAACCAGTCGACCTCGCGGCCACGGTCGTAGACCATCTGCTGGTGGCCGAACCCGACGATGCTGGGTCCCCACATCACGGCCTCCTCGCCGGTGACCTCCCGCATCAGCTCGAGCAGAGTCCGGGCATCCTCCCGGCGCGTCTCGTCCTCGACGGAAGCCAGGAATTCATCGACACTGGCGGCCGTTTGCTGGGTTTTGTTGTCAGCCATAGCTGCAAAGCTATCAGGGTGACCCATCGCCGGCCGGGGCCGGTGACAGAGCCGGCGCGGTCAGCCGGCGAAAGCGCGGTACAAGAACGCGGCCATCTGCCCGCGGGTGATTGGTTTGCTCGGGCAATAAAGGGTCCCGTCGGCGTTGCACCCAAGGGTGATACCAACTTCAGCGATCGCGTTGATGGCGGCCGCGTGTGTTCCCCGCACATCGGCGAAACGATTGTCGGTACCCAGCGGCAGGCGCAAGGAGCGGGCGAAGAACGAACCCATCTGTGCTCGGGTCACGAGATCATCCGGACAAAACGTCGTCCCGTCTCCGCAGCCGAGCGAGATTCCGGCCGCAGCTACCTCGGCGGCGGCCTGGGCGTGAGCCCCGCCGACGTCGGTGAAGGGGTTGGCTGCACCGGTGCTGAGGCCGAGCGCCCGAGTGAGGAAGGTTGCCATCTGGGCCCGGGTGACGGGGTCCTTGGGGCAGAACCGGCCACCGCCGCACCCCTCGGTGATGCCTTCTGTCACCATCCAGCGGATCTCATCCTCAAAGGTTGTGTTGGCGATATCGCTGAACGGAACGGAGCCGGCTGAACCCCCACCCGAGGACCCCGTCCCGCCGGACGAACCAGTGCCGGCGGGTGGCGGCGTGAGAGCCGACGGGTCGTCCGGTTCAATGACGTATGCCCGGCCGTCGTTGATGCCAAGCGCATCAAACAGAGGCACCCCCACCACCGCCCTGTCGCCGTCGACCCCGACTGCCGAGCCATACGTATCCCCGGCCGAACCGTTGGCATCGACGGATTTTGTCTCAAACCAAGTGGCGTCCGCCCACTCATATGAGTAGACACCGCCTGCGTTCTGTGCTGTCTGGCCGTCGAGCGGGGCGCCCACCACGATACGGTCCCCGGAGATAGCGACTGCGGCTCCGAACTGGTTCTCCGGCGTACCATCAGATGCGTGCAGCTGCTGTTCGTACCAGCCGCCGCCGGACTGCTCGAAGATGTATGCCGCCCCCCGCAAGGGAGCGCCGGCTACGATCCGGCCGGCGGACACGGCTACCGCATCTCCGAACAGGTCCCAGCGCCCAGGGTTGGAGTGCCGGATGACGGACTCCGTCCACGCACCCCCGCTTGATTTGTAGACATACACGGCACCCTGATCGGTGACCGTGCCATCGGCGTAGATGGCTCCAACGACCACGACTTCGCCGTCGGTTGCGACCGCACGACCGTACAGATCGTTGGCCTCGCCGTCCGCTGCGGTGAGCTTGGTCTGCGTCCAAACGAACCCGTCGAGTTGGTGGAGGTAGACCGCCCCCGCTTCCGCGCCGCGGGCGTCCTCATGGTCGGCGCCTACGACGATCAGATCTCCCGAGATGGCGACCGATGCCCCGTAGTAATCCCGGTCGGCCCCGTCGAAGGCCGGAAGTTCGAGCTGGCTCCAGAACCCGGAACCGGCCGGTTCCAGCAGATAGGCGGTGCCGGAATCGGGCACCGCCCCGTCTCCAAACAAGGCACCGACCACGATTCGATCGCCGTCGATCGCCACCGAATATCCGAACAAGTCATCCGGCTGGCGGTCGTCGGCTACGACCCTGATGCCGGTCCAGCCACCGGTCGGGAGGCGCTCATAGATGAACACGGCACCGGCTCCGTCGTCCTTCTCGGGAGCCCCGACTACCACTCGATCGCCCGAAATCGCCACCGCGGCACCGAAGTTGTCCCCGGAAATACCGCTGCTGTCCGCCAGGACGGTTTGGTTGATGGTGGTCGCCACAGCCGCAGGCGCGCCGAAAACCAGCAGCGCTGCAACTATGGCGAGACCCCGACGCATGAAACCCCCGTACGTTTCTTCCAGGGGTCGAGCGGTCGTTACGCCAGGTGGGCCCCCTCGCGGTTAAATCCATCTGGTGCGACTCGCCGTGCCTGACGGCGAGCTGACTCGGTGACCCCCCACATAGAAATCGTCACTCTGGGTGGCCGGCTTGATGGACGCGTGATGGGCCGATCGGCTCATTGTTGGAATCGCACAAGCGGCACCGATCGGCTCATGGCCAAAGCTGCAGCGCCGCACCGAACGGCGGCAGGCTCTCCACCGGAGAGAACCCGGTCGCGGCGAGCCTTATCCGCCCGGTAGTTCGCGGCGATGCGGACGATGGTTCAGCGAGCCTGGTAACTGAGGCCGATCCGTCCGGGAGCGGAGACGGTCAGACGGGAACCTTCTATCTCGACCGTGAATCCGTCACCAAGGACTGTGACAATGTGAGCATCCTGGTCCTGGAGGTCGGCCGGGCAGTCACCGTCCGCGGCGAAGTCGACGAATTGGATCGTGTCGCCGGACTCGATCCAATTGCCCTCCAACGTCCGGCAGCCGGTGCCGCCGGCGAGGGTCCCGTCGCCACGCAGTTCCAAAGTGGCCGGCTCGCCCCTCGCCGAGGTCGCGACATCACCTTCGACCAGCGTATCCAGTTCCCAGACGGTGTCGACGAGCGCCGCAGTGGGGATCTGCTCGAGACGGGCGAACTCGAGGGTGATGGCGTCGCCGGTCAGCAGGAGGGTTTCCTCCCCCGCCGAGTAGCCGGTCACGCGTTGCAGCGCAGCGAGGTACGACGCTTCCGATTCCATGACGGGGGGGACGCACGCCATCTCGGTGGCAGCGATTGCGCCCAGCTGAAGGTCGCCATCGGAAGCGCCATACGTGCCCCCGTACCCGTTGCAGGCGGCCGTACCGCCGAACTCGGATTCTGTGAAGCTCAGCGTGATCCGGTGGTCGCCGACGATTGGAATCGGGGTGCCCTCCACATCTCCGGAGGTGAGTTGCCAATCTCCCAGCGGCAACACCTCGCCGGGGGCATCTTCCGTACCGGCGGCGCCGCACGCGCCGAGCACCAGCAACATGAACACAATCAGGAGTATCCGCATGAGCCTGAGACGTGCCGGACCCTAGCCAGGTTTCCCGGACGACCTGACCTCCACTGCCGGTTGACCGCGGAGCGTGCCTAGGCCCGCGGTGGCCGAACCAGCTCCCGCCGACAGCAACGCCCGCCGACCGACCTGAAGCCCGGCCGCCCACCAACCCGAAAAGCCCCTCCGAAGAGGGGCTTTCGGTCGGACTCCCGGCCGGCCGCTGATGGGAAGAGTCGGAGGAAGGGGACTCCGTTGCTCGGCGTGCGAATGACCGGTAGTCGTTCTATGTGGTATATCGACCACTAAGAGTGAGATCTTGAATGCATTTCTGGGAACCGTCGAGCGGTCCGGCACCGTCCGATGTGTGTTGTAGAGAGGGAGAACAATGCAGCGAACCTGGATCGGACTGCTGGTACTACTGCTCGTCATGGCCGCTCCGACGGCGGCCGGTTCTCAGCCCGACGAATTGGAACCCGTTCCGAACACCGTGCTGGGACCCCCCAACGCTGCGTCCGACGCCGAGATCACTGTGATCGTGCAGCCCGGTCAGTTCCCGTTCTATTGGTTGGAGCTACAGCGCACCACAACCCGCAATGGCGGGTCGGTCGTTTCGGCCACGGCTGAGTCGATCCAACGGGATGGCCGGACTGTGTCGTATGGGATCGCCGAGCTGCGTCTACCGCCCGAAGCGTTCGGCACCGTCCTCGGCGACATCCTCACCTTCGGCACGCTCGTCGAGGGTTCAATCGAGGGCAGTGGCGGCGTGATCGCCGACCTGGTTGTCACGCTCTCAGAATCCGAGGCGGTGCCGGTCGGCAGCGACCCGGGCAGCGCGGATTCCCGTCTCGGCCAGGCACTCGATACCGCGGCGACGGTGGTGCTCACGATCGTCAGTGTCGTGATCGTCGTGGGGGCGGCCGTAATACCGGTCGCAATCCTCGCTTTGGTCGCCTATGGCGTGTGGCGTTGGGCCCGCCGCCGGTTTGAGCCGAGCTCCGAAGTGAAGTCACGCCAGAGCAGCGAAGAGCCCGAATTGGTCGAAGGTTGACGGGGCGGCGGGATCGGTCACCGCCGAGCCGGCATCCGGTCGGTTTCGTGCGGGAAGTCGTGAACGGCCGGTGGCCGGCCTACCTACACTCGGCGGATGGACATCTCGCTCGCCGGCAAAGTCGCCGTGGTCACGGGCGCGGCATCGGGTATGGGTGCTGCCACCGCCCGCCTGTTGGCGGCGGCCGGTGCGGTAGTGGTCCCGTGCGATCGGAACCGCTCCGGAGTCGAGCAGACCGCTCGCGAGATCGAGGCGCGACCAGTCGTGTTCGACGTTACCGATCCCGATTCCTGCCGCGCCGTGATCGCGCGGACTGTGGCGGACTCCGGTGGTCTCGACGTCGTGGTCAACGCCGCTGGTGCAATAGTCCGTGCCGACGCCTGGCAGACATCCGACACCGAATGGCGCAGGATCTTCGCGGTCAACGTGGATGGGACGTTCTTCATGAGCCGCTCAGCCGTTCCGGCGATGCGCGAGCGCGGGGGCGGATCAATCGTGAATTTTGGCTCGATCTGGGGTTCGGTCGGCGCAGCCGGAACCGCCGCGTATACGGCGACCAAGGGAGCCGTGCACCAGCTGACGAGGTCCATGGCCCTCGAACACGCCCGCGAGAACATCCGGATCAACGCGGTCTGTCCCGGCGAAATCGACACGCCGATGCTGGCGTCGCAGCGATCAGAACCAGTGACTCGGGAATACCTCGAGGGACTCGCAGACGCGACTGTCCCGATGGGGCGGCTTGGGCGGCCTGAGGAGGTAGCCCGAGTGGTCGTCTTTCTCGCATCCGATCACGCGAGCTACATGACCGGGGTTCTCGTCAACGTGGATGCTGGCTATACGGCCCGCTGACCCGCCACTCTGACGCCAGCCCGGCCCGGACCTGCCAGGATGTGCACCCATATGCACACGCAGGAAAAGCCGACAACCGAGGGCATTCTCCTCACCGACCAATACCAGTTGTCTATGGCGCAGCTGTTCTTCCGGGAGGGGTGGCACGAGCGGAACGCGCAGTTCGACTACTTCTTCCGGTCCTACCCGGACTACGGCGGCCACCAAGCCGGCTATGCAGTCACCGCCGGCCTCGAGTGGCTGCTGGACTGGATGGAGCAGTCCACCTTCGACGCGCCCGCGATCGAGCTGATGCGGACGAAGACCACTTCTACCGGTCAGCCTTACTACGACGACGCCTTCCTCGAGTGGCTGGGAGCGTATGGGAACTTTCGCGAGTTGGTCATGCGGGCGGTCCCGGAGGGCCGGGTGGTTCACGCCCACGCCCCGGTAGCTGTAGTGCAAGGTCCGATGATCATGTGCCAGATCCTCGAGACCTCGCTGCTGAACCACCTGAACTACACGACGCTCATCGCTACCAAGGCGTCGCGCATCGTCGAAGCAGGCCGAGGACGCCCGGTCCTGGAATTCGGCGTCCGGCGCGGTCCCGGGTTGGGCGCCAACGCGGGGGCGCGGGCGGCGATGGTGGGCGGTGCCGCCTTCACCTCCAATGTCGGGATCTCGACCGTCCTCGGGTTTGATCCCAAGGGCACGCACGCTCACAGCATGGTGCAGGCGTACATGGCGCTCGGTGCCGGCGAACTGGAAGCTTTCCGCGCTTTTGCCCGCAACTACCCGGACGATTGCATCCTGCTGGTCGACACGATCGACACCCTCGACAGCGGCGTTCCCAACGCGATCAAAGTGTTCAAAGAGCTGCGGGCTGCCGGCCACGAACCGGTGGGGATCCGGCTCGACTCCGGAGACCTTGCGTATCTTGCGATCCGGGCAGCTCGCGAGCTCAACCTGGCCGGGTTCGACCAGTGTCAGATCGTGCTGTCCTCCAACCTCGACGAACTGGCGATCTGGCAGATCCTGAGCCAGATCGATGCCGAGGCGCAGCGCTACGGCGTGGATCCGGCAGCACTCATCTCCCGCCTCGTCTACGGGGCGGGTACCCGGCTGATCACGTCGGCCGGGCATTCGGCGCTGGACGGTGTGTACAAGCTGACAGCGATCGAAGACAAGGGCAACTGGTCTCCGGCCATCAAGGTGTCGGAGAACCCTGAGAAGGTCCCAACTCCGGGCAACAAGAGGGTCTGGCGGCTCTACGACGTCCGGGGGCTGGCCACTGCCGATGTTGTGGCGCAAGCCGACGAAGATCCATCTGAGTACGAAGCGATGCAGCTGTTCCACCCCTACCGGCAGGGGTCACGCCGGACGTTGCAGTCCGAGGACATCTCCGATCTCGAGCAGCTCCACCAAGATGTGTTGGTGAAGGGAGAGCGGGTCGCCGGGCGCCCTCGCATCGAAGAGCTTCGCGCTCGCCGTGAGTCCGATCTCGACCGGCTGGATCCGGGTGTGCGCCGTTTGATCAATCCGCACGTCTATCACGTGTCCCTGTCGGAGCGCACCAAGGCCCTCCAGGCCGAACTGGTGGCCGACGCCCGAGCGGCCGCCGGCTGAGTCCAGTTTGCGGGGTTACTGCACGGTGACCCCGGCGCCGACCATCTCTGCCACCGCGCGGGCCCCGTCCCCGGGGGTCAGGTTCACCGCTCGGATCCCGTCGGCCAGGAGCTCGGTTGTGAAACCAGAGGTCGCGGCATCGAGTGCCGTCGACTTGACGCAATAGTCGGTGGCCAGCCCCAGCACCACGACCCGTTGGATGGCGCGTTCCCGCAAGGCCTCCTCGAGACCAGTCGGCGTCTCTTCCCCCGTTTGCGGATCGCGCACCGTGAAGCCTGAGTAACCATCCTCGCCGGCGGTGCCTTTGTGAATCCGGATTGCGCCCTCGATCTCGACCAGGTCGGGATGCAGCTCGGCTCCCCACGTGTCTCCCACGCAGTGGATGGGCCAGATCCCGCCGTCTTTGGCGAAATGGGGGGTGGTATCGGGATGCCAGTCTTGGGTGTAGACGATGGTGGCTCCGTCGGCCAGTGCCTCGGCGATCTGCTCGTTGATGAACGGGACCGTGTCCTCCCCGCCGGCAACGTAGAGAGACCCCTTGGGATCGGCGAAATCGTTCTGCACGTCGACGATGATCAAGGCGGTGTTGGCATCGTACTGCATACTGCCAAGGGTACTCCCGTAGCGGTCATGCGGTCGTGAGGTACGCAACGGTGCCGTTGAGCGGGTTGCTGTTCGTGACTTCAAACATCGCCAGGTGCGGCCGCCCGTCTTGGGTCAGGGCGAAGCTGACCAGCTGACCCAGCCGCAGCTCGCCTGCTTCTGCCACAGTCTCGGTCGTCCAGGCAGCTCCGTCGCGGCGAGCGTACCCCACTATCGACTCGTCGCCGTAGACGATGTGCGGCCGGTCGTCGCCATCGATCGCGACCTGCGTGATCCGCCGGGCCCCGGTGAACCCGGGGAGCACGGCTGTCAGCTGGGTGACATCCGCGATCTCCCAGGCCCGCCCGACCTGGGTGGCATAGCGAACGGTGGCGGTGGTTGCGCCGGTGAGATCGACGTAGGTGATGTGTGGATTGCCCAGCGAGTCGTAGGCCAGCGAGCTGTACCTGCCGACGTCGCCAGAATCGTCGACGGTCTCGATCACCCAGCTGTCGCCGTTGCGGGTGGCGTATTGGAGCGTTTGAGCGTTGTTGTCGTAATACGTGAGGCCGGGCTCGCCGTCCGGTCCGATGGCGAGCGAAACGTTGTACTCGTAGGCGATGGGTCCCGACCCTATCTCGGTGACCTCCCATCCGCCGGCGGTGAGCTCAACGTACTCGACGCCGGACTGTCGGTCGAACTGCTGGGGATCGATTCCGGCAGCACGGACTATCCCATCGACTCCGATCGCGATCGTGCTGTCCCAGCCGTCATGGCCGTCGTCGTTGACGGCCTCCACTTGCCAGTTCGTCTCGTTGCGGAACGCGATCGTGAGGTCGCCGAGATCCTGCACGAAAGAGGTTTCCTGGTGGTCGTGGTACGCGATGTATGGGATTCCATCTGGCGTGTAGGCCAGCCCGATCGGACCGTAGAAATAGCCTTCGGTGACCGTCTCGGTCTGCCAATCACTCGCAAGAGATGCGTAGGCGATGAAACCCTGCAGGTCCTCCAACAGATAGGCGACGCCCGGCATACCGGCCGGGTCCAGCGCCAACACCGGCTTGACTCCTTCACCAATCACGGTGGCGGTCCAGCCCTCGGCGACGTCGAATCCCAAGACTGCGACAGCCGGGCCAGTGGGTGGCTCGGTCGCGTCCACAGAGGTCGTGGTCACGGTAGGAGAATCCAGAGCGGCGACCGTGGTGGGGCCGTCCGACGCCGGCTCGGAAGGGAAGTCGTCCCCGCTCGAGCAGGCAGCTGCCACCAGGACTATACCGGTGAGCAGAACAACGATACGCACCTGCCATCTCCCTCTGAGCGGCTGCTGTATGCAACCCTGCGCCGGCTCCCGTCGACAAGGCTTAGTCGGATCAGCGACAAAGCCACAACCGATGAACCCGCTGGGCGAATGGGGATCCAGCGACGTCGTTCGATAGTATCTGGTCGAAATCTGACTGAGGTCGTGTGAGACCAGTCGACACTGTCCTTCTTCGAGCCTTCACATTGGCCAGCGTGGCAATCGCCGGTCTGATTGCGTTGACGGCAGTCTTGGCGCGTGAGCCGGGCCTACTGATTCGCGGGATGAGCGCGCTCATCATCGGGGTTTTCGCCCTGCTGCGACTCCGGCGCAGGCTGACCGCGGCCCCCGTGCTCCTCCTTTCGATCGTGATAATCGCCATCCACGTGGTCGTCGCCCAGTCGGCAGCGACATATACCAACGGCATGTACGGTGTCATCGGACTGAGCATCGCCGGGGCCATGCTGTCGGAGAACAGGCGGAGCGTGCTGGTGGTGGTGGCAGCCGCAGTAGGCGCTATGACGATCGGACGGATCACTGCGCTGGACGAGATGGCGTGGGAGGCGGTCATCTCGGGCGTGGTTGCCTACCTGGTGATCGTGTTCGGCACCTATCTGATGGAATGGGCCAGACAGGAGATAGGCGGCACCGAGAGCCGCTACCAGAACCTGTTCGATCGCTCGCCGGTGGCGAGCTGGGAAGAGGACTTGACCGGGCTGGCGGAATGGCTTGACCAACTGCGGGCGGAGGGCGTGGCCGACCTGCGCGCCTACCTCGCAGAACACCCCGACAAGGTTCGAGATGCGGTGTCCTTGATCGAGGTGAAGAACGTCAACGACGCGGCAGTGGAGCTTGTTGGGTTCCCTCGTGAGGCCCTGCTCGGACGGCTCAGCATGGATCGCATTGTCGACGACAGCCCGGAAACGATCATCGAAGAGATAATGTCGGTGTGGGAGGGCCGGGCCTGGCTCCGGGTGGACCTGCGAGGGCGGTCGGGCCACGGGCTGGATATCGACGGCTATCTGATGATGGCCGCCCCGCAGACCCGCGGAGTGATTGACTGGAGCCGGGTGGTCGTGGCGATGGTTGATGTCAGTGACCAGCGAATGGCGCAGCGAAGGCTCGAGGAGTTGATCGACTCCAAGGATCGATTTGTGGCCACCGTCAGTCATGAGCTGCGCACGCCGCTCACTGCTGTGGTCGGCCTCGCCGAAGAGCTACGGGCGGACCAGGGCAACATTGGTGAGCGGGAGCGGGACGACCTGCTCGCGGTCATCGCCGATCAGGCCATGGATGTCGGCTACATAGTCGAGGACCTGCTCGTGGCGGCTCGGGCGGACCTCGGCAAGGTCAATGTGCGCCCCGAGACGGTCGAGCTGCAAACCGCGGTCGTGAGCGTTCTGGACAGCCTGCGTCTGTCGTCCGAACCGACGGTGACATTTGAAGGCGAGGTTGTCGCCAAGGCTGACCCGCACCGCCTCCGCCAGATCCTGCGGAATCTCCTGACCAACGCTTCGCGGTATGGCGGTCCGAATGTCGAGGTGACGGGGAGCGTAGACGGGGGGTGGGCCGTGGTCGAGGTGCGGGACGACGGTGAGGGTATTGCGGATGAGCTGCGCTATGCAGTGTTCGAACCTTATGCCACAGCGCACTCGCCGACGGGGGTAATCGGTTCGGTGGGGTTGGGCCTGACCGTGTCCCGTCAGCTTGCTCGATTAATGGAAGGTGATATCACGTATCACCGCCAGAACGGTTTCTCCGCTTTCCGCTTGGAGCTACCGGCCGCCTGAGATCGGGACGATGGCGGTTCGCCTGGCTCGAGATGTTCGCGATCTACTCGTCGGCGCGTGAAGGCCCACCTGGATCCCCCTGCTCGAGGTGGTCCGGCGAGCCGTCCCTCTTCTCCAGCGCCGTCCGAACCTCCGCGGCCACGTGGTTGAACGTGTCCGCCAGTGCGCCGGGCAAAGCCGCGAGGATGTCCTTGACGTCGGCCTTGACGGCTTCGTCCTTGATGGCGTGTTCGACGGAATCGGCCACGTCGTCGATGGCGCGTGCCAGGCGGTCCACCGCCGTCTCGTCGACTTCGGTTCCGTGCTCAGAACGCTCCTGTTCGAGGTGGTACCGCAACTTGAGCCCGAGGGACTCCATTCGGGAACCAATCTCCCGCCAGGCTTCTTGTGCATCAGTCATGAGGTCATCGTGCCGGGCTCGAGTGCCACCGTACAGGGTCTTTCGTCGCAGGTCCTCATTGCGCCGATGGGTATTCGGGCCGTCGCTTCTCCTTGATCGCTCGGGCTCCCTCACGCACATCGGGCCCCATGAAGTTGAGCATTTCGAACGCCAGGCTGGCGTCAAAAGCCGGGGCTGCATGCTGCATCCACAGGTTGAGCGAACGCTTCGTGAACCGGGCCGCGTCCTGGGGACCGGTGGCGATCTTGACTGCGATGCGCATCACCTCGTCCATCAACTGATCACGGGGAACCGACTTGGACACAAGCCCGATCTGATCGGCTGTCTTGCCGTCGATGAAATCAGATGTGATCAGGTAGTACTTCGCCTTCGCCACACCGCACAGCAACGGCCAGACGATATTCGCATGGTCGCCGGCGGCAACGCCCAGGCGGATATGCCCGTCGGTGAAGGTGGCGTCCTCCGCCATGATGCTGATATCAGCCATGAGCGCCACCGCCAGCCCTGCTCCGACGGCCATGCCGTTGATGGCCGAGATGATGATCTTTTCGCAGTGGAGCATCCGGTATACGAGCTCGCCGGCCTCCTTGAGCGCTACCCGCATCCCGCCGTAATCGTTGACCATGGTCTCGATCCAATCGAGATCGCCTCCGGCCGAGAACGCTTCGCCCGCCCCGGTCACCACCACGACGCGGGTTTCGGGATCCTCATGGATGTCGTGCCACACTCGGCTGAGCGAGTTGTGAGTGGCGGCATCCGTCGCATTCAGCTTGTCCGGTCGGTTCAGCGTGATCAGCAAGATCCCGTGCTCCTTGCGTTCGAACTCCAACCCCGGATATCCGGCGAAATAGTCATTCATGGCATGCCTCCTCTGGACGAACCCTAGGGGTGGAGGCGAGCGGCCACTGTCTGGGTGATGGCGGGTGGATTCGGTGGGTCGTGGACGGCGGAGAGCGCCACCGCCGACCTCTGGCAGCTAGGTTGCTCCGGGCACCCGCTGAGGAGAACACGAATGGATTTCATGCCCGGCGTCGCAGCCCGCTCGGTCGAAACTGCTCGTACCCGGACCCATTTCATCGAGACGGGTCCCGCGGACGGTACACCCGTGGTCATGATCCACGGCAACCTCTCCACAGGTCGGTTCTTCGAGCACATAATGACAGAGGGCCCTGACGGCTGGCGCATCATCGCGCCGGACATGCGCGGGTTTGGCGATTCTGAACCGAAGCCGATCGATGCCACCAGGGGCCTCAAGGATTGGGCCGACGACATTGCCGCGCTCGTCGATCATCTCGGTATCGACCAGCCCGTTCATCTGGCCGGATGGTCGACCGGTGGCGCTGCGATCGCCGAGTACGCCATCGCCCGTCCGGACCGAGTCGCGTCCCTCACGTTCGTCGCGCCGGTCTCACCCTTCGGGTTCGGGGCCACTAAAGACGCCGCCGGCACTCCCACCTTCGATGACTTTGCCGGTTCGGGCGGGGGAGCCGGCAATCCCGACTTCGCCCAACGGCTGGCCGACGGGGACACCTCGACGGACACCGATGTCTCGCCCCGGTCGGTCATGCGGACCTCGTACTGGTCGCCGTCCTTTCAGATGGACTCGGCGCGGGAGGACATTCTCGTCGCAGAGGTGCTGAAGTCCGAGACCGGTGACGATGGGTACCCGGGCGATGCGACGGCAAGCGACAACTGGCCCGGGTTCGCACCCGGCACTCGCGGCATCCTCAACGCGCTATCGGGCAAGTACTGCAACTGGTCGTCGATCGTCGCAATTGACCCGAAGCCGCCGATCCTGTGGACGCACGGGACCGATGACATCGTCATTTCGAACGCGTCGCCCTGGGAAATGGGCACCCTCGGCCAGCTCGGCATCATCCCCGGCTGGCCGGGGCCCGATGTGTATCCGCCACAACCCCAGGTCGACCAGATCCGCCACGTGCTTGCCGAGTACTCGGCCGCAGGCGGATCGGTGCAGAGCGAGACATTCGACGGCTCGGGTCATGGTCCCCACATCGATGCGGCCGACCGGTGGCGGGAGGTCTTCTTCGGATTCGTCGAGAAATGAGCGTACGCTGGCTTCCTGCGACCGTGGTGCCCCGGCGATTCTCCCGGCGGGTAGGTTGAACCAGCCCGTGGAAGGGGGAGGGCTTTGATCGATCCGGTTACCGCGGAGGAACTCCGGTCCGTCCCGGCATTCTCGCCGCTGGCCGACGCGGACCTCAACGCGCTCGCCCACCGCTGCATCAAGGTCCACGTGAATGAAGGTGCCATCCTGATCCATCGCGGTGAGTCGGGGTTCAAGCTGTTCGTAGTGCTGCACGGGCAGGCGGACGTTGTGGTTGACGGCACCGTTGTTGCCGCTGTTGGCGAAGGTGAGTTGCTCGGGGAGATGGCACTGCTGAGCGGTGAGGTCAGAAATGCCGACGTCATTGCGGCCTCGCCGATGCTGCTGGCGGCGGTGATGGTCTGGGACTTCCAGGATTTGCAGCGGCAGCATCCCGCGGTGATCAGCCGCGTGGCCGAGGTGGCCGAACAGCGTCGCAACTGACCGGGCCGGCGCTCCCTTCAGGCGGTGGCCGCCCGTCCGGCCAGCATGGAATCGAGCATACGTTCCACTCCGGCGGCCGGGCGGGGGATGGCGAGATGGAATCCCTGTGCCAGGTCGCAGTCCATCGCAATCAGATCAAGCACCTGATCCTGGCGTTCGACGCCCTCTGCCACCGTCGAGATCCCCAGACCGCGGACAAGCTCGAGAATGCCGTTGGTCAGTGTTGCGTCGGTCCGGCTTCTGCCGAGCGGTGCCACGAACGACTTGTCGACCTTGACGATGTCGGCTTGGAATCGCTGCAAGTAGCCGAGAGCGGAATAGCCGGTGCCGAAATCGTCAATCGCCAGCTGGACGCCGAGGTTCTTGAGCTGTTCGAGTCGGGCGACCGCCGCCTCCGTATCGCCGATGAACACGCTCTCGGTTATCTCGATGACGATTCGGTCCGGGTCGACCTGGCCGGCCCGCAGCGAGGCAGCAATGTCATCGACCATCGACTCCTGCTGGAATTGACGAACGGACAGGTTCACCCCCATCACGAAATCGCCGAGCTGCGGATACATCCGTGCCCAAGCGGACGCCTGTGCGACTGCTGTGTCCATTACCCAGCGGCCGAGCGGCACGATCTGGCCCGTTTCTTCGACGAGCGGGATGAATTCGCCCGGCAACACGACGCCCCGTCTCGGGTGATTCCAGCGCAATAGCGCTTCGAAGCCGCGGATGGTGCGGTCCGACAATCGGAAGACGGGCTGGTAGTAGACCTCGAATTCTTGTCGATCCAGCGCGTTGTGCAGGTCGGCCTTCATGTCGAACCTGGAGCGGGCGGCCACGTGCATCGACGGTTCAAAGACATGGGTGCGGTCTTTGCCCGCGTTCTTGGCGTTGAACATGGCGGTGTCGGCGTTGCGCAGCAGGTCTGCAGGCGTTGCGTCCGGGCCGGCGATCACCAAACCCATGCTCGCACCGATGTGGACCGGGCGGCCCTCGATCGCCACCGGCCGCCGCAGAGCCAGCTGCAACCGATCGACGATTCGATGCGCCGACTCCTCGTCGGACAATGCCTCGAGGAGGATGGCGAATTCGTCGCCGCCAAGCCGGGCGGCAGTGTCGGCGGCTCGGAGTGATTCAATGAGCCGGGCGGCCACCACCTGGAGCAGTTCATCCCCGACCAGATGGCCCAGGCTGTCGTTGATGGTCTTGAAATCGTCGAGGTCGATGAAGACGACGCCCACGGATTTGCCCGAACGCTTGGCCCTTTGCAGCGCGGTACCCACTCGATCCCGGAACAATTCACGATTGGCGAGCCCGGTCAGCGAGTCGTGGGTGGCGAGATGGCGCAACTTCGCTTCGAAAGCGGCCCGTACGGTCACGTCTCGAATGGTGACAGCGATGCCACTCACGTCGGCATCGTCCTGCAGGTTGATGGCTACGATGTCGGCTCGCAGCGGCTCGTCTTTGCCGCTCAACAAACCCAGCTCGATCGTCATGGCCTCACCGGTTGGAGCTGCGCACACATCCGTCCAGAACCCGGCGAACATCTCGCGGTCGGGTGGTACTACCAGGTGGATCAGGTTGGTGCCGGCTAGATCCTTGGCCGGCAATCCAATCAGCGTCTTGGTGGCAGGACTCACGTACGAGAACCGACCGGTCATGTCCAGCACGGCAACGACCTCAGAGGCGCGTTGCACCAGTGACCGGAAGCGCCGCTCGCTTCGCGCCAGCGCGGTGCGGGCGGCGTCGAGCTGGACGACCAAACGTCCCACCTTCCAGAGGCCGAGTAGCGCCACGCTTCCCATTGCCATCCCGGCAATCAGAATCGTCCGCCTGGCCGGCGTGCCATCGAGGAGCTGGATGATGACGAGCAGCGGATTTGCCAGTAACGCCGCTCCCGCAATCACTAGACGCGGCGCCAGACGCTGGCGGGCGTTCACGTTGGTAGCGAGTATGCGCATTGAGGGATGGAGAGCGGCGGCGGCGGCCAGGATTGGCGCCAGCATCCACAGGAAATCGGTCCAGCGGGCCGGACCAGCCCCGGCGTCGGTGAGAATCAGGGCGCCCTGGCCCACGACGGCAAAAACCGAAGCCGCCACCAGGTAGCGGGCCGCGGTGGAGAAGTTCCGGGTGCCGCCCACCACGCGATAGAAGGTCAGACCCACGGTCAGCATCAGCCCCGCCAGGATGATCGGAACCATTTCGTCGGGCTGCACGCCCGGAGCTCGGCGGGCTTGTATCAGGATGTACCACTGCCACAACATCATGGCGCCGCCGCCGGCGATCAGGGTGCCATCGAGCAGCGTGTCGCGCCGCGTAGTCGTGCGCCGCACATGCACAAATCCGGCAACCGACACGGCCAATGCGACGATGGCAGCCAGCTTGAATCCGTCCATCAGCATGAACGCCGAATCGCCTGCCGCACCGATCTCCACCAGCAACCACAGGGCGAGGTTCACGGTCACCAGGGCGGTGGTCAGGACCAGCGCTCGCCAGGGGAGGGGGTGAGTCGGTCGGTGCAGCCGGACGCCGAGCGCCATGAAGGCGGTGGAGGCGAGATAGGCCAGGACCGAGAGCGCGGCGCGGTACGTACCGTCGGGGACGATCATCTGCAGGACAACAACGGCGACTCCGGCCGCCGCGTATCCGTGCGTGAACCTCCCGACCGCCAGTGAGTCGCGAATGCGGGTGCTTTGTTGTGGGCGCTTGTGCTGATGCAAGGAGCGGCTTCCTTCAGACAGTGCTTCTCTGAGCACCCAAAGTGGCCGCCAGGGATCCTCAACGTAGCCAATCCGGCGGGGTAAGGAAAGGGGAAGCCCGACAAATGTGTCCAACGCCCTATGCGCGCCTTGGACTCAAATCCGCGGGGCCTTCGATTCCTCGGTTGTGTCAGTGAGTCACACAGCGGGGGGCAGAGGCGCCCCCACTGCGTGTTTGTTCCCCGGAAGGGTCAGGACCAACTCCCGCCGGACCACGACCCTCCCGACCATGATCCCCCAGACCAGGAACCCCCTGACCAGGAACCTCCCGACCACGATCCGCCCGACCAGGAGCCGCCCGACCACTCGTCGCCCGACCACGAGTGCCCGGTCCAGGTCGGAGCGTTCCAGCTGACCGACTCCCACGTGTAATGGGTCCACGAGTAGCCGCTCCAATCCGCGCCCGCCCACACGTTGCTGTTCCAGGCGCCGCCTTGCCATGTCGCACCCATCTCCGCCAGGCGGGCCCAGGCGGACGGATTCAGCGGTGCTCCGAAGATGTCGTAGTTGCCCTTGAGGATGTGGTCGCCAAAGGCGACGTGTGCGCCGCCGCGGGTGCCGTCCAACGGCCCGTCGCCTTCTGTACCGGCATGGGACTGGGTGTTGGATCCGGCAGGGGTCCAGCGAACGGCTGCCAGGTTGATCAATCCCGCACCGGCACACGGGGCACCGGCCTGCGGGAGATCGGTCGCTGTATGTATCAACAGAGCCTTCACTTGATCAGGCGTCAGATCTGGACGCTGATCGAGGATGAGCGCAGCTGCACCCGACACAACGGCGGTCGCCTGACTCGTGCCACTTCCCATGAAGAGGTTGGAGCCCACCCTGGCTCTTGGGTAGTGGACGTCGGCGAAGGATCCCGGGCTGCGATAGCTCACGATCGACCGGCCGGGCGCGACGACGTCGACATTGCGTTGATCGGTGCCGCAGCTGGAGAACGCTGCGACTGGGTCATGGTCGGTCTCGAGCAGGGAACCATCAACTGCACCAACCGCTATCACAGATGGGTTGTATGACGGGCTTCGAAGCGACACACCAGGTCCGTCGTTGCCTGCGGCCGCCACGACCACGATGCCGGCCTCCCACGCCTGCTGGACAGCGTGGGCCAGCGCATCGGACTCATAGGCATTCGTCGACTGCGTTCCGTAACTGAGATTGAGTACCCGGATGTTCAGGTCCCCATCGTTGCGATGCTGGACCACCCAGTCGATGGCTGCGATCACCTGCGTGACATCAACCGCCCCGTCATGCGCAGCAACCTTCAGGCTGACCAGCCGGGCGTCCGGGGCTATGCCCTTCGTGCCCACGGAGTTGCCGACCATGATGCCGGCGAGGTGGGTTCCGTGCCCGAAGGTGTCCATATAGCGCAGCGGATCGACCTGGGACTCGAACGAAAGATCGGGACCGTTGATGATCTGTTCCGGATCGCTCAGCCCGGGCACAGGCACCACACCCGAGTCGATGATGGCTATGTCGATTCCGTCGCCCCGGAATCCTGCCGCCCAGTACGCCCAGGCACCAATCTGAGCCTTCACGTTGGTCAGCGACCCCGGATAGGACGTCTCGGAGAAGACGACACTCGTGGCATCGTTCCAGCCCCCAACGACGTCGGGCGTGACCGAATCGAGCTCGGCCACGGCCGGATTTGCGTAGTCGGGCAGCTCGTCGGCGGTCTTCATCACGCCCGAGAGGCTGTCGGCCGTGGCCCAAGCGGCGTCAGACGTATTGCCGGTGGCGAGCGTGTCATCCTGTGCGCCGGCCCCCGCGACGCCCAGCATGGAGAAGACCAGCAAGCTGCTGAGGAAAGCGATGCTCGCCGGCAAGAACGGGCGATGAGACTTCGGGCGGCGTGGCGTCACAAACATGACCTTCGGTTCGGCTGACGGAGACTGCTTCGGCACGTCGCTCGAAAACCCGCGAGCCAAAGTCTTCCTGCCCGTCAGGGCTAGTCACCTGGACCGGCCCCAGACCCTGGCACCGACGCAACGCAGGATCCGGAGGGGCCCCGCGAGGGCGTCGGGAGGAGGCTCGGCTGCCGGGTGGGAGAGGGAGCATATGTGAGCGCGGCCCGGCTCCACATCCGTCGGGCGCGGCTGCGCCGCAGGGCTAGCGGCTTCGGCGCCGTTCGCTGGTAATAGAGGTTCCCGGGCGAGTCCGGCGCGTCGAC